>JAGZFB010000017.1:0-41319 GCA_018368055.1 Collinsella sp. | reverse complement strand
GAGCCTCCCAACCTCGTTGCGGCGCGGCTGCGCCTATGGCACTTCAACATCATTGTCGCAGCCCCGACCCGCGGTCACGAGCGGGGGCTCCTATCTTTTTAGTGCCCTCGGATTGGGTCATAGTGTCTGTCGTTGCCAAGGCATCGGCGTTGCCTTGGCTGTCAATAGTCATTGTGGACGTTCTTAAACGACTACCCACGGCTATTGCGCGCATGGTTCGCATGACAGCCGTCTCTTTTATGTTTCCTTTAGCCGTCGCTGTCTAGGATGGGGGTTAGTCGATAGGAAGGGAGCACCGGGATGGACGACGCGAGCGAGCGCGCAATCGAAGAGGACATGCTCGATCAGTTCAACTACTTTGATGATGAGGACGAGGAGCTGATCGACCGTCGCGAGCCAGCGCCGCTTGATTCCTTTGATCTGGTCGATGAAGAGCCCGACGAGGACGAGGGCGAATCGGCGGAGCCCTCACAGCCTTCGCGCCTTAACTCGCTGCTTTCGAGAGCCCCCATGCACCACGGCGTTCGTGCCGGCGCGCTCCATATGAAAACTGACTGGCACCAGATCGTGACGGCAGGCGATGAGCTTGCCGTCGATGCGCCGCTCACCGATAAATCATCCATCATCTGCCGCACCGGCATGCTTATGCTGGCAAGCGGAACGGGTGCCTGGCGCGTGCGCGATACCATGAATCGTGTTGCCGCCGTACTCGGTGTCACCATCCACGTTGACTTAAGTCTTCTGTCGTTTGAGTGCACCTGCATCGAAGATGGTCACTGCTTTAATGAGGTCGTCAGCTTGCCCACAACGGGCGTCAATACCCATCGCATTTGGATGATGGAGAGTTTCCTCAAGGAAATCGAGACCTATGGTCGTCGCTTCACGGTGCACGAGTATCACGAGATGCTCAAGACCGTTGAGAGTTCAAAACCTGATTACGCGCCTTGGCAACAGGGCCTTGCGGCGGCCTGCGCCTGTGGCGCCTTCGTTTTTTTGCTCGGCGGCGGCCCTATCGAGATGGCCTGCGCGTTCGTGGGCGCGGGTGTCGGCAACTTTGCCCGCTCCCATATTCTCAAGCAAGGCCTTGGTCAGTTCAGCGCGCTGACGACCGGCGTTGCGCTCGCTTGCGTTTCGTATCTGCTGGCATTGCTCGGCCTTGGCCAGGTCATACCGGGGGCAATGTCGCACCAAGAAGGCTATATCGGCGCCATGCTCTTTGTGATTCCCGGCTTTCCACTCATTACGGCAGGCCTCGACATCGCTAAGCTCGACATGCGAAGCGGTATCGAGCGCCTTTCATATGCCGTATCGATTATTGTGATGGCGACCCTCGTAGGTTGGATGGTTGCCGAGTGTGTTGGCCTGGCGCCGGACGACTTTGCCCCACTGGGCCTTTCGCCGCTTGCCCTTACGCTCCTGCGCGTGGTGATGAGCTTCGTTGGCGTATTCGGCTTCTCGGTGATGTTCAACAGCCCGGTAAAGATGGCCGCGGCAGCTGGGTTGATCGGCGCCGTGTCCAATACCCTGCGTCTGACCCTTGTCGATGCGCCGACGATGATTCCCTTCCTGGGCCTCAGCACGGGAATGCCTCCCGAGGCAGCAGCGTTTATCGGCGCGCTGGTATCGGGGCTGCTCGCAAGCTTGGCTGAAGTCAAGCTCACCTACCCGCGCATCGCCCTCACGGTGCCTTCGATTGTCATTATGGTGCCGGGCTTGTATCTGTATCGCTCGATGTATTACATGTGCACCTTCGACACGGTCAATATGCTCGGCTGGTTTGTGCGCGCAGTGCTCATCGTAGCGTTTCTGCCCGTTGGACTGGGTGTGGCGCGTACGCTCACCGACCCTCGCTGGCGCCACACCAGCTAATTGGTACAAGGGGGACAGGTTACTTTGCACCAAATGAGTTGCGGTGAAATAGGGACTGAATTGCTGCTTAAAGGGTCAAAACAGTCCGTATTCCACCGCAACTTATGGGGTCGGGGGATTATCGGTGCCCTGCATCTTCATAAACTCAACGCTTACGAAGCGCATGCGTTTCGTGCTAGGCTGGTTCCACCACATAAGTAGTCGCAGACGCGCGTACCACGGGCGGGCGAGATGAAGTTCCAACAGCTCCATCTTGCCCGCCCGTTTTTGTTGCGTGGCGCCGCGGTACAACACAGAGAGGAATCTGCCCTTTATGCCTATCAACAAACGAGAGAGCCTGCTGTTCACCTTTATCATGTGCTTTTGCATGGTGCTCTGGATGAGCATCTACAACGTTGCCCTGCAGCACGGGGCCATCAACGGCGAGGTCGTTGCCACTGCGTGGCTCGGCTTCCCCGTTGCCTACATTTTTGCCATGTGCTGCGACTGGTTCGTCGCCAGCCCGCTCGCCAAGGGTTTCGCCTTTAAGTACTTGGTCACGCCGGGCAAGAGCTCGCCACTTGCCATGACGCTCGCCGTCAGCTCCTGCATGGTCGTTCCCATGGTCATCATCATGTCGCTGCACGGTGCCTGTGAGGGTCTGACGCACATGCCCGGCGGCATCCTTGCGAACCTGTATTCCGTGCCCGCGATCTGGATGATCAACATCCCGCATAATTTTGTGATGGCGCTGCCGTGGAACCTTTTGGTAGCCGGTCCGATTTCCCGCTTCGTCTTCCGTCGCGCCTTCCCTGTGGGGACGGTTTTCGAGGAGGAGCATGCCGAGCTCTTGGAGCAGGCTATGGCTCCTGAGTGCGAGTAGCTCGCTTAGGGATCTGCTGAGCGCGGGCGACTTGCTTGGTTGGAGCCCTAAGCGTGGATAGCTCTCTCGGCGACATCGCGGGCGTGAGCGGTGCGCATGACCGGAGGGCCCGTGCTGCTCCGTTGCCCGACGTGCTAGCGCGCAGAACAATCTGTTGGTGCATTCGGCGGCTGCTGAAGCGTTTCGGCAGCCGCTTTTTATACGGAGTTTAAATACAACAGTCTGTTGTATTACGTAGAGTGGTATATCTCTAGCGGGAAAAATGCGAGAGACGGAGCATTATGGCGTTGCTAGTAGGACTGGACGTAGGGTCGACGACGACCAAAGTTTACGCGATGCACGAGGATATGACCGAGGCGTGGTGGGGATATCGCCGCCACGGGGCGTGTCAGACAGCGAGCGTGCGCGCCATGCTCGGCGAGCTCGCCGAGCGCTTTCCCCATGAGTCACTGCGCGTTGCGGTGACCGGCTCGGGTGCGCGCGATATCGCGACCGCGCTGGGCGCCTCGTACGTTCAGGAGGTGGTCGCCAACGCGCTCGCGATCAGCAGGTTCTATCCGCAGACGCGCTGCGCCATCGAGCTGGGCGGCCAAGACGCCAAGATGATCTTCTTCCGCACCAACGATAAGGGAGACATCGAGGTTGCCGACATGCGCATGAACGGCTCGTGCGCAGGCGGTACCGGTGCATTTATCGACGAGATGGCAAAGCTCATGGGGGTCGGCACCGAATCGGGCGAGTTCGAGCAGCTCGCAAGCCGGGGAACGACCGTCCACGAGGTCTCGGGCCGCTGCGGCGTGTACGCAAAGACCGATATCCAGCCGCTGCTCAACGAGGGCATTCCTACCACCGACCTGGCGCTTTCGGCGCTTCACGCGGTCGCCCGCCAAACGATCGGCGGTCTGGCCCAGGGTATCGACATCGAGCCGCCGGTAATCTTCGAGGGCGGTACGCTCGCCTACAACCCCACACTGGTCCGCGTGTTCCGGGAGCAACTGAATCTATCGGACGATCAGGTTATCGTCCCGCGCGATCCGCAGATCATGGTCGCGCGCGGTGCCGCCCTGTCGCTGACCGACATGTTCGCATCGTCCCAACCGATCGACCTTCCCGACGCTTTTGTCCGGCTGGATAAGCTCGAGACGGTCGCGCCCGCAAGCGGGGAGGGACGTCTTGCCCAGCCCTTTTTTGCCACACCTGCCGAGCAGGCGGATTTTACGGCACGCCATGGCAAAGAGACGCCGGCAAAGGGTCCGGATGCGTATGCGCCCGGAGAGACGGTGCGTGTGGCGCTCGGTATCGATTCGGGGAGCACGACGACCAAGTTCGCCCTGGTCGATGAGGCGGGTGAGCTTGTCGATTCGTTCTACGCGTCTAATAACGGCAGACCGCTCGACGTCGCCCAACAGGGTCTTGTCAGCTTGAAGAACCGCTGGGAGACAGCGGGAGTCACGCTTGCGATCGATGCCGTGGGCACCACGGGATACGGCGAGGAGCTTTTCGCGCGCGCGTTCCACGCCGACTACCATACGGTCGAGACGGTCGCGCACGCCCGCGCCGCGTGCGCATGCGTTCCCGATGCGACCTTCGTGCTCGACATCGGCGGACAGGATATGAAGGCCATCTGGCTCAACCGCGGCGTGCTGACCGATATCGTCGTCAACGAGGCGTGCTCTGCGGGCTGCGGCTCGTTCCTCGAGGGTTTTGCCAAAAACCTTGGAATAGCCGTTGAGGATATCGCGACCGAGGCATTTTCGTCCAAAGCCCCCGCCGTTCTCGGCAGCCGCTGCACGGTGTTCATGAACAGCAGCGTCGTTTCCGAGCAGCGGCGCGGTAAGGGTCCGGGCGACATCATGGCCGGTCTCTGCCGTTCGATTATCGAGAACGTGTTCACCAAGGTCATTCGCGTTTCAAATCTCAACCGTCTGGGCGACAAAGTCGTCGTCCAGGGCGGCACGTTCCGAAACGACGCGGTGCTGCGCGCATTCGAGCAGTATCTGGGCAAACCCGTCACGCGTGCACCCCACCCGGGGCTGATGGGCGCTATCGGTATCGCCCTGCTCGCGCGCGAGGAATGCCGCAAGGGCGACGCCGGCACGTCGTTTATCGGGCTCGATGCCGTGGAGCGCTTCGAGCATCGCGAGTTCGGCGGCGTTACCTGCCGTCGGTGCAACAACCGCTGCCAGCGCGCGGTCGTGGCATTTGGCGACGGCTCGCTTTACGTCACGGGCAATCGCTGCCCGCGCGGCGGCGCCATCTCATGGGATGAGCTCGTGCGCGAGGTTCCCGCGGCGGAGGAGCTGCGTCCGCAGGGTGCTTGCGAGGCACAGGCACCCGGCACGGGGCGTGACCGGACCGCGGCTGCCCCCAATCTCTTTGTCGACCGCGAGAAGCTGCTGTTCGAGTCGTGCCCCACGGTTCCCGTCTGCGGGGGGCGCGATGTCACGATCGGCATTCCCCGTGTGCTCGAGTTCTGGGACACCATGCCGTTCTGGTCGACGTTCTTCAGCACGCTCGGCTTTAAGGTGCGCGTCTCGGGACGCAGCACCAAGGCGATGTACGAGCGCGGTCTGGCGCACGTCACATCCGACACCGTGTGCTTCCCGGCCAAGCTCGTCCACGGGCACATCCGCAATCTCGTCGACGCCGGCGTCGACCGCATCTTCATGCCCATCATCACGACGGTGCCCACCGAAAACACCGCCTCTACCAGCGAGTGGATGTGCGCCGTCGTAAAGGGATACCCCTACGTGATGCGCAATTCCGATAACCCGGAGGAGCGTTTCGGCGTTCCGTTCGATACGCCGCTGTTCCACTGGTACGACGAGGGCGACCGAAACCGCCAGCTCAAGGCGTGGTGCAAGGAGACCTTCGATATCGATGCCGACCTGGTTGCCAAGGCGACCGAGCAGGCGGACCGCGCGCAGCAGACGTTTGAGAACCAGCTGCAGCTGCGCGGCAGGCAGGTGCTCGAGAACGTGCGCGAGGACGGCGGCTACGCGGTGGTGATCGCTTCGCGCCCGTACCACAACGACCCGCTGGTCAACCACGGGCTGCCCAAGCTCTTCTCTGAGCGCGGCATCCCCGTGCTGACGCCCGATGCGGTGCCGGGGGTCTGCAACGTCGATCTTTCCAACAGCCGCATCGACATCGTGAACAACTACCATGCGCGCATGCTGTCGTGCGCGGTCATCGTCGCATCGACGCCCGAGCTCGAGCTCGTGCAGATGGGCAGCTTCGGCTGCGGCCACGATGCGTATCTCACCGACGAGATCGCGCGCATGATGGGCGAGATGGGCTCCAAGGTTCCGATGATGATCAAGCTCGATGAGAGCGACGTCGCCGGTCCCATGGGCATTCGCGTGCGTTCGTTTATCGAGTCGGTCAACCGTCGTCGCGCGGAGGAGCGTGCCGAGGGCGCCCGGGTGCACGCGGTCCATCCGCTCGACGACCCGTATAAGGTCAAGTACACCAAGCGCGACCGGCACGACAAGATCGCGCTGGTCCCCAACACCTCCCATGCGTTCTGCAGGCTCATGACCGCGGCGATGCGCAATCAGGGCGTGCGCGCCGAGGCCCTTGATATCGGGCGCGAGGATGCCATCCGCCTGGGCAAACGCTATGTGCACAACGACATCTGCTTCCCCGCGCAAATCGTGATCGGCGAGGCGCTCGCGGCACTCGAGAGCGGTAAGTACGACCCGCACGACGTCGCCGTGGTGACTGGCAAGTATATCGGCGACTGCCGCCTGACGCACTACATGCCCCTGCTGCGCCGCGCGCTCGACGACGCGGGATACGACTATGTCCCGGTGCTCACCAACGACGACGTCGATGCCCACAATGCGCATCCGGGCTTCAAGCTCGGCCTTGGCCCGAGCATCCAGATCGCCTACGGTCTTCCCATGATCGATGCCCTCGAGGCCATGCTTAGGCGCATCCGTCCCTACGAGCTCGAGAAGGGCGCGGCGGACGCTGCGTTCGACCGCGCGCTCGATGAGGTTATCGAGGGCATGGAGCGCTCCGGGCTGAGAGGCCAGGCGACGGGCTTCAAACGCGCGCTTGCGATCATGGACGCCGTTCCGTACGACCGCTCGAACCCGCATCCGACCGTTCTCATCGTGGGCGAGTACCTGCTCAATTTCCATCTCGGCGCCAACCACGAGATCGAGCGCTACCTCGAGGACAACGGGCTCGAGGTCATCGAGGCGCGCATGACCGACGTGATCCGCAAGACCTATTTCTACAAGCATGCGCAGTCGCGCGAGTTCCACGTCGACCTGTCGCTGCCCGAAAAGGCCTGGTACGCCACGGCGGACAACCTGTTCGAGCTCGCGCACGACCGTTGCGACCGCCTGGGCGCGGCGAGCCCGCTCTACGAGCCGCCGACGCGCATGCCCGAGCTCGTGCGCGCGAGCGATAAGATCCTGCACCATACGTTCGATGCGGGCGAGGGCGTGCTGATTCCGGCGGAGATCCTCGAGCACGCCAAGCGCGGCTGCCGCAACTTCGTGATCCTGCAGCCGTTCGGGTGTCTGCCCAACCATGTCGTGGGGCGCGGGCTCATCCATGCGCTCAAGGAGCAGTATCCCACGGCGCAGTTCCTGCCGCTCGACTACGATCCCGACGTGAGCTTCGCCAACGTGGAGAACCGTCTTCAGATGCTCATCATGAACGCCAAGGCGCAGGGGTGCGGTGAGACGCATGGCGAGACCGCGTAAGGACGCCGATGCGCCCGATGCACGCACCCGTATCATCGAGGCGTTTTGGGAGCTCATCGAGAACAACAGCATCTTCGAGCTGTCGGTTGGCGAGGTGACCCGCGCCGCCCAGTGCAATCGCGGAACGTTTTACTACTATTTTCACGATTTCGATGAACTCGTCGCCATCGCCATAGCCCAGCTGCTGCAGGATAACGAGCTCATCACCGATGCCCTCTGGCATTTTTCGAGCGAGGGCGACCTTTCGGCGTTCGACCGGCGCGACGTCCGCTGTCTGCTGCGGCGCATCGTCATCACCATGAGGGCGGGTGCCGCCGAGCAGGTCGTGCAGGGCATCCATACGATCATCATCGACCGCGTGAGAGAGATCGTCCACCCCGACGGAGAAGAGCTCAAGGCAGATTCGAGCTTTGCGGTGGGCTTTCTGGTCTCGGGCATCATGGGCTTTGTGATGGCGGTCGGCTTTGCCCGGGAGGGCGGCGAGGAGATAGACCTCGAGCAGCCGGGGGACAGCGCGTGCGCGTACCTGAGGGCGGTCGCCATGCAGACGGTGGAAACGGTCGCCCAAGTCGAGGGCGTCGATACATCCGAGCTGCTCGAACGCGTCTCCAAGGAGGCCGATGCCTATCGCGCATCGCGTGCGACGAGTCCCGACGTGGTGAAAGACGCCTAGGGTTTCTCTTGCGGGGCGCCTGTCGCGCATCGCGGTGAGTCCCGCGATGCGGTCATAACCTGCATTCATGTGAGCCGGGTTTATAGATATTCCTCCAGCTGTTAACATAGACAACCTGTGGGTAAAGAGACAAAAGCGCCGCCGACGGGCGGGCGTTTTGATTTCGATGAACTCATGTAAGGAAACGAGCATGTTAGATAGATTTACCGATCGAGCGCGCAAGGTCATGTCGATGGCCAAACAGGAGGCGCTCGATCTGCACTCAAATAAGGTGGGCACCGAGCATCTGCTGCTCGCGCTTGCCAAGGAGGACGAGGGCATTGCCGCCGAGGCGCTGCGCTCGCTCGATATCTCCTACGACGACATCATGGACACCCTCAAAGAGGTCCAGACCACGGTTCCCGAGCCCAGCGAGGAGACCGAGGCGGCCAAGCTCGCCTTTACGCCGCTCGTCATTAGCGTGATGGAGCGTTCATTCCGCGTGGCGCGTGAGAACAACCAGACCTACGTGTCGACCGAGCACCTGCTCATCGGTATCGTCGAAGAGGGCAACGGCATGGCCATGGACATCCTCATGCGCCTGGGTGTGTCGTCCGCCTCCATCAAAAAGGCTATCGAGAAACTCACCGCCAAGGACCAGGACAAGAAGCGTCCGCTCGCCGGCGCCGGTGCTGGTCGTCCCGGTGCGGGCCTGCCGTTCTTTAGCGGCTCGGATGCCTCTCAGCAAAAGGGGAGCGGCACCGACACGCTCAAGCAGTTCGCCACCAACCTCACTCAAAAGGCGCGCGACGGCGAGCTCGATCCCGTGATTGGCCGCGAAAAGGAAGTCCAGCGCATGATGGAGATCCTTTCGCGCCGCACCAAGAACAACCCGCTTATCCTGGGCGACCCCGGCGTGGGCAAGACGGCCATCGTCGAGGGCCTGGCGCAGCAGATCGCTGCCGGCAACGTGCCCGAGAATCTCATGAACCAGAACATCTGGACGCTCGACCTGCCGGGCCTCGTTGCGGGCGCCAAGTATCGCGGTGAGTTTGAGGAGCGCCTCAAGAACGTGATCCAGGAGGCCACCGAGGCTGACGACGTCATCCTGTTTATTGACGAGATGCACACCATCATCGGTGCCGGTTCTGCCGAGGGCTCCATCGACGCGAGCTCCATGCTCAAGCCCGTGCTTGCACGCGGTGCCTTCCAGATTATTGGCGCCACCACGGCCGAGGAATTCCGCAAGTACCTCACCAAAGACCCAGCCTTCGAGCGTCGCTTCCAGACTATCGATGTCGAGGAGCCGAGCGTCGAGGACACCGTCAAGATCCTGACCGCGCTTAAGCCGCGCTACGAGGAGCACCACCATGTGCGCTACACGCAGGGCGCTATCGAGGCTGCCGCGAACCTTTCCAACCGCTACATCCAGGATCGCTTCCTGCCCGATAAGGCCATCGACCTCATCGACGAGGCCGGTGCCCGCGCTCGCATCGCCGCGAATCGTGCGCCCGAGCCGGTGCGCGAGGCCGAGCATCGCATAGAGGAGCTCAAGGCCGCCGCGCAGGAGGCCACCGAGAGCGACGACATGAACAAGGCCGCCGAGATCACCGAGCAGCAGAAGGCCGCCGAGATTGAGCTCGCCGAGGCCAAGGCCGCCTGGACCGCCGAGCTCGACGCCAGCCCGCTCACCATCGACGTGAGTCAGATTGCCGACATCGTGTCCGTGACCTCTGGCGTGCCGGTTTCCTCGCTCACCGAGAGCGAGAGCCGTCGCCTGCTGCAGACCGAAAGCGTGCTCAAGACCCGCATTATCGGCCAGGACGAGGCCGTCGAGGCCGTCGCCAAGGCCGTGCGCCGCAGCCGCTCGCCGCTCAAGGACCCGCGTCGTCCCGGTGGTAGCTTTATCTTCCTTGGTCCCACCGGCACAGGCAAGACCGAGCTCGCCAAGACGCTCGCCGAGTACCTCTTTGGCAGTAAGGACGCGCTCATCAGCTTCGACATGTCGGAGTTCGGCAGCGAGTTCGAGGTCTCCAAGCTTATCGGTAGCCCTCCGGGTTACGTGGGCCACGACGAGGGCGGTCAGCTTACCAAGGCCGTTCGTCGTCACCCGTACTCGGTCGTGCTGTTCGACGAGATCGAGAAGGCGCACCCCGACATCTTCAACATTTTGTTGCAGGTGCTGGAGGAGGGTCGCCTGACTGATAGCCAGGGCAAGACGGTCGACTTCCGCAATACCGTGATCATCATGACGTCCAACGTGGGCGCCCGCGAGATCGCGCAGGATGCGAGCGTTGGCTTTGGCACCACCGGCGAGCAGGGCCTCACCTCGAGTGAGATCAAGGGCCGTGCGATGGGCGAGCTCAAGCGCCTGTTCCGCCCCGAGCTGCTCAACCGTATCGACGACATTGTGGTGTTCCAGAAGCTCTCGGGCGAGAACCTGACCAAGATCGCGCACCTGCTGGTGGACGACCTGCGTCAGCGCCTGATTGCCAACGGCATGAACATCAAGCTCACCGATGCGGCCTATGACAAGATCGTGGCCGAGGGCACCGACCTCACCAACGGCGCGCGTCCGCTGCGCCGTGCTATCCAAAAGCTCATCGAGGATCCGCTGTCCGAGGAACTGCTGGCTGGCGAGTGGGGCGAGGGCGATACCGTCCTGTGCGACGTGGCCGATGGCAAGTTTGTCTTTAGCCACGGCACGGGCGAGATCCCGGCACCGCGTCCGGTGGGCACGCTCGGTGGCGATACCGCCCCGGCGGCACCGCACACCGGCAACGCCGCGCCCGTGAGCGGCGGCGTGACCTCGGGCCCCGGCGGCATGATGCAAGCCGGTTCCGGCGCGCTGTAGGGCGTGGCGACAATTTGATACGCGCAATCGAGGCGCTCCGGAAAGGGCGCCTCGATTTGTAGAGCTGCGGAAGTTGTGACCGTTACGCTATACGGTCCACCGTTAGCCGATGATGCGAGGGCGCTCGGCGTTTTCGACTGGTTTATGCACGCAAAGTCTGGGAATATACAAGTCGCACGTCTTACTGTCTAACCAGTTGCGCCAAGGAGGCACCATGGACTACAAGATTACCGGCTACGAGCCCGCCCAGCTGTTCCATTTCTTTGAGGAGGTCAGCGCGATCCCCCGTGGGTCTGGCAACGAGAAAGGCATCAGCGATTTCCTGGTCGCGTTTGCCAAGGAGCGCGGTCTCGATGTGTATCAGGACGAGGTCTACAACGTCATCATTCGCAAGCCCGCATCTGCCGGCGCCGAGAATGCCCCGACCGTAATGCTGCAGGGCCACATCGATATGGTGTGCGACAAGTTGGGCTCCGTTGAGCACGACTTTACGACTGATGGTATCGACCTGGTCGTCAAGGACGGCGTCCTCACCGCTAACGGCACCACTCTGGGCGCCGACAACGGTATTGCCGTCGCTCTGATGCTCACTGTTCTCGATGACGATTCGATCGTTCACCCCGCCCTCGAGTGCGTATTCACCACCGACGAGGAGACTGGCCTGGTCGGCGCCGAGACGCTCGACAAGTCCCAGATTAGCGCCCGCACCATGATTAACCTTGACTCCGAGGAAGAGGGCGTTGCTACCGTCAGCTGCGCCGGCGGTGTCGTCGTTACCTACACCTGCCCGATCGCGCGCGAGCACAAGACCGGTAGCACCCTCACGCTCGACATCTCCGGCCTGCTGGGCGGCCACTCCGGCAGCGATATCAACCTGGAGCGCGGCAACGGCAACCTCATCATGGCCCGCATCATCGACCGCCTGATGGTCGCTGGCGAGCCCGCCATCGTTAGCTTTAACGGCGGCACCAAGGACAACGCCATCAACCGTGAGTGCAAGGCTGTTCTGGTCTACGCCGACCACGCTGCCGCCGAGGCCGCGGCCCAGATCGCAAAGGGCATCATCGCCGACGTTACTGCCGAGCTCGAGGTCTTCGACCCCGGCTTTACCTGCACCGTCGAGATTGCCGACGACGCCGAGGTCGAGGCCATGGACCAGAAGTCCGCGCTTGCCCTCATCCGCGCCCTGCGTCTTGCCCCCAACGGCGTGATTCGCCGCAACGTCGCCACCGACGGCTCCGTCGAGGTTTCCTCCAACATCGGTGTGGTTGCCACTTCTGACGACGAGGTCAAGATCATGCTGTCCCCGCGCTCCTCGATCACCTCGCTGCAGAACGAGTTCAAGGACCGTCTGCAGACGCTGGCCGATGTCCTGGGCTTCGACGCCAAGTTTGAGTTTGAGTATCCCGGCTGGAGCTATGCCGAGCATTCGCCGGTCCGCGAAGTCTTTGTCGAGAGCTATCGAGAGCTCTTTGGCTCCGAGCTGCGCATCGAGTCCATTCACGCCGGCCTTGAGTGCGGCCTGTTTGCCGAGGCCCTGCACGGCCTGGACGCCATCGCCGTGGGTCCGACGCTCTCCGATGTCCACACCCCGGACGAGAGCATGGAGCTCGCTTCTGCCGAGCGCTTCTACGAGCTGCTCATCGACGTCCTCAAGCGCCTTGCCGCGTAAAGGTTGCGCTAGCAGCAGTCCGAGTCACGTGCTAGCGGATTGCAAATGACATTACGAGAGGGGGCATTCGAGCGTTTGCGACGGGTGCCCCCCCTCTTTTGTTTGATAATTGCGAAATTACGGTCACCTAGTCCATTTCTGCCCTGATGAGGTCGAGGGTGCGCTGGCAGTTTTCGCGGACGGGGCCGAGCATATGCTCGCGCAGGTCCGCCATGCCGGGCAGGTCGGCGTATTCGTCCATGACCTCTTCCATGCAAATGGGTACCTCGTAGGCGAGGTCCATCATGGTCGCAAAGCAAAACTTCTCGGATAGCCCGGCATCGGTAAGCGCCGCCTCCAGCGCGGGATCGCCCATGCCGTGGTATCGGCGGATAGCGCCTGGACCGATTCGCCCCACACGATTTTCGCCGCCAACGCTCATGGCGAGGCGCGCCCGGCGGCGCATGCGCTCATACGCCAAACCCGACGCGACATCGTACATTCGAGCCATCATGGCTGTGCCGTCGTTTCCAAGGAGCAGGGAATAGTTTTTCGCGTGCGCATCCGGTGCGCCGATAATGGCGTTGAAGAACAGTATCTGCGTAAACAGATACAGGTTAAGTTGATGGTGGCTCGTATTTACGAGGAGCTCTTGAATGTCGCGTGTGGTCGGGCCGCCGTCTGCCGTGTACTTTTGGGCGGGCATCACCCCAAGTGCCTGACAGAGGTCTTCTTGATGTAGACGCCTGATTGTCCCGTCTTTGACTTTCATGCGGTCATAGCGCTCAACAATGAGGGCGGGTTCGTCCTCAAACATACGATATTCGACGTTTGCCGTTGCGATACCGGCGCGCTGGGCGCTTTTCATGCAGACAAACTCATTGAGAGCCTCGAGTTTAAATCCGATAACGCCATTTTTGAAAATATGCGTCGTGGGCGAGGAGCCCATGCATTCGCACCAGCGGCCGTTTATGAACGCGAGCGCGAACTTGCCCTGGTTGCCTCCAAGTGACCAACTTTCATCTAGACCCATCCACGATGCATCGCGGTCATCTCTGATCGACTTGAGACGAAGAGCAATTTCGTGGTTGTCTATAGGGCGGTATTCGCCAGCGCGATGCAGGACGGCGTCGGTATCTTCTTCGGCACAAAACTGCACGCCGCCCGGACAGTCGAGTCCGATATGGCTGAGCAACGCAACGGGATTGTTGGGCCTAACGTCGAATTCGGCGGCAATCGCTTTTCGTTGGTCCTCGCTGTCGGGTAGAAGGCCAAACAGGTACGGATTCATGACCTGTTGTCCGTATGTGCGATTCGATACGGGTATGTTGGTCGATAGGGCTGGCCCGTCATAGTCATGATCGTAGGTAAAGCTGATAAGACCGTTCTCATCTTGCGTGAGCGTTCCAGCAGGCACGCCGCAAATAATGGTCCGAAGTGATGTTCTGGCCATTGGCTATTTCCCTTCGGGCATGGCTTGGCTAGATGCGTTTGTGGCAATCGAGACTCCGAGATTGGACATGGCGAAATCGGCGAAGACCTCGTCGTAGAGTGCGGATGTAAAGGGGGCATCTGCAAGAGCCGGAATGGTTGTGCTGCGACGGTTGCGATGATGAAGACGTTGGGCGTGATGGCGTCTGGAGGTGCTGCAAGGTTGATCAGCATGCGGGGCGTCGACTGGTTGCTCATTTTTCGTTTCGCCTATATCCCCTTGAGCGGCGAGCGCCAGTCCAAGAGCACCGAAAACTGCCAGCAGCTTGTCGAGCCGAATGCCCGTGGCATCTCCCAGCTCGAGCGATGCGAGCAGGCGTTCCGAAACACCGGCTTTTTTAGCGAGGGCGGCACGGGTGATCCCCTGCGCCTCGCGCGCCTGACGCACGTAGATGCCGGCTTGGCGCGGCGTGGTGATGGGAAGGGTATCCATGGCAATCTCCTAACGTGCGGACTTTTGCATCCTAGTATGACATGCAAAAGTCTGCATGAAAAGGCTCATGCAAAACTCTGCATGAGACCTCATACGGACGTTTAGTTTTGAAGGGTGTTTTACAGCACCAAAAAACCCAAGTGTTCCAGCAGGATCTTGAGGCCGATAAGGATGAGCACGACGCCACCCACGATGGTGGCGGGTTTTTCGTAGCGCGCGCCAAAGGTGTGGCCGATCGCTACGCCGGCGACGGAGAAGATAAACGTTGTGACGCCGATAAGCGATACAGCGGGCACGATGTCAACCGAGAGCGCGGCAAACGAGATGCCCACGGCCAGGGCGTCGATTGAGGTGGCGATGGCGAGGATCAGGTACTCGCCCAGTTCAATCTTCTCGGCATCCTTGCCGTCGTCTTCATCCTCGTCTTCGGTAAAGGCTTCCCACAGCATTTTGCTGCCGATGAAGGCCAAAAGGATAAAGGCGATCCAGTGGTCGATGGGGCCGATGATGCTCATGAATTGACTGCCAAGCGCCCATCCGATCACGGGCATGCCTGCCTGGAAGCCGCCAAAGAACAGGCCGAGCACTACGGCGACCTTAAGGTTGATCTTCTTCATGCCAAGGCCCTTGCAGATGGATACGGCAAAGGCGTCCATCGAAAGGCCAACGGCGAGCAACACGAGCTCTGCGAGTCCCATAGTCTGGCTCCCTCTCTGCGGGCGGGCCCGCGTGTACCTCTTGGGGGAGTAACAAAAAAGACTCGTGGCGTACGCGTTGCGCGCACAGCCACGAGTCTCGTTCATTAAGGCAAGCCGGGCCGCATCGGCCAGTGTGTTGACTTGCCGCGCCACCGGAGGCGAACCCGATCACGCGACTACTCCCTCATTTATGCGAATCCCGATGCTACCACATAAGCAGCTCATTTGGATTGGGGCTCTCAGCTGTGTTCGCTCATTCTGTAAGCATCGGATTTTGCGGGCGTCACAGGGGCAAACCGTGAGAAACTTATTGACGTTTATGGAGCGTATACGATGGGAGCGATGCCTTGGATAAGAACGAGCTGCAAAAGCGTATGGAACAGGCCATCCGCCTGACTGCCCCCGGTCAGCCGATCCGCACCGCCCTCGACATGATCATTGCCGGTCACCTGGGCGCCCTTATCTGCGTCGGCGACACCGAAAACGTGCTCGCCGCCGGTAACGACGGCTTCCCGCTCAACATTTCGTTTACCTCGAACCGCCTGTTCGAGCTCTCCAAGATGGACGGTGCCATCGTTATCGATGGCGACCTCACCCAGATCCTGCGTGCCAACTTCCACCTCAATCCCGATCCCTCGCTCGCCACGAGTGAGACGGGCATGCGTCACCGTACTGCCGCTCGCATGTCGGTGCTCACCGACGCCATCGTGATCTCGGTTTCGGCTCGTCGTGCCGTCGTCAACGTGTACGTCCACGGCAAGAGCTACGAGATCCAGCCCGTCACCACCATCATGAGCTCGGTCAACCAGCTCGTCGCCACGCTCCAGACTACCCGTCAGTCGCTCGATCGCTCCCTGCTGCGCCTGACGGCCCTTGAGCTCGACGACTACGTCACGCTCGCCGACATCACCGGCATCTTCTCGAGTTTCGAGATCATGCAACAGGCAAAGACCGAGCTTAAGGATTGCATCGTCAAGCTGGGTAACCAGGGCAAGCTCGTGCAGATGCAGCTCGAGCAGCTCGCGGGCTCCAGCATGGATACCGAATACGACTTGATGATCCGCGACTACGCAAGCGATTCCTCTGAGGCCAACGCCGAGAAGATTCGCGCTGAGCTTGCCCGTATGACGCCTAAGGACCTGTCCGACCCGCAGCACGTGGCGGCAGTTCTGGGCTATGACGACTTGGACGAGGACTCCGTCATGACGCCGCTGGGCCTGCGCACGCTTTCGCGCGTGTCCGTCGTGCGCGACGGCGTGGCCGAGAAGATCGTCGACGAGTACGGCTCGCTGCAGGAGCTCATGGATGACATCAGCGAGGATCCGGAGCGCTTGGGCGACTTTGGCGTCAACAACCCTGCCATTCTTGCGGACTCGCTGTACCGCATGAAGGGCACCAAACAGGGGAACGCATAATGGCGCCCGTATGCGCCGTGGTCGTTGCCGGCGGCAGCGGCCAGCGCTTTGGAAATCCCGGCGGCAAGCAGCTCGTTAACGTGGCGGGCCGTCCGCTCATGAGCTGGTCCATCCGCGCGTTCGATCGTAGCGACAAGGTCGGCCATATCGTCGTGGTTTGCCCTGCCGAGCGCCGTGCCGAGATGCGCCGCTTGGCTATCGACCCGTTTGACTATGACACGCCCATCAGCTTTGCCGATGCCGGCGATACTCGTCAGGATTCCACCCGCGCCGGCGTGCACGCGGTGCCGGCGGGTTTCGAATATGTCGCTATCCACGACGGCGCCCGTCCGCTCATTACGACCGAGGCCATCGACCACGCTATCGACGTGCTCGTGAGCGACCGCTCGCTCGACGGTGTCGTGTGCGGCCAGCCCGCGATCGACACGCTCAAGATCGTCGATGGCGACAATATCGTCGAGACGCCGCCGCGTGAGCTCTACTGGGCAGCGCAGACGCCGCAGATCTTTAGCGTCGATGCTATGAAGCGCGCCCATGCTGCAGCCATTGCCGAGGGCTTTATCGGCACCGATGATTCGTCGCTGGTCGAGCGCATGGGTGGGCGCGTCCGCTGCGTCCAGAGCCCGCGCGATAACCTTAAGGTGACGGTGCCCGAGGACCTGCGTCCCGTAACCGCGATTCTGCTTGGCCGCATGGCCGAGGGAGAGGACCTTCCCCATGTTCAGTAACCTGCGCATTGGCCATGGCTACGACGTCCACCGTCTGGTGGAGGGGCGTCGATGTATCATCGGCGGTGTCGACATTCCCTACGAGCGCGGCCTGCTGGGCCACTCGGATGCCGATGTGCTCGCGCACGCCTTGGCCGACGCCATTCTGGGCGCCTGCCGCGGGGGAGACATCGGCAAGCTATTCCCCGATACCGACCCCGCCTATGAGGGTGCTGATTCGATGGTGCTGCTCGCTCGCGTGATGGGCTATGCGCGCGAGCTGGGCTTCGAGTTTGTCGATGCCGATTGCACCATTGCCTGTCAACAACCCAAGATCACCCCGCACCGCGATGCCATGCGCGCCAACCTTGCCCATGCCCTGGGCGTTGACGTCGAAAACGTGGGCGTCGCCGCCACTACGACCGAAAAGCTCGGTTGGGAAGGCCAGGGCGAGGGAATCGGCGCCTGGGCCGTCTGCCTGCTACAGAAAACCGTTAAGGAGTAACGAATGCGTATCTATAACAGCGCTACCCATAAAAAGGAAGAGTTCCAGCCCATCGAGTCCGGCAAGGTCCGCATGTACGTGTGCGGCCCCACGGTCTACGACAACATCCACATCGGCAATGCCCGCACGTTCATCAGCTTTGACGTGATTCGTCGCTGGCTCATCGCGAGCGGCTACGAGGTCACGTTTGCCCAGAACCTCACCGATGTCGATGACAAGATCATCAAGCGCGCCAACGAGCAGGGCCGTACCGCCGCCGAGGTTGCGACGGAGTTCTCTGACAAGTTTATCGGCGTTATGCGCGCCGCCAACGTGCTCGATCCCGATGTGCGTCCTCGCGCCACCAAGGAGATCGGCCCCATGATCGCCATGATCAAGACGCTCATCGAGCAGGGCCACGCCTACGCCGCCGATAACGGCGACGTGTACTTTGCCGTGCGCAGCGATCCCAACTATGGTCAGGTCTCGGGCCGCAACATCGACGACCTTATGGTTGGCGCGCGCATCGAGGAGAACGAGGACAAGAACGACCCGCTCGACTTTGCCCTGTGGAAGGCCGCCAAGCCCGGCGAGCCCAGCTGGCCGAGCCCCTGGGGCGAGGGGCGTCCCGGTTGGCACACCGAGTGCGCCGCCATGGTGCACCGCTACCTGGGCACCCCGATTGACATCCACGGCGGCGGCTCCGACCTTGCCTTCCCGCATCATGAGAACGAGTGCGCCCAGGCCACCTGCGCCTGGCACCAGGGCTTCTCCAACACCTGGATGCACACGGGCATGCTGCTGGTAGACGGCGAGAAGATGTCCAAGTCGCTCGGCAACTTCTTTACGCTGGCCGAGGTCCTCGAGCAGCACTCCGCTGCCGCCCTGCGCCTGCTGATGCTGCAGACGAGCTATCGCTCGCCGCTCGACTTTTCTTGGGAGCGCCTGGAGGGTGCCGAGAACTCGCTCACGCGTATCGCCGGTACGGTCGAGAACCTGCGCTGGGCCGCGAACCATGCGACGGCCGACGCCGATGCGGCAGCATCCGAGGCGTTTGCCGCCAAGGCCGCCGAGACCCGTGCCACCTTTAAGGAGTGCATGGACGACGACTTTAACACCGCTGGTGCCATGGGCGCCGTCTTTGGCTTTGTAACCGAGTGCAACCAGTATCTGGAGCAGGCGGGCGACGCTGCCGACAAGGCCGCCGCGCTTGCCGCCGCCGACACACTGGCCGAGCTGCTCGATACGCTTGGCGTCGAGCTTCCCGAGCCCAAGGTCGAGCTGCCGCTGGGCCTGCTGGGCGTTGCCGCCGGCCTGGTCGCCTACACGGGCGACGACGTGGACGAGGCAGCTTCCAAGATTCTCGAGGCCCGCGCCGAGGCCCGTGCCGCCAAGAACTGGGATCTGGCCGACGCCATCCGCGACCAGCTCAAGGACCTCGGGCTGACGATTGAAGATACCGCCGCCGGCACTCGTATCAAATCTCTCTAATCCCCGCGGGTTTCCCAAGCACCCGACCTTGCCGTTCAAACCGTCGCTCGCGTACTCAAGTACGCGTCGCTCCTCTTTCACGGCAATCTCGGGCACTTGGAAAACCCGTACCGACCGCCCGAATTAATATTCATGGGCGGTCGTTTATTTTGTTTCGTTTGATAGTTGTATTTAGGAGGTCACTTTATGGCCGACAATCGCAAGCGTGCGCCTCGTGGCGGCAAGCAGGCTGCTTCTGGCTCGCGTCCGATTCGCCGCAACGACCGCGCTGCCGCTCCCAAGGGCCAGCGCGAGCGCTCCCAAGCCCAGGCTGCACGTCCGCAGCGAGATCGCAACCGCGACAACGTTCAGGCTCCCAAGGGCGAGTTTATCGAAGGTCGCCGTGCTGCCGCCGAGGCGCTACGCACTGGTTTTCCCATCAAGTGTGCGCTCATTGCCGAGGGCGGGGAGCGCGATGCCGCCTTGTCGCGCCTGATCGATGACCTCAATGCCGCGGGCGTCCGCATTAAGTATGTGCCGCGCGCGCAGCTCGATGCGCTGTCGAGCCATGGCGCTCACCAGGGTATTGCGCTCGAGGTTGGCAACTTCCCCTATGCCGACGTCGCCGACATCCTCGGCCGCGCGGGTGACGGACCGGCGCTCGTCGTCGTGCTCGATCATGTGACCGACGACGGTAACTTTGGTGCCATTGTGCGCTCTGCCGAGGTCGTGGGCGCGGCGGGCGTCATCATTGCCAACAAGCGCGCCGCCGGCGTGACCGTTGGCAGCTACAAGACTTCTGCCGGTGCTGTCATGCACCTGCCTATCGCACAGGTTCCCAATATCGCCCGTGCGCTCGATGACCTCAAGGCCGCTGGCTTTTGGGTGGGCGGTGCCTCCGAGCACGCCGAGGGCAGCTGCTGGGATGCTCCCTTCGAGGGCCGCGTGGCGCTCGTCATGGGCTCCGAGGGCGACGGCATCTCGCGCCTGGTGCTTGAGAAATGCGACTTTTTGACCAAGCTTCCCCAGCGCGGCATGACCGAGAGCCTCAATGTTGCCCAGGCGACAACGGCGCTGTGCTTTGAGTGGCTGCACCGCAATGCCGGCGAGCTCATGGGGGAGGAGTAGCGCATGTCCAAGAAGAACCGCGCCAAGTCCAAGGCCAAGCGCTTTGGCGAGGGCTCGGCCAAGCCGATTGTTTCGGCTGCGACCTATGGCGTGGGCGGCAATGCGTTTGCGCAGGCTATCGCCGACCCAGTCTCGACGGTGCACTCCAACAAGCCCGAGCTGCTGGTGGTCGACGGTTACAACGTGATCCACTGCACGCCGCGCTACGAAAAGCTCGTGTACGACCATTCCGACGATCCGTATTCCAGCGACGTTCACGATATGGCGCGCACTGCCCTCATCAACGACGTTGCCGCGTTTGCCCAAGGCCGCTACGAGGCCGTAATCGTGTTTGACGGCGCGGGCAATATCTCCAGCGAGCGCCCCAATCTGCCGGCCCGTGGCGTGCGCATCGAGTTTTCGCCGACGGGCGTCTCTGCCGATACCGTGGTGCAGAAGCTCTGTATCGAGGCACGCGAGGAAGGCCGCGCGTGCTCCGTGGTATCGAGTGACGGCACGATCCAGGCCGTCGTCATGGGCAAGGGCGTTACGCGCATCTCGAGCCGTATGCTGGTGGACGAGATCAAACAGATCGATAACGACGTTCACGAGGCAGAGGAAGCTCCGCAGATCAAGATGACCCTGGGCAGCCGCCTGAGCCCCGATGCCCTGGCCAAGCTCAAGGCCCTGCGCGGACGGTAGGGGAGCTGACGGCGCGACGCTGTCTCGCTAACTCCATTCAGCGATGTCGATCATTCTACGGAGGCGCCATGTAAGCGCCTCTTTTAGATATGGCAGCCTTGCCGTGAGCGCGTCGTTTCTGGACAGAATCTCGATTGCCTCGTCAACGAAGCCTTCGAGTTTGTCGCCGTCAAACCAGCCCATGTCCTCGACGAGCAACATTTGTTTGGCGGGGCTTGAATGAAATTGTGCGCTGGTAAAACTGTGCTCTCCCGCCCTAAGCTCTTCTAGTGATATGTTGCACCAGAGTGATGAGCCCGAATCGAAGATGGGGGCTGGTCTGCAGGCTAGCGTGTTTACGTTTCGCACAAGGCCAAAGTTACGCCAATGGCGGTCATAGTTGGCGATGATGTCGTCGCACACGATCATGCGGTCAAGGGCGTCTTTTATATCTGTCGCTCCAAGCTCTTCGCAGTTTGCTACATACCGTTCGTAATCGGTTAGTCGCTCGTCTGCATTTGCATGCTGGTTTACATAGAACGCAGGGACATATTCTTCTTCGTCAGTTAAGAAGACATTGCATGTGCTCAAGGCGGAAGTACCCGCGCCTTCGAGCGAGTAAGGCACATAATCGCAGGCGTTTAGGATGCGACGGTGGAGTGCGGTCGCCACCATCTCGTTATAGGGTTCCTGGTTTAGATGCGCACCTGCCTTGTGGAGGATTCGACGGTCACCCTCGCATGTCCAGTACTTTTGAAGATTGCCGTCCGAGGTGTTGTCGGGCTTGGCAGCAGCTGCCTTGCCCTCTGGGGCGAAGGGTGCAATGGTTAGCGAGACGTCATCAAAAGCATTATTGAAGAAATTGATATCTTTCCACGCGAGACCGGAGTCTTGGGGCCTAATCCAATACTGGTCGGATAAGGAGAGGCCAAGATTTCGCTGTACGAGTTCATCGGGAACATCAACTGCGGCTTCTGCAAGCAGGGAGGCTAGCCCAATGCGTGCGAGCGGGATACCGCGGCCACGCCACCAAGTGCGGAAAGAGTCGAGCGATATGGGGCTATTAGGGCCAAATACTCCAATAGGGGCGTGGGCGTAATCGATGTCGGCGCCGATATGGGTAAAGTCTTTTCGCGATGTGCTGTAGACCAGCTGAGCGACTTCGTGCGTGCGATTCATGAGGGTGAACGCGATCTCGCTCTTACCGTGGCCGCGGCGGGGACGTCCCCCCGTTTTGGTCACGGAACGGAGTCGCGTGTCGACGCTGTCTTTGTCGATGAGCCATACACCAGAAGCCTTGCGGGCATCAAGTGCTCCGTTTTTTATGAGCTCCTGCACCCTGCGCGGAGTGATGCCGAGCAGCTCGGCGGCTTCCTTGGTAGTAAGCATCACGAAACCCTTCGTCAAAACGAATAGTTTTATATATAGCAATTGTAATTAAAACTATTCGTTCTGACGAATGGTTTTGAGATTGAGGGCGAACCGACAGAAATGAACGGGCCTGGTACCTGTTGTTGCTGGATTTTGCATATTTGTATAACGCCGTGTGGCCTGTTGCGCCCCGTCCGTAATTCCTTTATTCTTAACAGGCTTCGCGCGAAAGCGCCAAGTGTGCCAGTGTGGCGCAACGGTAGCGCAACTGATTTGTAATCAGTGGGTTGCAGGTTCGATTCCTGTCACTGGCTCCATGAGAGTTTCGGGCTCTGTTCCCTTGTGGGACAGGGCCCGTTTCTATTTATGTCTATAAGTCAGCGGGTGTGGCGCCAAACAAGCTTCAGGTTTGTCTCGATCTGTAACACGAAGAGGCTGAAAACCGTTCTAGTTGTTACAGAATGAGACGTAAGCTGAGGGAGATGCGTAATATCTCGATCTGTAACAGATAGGGGAGAAAATATTCTCTAAATGTTAGAGATCGAGACAAAGGGCGGACCGGTCCCAGTCCTCCTGATCGAGCGTGGATTATCCACGCTCGATTTTGCTGGGAAGAGCAATCTTCTGTCTGGGAAGCCCCGATCTCGACCTATATATAGGTGCAAATAGGCTGTTATCGAAGTTCGATACTGAAGGTGTACTCCACTACAGCAAAGTGTTACCTTGGGAAACGTCACCTCAGTATCCAAAACCACCGTCCCTCATATCCCAACTCAACAAAACAGCAGGTCAAAGGTATATAGATACGCCCGGAACCGTGTATCTAGAGGTTTTCGTTGACAGCCCCCAAGGTTGCATCGTATTATCTTTTTCGTTCGCGGGGGCGGCGGTCCAAAAGACCAAAGAACCTGCGGATACTTGAACGATTGGGAGTTTGCCCGAGTGGTTAATGGGGACGGGCTGTAAACCCGTTGGCTCTGCCTACATAGGTTCGAATCCTATAGCTCCCACCCGTCAAGTGCCTGTATAGCTCAGTCGGTAGAGCACTTCGTTGGTAACGAAGAGGTCACCAGTTCAAGTCTGGTTGCAGGCTCCATCCGGCGGTGTAGCTCAGTTGGTTAGAGCACACGGTTCATACCCGTGGCGTCACTGGTTCGAATCCAGTCACCGCTACCATAGGTAACACGGTGGCTTCTCAATAGTATGTTGAGAGGCCACTATGGTATAAAGGCAAAGTCCCGTCCGGGGACGACCTGTTAAGAGGAGGGCTTTATGGCCAAAGAGAAGTTTGAGCGCACTAAGCCGCATGTTAACATCGGCACCATTGGTCACGTCGACCACGGCAAGACCACGCTGACCGCCGCCATCACCAAGGTTCTCTCCGAGACCGAGGGCTGCAAGGCTGACTTCACTGCGTTCGAGAACATCGACAAGGCTCCCGAGGAGCGCGAGCGCGGCATTACGATCTCCGTCTCCCACGTCGAGTACGAGACCGCTGCCCGTCACTACGCTCACGTTGACTGCCCGGGCCACGCTGACTACGTCAAGAACATGATCTCCGGTGCTGCTCAGATGGACGGCGCTATCCTGGTCATCGCCGCTACCGACGGCCCCATGGCTCAGACCCGCGAGCACATCCTGCTCGCCCGTCAGGTCGGCGTTCCCTACATCGTCGTCTTCCTGAACAAGTGCGACATGGTCGACGATGACGAGCTCATCGACCTCGTCGAGATGGAGACCCGTGAGCTCCTCTCCGAGTACGATTTCCCCGGCGACGACATCCCCGTCATCCGTGGTTCCGCTCTGGGCGCTCTCGAGGGCGACGCCAAGTGGATGGACGCCATTCGCGAGCTCATGAAGGCCGTCGACGAGTACATCCCGACGCCTGCTCGTAACAACGACCTCCCGTTCCTGATGGCCGTTGAGGACGTTATGACCATCTCCGGCCGTGGTACCGTTGCTACCGGCCGTGTCGAGCGCGGTGAGCTCAAGCTCAACGAGCCCGTCGAGATCGTCGGCATCAAGGATACCCAGAACACCGTCGTTACCGGTATCGAGATGTTCCGTAAGTCCATGGACTTCTGCGAGGCTGGCGACAACGTCGGTCTGCTGCTCCGCGGCATCAAGCGCGAGGACATCGAGCGCGGCCAGGTTCTCTGCAAGCCCGGTTCGGTTACCCCGCACACCAAGTTCACCGGCGAGATCTACGTTCTGACCAAGGAGGAGGGCGGCCGTCACACCCCGTTCTTCGATGGTTATCGTCCTCAGTTCTACTTCCGTACCACCGACGTTACCGGTACGGTCAAGCTCCCCGAGGGCACCGAGATGGCTATGCCTGGTGACCACATCACCATCGAGGGCGACCTCATCCACCCGATCGCCATGGAGGAGGGCCTGCGCTTCGCTATCCGCGAGGGTGGCCACACCGTCGGTTCGGGCATCGTCTCCACGATCATTGAGTAAATTAGCTCTTTGATATAGCTGACTTAGAGAACCCGGCACTTATATGGGTGCCGGGTTCTTTTCTGCAATGGATATTGAGCCGTTGCTGGTGTCGAGAGGATCGATAATGGTCCTGGATGCACCGTCGATTAGATCTCGATGGCTTCATTGATGTGTTCCAAATATGAATGGATCCACCGAGAACCAATTGACTCGAGGTTTTCATTGACAGCACTTACGTGGAGCTGATAAAGTAACAACTCGTGCCCGTACGGGGCGGAAATGAAAGGTTCAGGATACATGCGTACTCTAGTTACTCTTGCGTGCACTGAGTGCAAGCGCGGCAACTATACGACCACCAAGAACAAGTCGACCATGCCTGATCGTATGGAGATCAAGAAGTATTGCCCCTGGTGCCGTCACCACACGCTGCACAAAGAGACTCGCTAGTCTCTAGTCACATACGCCAGTAGTTCAATTGGTAGAGCATCGGTCTCCAAAACCGAGTGTTGAGGGTTCGAGTCCTTCCTGGCGTGCCAGTCATTATTCCGTAAGCTCCCACTTGGGGGCTTACGGTTTACTCATGTATAAGCGCATTGCGCGGAGGTAACCCAAATGGCCAACAAGAAGAACAAGAAGAAGGCTCAGCAGCCGGCACCTGCCAACAAAGCTGCCGCCAACTCCAAGGTTGAGGCCAAGAAGGCCGTTGCCAAGAAGAACGAGAAGGCTGCGAAGTCCAAGAAGAACGAGAAGCCTGGTTTCTTCGCCCGCACCAAGAAGTATTTCGCTTCGGTCAAGTCCGAGATGAAGCGTGTCACGTGGCCCGATAAGAAGGAGCTCGTGAACTACTCGGTCGTCGTTTGCGCTTCTCTGGTCGTCGTCGGCGTCGTCATCGCTCTGCTCGATGCTGGCTTTGGCGAGGCTCTTGCTCTGTTCTCTGGATTGAGGGGCTAAACCATGTCTAAGCGTTGGTACGTCGTTCACACTTACTCCGGATACGAGAACCGCGTAAAGTCCGATCTCGAGCATCGTATCGAGACCATGGGCATGCAGGACCGTATCTTTGATATCGAGATTCCTATGGAGCGCGTCACCGAGATCAAAGAGGGTGGCAAGCGCGAGACCAAGGATTCCAAGATCTTCCCGGGTTATGTCCTGGTCCGCATGGAGATGGATGACGATGCTTGGACGTGTGTTCGCAACACGCCCGGCGTCACCGGTTTCCTGGGCGGCAACGGTAAGCCCGCACCGCTTTCCCGCGATGAGTACAATAAGATGACTCGTCGTCCCGGTAAGGGCGATTCGCCCAAGCGCACCTCGGTTGATATTCAGGTCGGCACGTCCGTCCGCGTCACCGATGGCCCGCTTACCGACTTTGATGGCAAGGTCTCCGAGGTTAACACCGAGGCTGGCAAGCTCAAGGTCACGCTAATGATCTTTGGCCGCGAGACGCCGGTCGAGCTCGACTTTAACCAGGTCGCTGTCATCGCTTAAGTTTTCGTCCGTTCGCGCAAGCGTGCTTCTTCTGTGACTGCTCATCTCAGGAGTGCTTCTAACACGTGCGTGCTTACGATATAGCAAGTACTTCACACTCGTGATTCGAAAGGAATGACCATGGCTGAGAAGAAGGTTGCCAACGTCATTAAGCTCCAGATTCCTGCTGGTGCAGCTAACCCCGCTCCTCCCGTCGGCCCCGCCCTGGGCGCTGCTGGCGTGAACATCATGCAGTTCTGCCAGGCCTTTAACGCCGAGACGCAGGACAAGAAGGGCGACATCATCCCCGTTGAGATCTCTGTCTACGAGGATAAGTCCTTCTCCTTCATCACCAAGACCCCGCCGGCGGCTCACCTCATCAAGAAGGAGCTGAACCTCAAGTCTGGTTCCGCTAAGCCCCAGGCCGACAAGGTTGGTCAGCTCTCCCAGGAGCAGCTCACCAAGATCGCCGAGATCAAGATGCCGGACCTCAATGCCAACGACATTGACGCCGCCAAGAAGATCATCGCCGGTACCGCCCGTTCCATGGGCGTCACCATCGCTGAGTAGCGATTTCTTATGGTAACGACGGGTGCTCCGACCGGGGCGCCCGTTAAATGTGTGCAATAGGGCACACGATACGATGTGGGAGGGCTCACGCCCGTTTAACCACAGGAGGTAATGCACATGGCTAAGCATGGTAAGAGCTATAACGCCGCTGCCGAGAAGATCGACCGCGCCACGCTCTACACCCCCCTTCAGGCTGCCAAGCTCATCAAGGAGCTCGACACCGCCAAGTTCGACGAGACCGTCGAGGCCCACTTCCGTCTGGGCATCGATACTCGTAAGGCTGACCAGAACATCCGTGGTTCCATCTCCCTGCCCCACGGCACCGGCAAGACCGTTCGTGTTGCCGTCTTCGCCGAGGGCGAGAAGGCCCGCGAGGCTGAGGCTGCCGGCGCCGACATCATCGGTTCCGACGAGCTCGTCGCCCAGATTCAGAAGGGCGAGATCAACTTCGACGCCGCTATCGCTACGCCGAACATGATGGCCAAGGTTGGCCGCATCGGTAAGATCCTTGGTCCCCGTGGCCTCATGCCGAACCCCAAGCTCGGCACTGTGACCATGGACGTCGCCAAGATGGTCTCCGAGCTCAAGGCTGGCCGCGTTGAGTACCGCGCCGACCGCTACGGCATCTGCCACGTGCCCCTGGGCAAGAAGTCCTTCTCTGAGCAGCAGCTCGTCGAGAACTACGCTGCCCTGTACACCGAGATCCTGCGCGTCAAGCCCTCTTCTGCTAAGGGCAAGTACGTCAAGTCCATCTCCGTGTCTTCCACCATGGGCCCTGGCGTCAAGGTCGATCCCGCTGTCCAGCGTGACTTCCTAGCTGAGTAACTGCTAGTTACTGCCTGAGCAAAGCAAGCATTGCTAAAGAAACCCGGTTTTGCCCTGCGCAGGACCGGGTTTCTTGCTATCGCGTCAAAACCACCTCAAAGGGGACAGTGTCCTCTTTGAGGTGGTTACCAGGGTGTTCTGGCGGTTGAGGACTCGATGGCATCGTGGCGTTTGAGCTCCCGGCGCATGGTTTGCGAATTGAGCCAGGCTGCCTGCCAGCCACGGATGGGGTAGCGCGTCTGGTCGAGCTCAAACTGTGTATAGCCGCAGGCGTTGATGATCGTCGTTCCACACACATGCTGACGCTCGCGCTGAAAATCGCAACCGTAGCTTTGGTGCACATGCCCGTGCACCATGTAGTCGGGATTCCAGGATTCGAGTGCTGTGTTAAAGCACTCGAATCCTCGATGCGGCAGATCGTCCAGATCACCCATACCGGCGGCGGGTGCATGGGTAAGCAGAATGTCGCACCCGCCGACCATCCTAACCTTACGCGACAGCTTACGCATGCGCTTGGACATCTCGCGTTCGGTGTACATGTTGGCGCCGTCGCGATAACGCATGGACCCGCCAAGGCCCGCAATGCGAATCCCTCGGTACGTGTACACGCTGTCTTCTACGCAGATACATCCGCCCGGTGCATGACGTGCGTAGCGGTCATCGTGATTGCCGCGCACGTAGATGAGCGGTTTGTTGATGACCGTGACCAAAAACTCAAGATAGTCCGGGTCCAGATCGCCGGCGGACAAAATCAGGTCGACTCCCTCAAAGCGTTCCTTGCGAAAGCACTCCCAAAGGCATCGTTCTTCGGTATCGGCTATGGCAAGGATTTTCATAGGGCAGGGACTTTCGGCTCATCGTCGAGCTGCGGAATGGTGCCTACCACGTTGTCCGCCAGCCAATTCATCTCGACAATCTGCGTGCTCGGCAGCGGAGGGAAGCCTTCGATCTGTACCACGCCGTTCTGGCTGTGGAGCTCGCCGCCAAAGGGGTTGATGGATCCCCCAACAATGCCGTTGCGGAGCAACTGCACGAGTTTGCGCGTTTGGTAGGGTAGGCCCGGAGCGTAACGGATGTCGATAACGCCGGAGCTCATGCCATACCAGTAGTTGACGGCGCGCACTTGGTTGTCGTCGCTGGTCTCGTCCCACGTGCCGTGAAGAAGGCTGCGAACGATGAGCTCGTAGTAACGGCCCCAGTTCCATACGGGCATGGCGATGCCGGTGACTTTGCCGTCGACCAAGCGGTGAAGCCCGTAGGCCGTTGGGTCTTCGAGCGACTTTGACATGTCAGCGCCGGTCATGACGCTCACGCCTTCGCGGCACATGGCCTCGGCAAGACCACCGGCGGGAACATCGCCCCAGGTGAGGATGACCTGCGCGCGCGGGTCGAGCAGCGAGGCGCCAATCGCAAAGGCGTTGATCTCGCTGAGTGCGCCCGAGGCGAAGACCGACGCGTGGTAACCGATGCGGTGGTTGTCCGCCATGCTGGCCGCAAGGGCGCCCAGCAGAAACTTGGCCTCGTACATCTTGCCAAAGTACGAACGGACGCTTTGATGGGGAAGGCCGATAGAGCAGTTGAGGAACCGAACCCGGGGATACTCAACTGCAGCCCTGAGCGTGTATTCCATCAGGCGGTGCGAGGTCGAGAAGATGACGTTTGCTCCATGTTTGACAGCCGTTTCCACGGCGGCGCAGAACACATCCGGATCGTGACAGTCCTCGAACGCCTCGGTGCGCACGATACCGCCAAAGTGCTCATCGAGATACTGACGCCCTTGGTCGTGCAGGCTGTCCCAGCTCGACGTCGCACAGGGGAACTCATGGATAAAGGCGATGCGCAGGGGGTTGGCCGTCGAGTAGACGGTCTTGCCCATAAAGAAGTTGAGCACGCCAGAGGTGGACTTGGCGGGCGTCTCCTCCTCGTCGACGCTCGGTGCTTCGACAAGATCGACCTTGTCCTCGTCATTTTTGCCGGCAATGACCAGCTCGCGCCAGATCTTGCACAGGCGGTTTACGACGATATCCGTCGGCGTATCCAGCAGGCGGTCCTGGTTGTACACATTGAGGTAGACGAGCATGGCGTCGGCGGGCGTAATGTCCAGGTGGTCGCCGCCTGCGCGAAGGTAGGCGCGCTTAAAGAGCAGGAAGGTATGGCGCAGGTAGTCGACCTTTTTCTGCGGCCATTTTTCGATAAGGTTCTGACCGAGCATCTTGGCGAGCGTCTCGTAGCTTCCCTCACGCGAGAACTCGATCTCGTATAGGGGGCAGACGCGCCAAAACGCGCAGAATTCACCGTACAGGCGGCTTTCGACGGAATCCCATGTGCCGGGGTAGAGACGGGTGACCTTGGCCGAAACCGTCGGGGCGTCTAGGAATTTGAGGACACTGACGCGTTTGTTGCCTTCTTGGACATAGAACCGATGCATGAACTCGGTGACGATGACGGGGTCGCGATAGCCCTCGGTCACCTGGATGTCGTAGAGGTTGGACCACTTGCGGGCGAACTCGGTGCTAAACGGAAGCAGGGGCATAAAGTTACACGAAAAGGCGGACTGACGGCCCTTGGTGACCGTGCCGACGACCATTTCGAGCGGAATATCCCGCAGGCCGACATTCTCTCGCTGACCTAAGGGGAGCTGAGCAACCAAGCTATCGAGGTCCGTAAGGTATGGATGCTCGCTTTGGCTAATGGCGCGTCGACGTCCTTGCTCGCCGCGCTTGCGTGCTTGACGATAGGCCTCTTCCATGATGTTGCTCCCTTAGTCGTTTAAACAACTATATAAACCATGGTACCACGAATGAAAACCACCACAAAGGTGCCTGTCCCTATTTGACAGGTCAGGCAATGATGGGGGCGATGGCGCGGATGCAGGCGTCGGCTGCCGTGAAAGTAGTGCTGTCGTCGCTGACGATAAAGATGATCTTTCCCTTGATGCCAAAGTCGCCGATTTCGCTAAAGAGCACGTAGGGCTCCTTATCAAAGCCCGAGATGGGCGAGACGGCCGTTTTGGTTGCGCTCGTGAGCTCGTCTGCCAGCACGTCAAGGGAAGCCCACTTAGACGTGTCCTTTACGGCAACGGGCACGGCCACGCGCCCAAAGGGCATCAAATGCACGAGTGTGTTCTTGGAAATGTTGGAGTTGGGGACGATGATGGTCTGTCCACAGGCATCCTCAATCGTTGTATGGCGCCAAGTGATGTCTTGGACCACGCCGGATACGCCGCCGACCTCGATATTGTCGCCGGGTTTGATGATGCCCATAAACGTCACCTGCATGCCGCCGATAAGGTTTGACAGCGTGTCCTGAAAGCCGAGCGAGATGGCGATGCCGCCGACGCCAAGAGCGGCGACGAGGGCGTTTGCATTAATGCCAAAACAGTTGTCGAGGATAAAGCTGCCGCCAATCATCCAGATGACGGCGCGCGCGATGTTGATGAAGATACTCGATGCCGGAAGCGGATTATCGTCTCGGTTAAGCAGATGGTTCAGGGTCTTGGATACGACCTTGGCGGCGACGGCAGTGCCTATCGCCAAGATGACGGCCCAGATGATGTTGTGGACCCACCGTTGCTCAAAGAAATGAAGAATCGGCTCAAACAATTCCATATAGGGAAAACCTCCTAATGATCGTTCAACCATGATACCCACCAAGAAGCCCGTCCGATCAAATTCGGACGGGCTTCTGTGCTCGATATAAGGTTTACGCGGCGGGGCTGCAAGGCCCGGCGGTGTAGCTTAGCGTCGACGCTTCCAGATAATGCCGAGGATGATGACGATGATGCCGCCGATAAGGCACGCGCCAACTACTGCCAGCGTGTGGTCTCCCGTTGCGGCGAGCTTACCGGTCGTCTTCTTGGTGATGACCTTCGTGGTCATCGTGTCCGTCTTAGGCGAGGGCTTAGGCGTCGGGGCCGGTGTGGGCGTGGGGTCCACGGCAGCGGAGCCAAAGCTGATGGTGCCCGCGAGCGAGGCCATCTTGCTCTCCCAGCTGTTCTGCCCGATCAGCGCCCTCAGCGCCGCCTCGCACGTGCCCCACTCGGTGTACTTGGTGGCGTGTGCAAAGGTGGGAAAGTCGGTCGTGTTGGTGATGATGTAGTTGTTGGTGGCGACGGTATAGGTCTTGGCGGGGTCGAGCGTGCTGCCGTCTTTGGTGAGTGTGGCACTCACAATGCGCTTGCCCTCGGGCTGTGTCCAATCAATCGTCACGTTGATGCCGCCAAAGGAGAGAACGCTGCCAGAGTCATCGCGCCACTTGTACTTGTCTTGCGCCTCCTGCTCGGTGTGACCGGCCGCCACATAAGCCTGCTGAAGCTCGTAGCTGTCGTTGCAATCGTCGCTGATTTGTAGCGAGTGCTCGAGCGCTGCGAGGAAGTCCGCGCCGGTCGTGGCCCAGGTCTCCACGGTGTTGCCGTAGGGCGAGATGGCGATGACGTTGCCGGCGGTCACGTTGCCCGCCGCGATGCCGCCGCGGATGCCGCCAGCGTTTTCGATAGCGAGGTCCGCGCCCGTCAGGTCAAGATAGGAGCTGCAAATCACGTGGCCGATGGTCTGGGCCTTGGTGGTGTCGCCCTCCTTGCTGGGACGGAAATCGGTGGTGCGCACCATTTCCCAACCATGCGTGCCTGCGGCGTCCTCGCCGTAGAAATAGTTGGTGGTGGATGTGCCGAGCACCTTGTTCGATTCGTTTTCAAAGGTCTCGTCGAGCGGCTTGATCTTGTTGCGGACGGCTTCAAGGCGGCTTTGGTAGTCGGAGCCCTTGTCGGGGTCTGCCAAAAGGTCGTTGACGTTCTTGGCGGTGTAGAGCTTCTCGTTGCTGTCGTCTGCAGGGACCGTGACCGTGTCATCGTCGGTCGTCTCGGTGCCATTGGTGTCGTACTTGTACGGAATGGAAAGCAGCCCCACCTCGGCAAAGGCGCTGCCTGCCTCGACAACGTGGATCGTCTTGCCGTCGGCTCCCGTCACCTTCTCGTTAAGGTTGATGTGCTCGTGGCCTGCGATAAGGGCATCGATGCCACGGAGCCGTGTGGCAAAGGTCTTGGCGTTGAGCGTATGCGCGATACAGACGACAACGTTGCAGCCCTCCTTGCGCAGCTGCTCTGCCTCGGTATTGATGGCGTTCGTGGCACTCGAGAACGACGTGCCCGCGACCAGGTCCGCGCGCAGCGAGGATCCCAGCGACTCATCCATGGCACCCACGACGCCGACCTTGATTTTGTAGTCGAATGTGGAGTGATCCTCGCTATCCTCCCAGGTGCGATCGAGCGTTTTCGTGATGCTCGAGCTCCATACGCCGCTCGTAGACTTCGCGTTCGCGCAGAGCATAGCGAAGGGCGTGCCGGTGGTGCTGTAGCCGGTCATGGTGCGGAGCTTGTTCGCGCCGTAGCTCCAGTCGTGGTTGCCCGGCGTGGTCGCGTCGTAGCCGTCTACATAGAAGGTGTCCATGAGCTCGGCGATGCTCTTGCCCTCGCTCATGGTGGCGAAGGACTGTCCGTGGAAGGTGTCGCCCGCATCGAGCAAAAGATCGGGGGCGCTGTTTTGGGCGCTATAGAGAACCGCCAGTCCATCAAAGCCCACAGTGCCGGTGCCCTTGCTTGCGTTGTAGCTGTACTTGTAGCTGCCGTGGATGTCGTTGGTGTGCATGACGGCCACGGAGCCGTCAATAGCGGCGGGCAGGTTCCCCGCGAAAGCGAGGCTTGGGATGCCTGCGAGCGCGCCGGCAAACAACGCGGCGGCTAACGCAAGGCGGGGGAGTCTTTTCATGGCAGTTTCCTTAGTCCTTAGCCAGAATGTCTGGTTGAATATCGGATTATCGACATAATATGCGAAAACCGCCGCAAGGGCGTCTGCCCCTTAGCGGCGGTTTTGACGTTTGCGCAGATAAAACCTGCCAAAATAAACCTGTCCCTTTTTGGCAGGTTTTAGCTCAGCAGCATGCGGTCGTTAGCGAGCTCGCCGCCCGAGACCTCCTCGAACTTCTGCAGCAGGTCGGCTACGGTGAGCGACTTCTTCTCATCGCCCGCCACGTCGTAGATCACGTGGCCTTCGTGCATCATGATCAGACGGTTGCCCAGACGGATGGCGTCGTTCATGTTGTGCGTGACCATGAGCGTGGTCAGGTGGTTCTCGTCGACGATCTCCTCGGTCAGGTTGAGCACCTTAGAGGCCGTCTTGGGGTCGAGGGCCGCGGTGTGCTCGTCGAGCAGCAGCAGGCGCGGCCTGGTGAGCGTGGCCATCAACAGGGTGAGTGCCTGGCGCTGTCCGCCCGAGAGCAGGCCGACCTTGGCGTTGAGACGCGTGTCCAGACCAAGGTCCAGGCGCTTGAGCAGCTCAACGTACTCATCTTTCTCGGCCTTGGTGACGCCCCACGAAAGGCCGCGACGCTGGCCGCGACGCTTGGCGAGGGCCAGGTTCTCGGCAATCTGCATGTCGGCTGCGGTGCCGCGCATGGGGTCTTGGAACACACGGCCCAGGTACTTGGCACGCTGCGACTCGCTCAGACGCGAGATATCGTTGCCGTCGAGCTCGATAACGCCCGAATCGAGCGGATATACGCCGGCGATCATGTTGAGCAGCGTGGACTTGCCGGCGCCATTGCCGCCGATCACGGTTACAAAGTCGCTGTCATTCAGGGTGAGGTCGACGCCGGTGAGCGCGCGCTTCTCGGTGACGGTGCCCTTGTTAAAGGTCTTTTTGACGTGCGAGAGCTTAAGCATCTGCCTCACCCCCCTTCGTGTAGGAGCTGCGGAGCTTATAGCGCTCCCAAACCACGGGCACGCACAGGGCCACGGCGACGATCACGGCGGAGAGCAGTTTCATGTCGTTGGCGTCCATGCCCATTTGCAGCACGATGGCGCGGATAAGGAAGTAGACCACGGAGCCAAAGACGGCGGAGGCAAGACGGACGCTAAACTGCGTGAGGCCGCCGGGCAGCAGACGGCCGAGCACCTCACCGATAACAATGGCGGCAAGACCGATAACGATGGCACCGGTGCCCATACCAATGTCGGCATACTTTTGGCTCTGGCAGATGAGCGCGCCCGAAAGGCCGATGAGGGCGTTGGAGAGCACAAGGGCGATCATCTTGGTGGAGTTGGTGTTGACGCCCAGGGCGCGGATCATGTACTCGTTGTTGCCGGTGGCGCGCAGCGCCGAGCCAATCTCGGTGCCAAAGAACCAATACAGGATGGCAACGATAGCCACGGCGAGCAGGATGCCCAAGATGATGGCAACGGTGGACTGCGGCAGGCCGGTCATATTGCTGACGGCCGAGAACACGGTGCCCTTGGCAAGAATGGGCGTATTGGACTTGCCCATGATGCGCAGGTTGATTGACCACAGACTGATCTGGGTGAGGATTCCGGCGAGGATCGCGGGAATCTCAAAGACGGTGGTCAAAATGCCCGTGACGGCACCCGCGATGGCGCCGGCGCACATACCGGCCAGCACGGCGAGCAGCGGGTCGACGTTGTTATTGACGATGAGCACAGCGCAGACGCAGCCGCCGAGGGCAAAGCTGCCGTCGCAGGTCATATCGGGAATGTCGAGCAGGCGGAACGTGATAAACACGCCAAGCACCATAATGCCCCAGAGGACGCCCTGCGAAACGGCGCCCTGCAATGCAATGAGCATGCTTCATACCTCCTAGGATAGGGTGGACACGTGATTTTCCATAATAGCGGTAACAATGCATAGAAGAGCTGCGGACAGACGTTTTGTTTTACCTGAAACAAGCAGGGCGGACGCCGGTCTACAGCGCCCGCCCCTGTGGCTCAGATATTGAATAACGCGGCTAAAGCGCGAGCACGGGCTCTAGACGCATGCCGCGTATGGCATTACGCGTCCAGAGCGGAAAGGTCGATGCCCAGGGCCTCGGCCATCTCGTCGTTCTTGACGACGACCAGGTCCTTGCTCGAGAGGTGCTTGATCGGCATGTCTTCGGGCTTGGCCTCGCCCTTCAGGATCTTAACGGCCATCTCGCCCGCGGCGTAGCCCAGGTCCTCGTAATTGATGGAGAGGGTGAACAGGCCGCCGGCCTTACACATGCCCTCCTCGCCAGTCACGAAGGGAAGCTTGTTTTCCTTGCAGATCTGGCCGACCTGCGAGGCACCCGCGGCGATGGTGTTGTCGGTGGGGGAGTACAGCGCGTCGACCTTGCCCACGGCAGACTCGACGACGGACTGAATCTCGTTGGAGCTCGAGACGGTGAAGTCAGTGTGCTCGAGGCCCAGCTTGTCGAGCTCCTTCTTGGCGGCCTTGATCTGGACGTCGGAGTTGGACTCGGCGGTGCAGTAGAGCAGGCCGACCTTTTTAACGTCGGGCAGGACCTTCTGCATCATCTCGAGCTGCTCGGCGACCGGGGTGAGGTCGGAAGCGCCCGTGACGTTGGTGCCGGGCTTGTCGTTGTCCTGGACCAGGCCGGAGGCGGCGTAGTCGGTGATGGCGCAGCCCACGATGGGGATATCGGCCGTGGCGCCGGCGGCAGCCTGCGCGGCGGGCGTGGCGATGGCATAAATCAGGTTGACGTTGTCGCCCACAAACTTGTCGGCAATGGACTTACACGTGGACTGGTCGTTCTGGGCGTTCTTCTGGTCGATCTTGACCTTAAGGCCGTTCTCCTTGATGGCCTTGACAAAGCCGTCGTTGGCGGCATCGAGTGCGGAATGCTCGGTGAGTTGCAGAACGCCGATGGTGTAGTCGGAACCGGCGGCAGCAGAGCCGGAACCAGAGTTGCCGCCGCATCCGGCGAGCGGGGCGAGCGCGAGCAGGCCGGCGGAGACCAGAAGGCTCCTGCGACTGATGGTGATGTCCTTCATATCATTACCCCCAGTATAAAAATGGCTGGAAACACTGCACTGGGACAAAGTGCAAGTGGAACTATAGTAGCGCTGATGTCCATTTTTACAACAGCCTGGCGGGTTTTTAATACAGAATCGGATGGGCGGTACGGGTAGTCGAATGGGCGGCGGAGGGTCTTATGCGGCGGAGGAGGCGTCCTCCTCCTCGTCGAGGGCGGCGAAGAGCTTCTTGCCGTCGAGGAGACGTGTGGTGACGTTTCTCATTCGGCCAATCTCTACGGTACGCAACGTGTCATCGGCGCCTCGGGCGTCATAGACCGTTCCCAACAAATAAGAGATGCCGTCTCGTTGCTTGATGGCAAAGGGACGGAGTGTCATCCGTGCTGCTTCGGTTTCGCCATGCGTCGTGACGCTCGAAATATCAAAACTCACCGTGGTTCCGTGGTCGATGGCCTGCTCGACGAGCTCGCACGTGTCGATGCGCTTGATGGGCGTGCGTGTTGCCTTGGTAGCCTTGCTGCCTGCGCTTGGAGCGGGTTCGGGTGTATCGAGGTAGCCGCGAACGTCGGCGCTCGCCATGGCAACTAAGTGCTGCGCCATGCTCTTGCGGATAGCGATAGGCGTGGAGCGGTTGCGCATGACCATACCGTGGAGCCGGATGATCTCTTCATCGGTGAGCGGGCGGGTAAGAAGTTTGTAGCCCACGCCGCGTTTGTACTCAATTTCGTATCCGGCATGGCGAAGCGCGGAGATGGCGGTGTAGATGCTGCGCCGCGCCGCCGAGATGGGCATGCGGGCGGGGTTGTCGGGATGGGCGAGGCGCCGGATCAGCTCATCGGAAAGCATGGCCTTGTCCTCGCCGGTGTTTTCGCTTAATAGTTGCAGGATGCGAACGGCGCGATAGGCTGCCATCGAGGCGGCGCCTCTAGTCGTGGTGTCGTAGGTTTCAACAGCGGCTTCGGTCATGGTGCCCACGTCCTTTCCGTTTTGGGTGGCGACGGTATGGAGCCTAGGACGTGGGGCTTTCCCAGGGGCGCAGGGCGCTCTGGGCGGTCGATAGTCGTCGGCAAACGGCGGGTCGAGTTTTCAACAGCCCTGCTCAACTGACCAAAAACTTGCCAAAAGCTTGACGGATGCTGTTGAAAAAAACGTCTCTCGACCGATGTCGAGAGACGCTTATGCGATGAGCGTTGGCGTGTGGCGACGCGAGCTAGCGTCCGACGATTAGAAGTCGGCGTTGCCCACGGTGCGCGGGTGCGGCAGGACGTCGCGGATGTTGCCCACGCCGGTCAGATACATGACCAAGCGCTCGAAGCCCAGACCGTAGCCGGCGTGCTTGCAGGAACCGTAGCGGCGCAGGTCAAGGTAGTACTTGTACTGCTCGGGATTCATGCCCAGATCCTTGATGCGGGCCTCGAGCAGATCCAGGCGCTCCTCGCGCTGGGAGCCGCCGATAATCTCGCCGATACCGGGAACCAGGCAGTCGGCGGCGGCGACGGTCTTGCCGTCCTCGTTCATGCGCATGTAGAACGCCTTGATCTCGGCCGGGTAGTCGGTCACGAAGGTCGGGCGCTTAAAGTGCTCCTCCGTCAGGAAACGCTCGTGCTCGGTCTGCAGGTCGATGCCCCAGCTGACGGGGTAATCAAACTGGTGGCCAGCAGCGACTGCCTGCTCCAGGATCTCGACGGCCTCGGTGTAGGTAACGCGGGCAAAGTCGGAGTTGGCGACATGGTCCAGGCGCTCGAGCAGACCCTTGTCCACAAACTTGTTGAGCATATTGAGCTCGTCGGGGCAGGTGGCCATAACGTCCTTAAGGACGTACTTGAGCATGGCCTCGGCGTTATCCATGTAGTCGTTAAGGTCGGCAAAGGCCATCTCGGGCTCGATCATCCAAAACTCGGCGGCGTGGCGCGTGGTGTTGGAGTTCTCGGCACGGAAGGTGGGACCAAAGGTGTATACGTCGCCAAAGGCCATGGCAAAGTTCTCGGCATTGAGCTGGCCGGACACGGTGAGGCTCGCATGCTTGCCAAAGAAGTCCTGGCTCCAGTCGACCTCGCCGGACTCGGTGAGGGGCGGATTTTTGGGGTCGAGCGTGGTCACGCGGAACATCTCGCCGGCGCCCTCGCAGTCACTCGTGGTGATGATGGGGGTGTTGACGTAGACAAAGCCCTGCTCCTGGAAGAAGCGGTGGATGGCGGCAGCCGCGACAGAGCGGATGCGGAACACGGCGCGGAACAGGTTGGTGCGCGGGCGCAGGTGCTGCTGGGTGCGCAGGAACTCGACGGTTGCGCGCTTCTTTTGCAGCGGGTAATCCGGGGCGCTGACGCCCTCGACCTCGATGGAGGTGGCAGAAAGCTCGAAAGGCTGGGGCGCATCGGGGGTCAGCTTGACGGTGCCGGTGCAAATGAGTGCGGCCGAGACGTTTTGATGGGCGATCTCGTCGTAGTTGTCGAGTGCCTCGCGGTTCATGACGACCTGCAGGTCGCGGAAGCAGCTGCCGTCGTTGAGCGTAACAAAGCCAAAGTTCTTCATGTCGCGGACGGACTTGACCCAGCCGGCGACGGTGACGGTCTGGCCGCCGAGCGACTCGGCATCGGCATAGAGCTGCGCGATTTTGGTGCGGTTCACGTATCCTCCCATAACGGTTGAATGATAGTTATCCATACAGTTCGATATTCTAGCAGCTCGGCTCATTTGAGCTATACAGATAAAGCATTGGCGGGATGGTTTTTCAAACGAAAAGCGCCCGCGGCCAAATGGTCGCGGGCGCTTGACGAGGTGCCTTTTGGCTGTGTGGCGTGGGGCCTGGCTACTTGGTCTTGGCAACCAGCAGCGGGTCGCCAAGCTTGACGAGCGGGTTGCCGCCGATAAGCGTTCCAGACTCGCCGACATGGTCGATGCTCTTAAGACGATCTAGCTCGGAGACGATGACGGTCACGATGTCCTCGTGACCAGCGGCCTTAATGGCCTCGCGGTCGAAGCTGATGAGCGGCTGGCCTGCCTTGACCACATCGCCCATCTCGACAAAGCGGGCAAAACCCTTGCCGTTCATTTCCACGGTGCCCAGGCCAACATGGATGAACACGCGCAGGCCGTCCTCGGTGATCATGCCGATGGAGTGGTTGGTGACAGTGGTGGCACCGATGCGGCCGTTGGCGGGCGCATAGATGGTGCCGGTAATGGGCTCGATGCCATAGCCCTGGCCAAGCATGCCCGAGGCGATCGTCTCGTCGGGAACCTCGTTCAGGTTGACGAGCACGCCGTTGACGGGGGCATAGATGACGCCTTCGCGGGTAGCGAAGCTTGCTGCGGGCGGAACGGACGCCTCGCCGGTCGAGGTGAAGGTGGACTTAAGCGAATCGAGCAGACCCATAGTTGCCTCCAACTTAAATAGGCGCATATCGCGCGTTTGGTTTGCCGGAAACGTTTCACATGTGTTTCGCGGCTTGGTCAACGCCCCTATTCTACGCTGCTCAACGATACCTCTGAACTGGGATTATGTGATATATCAGTTGAAGGGAAACTTATTGCTGGAGTGTTTCTGCGCCACGGGTTCAGGTGGGGTACGCTTGAAGGCGAAAAACAAGGGCGCATAATTTGCGCGAAGGGAGCACATATGATTGTCGAGAACCATGCGCTGTGGGGCGAGGAGCCGACCGAGGATTATCCGGCGACGTTTACGTATTTGGGTGCCGAGCCGTTGCCCGATAAACCGAATGGCCGCCGCCCCGCGGTGATTATCTGTGGCGGAGGTGCGTTTACGCATATCGCTCCGCATGAGCAGGATCCTGTGGCGTTTGCGTTTTTGGATCACGGTTACCAGGCCTTTGTGCTCAACTATGTCACGAGTTCTACGGGTGACGTGAGCTTTCCGCACCCCCAGGCAGATCTTGCCAAGATGGTCGCCACGGTGCGCGCCAACGCCGACGAGTGGCATGTCGATCCTAAGCGCGTGTGCGTCGTGGGCTTTTCTGCTGGCGGCATGATTTGCGCCTCGCTGGCAACACAGTGGAAGACCGGCCCCTTTGCGGCACTTGCCGGGGCGCGTCCGGACGACATTCGTCCCGATGCCGTGGTGCTGGGCTATCCATTGCTCGACTTTGCCTATGTGCGCGACATGCAGACGCGCGATCCGCGCATTGACTTGCGTGTGCCCAAGACGGGCGGCAAGACGGGGCGCGATTTGCTCAACGACTACCTGTCGATGGTGACGGGCGGCGAGGCAACTGACGAGCATCTGGCCGACATCTGCCCCACCACGCATGTTTCGCGTCAGATGCCACCGACCTTTGTGTGGGGCGTGTCCGACGACAAGACGGCGCCGATCGCGCAGGTCTACCCGTTTGCGCAGCGCATGGCCGAGGAGGGCGTTGCATGCGAGATGCACGTCTTTGACCAGGGTGGTCACGGCCTTTCGCTCGGCAACGCCAACACCGCGGTCGACAACGAGGACAAGCAGGTGGCGGTCCGTCCCTGGATCCGCCTAGCCTTCCGCTTCCTGGAGCGCCACGGGTTTTAGTTACGGCGTTTTACCAAACGCCGTAACCACTTGACGCTGCAAGCCCGCCAGGGCGGCAATCTGACGTTCAGCTTCGGCGGCATGACCAGAAGGTCAATGCCGCCTCGCTTCAAGGCACCTTGCTCGCGCTGGCGGGCTTTCGCTCATATGACCCAATCCGCTGTCAAGAGCCACAATGGCCCCGCCGACCGCTTGCAATCGGTCGGCGGGGCCTGCCGTTAACCCGT
>JAGZFB010000037.1:0-1816 GCA_018368055.1 Collinsella sp. | reverse complement strand
CCTGGACGAAGTCCGGGCCCGCGCCTTTAGACGCGAGCCCGGGGCCCGTGGGTTATACCCTAAGAGCAAACCACCCTTTTTAAGGGTGGTTCTGATTGCTTGCATGTCCTCGGCAGCATTTGCCCAAATGGTGAATGCTGGTGCCGGCAGGTTGCTGAGTGCGTGTTGCGGGTATACCTCACGCGTACCATGATCCAAACACTGTGAGGTGTCTGCGCGTGTGCGCGATAATTCATTTTGGAACTGACGGTTGGCGCGCTCGCGTCGATGAGGACTTCACTGCCGATAACGTTGCCCGTATCGCCGATGCCGTCGGCGAGTTGTGGCAAAAGACCAATCCGGGCAAAACGGTATATATAGGGTTCGACACCCGGCCCCTGGCGAGCGAGTTCGCTGAGCTTGCGGCGGGCGTGCTAGCAGCGCACGGGCTGGACGCCGTGCTCGCTTCGCGACCTGTTCCGACCCCTGCCCTTACGTGGGCGGCGGCTTATGACGGCGAGGCGTGCGGCGCGCTCATGGTGACGGGGTCCCATCATCCGCAGGGTTATCTGTGCCTCAAGATTCGCATGGGTGACGGCTCGACCGCCAACCAGGATGTCATCGAAGAGCTCGAAGAGACCATGGCTCCCGAGCCAATGGGGATCGAGGGGCAATATCGCACCGCGGATATCATTCCTGACTATATGCAGGCGGTGGCATCGTTTGTCGATGCCGAAGCCATCCGCGGCGCGCACCTGCGCGTGGTTGTCGATCCCATGGGCGGCGCAGCCCAGGGTTATCTAGCCGACTTGCTGCGCGAGCTTGGCGTTGAGGTGCACGAGATTCACGCCGGGCAGGCGTCTGACCAAGAAGATATCTGCCCCGACCCCGTTGAGCCTTGGGTGGACGCTTGCGAGCGCACGGTTATCGATGACGGAGCTTGCGCTGGTCTGGTGACCGACGGCGACGCCGACCGTATCGGTGCGGTTGACGAGCGCGGCAGATATATACATCCGCATCAGATCATGGCGCTCGTTTTGGGCGACTTGGTTCAATTTCGTAATTTGGAGGGGCGCGTCGTCGTCAATCTTTCATGCTCGACGCTCGTGCGTCGCATTGCCGAGGCGCTTGGCTGCCGCGTGACCGTCAAACCAGTCGGTTTCAAATATATAGCGGCGGAGATGAAAAAGGGCGGCGTCCTCATAGGCGGCGAAGAAGCCGGTGGTATCGGCATCGCCGCGCATATGCCCGAGCGCGATGGAATCCTCGCCTGTCTAATTCTGTGTGAGCTTATGGCAAAGACGGACGCGCCTTTGGGCGTTCTGGTCGACCAACTCGAGGACAGTTTTGGTAAGACGAGTTACGGTCGACGGGATTTGCGCCTTGAGGCCGAAGATGCCGAAACGTTACGAACCCTGCTGCCGGGCGTAAACCCCAAGTCGATTTGTGGCAAGGTGCCGCAAAACGTTAGTCATATGGATGGCTTGCGTTTGGCATTCGAGGATGACACGTGGCTGCTGGTCCGTCCTAGCGGGACCGAACCAGTGGTGCGCGTCTACGCCGAGGGGTTCTCGGTGGAAGAGCGTGATGAGTTGCTCGATGCTGGCTGTGCTTTAGCTAGGGGGACGTATCCGCTTTAACCATGAGTCTGCCTTATATAGAAGAGATGCTCGGCGAGCGGTAGGTAACGGCTGGCAAACGTTAGTCGGATCACAAAATGTGTAGGAAATGTGTACGCCCAGATTCCCGCCCCCGGGGCCCCTCCGGTCTGGCAATATATCTCCTTGCCGCGCGGCCCGGTGGAACCGGATGAGCCGCGCAGGCGTGCACCTTGAGA
>JAGZFB010000036.1:0-1856 GCA_018368055.1 Collinsella sp. | reverse complement strand
GAGCATGGCGAAGCCCATGGCAGGCAGGATGTTGGCTGCAACGCCAAAGCCATCGATCACAAAGGTCGGGATGAAGTCGAGCAGGCCCTGGATGGCGTCAGCACCCAGATAGAACGACAGCGAGCACAGCAGGAACGCCATGATGATACCGGTCAAACCGATCAGGAAGTGCATCGCATAGACACCCTTAAGGTTGCCCTGGCCGGAGTAGTCATCAGCGCGGTCGACCAGGATCGGCAGGGCGGCGTTAAGGATGTTCTTGATGGCAAGGCACAGCGTGGCGATGGGCATGGCAAGCGCGATGGCTGCCTCGGTGCTCTGGCCCAGCTGGATAGCGAAGGCGCAGGCGAGCACGCCGCCGATCGTCTCATCAGGCGGCACGTAGGCGCCGATGGAGATCGAGCCCATGAACAGCAGCTCCAGACTCGCACCGATCGCGAGGCCGGACTGCAGGTCCCCCAGCACCAGGCCCACGAGCGGGCACAGGACGATGGGGCGGAACGCGTAGAGCGTACCGAGCTGGCAGTCGAACTTACCAAATGCGGCGATAAGTCCGATGAGGATTGCTTGGGTAAGCATACATCCCCCTTTCCATATAGGACACTACGAAGAACTCGCAGGCTCTTCGAAATTAAACGCCTAGAGCACGCTTGCGCAGTCGACCTTGGGGTCGTCGGCCAGAGGACGGATCTCGACCTCGACGCCATGGCTCAGCATCTCGCGCACATCGGCTTCCTCGGCCGCGGTCAGGAAGATCTGACGAGAGACCTGACGAGCGTCGGGACGCTTCTCGTCCTTGGGCTTGGTGTTGCCCAGGTTGACCGACTTGATCTGCGGGCAGCCCTCAACAAGCTGCTTTGCCTCAGCGATAGTGGCGACGCAGATGATCATCTTGTACTTGTCGGTCACGCCCGAGTTGATAGCTTCGATTGCATGCTCCATATCTTTGATGACGAGCTTGCAGCCGGCAGGCTTGCCCATCTTGAGCGTCGTCTTCCACACCGGGTCGTTAGCGACCTTATCGCCCACGCAGAAGATGCAGTTGGAGCCAAGGCCCTGAACCCAGGAAACTGCGACCTGGCCATGAAGCAGGCGATGGTCAACGCGAAGTAGCTGAATCATAATGTGACCCCCCAAAGGTCTTGTGCCGTCATACGGCGTGTCAGTAGGTGCTGCGGATTAGAACTCTTCCTCCTCCTCGTCATCGACCAAAAGATCGTTGACAAACTTCACGCGCGTATCGTCCGCAGCGACGATGGCGCGAATCGTCTCCTCAACCGGCGCCGACTCGTCAGAGAACAGCAGCTGGATGAGCAGAGGAAGGTTCATGTTGGTAACGAGGTACGTGCGGGGACGCGTCTGGACGATCTTGGTGAACTCGTTGTTAACGCTACCGCCAAAGAGGTCGGTGCAGACAACGACATCATCGTCGGCAGACATGCCTGCCAGCAGTTTTTGGGCCTCCTCGGCCACGTCCATGCGGCCATCGACGAACATCGAAAGATCGTGGACGTTGTCGCGAGCGCCCGAGAGCAGCTCGACGCTCTCCTTGATGCCGGTGGCGAAGTGCGCATGGCTGGCGATGATGTACTGTCTCATTCTGTGTTCCTCTCAATAGCCCGGCACGTTCCCGCACCCGTTTTCTTTAGTAGTCGAACTGGTGATAGTAGCGACGATACTTGAGGTTGTGCTTGGTGACCGTCTCGTAGTAGCGAGCCAGGCGGTCGGTCACGAGCACCGTCAGAATCCACGGGGAGACGATGACGCGGAACTCGTCGTCAAGGCCGGGGATCGCGAACTCGGCGGTGTCGATGATGTTGATGTCGGTGTCGCCGGTCACGCCGCGGGTCAGGAAG
>JAGZFB010000016.1:0-43610 GCA_018368055.1 Collinsella sp. | reverse complement strand
CCTCCGTCGCCAGGAGGAAGAGCTCGACCTTCTCCCTGCTGTACATGCGAACCTCCAGTCCGGACCGCCCCGCGGTCCAACTTTCTGTCCGCACCCCCATAGAATCGAACGGCGAAGACCAGGACAACAATAAGATCTGCCATAAGAGTAAGAGCATTCCGTGGGAGCTCGAACTTATCGGTTACGACATGAAAAAGAACGATGCCACGGTTAGCAGCCTCGACTGGATCACGTACAGCAGCTACGTCGATGGGCCATGTTGGATGAAATACGTCGACGACAACAAGTTCCTCGACGAGCTGAGCATCCCGGGCACGCACGATTCGAGCACTTGCAGTGTGGACAACGACACCGAGCCCCAATCCTCGCAAGTAAAATGCCAGCAGGATTACATTCCCACGCAGTTGCTCGAAGGCATTCGCTATTTTGATATCCGGCTCGGAAAGGGCGACAACCCCGGTATCGACCACGGGGATTACTACCTGCTCAAAAAAGACGCGTACTTTATGCATCTTTCCGATGTCATAGGCTACTTCAAAACGTTTTTGAACGAAAACCCGACAGAAGCGCTCATCATGCTTGTATCACGAGGCAACGACGAGGCTACCGACGAAAGTGTTACGACGGCTTTCGCCAAGGTTTTGGACGACAACCCCAAACTGTTCTATACGTCGAGCCGAATCCCCACGCTACACGAGGTGCGCGGAAAGATCGTTCTGCTGCGTCGATTTAGGCTCGCCGGCAACAGTGTAAGCGGCCACACGTGGGGCCTCGACCTTACCGAATGGGATGACAAGATCAAGGCTCACTCCGACAGCGCCACTATGTGTCTCGTCCAAGACGCGCGGGGCTTTGAAGCCGCGGGGGAAACAGGCGACAAAGAGCCCTATTGCACCAAGGTATACGCCCAGGACAAGTACAAACTCACGGGAACCGACAAGCTCAGCTGGGTCGATAATGCGCTGAAGGAAACGACCGGGCGCACGCGCAACGAGGTAGATGTCGAGGACGATAACGGGGCCAAGGAGAAAGTCCTGGAGCGTTGCTGGTCTATCAACTACACCAGCTGCACGGGCTTGTCGCACGGAGGCAATCCTTTTACCTCGGCACGAGTAGTCAACGAGCATCTGTATAAGAGCCCGTACATCAATCCCAGCGGCATCGAGGATACAAAGTCAGATTACCTCAAGCACATTGGCATCATCGCATCCGACTTTGTTGATGCGGCGCTGGCCCGGAGCATCTATCAGCGCAATTACGATACGGAGCACAAGCAGACGGCTTCGTACTATCTCCCGTACTATCTCCCGACCCGCATGCGCATGACGTACGGCGACTCGCTGAGCGATGCCTCATTCCAGGATGGCAAGACCGTTGGCGAGGGTCATTTCCGCCTTGCCGACAGCAGCAACGCGCTCAACGCGACAGCTTCGGGCCATGCGTTTGCCATTGAATACGTGGATGTCGACGCCCTGGGCAACGAGACCGTTACGGGGCTGCAGGGCTCTGTGCCCATCGATATCGATCCACGCGCGCTGACGCCCCATTTTGAGGGACTCGAAGGCCTTAAGGCCGGCGAAGACGTGCGCGCCAAGATTGCGGCATCACTCGAGGGCAAGCTCGAAACCGATGCCTGCACGGCCCAGCTCGAGTTTGTGCACGACGCGAACGGCGCTCCGGGCACAGCAATGGCCGAGGGCGAAACATTTGCCGCAGGAACGTACTGGGTGCGCGTGAACGGTCTCTTGGGCAACGCGGCGCAGAACTACACGCTCGCCAGCGACGGAGCCGCAAGCTTTACCGTAGCGGCCTCGGACAGTGCTGCCGGCGCCGGCACCGGCAGCGGCACGGGTTCCAACGCAGGCAGCGCTGATAAGAACGGTAAGGGCAACAAGGGCAAGGGCTCGGGCGGAAAGCTCGCCGACACGGGCGACAGCTCTGGCGTTGCCGCCGGGCTCGCTGCCGCCGCCGTGGCGACAACGGTCGCCGGCGCGGCGATGCTTGCCAGTGACGGTGAAAACAACGAGGACGTTGTCGAATAGGCAAGCCGGCCTTTTAGACACATCGACTCAATCGGGGGCGCAGAACACCGTTCTGTGCCCCCGATTTTTACCTTGGCCCGAACGCCGCTATCGGCTACATCACCATGTTCAGCGCGTTAACAAACTCCTGGGCCTTCGCACGGCTGTTCAGGCTAAAGACGCAAGCGGTCAACAGACGATTGCGCAGAAAAACGTCGCGGCCCTTGATCCTGCTGACCCCCGTAATGTCCTTAAGATAAACAATCTCGGTGTGCTTGCCACCAAAAGTGCCCTTCTTGAGCACCTCGATGCGGTTAGGGTAGATCTTGACGTCTTTAAACCTACCCGAACCTTTGTCCTGGAACAGCAGCGTGTTGTTGTCCATACGCGTCACTCCCGCGGGGTTCGCTAAAACTGCCTCTATGGTCACATTTTAACCACCGCAAGGCTCCCATGCGAAGGTGCCAGACAACATAGCAATTCGTGTCCGCGCGAGGCTTTAAACTAAATGCGTTAAAGATGCATTCCACAAGAGGAAAGTGGGGCGACAGTGATGGGCGAACTGGTAAACCGTGGAGAATCGGCAATCGTGCCCGAAGGTTTTTACAAGCAGGTCTCCTCGATTCTCAACGCCGCTCGCGACAAGGCCTATACCGCCGTTAACTTTGCGATGGTTGAGGCATATTGGGAGATCGGCAAGAGTATTGTTGATGAACAGGGCGGAGAGGAGCGCGCCAAGTATGGCGATGCACTGATCGACGAACTTGCCGTTAGATTGACTAAGGATTTTGGCAGAGGCTTCAACGCCAGAAGCTTAAGATACATGCGTCAGTTTTATCTTGCGTTCCCAATCCGGAACGCGCTGCGTTCCGAATTGAATTGGACACATTACCGCAGGTTATCGCGTATAACCGACCCTGATGCTCGAACATGGTACATGAACGAATGCGCCGATTCTCGTTGGAGCACGCGTCAGCTCGAACGCCAGATCAACACCATGTTCCGCGAGCGCCTACTTGCCAGCAAGGACAAGGAGGCCGTCACCCAGGAAATCCAAAAGAGCGCCCCGGCTCGTCGCCCCGAGGATATCATCCGCGACCCATATGTACTGGAGTTTTTAGGTTTCTCGGACGATACTGCGTTTCGCGAGAGCGATCTAGAGCAGGCGCTCATCACGCATCTTCAGAAGTTCCTGCTGGAGCTTGGCCGTGGTTTCGCTTTCGAGGCGCGCCAAAAGCGCATCACCTTTGATGGGCGCCATTTCTATATTGACCTTGTATTTTACAACTATCTGATGCGCTGCTTCGTGCTCATCGACCTTAAGACGGACGACCTTACGCATCAGGACCTGGGCCAGATGCAAATGTATGTGAACTACTACACGCGCGAGCTCATGAACGAAGGCGACAATCCGCCCATAGGCATCGTGCTCTGCGCGGACAAAAGCGATTCGATTGTCGAGTACACGCTGCCCGAAGACAACGACCAAGTGTTTGCCGCCAAATACCTGCCGTATCTTCCAAGCAAGGAAGAGCTGGCGCGCGAACTAAGCGCCGAGTACCGCGCCATCAACGAAGCGACTAATGGCGAAACGCAAGGGTAGCAGCACGTTGCGACCGAAGCCACCGCAGCCGTCGCAGGCGCACTCGCGGTTGCGACGCACGCTACGAAACAATACCGGTCATGGACGCCGGCAACGACATTCTAGCCGTGGCTGGCGAGCGTGACCTGACAGGCAAAGACGCGGCCTTCGTCTGATGTGGGTCCATTGGCTGCCACAGAAAAGGGCCGGTTGCAGCCGGCCCTTTAGACGATAATACCTGCGTTGCCCGCGCTTCCGAAGTGTGACTAGCTGAGGAGCGGGTTCCGCGGCACAACCTGATTTTACCCAGTGAGGAGGCTCTTTTGCAGCCGCTCCACTGTTTATTTACATCTGGCACCCTCAAACAATCAGACGGCAGCCCGCACTCCTGAGAGCTGCCCCGCACCCCCGGCCATCACCTTACGGCAACAACCGGTGCTACTCCCCTACTTCCCAAATAGCGCACCCAGCAGACCGCGGCGTTTGGGCTTCTCCTCTCGGCAGGAGCCCTCGGCCACCGCTGCAACCTGGCGCGGTTGCTCGCCGCCTCCACGGCGCACGATCTGGTATAGGAACGGCGATTTAACGTATTTGACCTCGACGGGCGTGGCGTGCACGGTGCTCTCACCAGACAGATGCAGGCTCGGGTTGAGCGGCGCCACGATATGCGTCTCGCGCTTGTCACTAAACACTACCGCTGCCGCACGACCCGTCTGGCCGTTTACGGCAATGCGCACCTGCTCGCCGTCGCGGCTGTCCGTTGCCGGACGGTCGACAAAGTAAACCGGCACCATCACCAGACCGTCCTTGTGCTTGCGCGCCTTGCGCGCCCACGTGCGGATACTCTTTTTATTGAGTCCCAGAACAACCTCGGCATCGTTGCCCGCAACGTCGAGCGCCAGCTTATCAATGACCACCTGGTCCTTGGTAGACGCATCGACGGAGACGACGCGGAAGTCGCCTTCCTGCATGGCAGGGTCAAACGGCCCAACCTTGGCATAGTCCCACGGCTCCAAAATGCCCATAAGTCGAACATCCAGATAGTTTGCCCTCGGATACGCCCAATCGAGCACCTCGTAGTACACCAAGGTCTCCTTGCTCAGGCCCTTGCCCGGGAAGGACGCCATCATGCGCAAATCCGCGAGCGCCATGGGAAAGTAGAAGAGCATCATGTCGTTTTGGATCGCATCTTCCACGTCGTGCCCGGCAAAGGCTTCCGCATACTGGCGCACCAGCTGCAGTGCGTTGGCACGTGCCTGCTGCGGCGAGATTTCGCAGGGAATACCCTGCTCGGGTACATACTCCGCACCAACGCCCATGGTCAGGCGCTTGCTGAAGGTGCCGGGCTTGAGCAGGTCGGCAATGCCGATCTTGTTGCCGCAGGACGGGCACTCAAACACACGCTGCGTTGACTCGCCCTCAAAGGACGCTCCGCAGAAGGGGCAAGGAATGCTCACATGCGTGGCCTCTTGGAACTCCTGCGCCGTGCCGCGATCCTCCCACAGCAGATGTTCCAGGACCGACTGATTGCGCCAGTGCGAATTGAAGAAATACCAGTCCGGGTCCTCCGGGCGCTCGAGTTGCGACACATGCGTGAGCTTGAGCAGTCCATCCACCACCGTCAACGGCGTATGGCGAATGCCCAAAGCGCTCTTGGGCTCTCCGGCGTCCGCCTGCCACGGAATGACCGCACCGCAATACGCGCACTCAAAGCTGTGCTTAGCTTGGTGCGAGTACATAGGGCCGCCGCAGTTTTGACATTTAATGGCAAACATCTCGTCCATGGAAACGTCCTCCTTTGCACAGGGGCTGTCGACATTAAGTATGTCGAGCAAACAGGCACATGCCCATACCCATGTGGCCCAAAATGGACCACCCAGGCAGACGAGAAGGCTCGCTCGTTAGCGCCGGCAGACTATTACTGCATTTTCTGAGCATCGGTGCACGGCGCCCCCGCGCGAGCTACACTATCCCCTTAAACATGATTGTGAGGACGACCGCTATGCTATTTGTAAATCGGCTGGTACATACGCTTGTTCCCGGCAGCGAGGGCGAGCCGGTCGATGCATCTTGCCGCACTAACGCGGGCTTTGCCGCAAGCCTCATCTGCATTGGCCTCAACATCACCCTGTGCCTGGCCAAGGGCATCGCGGGCCTGCTCGCCGGCTCCGTCTCCCTCATCGCCGACGCTTTCAACAACCTCTCCGATGCCTCGAGCAACATCGTGAGCCTGCTCGGGTTCCGCCTTGCCAGCCGCCCGGCAGACGAAGGCCACCCCTATGGTCACGGCCGCTATGAGTACCTAGCCGGCCTGTTCGTCGCCGTCCTGGTCTGCGCCGTCGGCATCAACCTGATCCTCGAGTCGGTCACCAAGATCATCAAGCCTTCCCCCACCGCTTACACGTTCATTTCCCTTGCGGCACTGGCTACGTCCATGCTCGTAAAGCTCTGGATGGCCGCGTTCAACCGCACGCTGGGCGACCGCATCGACTCGGAGACGCTCATCGCCACAGCACAGGACTCCAAAAACGACGTCATCACCTCGGGCTCGGTCTTGGTGGCGGCGCTTATTTCGCAGACGACCGGCTTTGACCTCGATGGCTGGGCAGGCCTGGGTGTGGGCATCTTCATCTGCATCAGCGGCATGGGCCTAGTGCGCGACGCCATCAGCCCGTTGCTGGGGCAAGCGCCCGACCCCAAGCTCGTCCAGGCAATCCGCGACAAGATCATGTCCTATCCGCAGGTCTTGGGCACACACGACCTCATGGTGCACGACTACGGCCCCGGTCGTCAGTTTGCCAGCGCCCACGTGGAGATGCCCGGCGAGGGCGACGCGTTTGAGCACCACGAGATTCTGGACACCATCGAGCACGACATCAAGCGCCAGATGGGCATTGGTATCACGCTGCACTGCGACCCCATCGCGACAACCGGCGATGACTTGCGCGGCTGGGTCAAGCGCGGCGTCATGCAGATCGATCCCGCGCTCTCCATCCACGATCTGCACGAGCACGACGGGTTCGTTTCGTTTGACCTGGTGCGTCCCGACGGCTTTGACATATCCGACGAGGAGCTGCTGGAGCTCGTCACGCGCATCGTGCACGAGCGCCGGCCCGATGTCTCATGCGTCGTCACGTTTGATTCGGGCTTCAGCTCGCCCGAGCGTCCGGCCGAGCAGCTGTAGCCCCGCTCCGCTCGTCCGCTAGTTTCCCTGCGCGCCCGAGATGCCGTTTTGCAGGGCGTTCCAGGCATCCGTCGCCATGCCGCCCAAGTTCTGCGCAGTATCGCCCAGGTTCTGAGCGGTGTCGCCCAGCTCTTGCGCCTTGTCTCCCAACTCCTGCGCCTTGTTGCTCAAGTCCTCCAGCGTATTGGAGCTCGAGCTGTCGGTACCGCTTTGGCCGTCGGACGAGTTGCCCGAACTGTTCTTGTGCGTGAGTTGAATTTCGAGGTTGCCGTTGTCGTTATAGTAGGCAGAAGTAACGACCCAGTTGGCATCGACGACGGGCGCTGAGCCATCATCAGTCAGGACCACGGCATTCGAAAGATCGGCGCCGCGCGACTTGAGGATCTTCTTGGCGTTGGACCAGTACTGCCCCGGGATATCGCTCAGATCGACGGTGCTAGACGAGGCGGACTCGGTTTGCTCGGCAGTGGCATCGGCCGTTGAACTCCCCCGCTTGTTGAGCATGCCCGACACGATGGCAAACACAATCGACAGCGCAAAGAAGATCGCCAGTACGATGAGGATCTTCTTGATCACGCTCGACGAACGCGACGGCTTCCTCTCCTCGTCCTCGCCATATTGCGGAATCGACTTGGGGTACTCGCGATACGGCTCGCGCGACTCGTAGCGAGGCTGCGCCGTGCGAGGCATATACGTTGTCTGCTGAGGCTGCGGAATGGGATTTTGCGGCAGGTCATCATAGGGATTCGGCGTCGAGGCAGCATAAGAATCCTGCGGCGCGTAATCAAACGGGTCTGCCGCCGCGTTGCCATAGGGGCCTTGCGAAGATGCAGCGTAAGAATCCTGCGCCGTGTCGCCATAGCCCATAACCCGGGTGGGCTCGGCAGAAGGCTGCGTCGCGGTGGGGTCGGCATAACCGGGGTTGGGAACAACGCGGGTCGCATCGGCGCTATCGCCAGCCTGCGCGGAACCGTAGCCGCCCATCACGGTTGTCTTGTCCTGATCCATGCAACGATTCCTTTCCGTCGCGCTTGAGCCTCAAGTTATCCATGCATTCTACCCGCGCAAAAGCCTATGATGGGCAGAGTCCGTCGGTATCTACAAGACATGCGCGGGCCTAAGGATCAAAAAGCCCCGCCGGGCCTTGGTAGGCGCGACGGGGCGGGCAAGCGGCTATGAGCAGCGAGCTTAGAACAGGCCGGTGATGTTGCCGTCGTTGTCGACGTCGATATTCTCGGCCGCGGGCACCTTGGGCAGGCCCGGCATGGTCAGAACGCTTCCAGTCAGTGCGACCACAAAGTGGGCGCCGGCAGAAACCTTGAGCTCACGCACGGTGATGCGGAAGTTCTCGGGAGCGCCCAGGGCCTTGGCGTTGTCGCTAAAGCTGTACTGCGTCTTGGCGACGCACACCGGCAGGTTGCCAAAGCCATTCTCGCGCAGCTCGGCGAGCTGGCGCTTGGCGGCCGGCGTAAAGTCAACGCCGTCGGCGCGGTAGACCTTGGTGGCAACGGCCTCGAGGGCATCGGCAACATCGGCGCCGTCCTCGTAGGCAAACTTGAGCTCGCTCGGCTGCTCAATCAGACGCATGACCTCATCGGCAAGCTCGAGCGCGCCCTCGCCGCCCTTGGCCCAGACCTCGGAAAGCTTAACGTTGACGCCGAGTTTCTGGCACTCGGACTCGATGAGCGCAAGCTCGGCCTCGGTGTCCGTCGGGAAGCGGTTGATGGCGACCACGCAGGGCAGACCGTAGACATTCTGAATGTTGTCGACGTGGCGCAGCAGGTTGGGCATGCCGGCCTTGAGGGCCTCGAGGTTCTCTTCGTTGAGGTCGCCCTTGGCAACACCGCCGTTGTACTTAAGCGCGCGGGCAGTGGCGACGACCACAACAGCGCTGGGACGAACGCCCGTCATGCGGCACTTGATGTCGAGGAACTTCTCGGCACCCAGGTCGGCACCAAAGCCCGCCTCGGTAATGGCGACATCGCCAAAACGCATAGCCATACGCGTGGCCATGATGGAGTTGCAGCCGTGGGCGATATTGGCGAAGGGACCGCCGTGGACAAACGCGGGCGTACCCTCGAGCGTCTGCACCAGGTTGGGCTTGAGCGCATCCTTGAGCAGTGCGGCCATAGCTCCCTGGGCCTTAAGGTCGCGGGCGCGGACGGGCTCGCCGGCATAGCTATAGCCGACAACGATCTCGCCCAAGCGCTCCTTAAGATCGCTGATGCTCGTGGACAGGCACAGGATCGCCATGACCTCGGAGGCAACGGTGATATCGAAGCCGTCCTCGCGCGGCACGCCCTGGGCCTTACCGCCAATGCCGTCGATGACGTGGCGCAGCTGACGGTCGTTCATATCGACGACGCGCTTCCAAGTGATGCGCTTAACGTCAATACCGAGCTGATTGCCCTGCTGGATGTGGTTATCAAGCATGGCGGCCAGCAGGTTATTGGCGGCACCGATAGCGTGGAAGTCGCCGGTAAAGTGCAGGTTGATATCCTCCATGGGGATGACCTGAGCCCAGCCGCCGCCGGCAGCACCGCCCTTAACGCCAAAGACGGGGCCGAGCGAAGGCTCGCGCAGGGCAACGGCACTCTTGACGCCGCGACGACGCAGGCCGTCGGCCAGACCGATGGTCGTGGTGGTCTTGCCCTCGCCCGCGGGCGTTGGGTTGATAGCGGTCACGAGGACGAGCTTGGCCTGGTGATCAGTCGGCTCGTTGAGCAGTGAATAGTCGACCTTAGCCTTGTCGAAGCCGTACGGAATAAGGTGCTTAACGTCGACGCCGGCGTTCTTGGCCACCTCGGTAATAGGCAGTGGCGTGACAGAACGTGCGATTTCGATGTCAGTGGGCATGGGCGGTCCTTTCGTTACCGAATGAGAAAAAGACCAATTCAGCATAGCACGGGCGCGCAATAGTAAAACGCCCATAACCGATGAACGGCGATATGTTTACCCGATGCCCAGCGATAGCCCAACAGCCCGCCAAAACAAAGCGCCCTAAACGGTAGGTTCAATCCCCAGGTGCTCAAAGGTGCGAAGGGTTGCCTGACGGCCCTGCGGCGTACGAATCATCAACCCGCACTGCAGCAAATAGGGCTCATAGACATCCTCGAGCGTGCCCGGGTCCTCGCCCACCGCACTGGCAAGGGTCGTCAGGCCTACAGCACGGCCGGAGAACGTCTTGGCAAGCGTCTCCAAGATACGAATATCCATCCAGTCCAGGCCGAGCTCGTCGATCTCGAAGAACTCGAGTGCCTGACGGCAGATATCGAGCTCAATGGGACCGTTGCCGCGCACCTGCGCATAGTCGCGCACGCGCTTGAGCAGGCGGTTGGCAAGACGTGGCGTGCCGCGCGAACGCGAGCCGATCTCGAGTGCACTGGGATGGTCGATCGTCACGCCCAGGATAGTCGCCGAGCGCGTCACAATCTGCGCGAGCTCCTCGACCGTGTAGTAATCCAGGCGATACGAAATGCCAAAGCGGTCGCGCAACGGGCCGGTCAACATGCCTGAGCGGGTCGTTGCCGCTACCAGCGTAAACTTGGGAATATCCAGGCGAATCGAGCGCGCCGCCGGACCCTTGCCAATCACGATATCGAGGGCAAAGTCCTCCATCGCGGGGTACAGGACCTCCTCGACCGAACGGTTGAGGCGGTGGATCTCGTCGATAAACAGCACATCACCCGGCTGCAAGTTAGTAAGGATGGCCGCCAGGTCGCCCGTGCGCGCGATGGCAGGGCCACTCGTGGTCTTGATCTGAGCACCCAGCTCGTTGGCGATAACGGTGGCCAGCGTGGTCTTGCCCAGGCCCGGAGGACCCGAGAAGATCACGTGGTCGAGCGTCTCGCCACGGCTCTGCGCCGCTTCGATCAACACGCGCAGGCTCTGCTTGATGTGCTCCTGACCACAGTAATCGTCCAGGCGCTGGGGGCGCAAAGTGCGGTCGACATCGAGGTCCTCGGCCGTCAGCTCCGAGCCCACCATGCGCTCGCCGTGCGCCATGGATGCCGCCGGCGAGTTGCCGGGCGTCGCCCACAGGTCCTGAGAGTCATCGGCTTCCCACATCACGCATCCATTCCGAGTCGCTTAAGCGCCGCGCCGAGCAGATCCTCGACACGCATATTCTGCCCATCATACCCGCTCAGGGCAACATCGGTCTCCTGCGGGCTAAAGCCCATGGAAAGGAGCGCCGCACGGGCATCATCGATCGCCGAAGGAGCGGCGGCGGGAACCGGCATCGCAACCTGGCCGGGAATCACGTCGACCGGCACAAAGCCCTTATCCTTGGCAAAGGTGCTCTTGAGTTCCAGGATCAGGCGCTGAGCTGTCTTTTTGCCCACACCGGGTACCTTGGCCATGCCCTTGTCGTCCTCGGCCATCACCAGCGAATACAGCTGCCCCACGGTATAGGTGGAAAGCACGGCGAGCGCCAGGCGCGGGCCAACGCCCGAAACGGACACGAGCCGGTCGAACATCGTGCGCTCATCCTTTGAGGAAAAACCGAAAAGTGTCATGGCGTCCTCGCGCACCTGCATACGCGTGTAGAGGCGGACCTCGCCGCCGGGCGTCGGCAACGTGGCCGCAGTGCTGCCCGAGATGCCGAGCTCAAAGCCAACGCCCGACACATCGACGACGGCAGAGCTCATCGTGGCCTCGACAAGCGTTCCGTGGAGCTGGGAAATCATCAGTATCCGGTTCCTCTCTGTTGATAGAACTCGCCACCGGTAAGGGCGCGGGTGCGGCTGAGGTTTACGTGGCAGATGGCGCAAGCCAGGGCATCGGCGGCATGGTCGGGATGCGGGTCGTGGTCGAGCTGCGTTAGCGTGCGTACCATGTAGGCGACCTGCCGCTTGTCCGCGGCGCCGGTGCCCACCACAGCCTGCTTGATCTGCATGGGCGTGTATTCGCCAATCTCGAGCGCGCATTCCGACAGCGCCACGAGTGCAGCCCCGCGGGCATGCGCCGTAGGAATTGCCGAGCGAACGTTAGCACCAAAGTAAATGCTCTCGATAGCAGCGGTATCGGGTCGATAACGCTCCACGACACCCTTGAGGTCGCGGGCGATATGCGACAGGCGCACCGCGAGCGGACTTCCGGCACTGGTCTCGATGCAGCCGTAGGCACGGCAGCGAACCTCGCCGCGCCGCTCCTCGATAATCCCCCAACCCGTATGGGCCAAACCGGGGTCGATACCCAAAATGACCAAGCCGACCTCCCCTCGCCACAAGCACAGCGCAAGACAAGGCCCCGCGCATCATTCACGAACGTCTGTTCTAGAATAACACAACGGGGCCGAGATGCTTAGTTGAAGTATCGGGACTGGGAGCGAATCCTATCCCATAGTTAGTTCTGCGAGAAAAAGGGGAACTGCCTCGGATCCACCGGCGGATGCGGCATCGGACCACCCTGGGGCCCACCCTGCGGACCGCCCTGACCGCCCATCATCTTATCGATGGCGTCCTGAACCTCGCCCTCGAACTTTTTCATACCCTCATGCAAACGACGCTGGCCATCCTCAGAGCGCAGCTCCTCCATCTGCTCGGGCGAAATACCCAGTAGCTCGCCCAGCACGCCCATCATCTCGTTTCGCACGCGCTCGCTCGTATCCTCGTCAGCAAAACGGCGCACCTCGGCGCGCGCCAGCGAATCGACCGTCATACGCTCCTTGCCGTTAAGCCCCAGGTCGGACCACGCGAGCATATACGGCCAGGCACGCTCGGCAAACGAACGGGCCGAGACGATCGGCGCCATCGGCAACATGCGGCGGGCAGCCTCACCCTGTCGAACGAGCATCAGCAGCAGCGAGCAAGCCTCAGGCTTGCCAGCGGCCATCGGGATGTCGTCGAAAGATCGATTGCGGTCCACGTGCGCCTCGAGCGCGCCATCGACCTCACCCGGCTCAAGCCCGCCGAGCAGCTGTGCCGCGCGGTCGAGCATATCGACCGGACCGTCGAGCGTCGAGAGCGCTTGCGCCAGCACGCGCTCCATACAATCTTCCACCGCGTTGAGCGTCACGAGCTCTTGGGGCACCACGGCAGACGTGCGGTTGCGCACACGCGCCACAAACTCAAGCGTCGACAGGTACACATCGCCAAAGGGCGCGTAATCGCCCTGGTAGCCGCCGCAAAGCGCCGGCGCCGCCAGCGCGTACTCGGTTTTGGACAGCGGGTTCAGCGCCATCGCACCCAGCTCGAGCGCCGTGTCCTCCAGCATGAGGCCCAACGTGCGCGAGCGCAGACGCTCGGCATCGCCCGCCGACACGTCGCGATCGAGCACACGCGCCGCATCCGGTGCATCGCGCTCGACGGTGCGAATGTGCAGACGCTCGGCGATGGCGCGGACGGCGGCACAGCGGGCAGCCTCGGCCTCTTCTTGCGCCGGCGTAAAGATACGGTTGCACCCCAGCACCAGGCCAATCACATTGCGCGGGCCCAGAGCGTCGACGGCCAGCGCCGCCAGCAGGGACGACGGCAAGTCACCCTCGAGTGCCACCACAGCACGCGACGCACCGTGGGCGCGGGCATTGTCGCGCACGGCAAGCACCAGCGCCTGCCACAGCCACTCCTCGGAGCGAAACTGGGGCAGCTCATGGTCCTCCGGGGCATCGAGCATCACGCCGCGTTGAATCTCCTGAACCAGCAGGCTCTCCTCAAAACACGGCGCCTGGGCCACCACGCGACCGCAATCGTCGAGCACAAACGACCCGCCGGTATACACCGACTCGTCATAGGCGCCGACCGGCGCCATGCAGGCAAACCATACGCTGCGCTTGGAGGCGATCTTGCGGTAAGCACCGCTGCGCACGGCGGCGACGGCGGCGGTCTCGCGATCGGTCATGTCAAACGCATTAAACTGGAAATAGGCAATGAGGTCGACGCCGGTCGGCAGCATCTCGAGCTCGCGATCCAGGTCAAACACCACAGCGATGCGCACGCCGTCCACGTCAAACACCGGCGGTGCCCAACGTGTGTCGTTGTTCTCACCGCGCTGCAGGGCAATACTTGCGCGCGCAGGCACCACGCGACCATCCTTAAGCATCATATAGTCAAGCAGGGGCTGGCCCTCAAACGAAACCGCAGCGGGCACGATGCAGATCATATCGAGCTCTTGGATGCGCTCGGCAACGCCCGTCAGGCCCGTCAGCATATCGTGCTCAAAATCGGCAGCGCCCACCAGGCTGCCCGGCATGGCGCCCATAAAGAGCGGGGCCGGAACGCACAGCACGCGCGCGCCGCGCTCATGAGCCAGGCGAGCCTGGTCCTCGATGCGGCCGCAAATGCCTTCGATGTCACCCAGGCGCATATCGATCTGTGCAAGTGCGAGCTTCATGGCCCAGCCCTTTCCGTCGTAAATCGTCGTTGTCGTAGTAAAAGCGCCGGTCGCATAATGCAGCCGGCGCTCGCATGTGCATATGCTAGCTATGATACCCCGAGCGGGGGCGCGCTCCTAGAACGTCGCGGACCACAGCCCATGCAGGTTGCAGTAGGCATAGACGGTACCGGTCTTGGAGCCGCCAGCGAAAAACGTCGTGGGCTTCATGCCGGGCTCAAGGTAATGGACCTCCAGGCGGCCCTCGGCCTCAAGCGCGATCCACTCGATGTAGTGCTCGGGCAGCATGGGGTGCTCCGTCGAGCCCACACGTGCGCGAATGACGTGGCCGTCGCGCTCAATCTCGACAACAGGCACATGCTTCTCGTGCGCCGCATCCTCGGTGTTTGCCGTCAGCTCCGTGCAGCCGGCAGGGGTTGCAACGCCGTCGCCAAGGGCGGCAACGAGCTTGCCGTCGGAGTCCTTAAAGAATTTCGCCATGATGTTCTCCTTTGCTGATGTGCCAATATTCCTGATGCTTCTTATGCCCAAAGGCAGGCGAACCATCCACGGCATGGCAAATGAACACATAACGGGCGGGAACGGTGGGGTGGCGCGTACTATCCGCCCTGGCGGCCCCACCCGAGCGGGTTAGCGACCGTCGCCACCGAGCAGTGCCAGAACATCCTCGCGCGTAAACAGTGCCGATGAGATGCCGTCGCCGCCGAGCACGCTGTTGACCAGATCGCGCTTGGACTCCTGCATCTGCATAATGCGTTCCTCGATCGTGTCCTTGGCGATGAGTTTGTACACGGTCACGGTGTGCTGCTGGCCAATACGGTGGGCACGGTCGGTCGCTTGGTCCTGCGCCGCCACGTTCCACCACGGGTCGTAGTGGATGACCACGTCGGCAGCCGTCAAATTAAGGCCCACGCCGCCCGCCTTGAGCGAAATCAAGAACACCGGCACCTCGCCTGCCTGGAACTGCGCAACCATCTTGGCGCGGCTCTCCTTAGACGATGCGCCCGTGAGCTTAAGGAAGGCGATGTCCTCCTTGGCCAGGCGCTTGCCAATGATATCGAGCATGCCCGTAAACTGGCTGAACAGCAAGATGCGATGACCGCCGTCGAGCGCGCCGTGAACGAGCTCCATACACGTATCGAGCTTAGCGCTTCCCGCCTTGTAGTCCGCATAGTGCAGATGCGGGTCGCAGCAGATTTGGCGTAGCTTGGTGAGTTCGGCAAGTACCTTGAGCTTGTTTTTCTTAAACTCGGATGCCTCGCGGTGCTGAACCTGCTGGGCGATGCGGTCCTGGTTTGCCAGGTAGAGCTTGCGCTGCTCGCCGGTAAGCTGCGCCATCACCGTATCCTCGATCTTCTCGGGCAGGTCGGCCACCACCTCTTCCTTGACGCGACGCAGCACAAACGGCGATACGAGCGCCTGCAGACGAGCGGCACTATCGCCCTCAGCATGCTCGACGGGACTTTCAAAGCGCTTGGCAAATGAGTCGCGCGTGCCCAGAAGGCCCGGCATCAAAAAGTCGAAGATGCTCCAGAGCTCGGACAGGCGGTTTTCGATGGGCGTGCCCGTCAGGGCAAAGCGCACGCCGGCCGGCAGGCGCTTGGCGGCGCGCGCTACCTGCGTGAGCGGGTTTTTAATGTACTGGGCCTCGTCGAGCACCACGCGGGCAAAGTCCTGCTCGGCATACTCGTCGATATCGCGGCGCATGAGGTCATACGACGTCACGACCACGTTATGCTCGTCGGCTCCGGCTATCTGCACGCGGCGCTGCGCTTTGGCGCCCACAATGGCGCACACATAAAGCGAGGGGGCAAAGCGCTCCAGCTCGGCAGTCCAGTTGTACACAAGCGACGCGGGGCATACCACGAGCGTGGGCTTGGTATCCCCCGCTTCCACGCGCGCCAGAATGTGCGCGATCATCTGCAGCGTTTTGCCCAAGCCCATATCGTCGGCCAAGATGCCGCCAAGGCCCAGGTGCTCGAGCGAGCCGAGCCACTGATAGCCGTCAACCTGATAGCCGCGCAGCGTGGCCTTGAGCGAGGCGGGTACCGTAAAGTCCATCTTGCCGAGCGTGTCCAGGCGCTCGACAGTGCGGCGGAACGCCGCGTCGCGATCGGCCTCGAGCGCCGGCGTGCGCGCGATCATGCTGTCGACAAACAGGGTGCTCGACGCGGGAAGCGACACGCCATCGAGCAGGTCGACGGCATCGACGCCAAGGTCCTCGGCAAGACCAAACGCGGCACGAGCGCCCTCGTCCAGGCGCACGATATCGCCGGACGTAAGGCGCGCGAACGTCTGGTGGCGCTTATACGAATCGAGATAGATGGCAAGGTCAGCCGCCGAAAGCCCGCTCGCGCCCAGTTCGACGTCGAGCAGGTTACTCTTGACGGTCGCACGCACCGAAAGCTTGGGCGCAGGACGGACCGAAATCTGGCGCAGGCGGTCGCTGAGCATGACCTCGCCCAGCTCGGACAGGGCAGACAGGCCCTCGGTCAGCAAGTGGAACAGGCGGGCGTCGTCGCGTTCCTCAAACGCCAGGCCGCCCTCGTAGAAATCGAAGTACAGGGCTGCCGTGTCCATAATGCGAAACTCTGCCACCTCATCGCGCGGCGGCACGCCCGGGCGCTGCTCTTCGAAGGGGCTGCCCGGAGCGCCCAGACTAAAGAGATCTGCCGACCAGTCGCCGTAGGAAACCGTAATTTTGCAGGTCACAAGACCATCGTCGACGCCAATCGCCATGGCAAAACTCGGCTCGGGCGCCACAGCGTCGAGCGCGGCGGGAGCGGTCAGGTCGGTGTAGTCGCGCAAGATAGGCAGCGCCATGCGGCAGAACTCGCCCACCTGGTCGGCGGCGATATGGACCGGCGTGCGGCAGGGCAACAAGTGCGACAGGAACGGCGCCGCATGTTGGGCAAACACCGTGTCGGTACGGCGTGCTCGGCGCGTATCGACCAGATAGGCTGCGTCGCTCGCGACAAAGCAATACGTATCGGCCGGAAGGCGCAGGTCGTAGCTGCCTCCCGCCGCCGGTGCAATCTTGGCGGCAAGGAGCGGCGGGCGCTTAGCCGGGACTTCGCCCTCCCCCTGCGGCGACGGCTCGACGGCCACCTCGTAGGCGCGATGCGTCGTCGTCCCCCGCGACCAAGCAGGCTCAAAGGACATGGTCCTGCCGCGCAGCAGGTCCAGCACGGACACGACGGAATATTCGGATACCGGCAACTGACGCTCGGCGACAAAGCCGCTGCGGGCAAAGTCATACGATGCCGAGCGCGAGCTCGTAATATCGCCTAGGTAGGCGACCGTCATTGCGATAAAGTCGAGCAGCTTTGTCGACACGTCATCGAAAGCCTCGGACACATGGGCAAACGTGAGCTTCTTGCCATAGGAGAACGTACCGCCGCGCACATAGGCATCGGCCATGCCGTCGATATCCTTAACCACGTAGGACACCGAACCGCAGCGAATGCGAAACTCGAGCGCCCAGTTAAAGCGATCGGCAAACAGCGGATTGTAGTACGGCACCAGCGAGGGCTCCAGCACCGCTTTGGGCGCATCGGGGTCGATGGTGCCGGCGAGCTTGCGACGCATGGCCACGAGCTCGTCCATGCGCGCGTCCGAAAGATCGGAAAGCGCCGCCACAAGGCTCGGGCTCGTGGGGACGGGTGCCGGGAAGGGAAAGTTGGGGTTGACCGCAGATGCGGTGGGCGCGGGGCGTGTGGGCTGTTTGGATTGTACGGGCGGTGCCGTAAACGTGCGGACCGGCGTGCGCAGGCCCTCAACGGGCTCGGCGCCGCTGGCATCCAGATACGCCAACGCCGTGGCGATGGCGTGCTTGCACATGCCGGAATAGCGGAAGGCAGCGGGGCAATCGCAGTCGTAGTCGATCACCTCGTGCTCGTCCATATCGAGCGCCACGTGCGTCTTGTACAGGTCACCGCGCGAGCCGCGCACCGAGCCCTCGATAGTCACGTTTTTGGAGAAGCGCGAGTCGGAGTCCTCAAACGACAGCACGGCACCGTTGAGCATGAGCGAGCGCCCCTTCATAAAGGTACTGCTGAGCGCCGCCTCCTTACGGAGCGCCTGCGCAAACGTCCCCTGCGTCATCACTTCCTCCAATCTCACCCGGGGTAGCTAATTTGGGACGGGGCTATTTTAGCTACCCCCATATGTCGGTTGAGATGCATTCCGACCCCGACTCATTCGCCGTCAGTCAAAGGGTAGCTAAAATAGCCCCGTCCCAAATTAGCTACCCCGCCAACGCCGTCCTTAAATTACCGTCACGCGGCCTTGGTTACCCACGATGGCCTTGGCCTCTGCCAGCAGCGGAATCGAGCGTGCGTTGACCTTGGCCGGCACCTCGGCACGCAGTACGCGCCCGTCCACCTGCTCGATAAAGATCTCCACGCGGTCGCCGCCCGGGTTGGCGGTAAGCACCGTGGCAAGACGCGCCATATTGCCCTGGCTAAAGCGGCTGTTGGGCACCATGACCTCAAACACCTTGGGCTTGTTGTTCTCCTCGTTAAGCTCAAGCGGCACGATCTCCTGCGCGATGATCTGGTCGCCGCGGTCCGAGCGCTCGAGCTTGCCCTTAATACGAACAAACGCATCGGACAGCTGTGCACCGGTCTCGGGATCGACCTCGCCGTATAGATACCCCTCGGCTTCCTTGTAGGTCTTGGGGAACACCACGACCGTGGCCTCGCCTTCCATGTCCTCGAGCTGCACGATGCCCATGGGGTCGCCGTTTTTGGTCACGCGCTTGGACACGCTCGAGACCATGCCGGCCCACCACAGCGCCTTGCCCTCGGGAATCTCCTGGTTGATGGTACCGCCCGTGGGGTTTTGCACCTCGTAGCCGGTATCGATCTGCGAGAACGAGAAGTCGCGTGCCTTGGCTAGCGCATACTCAAACGGGCGCAGCGGGTGGTCCGAGACATAGATGCCCAGAACCTCCTTCTCCTGGCTTAGCTTAAGGTGGCGGTCCCACTCCTGGCCATCCGGATCGGGCACGCTCACCTCAAAGCCCGAGCCCTCAACGTCGCCAAACATATCGAAGAACGACGTCTGGCCGCTCGCACGATCCTTCTGGCGCTTCACAGCGGCATCGATGATGTTCTCGGGGTTGTTCTTGTCCACAAAGTGCATCATCTGGCGACGCGGATACCCCGTGGAGTCAAAGGCGCCTGCCTTGATGAGCGATTCGATCACGCGACGGTTGGCCTGGCTCGAGTCCACGCGCTCGACAAAGTCGTGCAGCGTCTTAAACGGGCCGCCCGCCTCGCGCTCGGCGATAATCGCCTGCGCCACGCCGGTGCCCACGCCGCGGATGCCAGCCAAACCAAAGCGCACGCCTTCCTTGGTAGCCGTGAACTCGGTACCGGACTCGTTGACATCTGGCGACAGCACGGGGATGCCGTCGTGACGGCACGCCGAGACGTAGTGAACGATCTTGTCGGTCTTGCCCGTGTAGGACGTCAGAACGGCCGCCATGTACTCGTGCGGATAGTGCGCCTTAAGCCATGCCGTCTGCATAACCAGGATGGCGTAGCCGGCGGAGTGCGACTTGTTAAAGGCGTAAGATGCGAACTCGAGAACATCGTCCCAAATCTTCTGGGCGACCTCGCGCGTGTAGTTGTTCTTGATAGCGCCGTTCATCCAGTGGTCGTAGGTGGTCTCGTCCGAGCCATCCTCCCAGTGGAGCACCGTCGAGGTGAGCAGCTTGATCTTTTTCTTAGCCACGGGCTTACGGATACGCGAGTCCGATTCGCCCTTGGAGAAGCCGCACATCTCGACGGAGATGAGCATAACCTGCTCCTGGTAGACCATGGTGCCGTAGGTTTCGCCCAGGATGTCGTCCAGACGGTCGTCATAGGAGACGGCCGGCTCTTTGCCGTTCATACGGTTGATATAGGACGAAACCATGCCGGCGCCCAGAGGGCCCGGGCGGTACAGGGCAATCAATGCCACGACGTGCTTGTACTCGGTGGGCTTCATGTTCTTGATCGTGGCCGTCATGCCGGCGGACTCGACCTGGAAGACGCCGGCGGTGTGGCCGGAGCCCATGAGCTTAAAGATCTCGGGGTCGTCAAAGGGAATCTCTTCCTCTTTGATGTCGATGCCGAAGTTCTTTTTGATGTTGGCCTTGGCCTTGGAGATAACCGTCAGCGTACGCAGGCCCAGGAAGTCCATCTTGAGCAGGCCCATGTCGGCAACGGTATGGCCCTCGTACTGGGTAATCTCGACGCCGCCCTTGGTATCGAGCTTGGTGGGCACGTGCTCGTTGACGGGGTCGCGGCAAATCAGAACGGCGCACGCGTGCACGCCCTCGCCACGGGTAAGGCCCTCGATCGAGAGCGCCGTGTCGATGATGCGGCGGGCGTCGTCGTCCTTTTTATAGGCCTCGGCAAAGTCGGGGTTAAACAGATCCTCTTTGCCGGGTTGTTTTTCGAGTACCTGCTTGAGCTTGACCTTGGGGTCGCTCGAGACCATCTTGGACAGACGCTGGCCCATGTAGACCGGGTAGTCCAGGACGCGCGCGGCGTCGTTGATGGCCTGCTTGGCCTTGATGGTCGAGTAGGTGATGACGTGGGTGACCTTCTCGGGACCGTAGAGCTGGCGAACGTGCTCCACGACCTCGAGGCGCCGCTCATCGTCGAAGTCCATATCGATATCGGGCATCTCGGTACGCTGCGGGGACAGGAACCTCTCGAACATCAGGCCGTTCTCGAGCGGGTCGAACGCGGTGATGTTCATGGCGTAGGCGACGATAGCGCCGGCGGCCGAGCCACGGCCGGGGCCGACGCCGATGCCGTTGTCCTTGGCCCATTGCACGTACTCGGCGACGATCAAGAAGTAGGCGGCAAAGCCCTTGTCGCAGATGACCTTGTATTCGTACTCAAAGCGCTCTTTGATGTTGACGCCGCCGATCTCGCGCGTGGCCCAGTCGTCACCGTAGTGCTGACGCAGGCCTTTCTCGCACTCGCGGCGGAACTGGCTCTCGTGCGTCTCTCCGGGATCGAGCAACGGGAAGCGCGGCAGGATGATAGAGTCCCAGTCCAGCTCAACGTAGCACTTGTCGGCGATCTCGAGCGTGTTGTCGCAGGCCTCGGGGCAATACGGGAACATCGCCCGCATCTCCTCCTCGGTCTTCATGTAAAACTCCGAGCCGGTCATGCGCATGCGGTTGGGGTCATCGACCTTGGCGTTCATGCCAATACACATGATGACGTCCTGCACGGGCGCATCCTCGCGGCGCAGGTAGTGGAAGTCGTTGGTGGCGATGACCTTGACGCCCACCTGCTTGGCGATATCGATGAGCGTGCGGTCCATCTGCTCGTCGGTCAGGCCGTTGTCGGTGGTGATGCCATGTTCCTGGATCTCGATGTAGAAGTCGCCGGGGTCGAAGGTATCGCGGAAGGTCTCGGCCCACTTGATGGCGCCCTCCATGTCACCGCGGTCGATGTATTTGGGGATGATGCCCGCGATGCAGGCGCTCGTGCAGATCATGCCCTTGGCGTGGCGGCGTAGGTTGTCGAGCGTCACGCGCGGCTTGTAGTAAAAGCCCTGCACGGCGGCCTCGGAGACCGTCTGCATTAGGTTGACGTAGCCTTCCTGATCCTTGGCCAGAAGGATCATGTGGTAGAGCTCGGGCTTGTGGTCGCGGGCAAGGGTCTCGTCCGGCGTAAAGTAGACCTCGCAGCCAAAGATGGGCTTGATGACCAGGGGCGGTTTGAGCTCGTCGATGTTGCCCTTCTCGTCCCACATGGCCATGTCTTTGACGTACTGGGCATGCTCGCGCGGGTTTGCCTCGGGGTCGGGCTCCACCAGCTCGTCGCGGCGATCCTTTTCCAAGAAGGCCTTGTCGTGGCTCCAGGTTTTGTACTCGGGCGTGTTGTGGTTGACGGCGTCGCAGGCCAGCGCCAGGTCGGGTACGCCGTACATGTAACCGTGGTCGGTAATGGCCACGGCGGGCATGCCCAGCTCAACAGCACGGTTGACCATATCCTGGATACGGGTTGCGCCGTCGAGCATGGAGAAGACAGTGTGGTTGTGCAGATGGACGAATGCCATGTGATGAGCTCCGATGCGGGTTCGTGTTCTGACTGAACGATTTTACCCCACGGCACGGACAGCACCCGAACCTAGCCAAACCAACACGGGTAGTCTTTTTGGGACCTTCAAAAAGGGGAATGAGGGCATCCAGATATATCGAGTATTACTGGAACCCAGGCGATGCGCGGAATGACTTGTGACGAATAGCCATGTCCATCAAGAAGGCTCGACGCTTCGGATAGCTCGTCAATCGATATATCAATTCTTGGAGAGCTGCATTCCTACCATTTTTAATGAAACAACGGCGGTAATTGCTATCGCGATTGCGCCAATAATACCGAGCGCCATCTGAATGGGGTATAACCCCAACACATGTCCAAATACGGAGAAAAACAATGCGGAAAAGAGGGCCCTTACCAGAGACGCAGCGGAAAGGATAGTCGCACGGAGATCGTCCGCTATCCCGTCTTGGATTAAGTTTTCCGAAGTGATGTACACCACTTCTGGGAGAAAACAAAGCACCATGCTAAGGCCAAACAAACACAGCGGATTTGAAGCGAACCACGGAAGAATCATGAAAAGGCCAGCCTCAATTAGCATCGAGCCGCGCATGGTATTTCTTTTCCCGAAACGCGATGAGAAGAAATCTGCTGCAATGTAGGCCGTCGCATTTACTGCATAGGATGCACCGAAAAAGATTCCTATTATGGAGACGGGAGCATCAAATGCGTCGAATACCAACTGATTCAAGTTGTAATAACTCCCGTAGAATCCGTCGAGCATGCTTGTGCCGATGAGGAGAAGCAATACCGCAAAAGCGGATTCTCCAACGCGCCAGGTCTCGCGCCTGAACATCTTGACTGCGTCAAACCTCCCCTTTTCTGATCTTTCAGAACGGGTCGTTTCCGTCCTCTCAATGGGATACAGAAGGAAAAGCTGCAGGAGATAGAAAACGGAGACACATACGTAGAGGGCACTCCAAGATACTTGGGCAATGAAAGATCCGAGCACAATTGCCATTCCCGTAGCGATTGATTGCGCGGCAAGCAGCCGAGCGTTGATGGTGAGGAAGCGCTCTCCTTGACCGGCATTTCGGGCAATTTCATATAAAAGTGCTTGTTCGGATCCCGATTGAAGGGAGTAGGCGAGTGCCTCAACAAGGGAAAGCACGACAAGAAAGGGGCCTGAGAGCAACAGCATGCCGGCGGTATGAAAGAAAAGCAGCAGCACGCCCACTTGAATCGAAAACTTCTTTCCAAAGAAATCGCCTATCAGCCCTGTTGGCAGCTCGAGGACGACCGTTGCTATGTTGAACAGGGCTTGATAAAGCGCGATTTCCGTAACAGACATTCCTTTCTCCGCAAGGAAAAGTAGAAACACTCCCCGATTTAAAACAAATCCCGTGAGAACGAAAAAGGCGGAATAGACGTGCAGTTGCGTAGTGGCATTCTTATTCATTTGGCACTACCAACAACTATTTTTGTCGGGCCGCTCGCTACTGATTCGAAGCCTGAAGTGTTCACAGTTGATGTGAAGAGCGGTAAAGCTTTTGCACAGGGTATCAATGGAATACATCCGAAGCGTTTTCGGCAGTATCATCGGCGAAGGCGGGATTAGCCTTTACGCGGCGCTCACCCTCGATGTATTTGACGATTTGATCAATCGTCTGGTTGGCGTGGCTCTTGAGCTTGCGCTCATAGAAGAAGAGGCCGAGCTTGCCGCGCGTGCCAGACGTGCTGCCACCCACACCCTGAAAATCCTCGGTATAGGTGAGCTCGCAGGCACCATCGCCAGCAGGTGCAGCCTCATAGCGCATGGTATTGATGCCCGCCGCATACTGAAAACGGACCTCATAGAGGCACGGGTAGTCAAAGTGCTTGATCTTAACCTTGATCGCCGTGCCCTTGGCCTTGCCTTTTGCAGACTGGGCACGCTTCTCGTACTTATAGCCGTTGAGTTTGTTGCGGCTGGGACGCTTGCCCGTGGCGTTCTCGATATCCTGCATGATGGACCCCGCCAGAGCGTCAAAAAGCTCCTCCGGCGTCACCTTAAGCGTTTTGGTGAGCTGCATGATGGCTCCTTATTCGTTTGAACCGTTCGAGTCATTGTACCGCCCCAGGCTCTCCCATGCGTTGCGGTGCTATTTGGACGATTGAGGGCTTTACGGCCGCAAAACTAACCAAATAGCACCGTAAAGCCTGAGGTGGCTAGAGGTTGTAGGTGACTACTTGAGGTTCGGCGGGTTCGACGAAGATGGTTAGATCCGGCTGCTCCACGCGGACGAACTTGACGGTCACGGCCTCAAAGCCCGCCTTGTGCAACACATCGGCGTAGACACGCGCCTGCAGGGCGTGCTTCTCGAGCAGCTGGCCCGGCGTCTCATCCGGCGTGCCACCTGTCTTGTAATCGATGACCAGTGCGCGCGACGGATCGGCCGGGTCGGTCGCCAGTGCATCGATGGCGCCCTCGGCATAGACACCGTAGCGGGCAATGTCCTCGTCCTCGCAGCCCAGTGAAAAGAACGGCACCTCGGCGCGAACGCACGGCCACGCGAGCAGGTCGGCACGAACAGCCGACTTGAGCCAGCGGTCCAGGGCAACGTCGAAGCGTTCGCGCTGCTCCGGCGTCAGGCACCACAGACGCGCCAGCGCATCGGCACGCTCAGCGGGCAGCGCATCGGCACCCATCTCGATGAGCCACTGGCAGGCGGCGTGGAAGGCCGAACCCAAGGCCATGGGATTGCCGGCGGGCTCAACGGCGGCCACGTCTGCATCCGTCATCTCGGAACCATCCGACTCCGCATCATCGCCAGCCTCGTCCATGGGCACGCGCGTCTCGGCGGCACGGTCTTCCGTCTCGGCATGCAGTGCCGCGGCGATTGACGAGTAGCTATATGAGTCACGCGCCGGGAATGGACAGGTGCCCATGCGCACGCCCACTGCCTGGGGATACACAAGCTCAAACGAATCGGGCTCGGGGTCGGCAGGACCGGGAACGGTTGAGCGCGCAGCATTATCGGCGGCATCGGCATCGCCACGAACAAGCCTGCCCTCGACATCCAGCGAAGCGTTGGCCTCAAACACCTGCTCGCCAAACGTAAAGTCCGCCAGCGAGATGAGCTCGTAGTCGCCCGGCTTGGAGTTGTCGAACGCTAAACGGTCGCTATCGAGCTGCGGCATGTCCAGGCTGCCGGTCGGCAGGATGCGGCGCAGCACGTCGTAAGTCAGATCCGTCTCGACATCGAAGGTCGGCGCCGTCACCTTGCCGCGGCTCACGCCGGCGTCCATCGCCAAAATGACCAGCTCACGCGCTCGCGTCATGGCGACATAGAGCAGACGAGCCCGCTCCTCAAGCGAAAGTTGCAGGTCGTCGTTGCGCAGGCGGGCAAATGCCTCGGCGGGAGAGCCCGTCGCGCATACGTCCTCCATAAGCTCTGGCGGCAACCACAGCGACGTGCCCTTGCCCTTAAACGCATGTTCAAACTGCTTTTTGACGTCATCGCCCTTCACGAAGGTCCCGTCGGCAAGCTTAACGCCATCGAAGCGCGCCGGCAGTGCCACGACCTGCGCTCCGCCCTCGACGCGACCCATCTGTGCCGCACCCGAGGACTTACGCACGCCAAAGCACTCGGCGACCGCTACGACCGGATACTCCAGACCCTTGGACGCATGCACGGTCATGATGCGCACCGCGCCGTCGCCCTCCTCGTTGAGCGCGCCCGGAGCCTCCTTGCCCGCCAAGAAGCGGTCGAAGGCGAGCGCGATGGAGCGCGGAGAATTGCCGAGCTCGGCCTCTGCCTCGGCCACGGCATCGAGCGCCTTGAGCACGTTGGCGGCAATGGCCTTGCCTTCGGGGCCGCGCTGCGCCAGGCGCACGAACCAGCCGGAGGCATTGACCACGTCGCGCGCGATGGCGGCGAACGAATCGCGCCCCACGCGGCGCAGTGCATAGCGCAGCACCTCGCGGGCACGCGTCACGAGCGGCAGGTTCTGCAAACCCGGCACATCGGAATCGCTCATGATGCCCATGTCGATATTCCGGCGCGAGGTCTCCCCTGTCTCGCTATCGAGTTTGGTCGCCAGCGCCAGGAACTCCTGGGCGCCGAGTGCAAACATCGGCGAGGCCAGCAGTGGCATAAGACCCTGCGCCGTATCGGCCGGATTGGCGAGCGCACAAACCAGGGCGCGCACCGTCTGCACCTCGGCAGCTTGGGCAAAGACTGAGCCGCCCGCGATGACGCAGTCGAGCCCCTGGTCACGGAAGGCCTGTGCGTAGACGTCTGCGTTGGTCATGCGGCCCAGCAGCAGCACCATGCCGCCCTGGGGCTGGCCGGCATCGGCAAGCGCGCGGAATCGCTCCGCGATCGCGCGGGCCTTGGCCTGTGTGCGCTCCTGCGTACTGCCGCCGGCAACAAAGAGCGCCTGACGACGCGAGGCGTCCGCCACCAGCGTGTCCTTGCGGCCGTCGCTCGCCTCAAGATCCAAAAAGCCCTGCATCAGGCCGCCGTCATCGCCGTCGAAGACGCGTGCCACGTAACGCAGCACTTCGTCATGGCTGCGGAAGTTGCGCACGAGTTTAACGAGTTCGCCGGCAGGGGCATCGGGCGCGGCAGACGAGCCCACCTTGCGCTCCTGGCGGCGAAACACCTCGACCTCGGCGCCACGGAAGCGGTAGATCGACTGCTGCGCATCGCCCACGGTGCACAGCGCGCGCTCCCCCGCGCCCGTCAGATAGCGAATCAAATCGACCTGCATCTGATCGGTATCCTGGAACTCATCGATCATGACCATCTTAAAGCGGCCCTCGTACGCAGCACGGATGGCTGGGTAATCGCGCAGGGCCTCGTAGGCCATACGCAGCAGGTCGTTATTATCGAGGGCGGACTGGGCAGCCTTCAATGCGCGATACTCGGCCTCGACGGAACGGGCCAGGCCCACCAGCGCATCGAGCGCCGGGCCACCGCAGGCAAGCACGATATTGATAAACGCATCGGCGGCCTCGGCCTTGAGCAGCTCGACCTGCTCCTTGGGGAATGCCTTGCTCGCGCGCGGCATGGTGCACGACATCATGAGTCGCGCCGCATCCTCCATGGTTTTGCCACTCGCCTCAAACGCGTCGATGGCATCGAGCGCCGTCTGCGCCTTCTCGGTCGCGGCCTTGCTTGCGCCCAGCGCCGCGCGATAGGCATCGGCGAGTGCCGAGGTATCGGCCTGGCCGCGCGCCACGCGCGCGTCGTCCATACCGCCCGGCAACTGGCTCGACAGCTCCAGCAGGTCGCGCACCAGACCCTTGATGGTCGTACCGCCGCCAAAGGAACCGCCCTCGCCCGCCATGGGATACCAGGCATAGAGGGCCTTGAGCGATGCCGCGAGCTCGGGGGCGGCATCGGGCGCCGTCGCGCGGGCCAACACATGCTCAACAGCTTGGTCCATAAGTTCGTCGGTATCGGTGAGCACCGTGAACTCGGGGTCGATACCCAGCTCCAGCGCATGCGCGCGCAGGATACGCGAGCACATGCCGTGAATGGTCGAGATCCACGCGTCGTCGACGGCCAGTGCTTCCTCGTCCATGCCCTCGTCGATAAGCGCACGGCGCACGCGGTCGCGAATCTCGGCCGCGGCATCTTTGGTAAAGGTAATGGCGAGCACCTGGTCCAGATGCTCAACGAACGGACCTGATTCGGGCGAGAGCGCGTAGACGATGCGGCGCGTGAGGGTAAAGGTCTTGCCCGAACCGGCGCCCGCCGAGACAAACAGCGGACGGTCGAGCGTTTTGACAATCTGCAGCTGTTGCGGCATCAAAGTCGAAAGATCCATGGTCTACACGTCCCTCCTTACAAACGTTCCTTCGTGGTTATACGAGCAGCGCGCATGCGCGGCCTGAGCCGACGTCGGGTCGATGGCGGCAACGTTGCCTGCCTCGAGCTCGCGCAGGCGCTCGGCGATGCCAGCCTCAACGCGATCGAGCAGGGCGTCGAAGTCCATGCTGCCACCCTCGCCGGGGAAACCTTTCTTAAGGCCCGGGATGCGACCGTCGCCGCGCTCTTCCTCGAGCAGCTCGGCGCTCGCAGCACCGCGCAACGCCGGCTTGCCGCCCTTGGTCGAAAAGTAGAGCGCCGCGCGGGTGTCCAAATCCAGCGCCCGGCGCATGGCCTGGGCGTAGATGAGCGTTTGGGTATGTGGTGGCAACCAGCGCGGATCGTCGATGGGCGCCGTGCCCGATTCCTCGTCGCGCACCGTAGGGTCGGCGAGCTTAAACTCCTCAACGCCCGTGCGATGCTTGTAGTCGATCACCACGGCACGATTCTCGGCGTCCACGTCCACGCGATCGATGCGCCCGCCAAGCGGCCAACCGGCATACTCGACCTTGAGCTCGTTGAAGGCGAACTCCAGGTAGCGCGGGGCAAAGGGGGCAAGTGCCTCGGACTCGTAGGCAAGCACACCCTCCAGCTGCGGCAAGATCTCGGCCACCTGGCGCTCCTCCACCGCAGAGAGCGGCACCAGCGGGCCCTCGTTGCCACGCTTGGAGGCATGCTCGGCCAAGGTCTCGTCAAAGACCTCGCGCAGCAGCTCCTGAGCACGTGGCAGGTTCTCGGGCGTCACGCGCTCCATGCCCTCCTGGGGCAGACGGGCGTGCAGGTGTTCCAGCACGTCGTGGACAAAGTTGCCCTTCTCCATATTGCCAAAGCCTGCGTCGATCGACTGGGGCTTCACGCGGTACGAGACGAACCAGCATAGCGGGCAGGTCGAATAGGCCTCGATCTGCGAGGCAGACGTCAGGCGCGGCACGAGCGGCGCGTCCTCACCCTCGCCATCGCGACGGCGCAGGACCAGATACGGAATGGCTTCATCGCTCACATGCTGAGGAGCTTCGCAAGTCACGCGCTCGTGCCTAAGACCTTCGCCTGCCGCGGGATCAAAGTCGGCGATGATATCGCCCTCGCCCACGCACGTGGGCTTGGCAGCGCCAGCGGCCTCGGCATGTGCCCGCAGCTCGGTCCATACGGCTGCCGGGTAGCACTCGCGCGCCTGGCGATCGTGCGTCACGCGCGCAAGCGCAACCGGGCCGCGTGCCGCCTGCATCGCGTGGCCAAAGCGCACGCGCAGCAAGGCCGCGGGCTCAAGCGTCACGCCCTCGCGACCAAGGCTCGCCGTCAGCGTGGCCAGCGGCCCCTCCTCATGTGAGAGCGGATAGCTGTCCAGATCGACATCGGCAAACAGCACGGCATCGTAGCTGCCGGGGCGCAGAGCCGCCGCATCGGCAAGCGAAGCAAAACGAACCTGAGCACGCGGCGCGCGGTCAACCTCGTGGGTCTCGTAATCATAGGCGGTGCTACGCTTGTCCACCTTAGTGCGAATGCCATCGAGCACGGGAACGGTCGCGGCCTGCGACACGTCGAGCGCGCGGGCGCCGTTCATAAGGATGTCGATGGCGTGGCGCAGCAGGGCTACCTCCGCCTGGCGACGGGCTTGGCCATCCAAGCTGCCCAGCGAGCGATCGGGCAACGCCTCGGCAACGGCAAGCATGGCCTTGAGCGCCGTCACGGGCTTGTCACGCCACAGAGCCTGGAACACGTCCGAGACCACACACGGTACGTTCTTAAACCAGTTATCGTCGCTCGCCGCCTTGCGCGCGCCCCTCACCTGGCCTTGGACACTCTGCAGCAGGCTCTTAACGCCCGCGGTAGTCTTGCTGCGCGAGAGACGCATATTCTTATCGAAGCTACGGGCATTGACGGCATCAGCGCCCGAAAGCGGACTGTAGATCCAGTCGGTAAGCTCCGGCGCGGGCCACCACTCGATCTTTGACGCCATGCCCTCATCGGCGGCCTTCATGCGCTCGATCAGACCGGCAAGCGCCGCAAACTGCCTGCCCGCAATGGATTGGGAAAACGCCGTGAACTCAGCTGTCTCGGCGGCGATATGACGAGCCGCCAGACGAGAGGCGAGCTCACCGAACAGCTGGGGTGCCCGGGCAGAAACGGCAAGCACACGCACGGGGTCGGCAGAGGCGCCGTCGACCTCGGAACCCCGGCACGTTTTTACCAGATCATCAATTGCGTCCGCATAAGCATGAGCACGGGCATGGGGGCCAGCGACCTCAATAAAGGCAGGCTGAGCGGCGGTCCCGCAAGCGGCATCAGACGCGCCGACACCCTCCCCTAGCGGCGCGATCTCAAACAACACATCGCGGGCATCAAATGCCGCGGCAAGCTCCTCGCGCATCGCCGCCTGCTCGCGGGCAAGCAGCACGACGACCTCTCCCCCATTGTTCGCCACGGCAGACAGCAGCTCGAGCAGACCGTGCGTAAACGACGTGATACCGCGCACGCATACGGCGCGAGTGCACGCCGGCAGGCTATCGGCCAGGACACTGGTCATAATGTCAGCTGCCTCGCAGGGCTCAACCATATCTCGACGGTCCAAACCGCCCGCGTAGGCGCGCAAAAGCTCGAACACACGAGCCTCGGCATCGCTTTTTGGCTCAGGCTGGCAGTTGTCGCCACGGCATCGTTCGGCACCCGTCCCCGCAACGCCCGGCAACACGTCGCGGGCCATGCGCGCGAGCATGCGCACTGTGCCCTGGCTGCGCGAAAGCGGCTGCAGGTCGGCATCGTCGAGACGCGTGACCATGTCCGAGAACAGCATCTGGCGCTGCAGGTTGTCGACGAAACCGCGCCCGTCGCCCAAAAGCTCCCAAAGCGAGCGAAGCCACGATGTAGGCGTCTTGTAGTCGATACCCAGCGAAATCCCGGCTTCCGCCGCATCATGACGGCACAGGTCGAGCTCGGCAAAAGTAGGTGCCAGCAGCACGGCACGTCCGTGGCAGTCAACAAGGTCGGCAAGCAGCGCCGACTCGGCATCACTCAAATCCGTGCCGGCATTGGTGGTATAGATTCGAACAGGCATGGTCCTCCGCTCAAACTGTTCGCAATAATCAATGCATCCATCCTACCCGCCCAAGCGGACACATTGCCACCGCAGCTCCATCTTTTGGTACAAAGCAACCTGACCCCAACGCACCAGCCGATTGCGGGCATATAAAAACCGCCCCCGGGGGAGCGGTTTTGTACAATTCGTTTTTGCGCCGCCTACTCGCCATCCTCCAGCTTAATGAGGATCTTGCGATAGCCACCGTACTCGCCGTTCAGCGCCTTTGAAACGCGGCTCACCGTAGTGGACGAAGCGCCGGTGCGGGCCTGAACCTCAACATAAGGCTCGCCCTCATCCAGGTAACGCGCGACCTGCAGACGCTGCGATAGATCGCAAATCTCGCGCGGCGTGCAGATATCGGTCAAAAACGCTTGGATATCCTTCTCGTCGTCCAAAAGGCTAAATGCGTGGACCAGCTGCTTGACATCAGGCTTGTCAAACATGTTCTCGATATTCATCGATCACCGCCAAACCCGCCAAAAGGCATCGAAGTTGATACTGACATCGGGCATCGTTCGCCCGTTCTATGCAATAGGGCAACGCCTGTGGCTTTTGCCCGTAGCAGTGTAGCACACCACCAAACTAAAGCGACAAGACTCTCTGTCAGCGGCGCGTTTTTCAGGACGAACGCCGTTTTGAAATCGAATGCGCACGTAAGCTCCACGAATATTTGCGACAATGGGCATCCAGGCAAGGCCCCGCGTTCGCGCAGCCGTCCAAGTCGCCACGGCAAGCTGCTTCACGCGTCACTAACTCTCCCCGCGCAAGAAAGGACCCCCTACCATGCGCTTTATGCTTAACTGGCTCTTCACCTCGATCGCCATCGCGATCGCCACGTTCCTCGTCCCCGGTATCCAACCCTTCGGCTTTGCCGAGGCTTGGGTCTGCTTTGCCTTCGTGGGACTGTTCCTCAACATCGTCGACTCGCTCGTCAAGCCGTTCCTGACGGTCATCTCGCTGCCGCTCACTATTATCACGCTTGGTATTTTTCAGCTCGTAGTCAACAGCTTCATGCTCGAGCTGGCCAGCTACCTGTCGGTCAATCTGCTGGGCGCGGGTATCTCCATTGCCGGCTTTGGATCGGCCTTTATGGGCAGCATCCTGGTATCCATCATGCGCAGCATTCTCGACAGCATCGCCGAGGGCTAGAACTGTTCAATACGAACCGTCATATCGACCCAAGACAAAGGCCGCCCATCGCAAAAATGGGCGGCCTTCTTATTTGCCAAGTCTCAAAGGGCGAGAAAATCTACCATTTCCACCCCGTCCCCAAATGCAGGTGTGGGTTAGATGACGTAGTCGTAGCCATGGTTGGGAGCGACAAGTTGATCGAGCGTCACACCGTCGAGGTAGTCGTTGATGAGCTTGTCCAGGTTCTTCCACACGTCGAGCGTGGGGCACTCATCCGAACGCGAGCAGCCCTTGCAGTCGCCATCCAGGCAGGCGACCGGCGCCAGACTGCCCTCGGTCAGGCGCAAGATCTCGCCCACCGTGTATTGCTCGGGCGGGCGCGTGAGCACATAGCCGCCGCCCTTGCCGCGCATGCCCGAGAGCATGTTGGCGCGCACGAGCGTAGCCAAAATGTTCTCGAGATATTTCTCGGAAATCCCCTGTCGCGCCGCGATCTCTTTGAGCGGGATGCGACCGGCTGCCTGGTGCTCGGCCAGATCGACCATAACGCGCAGGGCATATCTGCCCTTAGTAGAAACCAACATGTATAGTGCTGCCTTTCGGTCATTTAGTCCGTAGAAATTCTAGCCGAAATATTGGTTTTGAAAATACCCGTTCCGGTCAAGATGGTTAATCGACTCGTAATAATCTTCTATTTCCTATTGCGTTACTAGGCTTTACTGTCTACTATGCTTGCCAACAGCAAAACGAACAACCCATAAGGTTTGTGGGTTTCGCTGCTACACACACCGTAAAACCACACGGTATCCAGTCATTTGAACACTTTGGAGGTTCACCATGAGCAATGTTTACACGTCCATCGATCAGCTTATCGGCCACACTCCGCTTCTGGAGCTCACTCACTTTGAGGCCGATGAGGACCTCAAGGCCCGCGTGCTCGTCAAGCTGGAATACTTCAACCCCGCCGGCTCCGTCAAAGACCGCGTCGCCAAGAACATGATCGACGAGGCCGAGAAGGCCGGCAAGCTCGTGCGCGGCGGCGACTACACCATCATCGAGCCCACGAGTGGCAACACCGGCGTCGGCATCGCCTCGGTGGCGGCGGCTCGCGGCTACAAGGTGATCATCACCATGCCCGAGACTATGTCCGTCGAACGCCGCAAGCTTATGCAGGCATATGGCGCACAGCTCGTGCTCACCGACGGTTCCAAGGGCATGAAGGGCGCCATCGCCAAGGCCGAGGAACTGCAGAAGGAGACGCCAAACAGCATCATCGCCGGCCAGTTTGTGAACCCCGCCAACCCCGCCATCCACAAGGCCACGACCGGCCCCGAGATCTGGGATGACACCGACGGCGAGGTCGACATCTTCGTCGCCGGCGTTGGAACCGGCGGCACCGTGACCGGCGTGGGTGAGTTCCTTAAGGAGCAAAACCCCGAAATCAAGGTCGTCGCCGTCGAGCCCGCCACTTCCCCGGTGCTCTCCAAGGGCCAAGCCGGCCCGCACAAGATCCAGGGTATCGGCGCCGGTTTTGTGCCCGACGTCCTCGACACCCAGGTCTATGACGAGATCATCCCCGTCGAGAACGACGACGCCTTTGCGACCGGCCGCGCCGTGGGCCACAAGGAGGGCGTGCTCGTGGGCATTTCGTCCGGCGCCGCCGTGTGGGCCGCGCTGCAGCTGGCCAAGCGCCCCGAGAACGAGGGCAAGACCATCGTGGCCCTGCTTGCCGACACCGGCGAGCGCTACCTGTCCACGGCGCTCTTCCAGGACTAGGGCCTGTCGCCCATAGGTTGAGCCCACGGACGAGCCGGTCTCCTCTCTCCCGGCAGTCTGAGCCCATCCAATCAGGGTGTCCCACGAGACGCCCGAACTTGCTACAATGTCTGCGGCGCGGAACCAGCCTCCCGCGCCGCTTTTCTTTTTTGGCCACATGCCACCAAGGAGAACCTCCCCATGCACAACAAGCGCGTGCTCGTCGCCATGAGCGGCGGCGTCGATTCCAGCGTGACCGCGTACCTGCTCAAAAGCCAGGGCTACGAATGCGTCGGCGCCACCATGCGCCTCACCTGCCCCGCGCCCGATCCTGCCACGGGCATGAGTAAGGTCGACCGCGACATCGCCGATGCGAAGGCCGTCGCCGAGCGTCTGGGGATACCCCACCATGTGCTCGACTTGCAGCAGACCTTCGACCACAGCGTTATCGAGCGCTTTGTGAACGCCTACCAGGAGGGGCTGACGCCCAACCCGTGCATCATCTGCAACCGCCACATAAAGTTTGGCGCGTTGCTCGGTGCGGCGCTGGACATGGGCTGCGACTACATCGCAACGGGTCATTACGCCAAAACAAGCCAGACAGTAGACGGCACCTGGCAGCTGCATCGCGGCGAAGATCCCAAAAAGGACCAGAGCTACTTTTTATATTCGCTTACGCAGGAGCGCCTGGCGCACACGATCTTTCCGCTGGCAGGCCTAGACAAAGAGCGCGACGTGCGCCGCATAGCCGCCGAGCAAGGCTTTACCAACGCCCAGAAGGCCGAAAGCGAGGACATCTGCTTTATTCCAGACGGTGACTACGCGGGCTATATCGAGCGCCGCTGCGGACATCCCGCTGCACCGGGCGACATTGTGTGGCGCGACGGCAGCGTGGTCGGACGCCATAACGGCGCGTTGCGCTATACCATCGGCCAGCGCAAGGGCTTGGGCGTCGCGATGGCGCATCCCGTGTATGTGACGGGCGTCGATGCCGCCAACAACACCGTGCATCTGGGCGAGGCCGAGGACCTAACGGCCACAGCACTCACGGCCGACGACTGGATCTGGAGCGCCCCTGCCGACCGCATGGAGGCAGAACTCGATGCCGGCGGCATTCGCGTGGGCGCCAAGTACCGTTACCGTCAGAAAGACCAAGCAGCGACCCTTACGCGCGGCGAAGACGGGCAAATGCTGCTGACTTTTGACGAGCCGCAGCGAGCCATCGCCCCCGGCCAGGCCGTTGTAGTCTACCACGGCGACATCGTCCTCGGCGGCGGCACGGTGACCGGCGCACTTAAGTAGCCCCATCCCCTTCATAAATTGCGGTGAAATAGGGACCGTTTAAGCGTTTAAAACCGCCAAACAGTCCCTATTTCACCGCAACTTAGAGAGGACGGCCTCGGTCGGTACTGCCGTATCAGCCGAGGCCGCTGCATCGCTAGCGCTGTACGTAGGCGCGGACGAGCTCGAAGGTGTCGCGCACGCCGTCCATGTGGCTACGCTCGTAGTTGTGGCTCGCATACACGCCGGGGCCGATCAGACCATGGCGAATGTCGTAGCCGGCAGAGAGCGTGGCTTCGACGTCCGAACCGTAATGCGGATACACGTCGATAGCGTAATCGAGCTCAAGCTCGCGCGCGATATTGGACAGCGCCGTCACCAGGTCGTAGTTGTACGGACCGCCCGAATCCTTGGCGCAGATCGACACCATGTGCTCGGTGCAGCCTAGGTCGTCGCCCACGCAGCCCATGTCAACGCTGATCATCTCGCGCGTGTCGGCCGGCACGAAGGCGCCGCCGTGGCCCACCTCCTCGTACACGGTAAAGAGCAGCGAAACCTTACGCGAAAGCGTCACCTCGCCAGCGGCGACGGCACGCGCCAAGCCCAACAAAATGGCGGCCGATAGCTTGTCATCCAGGAAGCGGCTCTTAATGTAGCCGCTCTCCGTCACCGTCGTGCGAGGATCCATAGCGATGATGTCGCCGGTCTGAATACCCAGCTCGAGCACATCGTCCTTGCTGTCGACGTTCTCGTCGAGCAAGATCTCCATGTTCTTCTCGATGGTCTTGACCGGCTCGTCGGCCACGTGCGCCGAAGGCTCGGTGTTAAGAACCACGCCCGTGTAGACATTGCCGTCGCGCGTGTAGACGGTGCAGTTCTCGCCATCGGCCGTGGACCACTGATGCCCGCCGAGGGTCGTGGGGCGCAGGCGACCATTGTCCTTAATGGAGCGTACCATGGCGCCCAGGGTATCGACATGGCTCGCCAATACAAGCGGCTCGCCCTCGCCGCCAAGCTCAACGAGCACATTGCCCTTATTGGAGCGCTCGGGCCCAAAGCCCATATCGCGCAACGTCTCCATCAGATAATCAGTCGCCGCACGGGTATAGCCTGTAGGGGAGGCAATAGAAGTCAGCGCCTTCAACTGGTCAGTAATATAGGAGAGCGTAGAATCCATCTTGGACACCAAAGTCACCCTTTCATATCGAATTAAACCCACAGCAACGATACCACCGCGAACCATCTTTTTACCTAGCGAGATGACCCATTGAGTTCTTCAGAACTGCGCCCGCCACGATAACGAGCCGGCGGGCCCCCTGCCCGTTAGCCCCACAATCTTTCCGCAGGACGGAGGAAGCCCCCGCCGCACGAAGTACGCAGCGGGGGCTTCCGACATGTCCGAGGACGATTGTGGGGCTAACGGGCAGGGGCCCGCCGAACCAAGTTAGGCAGCCGGGCAGATCTTCTTGAAGAGCTCGATGACGTCGTCGAGCGTCGCCTCGCGCGGGTTGCCCGGGAAGCAGGCGTCAGCCATGGCGTCCTTGGCCAGGATCTCGATCTCGTCAGCCTTCATGGCCTCGCAGACGTGTGGGATGTTCACGTCGGCAGAGAGCTGCTTAACGGCGGCGATGGCGGCATCGGCGGCCTCGGCGGTGCTCATGCCCGTGGTGTCAACACCCATGGCGACGGCAACCTTGGCCAGACGCTCGGCGCAAACCGGCTTGTTGAACTCCATGGCGATCGGCAGCAGCATGGCGCAAGCGACGCCGTGCGGGGTGTCGTAGTGAGCAGACAGGGTGTGAGCCATTGCGTGGTCGATGCCCAGGCCAACGTTGGAGAAGCCCATGCCGGCGACATACTGGCCAAGGGCCATGCCCTCGCGGCCGGAGCCGGGCTGGCCGGACTTGGCCTCGGCGACGGAGTCACGCAGGTTCTCGCTGATCAGCTTAATAGCCTCAAAGTGGAACATGTCGGAGAGCTCCCAAGCGCCCTTGGTGGTGTAGCCCTCGATGGCGTGGGTCAGAGCGTCCATGCCGGTGGAAGCAGTCAGGCCGGCGGGCATGGAAGCCATCATGTCGGGGTCGACGACGGCGACCTCGGGGGCGTCGTTGGTGTCGACGCACACGAACTTGCGGACCTTCTCGGGGTCGGTGATGACGTAGTTGATGGTCACCTCAGCAGCGGTACCGGCGGTCGTCGGCACGGCGATGGTGAACACGGCGTGGTTCTTAGTGGGAGCAACGCCCTCGAGGCTGCGGACATCAGCGAACTCGGGGTTGTTGATGATGATGCCAATGGCCTTGGCGGTGTCCATGGAGGAGCCGCCACCGATGGTCACGATAGCGTCAGCCTCGGCGGCCTTGAAGGCCTCGACGCCGTCCTTGACGTTCTGGATGGTGGGGTTGGGCTTGATCTCGGAGTAGAGGCTCCAAGCGATGCCGGCAGCGTCGAGCTCGTCGGTCACCTTAGCGGTGACGCCAAACTTGACCAGATCGGGGTCGGAGCAGACGAAGATCTTCTTGTAGCCGCGACGCTGGAGCTCGCCGGGGATCTCCTTGATGGCGCCGGAACCATGATAAGAGATGGTATTGAGAACGAAACGATTAGCCATTGATAGCCTCCCATCGTGTGCGGGGCACCCATTACGCCCCACGCTATGAGTCCCATCCTAACGCTTTTGAAACGAAAAACGCGTGAGAACGTCAAAATTGTTAAAGCGTTTCAACAGATGATGAAAAATATTGCGGCAACGGGACAGCCCCTTTGCCGCATTCGGTTACTTTCGGCAGCCCTCTTTCCAAGCCTCGGCCGCAACCTTCCAGCGTAAGCGCAAGTCGCGCTCGCGGTCGATGAACATGATGGCAAACGCGACAAACAGCAGCAAGCTCGCCACGACGATGGCGTGCAGGCCCATGCGCTCAATACACCAGTTGCCCAACACGGCGCCAAACACAAAGGTAAAGATCACGCCAAAGTACAGCAGGCCGTTTTCCAAAAAGCCGCGCCTGTGGGTGATGATGTAATCGTCCACGTTTTGCAGCGCGTTGCGCAAGTTGCCGATGCACATGGTCGTAGCGATGCCGTGACCGTGGATCTTGCGGAAGCTCTCGACCTGCATGCCGCAGGCAAACGAGGTGAGGCAGTTGGCGAGCAGGTTGTAACCGCCACCGGGGATAAAGCTCACGCCCAGCAAGATGACGGCTTCAAAGAACACCGTCACCTGACGCCAGTGGATCACGCTGCCAAACCGCTCGTGTACCAGATCGGCAAGCATAATACCCACGGCAAACGACACCACAGGGAAGAAGTAGCGCCCCGCAAGTGCCCAGTTGCCCTCCGAGATGCTCACGCCCACGAGCAGGATGTTGCCTGTCTGCGCGTTGGCGAAAACATGGTCGCGCCCAATGTACGAATACACATCCATAAAGCCACCGGCGAGCGCCAAGATGATGCCCAGCTCAATAGACTCCGATATCTGTTTGGCACGCTGCATCGTCGTGCATCCTCCTTGTTGACGACTCTCTCGTGCGTTGGCGGAAACATAGCCGCCGTTCATACTGTAACCCATTGACAACATGGCGTGCGCGCGAGACGGCCCCTTCGACACAGGGATACACAGTCTGGAAACAAACGACACCCGCATCGACACGCCGATCCGCCAGCTCGTGTACTCCACCAGTCTTTTTAGCCCCGTCCCAAAAAGACTGGTTACAATTACGTGCAGCATACAAACACCGGGAGGGATCGTGGCAAAAAAGCCTCAGCACGCTCAGAACAACCAGCGCAGTCAGCAGGGCAAACAGGGCCAGCAGCAAAAGCGCGGCGGCAAGGCCCAGAGCGGCCACACCACGCATACCCCAGCAGTGCCTGTCCGTCCCTGGCGCCCGGGCCGCGATAAGTTCCTCCCCGTCAGCCGCGCCGACATGGATGCGCGCGGCTGGGACCAGTGCGACTTTGTCTACATCTGCGGCGACGCCTACGTGGACCACCCCAGCTTTGGCATGGCCATCGTCAGCCGCGTACTCGACGCGCACGGCTACAAAGTGGGCATCATCTGCCAGCCCGACTGGACCGACCCCGCCAGCATCACCGTGCTCGGCGAGCCGCGCCTGGGCTTTCTCGTCAGTGCCGGCAACATGGACTCCATGGTCAACCACTATTCGGTGACCAAGCACCGCCGCCACACCGACGCCTATACCCCCGGTGGCGAGGAGGGGCACCGCCCCAATCGTGCCGTCACGGTCTACGGCAACCTCATCCGCCAGACGTTCAAGGACGCTCCCATCATCATCGGCGGTATCGAGGCAAGCCTGCGCCGCCTGGCCCACTACGACTACTGGCAGGACAAGCTCAAGCGCTCGGTGCTGCTCGACTCGGGCGCCGACATCCTCATCTACGGCATGGGCGAGCACGCGGTTGTCGAGATCGCCGACGCGCTCGACGCGGGGCTGCCCGTCGATCAGATCACCTATATCAACGGCACCGTCTACCGCACGGGTTCGCTTGACGAGGTCTACGACTACGACCTGCTGCCCAGCTGGAACGACCTTGCCGCCGACAAGCTCAACTACGCACGCAGCTTTAATGTGCAGCAGCAGAATATGGACCCCATCACCGGACATCGCCTGGTAGAGCCCTATCCCAACAACGTCTATGTGGTGCAGAACCCGCCATCGGCGACGCTCACCACCGACGAGATGGACGAGGTGGCCGAACTCCCCTACGCACGCGATTGGCATCCCGACTATGACGCGGCGGGCGGCGTGCCGGCCTTTGCCGAGATCAAGTTTTCCATTAGCTCCAACCGCGGGTGTTTTGGCGAGTGCTCGTTTTGCGCCCTCACCTTCCACCAGGGTCGCGTGCTGCAGATGCGCAGCCACGACTCGATCATGCGCGAAGCCGAGCTGCTCACGCGCGATCCTGAGTTTAAGGGCTATATCAACGACGTGGGCGGACCGACGGCAAACTTTAGCCGCCCTGCCTGCGACAAGCAGCTCAAGCACGGCGTGTGCAAGAACAAGCGCTGCCTGTGGCCGAGCGTATGCAAGAACATGGTGGTCGACGAGAGCGGCTATACGCAGTTGCTGCGCGACCTGCGCCAGCTGCCGGGCGTCAAGAAGGTCTTCGTGCGCAGCGGCATCCGCTTTGACTACACCATGGCCGACGCCTCGGACGAGTTTTTGCGCGAGCTGCTGGAGCATCACGTTTCGGGCCAGCTGCGCGTAGCGCCCGAGCATGTGAGCGACGCGGTGCTGTCCGTGATGGGCAAGCCGAGCCGCGCCGTCTACGACGCGTTCTGCCGTAAATTTGAACGCCTGAACCGCGAATACGGACTCAAGCAGTACGTGGTGCCGTATCTGATATCGAGCCACCCGGGCTCAACCATGAAGGAAGCCGTGGACCTTGCCGAGGCCGTGCGCGACATGGGCTACATGCCCGAACAGGTGCAGGACTTCTACCCCACCCCGTCCACCATGTCAACGTGCATGTACTACACCGGCGTGGATCCGCGCACCATGCAGCCGATCTACGTGGCGCGCGACCCGCACGAGAAGGCCATGCAGCGTGCGCTCATCCAGTATCGCAAGCCCGAGAACTACAAGCTCGTGCGCGAGGCGCTGGAAAAGGCTGGCCGCCGCGATCTGATCGGCTACACCAAGCATTGCCTGATTCGTCCCGTGCCCCCGCGCTCGGGCGAGACATCTGCTGGCGGTGGGCATGGAACCGGCAAGAAGGGCGGCAAACCACATGGCGGTGGCGCTGGCAAGGGACCCAAAGGCAGCAAGGGCCACGGCGGCATGTCGCGTGCGCAAAACACCGCAGGTCGCAATCGCGCGGCCCAGGGACGGCAGGGCGCCAACGGAGGCGGCAGGCGCAACTAGGGCAGCGGTGCGCTCGCTGCGTCCATCCCACACGCGTGGCGCAGCGAGCGCATTGCCTCAACGAGGATGACGCCGGCGATGGCGACCGTGACCACCACGTCGAGCGAGGTGTTCACAAACCAGAGCAACGTCATGAGATACGACCCGGCATTAAAGGCAAAGTGCAGCAGGATCGTGTAGCGGAGCTTTCCGGTCGTCACGAGCACCCAACCAAAGATGAGGCCGACGGCACCCGCGTAGCAACCCTGCACCCAATTCATGTGCATAAAACCGAAGATTGCCGCCTGCAGCACAATCGCCGCAGCGATACCCCACGTGCTTGGGGCCGCCCAGGGCACTATGGCGCCGTCCTGCGCGTTCGCGCGGCGCCGGCGCTTCCAGAGCGAACGGCACTGTGGATTAAACGCACGCAGCGAAAACTCAAAGATGATGCCGCGCACCAGGAGCTCTTCGCAAAACGGAGCGCCGAGCACTGTGGTCAAGACCGCAAGAAGGCTGGTATCGCCCATGCCCGTCTCCTCGACGAGATCGCTATAGTCTGCCGCGACCTCGGGCAGCAGCGACAGTACGCCGTCGCATAGGTAGCTAATGACCACCTGCATGGATAGGCCGATCACAACAATGCAGACAATGCGCTTCCATGCCGCGCCTGCTCCCCCGCCGAGTGGGCGTTCGCCTTGCCGGCGCGCCATGAAGGAGCGGGGCCACAGATAACGCCACCACAGCAGCGCCATCAAAAATGACGCCGTCTGAGCGGCAGCCTGGAACCATTGGATATCGAGATTGTCGACCGGGAAACCTGTCAGCGCCGACACGATGTCCAACGCGGAGAACAAAACCATGCTCAGGGCAATATCGGCAGCAACAACACCAAAACAGGCAAGCGCCCAAATCATCGCGTTGAGCATGCCAACCTCCTCAAAACCCGGCACTTGGGGACGTTCCTTAACTGCCGGCAGAAAAGGAACGTCCCCAAGTGCCGGCAGTTTGGGACAGTCATTGTTGATGAGAATCGGGCGCAGCGCCAAAAGCCCCGCTGGGCGAAATGTCGAACGGAAAGGTGCCGCAGCGATTGAAGGCAGCGATGAACATGCGGATGGCGTTGGACGGCGTGGTGCCTACGAGTTGGGTTGCCGCCGCGAAGGCCGCCTTTTCCTCGGGCAAGACCTTCGCGACAACCGGGGTCATGTGTTCTGCCATGGCGCTTCCTTTTTGAAACGACGGTGGTGCGGATGGATGCGGGCCACGCGGCTGGGCGACGGGCTGTGAAGGCAACCCGATTGGCCCGCATCTGGAGTTTGTTCTACGGCGTTGGTATTACTTGGTATTCCTAAGTATTACCCCGCAGATAGAATACCATACCCGACCCCATGGGGACGGAGAAAAAACGGATCAATTTGTTGCTGAGTAAGTCTTTAGAGCGTGATGATGTCCGAGATATTGAGGGCCTGAGCGTCGGCGGCATCGTGCGTGGCAAGCAGGAGCATGCGGCCGTCGAGCAGGTCGAGCACAGCTTCGGCGCATGCGTCGCGCGCAGCGGTATCTAAACCGGTAAAGGGCTCATCCAGAATGACGGCGCCGCCCGGGCGCAGCAGGGCGCGGGCGATCTCGACGCGACGGCGCTGCCCGCCCGAAAGCTTGGCCACGCGAGCATGCACATCGATTCCCGGCACCAGCAGGCGCAGCAATGCCGCGGCGCTCGAAGCATCCACACGCGCATCGGCGCACACCAGCACGTTATCCAGCGCCGAGGCGGACTCGGCCAAGCGTGCATCCTGAAACACCATCGAGCACGGTGCGCACTCCCCCGCCACCAGCGCAAGCAACGTCGACTTGCCCACGCCCGAAGCGCCCATCACACAGGTGCGTCCACCGGCGGGCACATGAAGCACCAGACCGTCCAGCGCCGGCGCCCAGGGCGCGCGATCGCCCACGGCAAGCGCAAGCTCCGCTGCAGTGCCATCGCTCGCAGCCCCCGCACGCCCGCGCAGTCCATGCCCATGCGCCCGCACGGCCGCGTGCCACGCCACGGGTCCCGAAACCCGCAGCAGCCACACCAGCACGCGCTCACACGCCCACGAGGCGGCAACGACCAGCACGGTCCACGCCAGCAAATCAGCCGTCTCAATCAAAAGCTTTGCCTGATAGATGCGCTCACCCACGGTGCCCGCCGCCATGCCGATCAGCTCGGCTGCCACGCCGGCCTTCCAGCTCATGCCGATCACGGCGCGGGCGCACGAAAGCACAAACGGCAGGACTTCGTGCCAGGTATGGGCGCAAAACAGGCGCCAGCCGCGCACGCCATGCAGACGGAACATCTGCTCCAGCGGTTTATTCACCTGTGCCAAGCCCTCGGGGGGGGGTGCGGACGATTTCTTGGACCGCGCCTAGGCGTATCCAAGCTTCCTGCGGTACTCCATCGGGCTCAGCCACCCGAGGGACTTCTTGATCCGCTCC
>JAGZFB010000035.1:0-1883 GCA_018368055.1 Collinsella sp. | reverse complement strand
GAGCATGGCGAAGCCCATGGCAGGCAGGATGTTGGCTGCAACGCCAAAGCCATCGATCACAAAGGTCGGGATGAAGTCGAGCAGGCCCTGGATGGCGTCGGAACCCAGATAGAAGGCGCCGCCGCACAGCAGGAAGTACTCAAGGCAGCCAAAGAGGCCCATGCTCCAATGTGCCGCGTAGATACCCTTGAGGTTGCCCTTGGCAGCGCACTTGTCAGCAATGTCAACAATGATCGAAAATCCAGCATCCGTAATGTTGCCGATCGTCAGCGAAAGGACGGCGATGGGCATGGCGAGTGCGATAGCCGTCTCGGTACCCTGACCGAGCTGAATGGCAAACGCGCAGGCGAGCACGCCGCCGATGGTTTCGTTAGGCGGCACGTAGGCGCCGATAGAGATCGAGCCCATGAACAGCAGCTCCAGGCTGGCGCCAACGGCAAGGCCGGTCTGCAGGTCCCCCAGCACCAGGCCCACGAGCGGGCACATGACGATGGGGCGGAACGCGTAGAGGGTGCCGAGCTGGTAGTCGAGGCATCCAAAAGCTCCAACTAAGCCGACGAGGATTGCTTGGACAAGCATAATTCCTCCCAATAAGGAATATCGAACCGTCGTCACTCCCGTCGCGCGCGTTGTTGATATCAATTCCGGGAGTTCGATTCCACGGCTCGAAGCGTACCTGGTGTGCTGCTAACACCCATGCCAGGCACAAATGATTTGATACCAATTATAGATATGCAGGTTCTTACTATTTAATACCACTCGCTCAGCGGGGTGTTTTTTACCGTAAACGGCAGACGTATCTCATCAGGCGCGCTCTTTGTTTCGATGGCGGACTAGCGCCACCAGAAAGCCATCGCCAAAGGCATCGGATGCCAAGTTGGCCACAATCACCAAAACGATAATCGCCGCGCCCAAAAACTCGTTCCAGCGAAAGACCTCGCCAAAGAAGAGCGCCGACCAGCAGGGAGCGAGCACGACCTCGCTCATGCAAACCAAGTTGGCCGCAAACGCGTTGGTGCGCGCGATTCCCTTGGCATACAGCACGCTCGCAAGGCCACTGCAAAAAAGGCCATGCACCAGCATGAGCCCCCACTCAAATGGTCTCACGGAGTCTAGGGCGCCAGCAAAATAGACGATCGGCAGCATCGAGATACCGCAGGAGATGAGCGAGGACACCATGGGCGACGCATCGGGGCGAGAGTTCAAAAAGAAACACAGCCCAAAGGTGGCTCCCGAAATGACGGCAAGCAGGTTGCCGAGCATGCCCTCGGCACTCAAATCGCCTAAAAAGAAAAGTCCCATACCCGTAAAAGCAACCACCACGGAGGCAATCTTCGCAGGCGAGGGCAACGTGCGGGTTGCGAGCGATTGATACACGATAACGAAAATCATCGAGGTGTACTGCAGAACGATCGCGTTGCCGACCGTCGTGAGCTGGTTGGCAAAGTTAAACGTGGTGCCCGTCACGAAGTTGCAGACGGCCACAAGGGCAATAAGACGGCTGACGCGGAGGACAGGCCTACCGACGAGCAGGATAAAGAGCGCCATAAATATTGCCGTAACGGCACCGATCAAAAGAGCCGACTGCGAATTGGCGCGAACGAGGATGCCGATAAAACTCCACAAGAGCGCCGTGCCAAATAGATACATCGCCCCGCTCACGCCATTATCGGATGGATTGTCAGATCGAATCACGAAGCACCTCCGGCTAGCTTTCGGTAATAAAAAACGGCGACCGCAATGGGTCGCCGTTTCCCTTGGGGGCAGAATAGAACGCAGGAACCTACGCCAGCACGCCGAAGAACGCGCCGATGATGCCCACGACCATGGTGGCCACGATCAGCACCATGGGGTTGATCTTCTTGGACAGCAGCCAGTAGTAC
>JAGZFB010000034.1:0-2020 GCA_018368055.1 Collinsella sp. | reverse complement strand
CTCGTCGCCGGGACGGTGCAGGCAGACCTTCCTGAGCTTGCCGATCTCGGAAGGCACGTGCAGACCTTTCGTCATGGCCTCCTACCTTTCTTTCGGGCCCTTGTCAGGGCCGATTCGTTAGCGCCCCTCCGTGTGAGGCGTTATTGCTGACGACATATTTATATCCAAAATCAGCTCATACTTCCACCTTGCCCCCGAACGGTTTTTTATAGGGTGTGAACGGCATACACATATACTTCACGCATGGCACACTTCATCTTAATAAAGCGTATTTACGTGCTTAAACGCGTTTTCAATCCTAAAATCAAATGGAACTTAACTTTGTTAAACCATCCTCAAATTGCATATTTCCACTAAAGCTATGAATAGAATTAGCGGTTCATACCGCGTCTCAACCATTTTCATTTTTATTCAGAAAAAAGTTTGTCCTATTCATTTCTGGTAAATAAATTACCGTTTACCAGACGCTTGATACCGTTCACCGGAAACTCAGTATAAGGCCCAGCGGATACCGGCTCGCTTTACGGCCCCATTTGTAACAACTTGACTTCTCGGTATAGAAAAACGGACCCGCTTCACTAGGGAAACGGGTCCGTTTTCGATTATCTTCGGCCAATTTAGATAACGCCCTCGAAGATCATCGGAATCCTAGCGATCAAACTCCGCCAGCGCCTCGCCCAAAAGCCTCAGGCCCTCGCGCAGAACGTCCTCGCTCGCGCAGTAGCCCAGGCGTGCGCCACAGGGAAGCTCAAAGCGGCTGCCGGGTACCAGCAGCACTCCCCTCTCGGACAGCAGGCGCTTGCAGAACTCCTCGTCGTCCTCGGGAATATCCAGCTGGATAAACGAGGTGGACACGCCCTGCGGGGCCGTCCAGGAAACGCGATGCTGCGTATCGATCCAAGCCTGCGCGATATCGCGGTTGCCAAACACGATCTTGCGATTGCGCTCGAGAATCTTATCCTTGTGCTCAAGCACATAGGTCGCCAGGACATCGTTGAACACGCCGCCGCAGATCATGGTGTAATCGCGATAGGTACGGATGCGGTTGGACACCTCTTCGTCGGCCAGGACCCAGCCCACGCGGGCCGCAGGCGTCGAATAGGTCTTCGACAACGAGTTGGTGACAATGGCCCTCTCGTACACGTCGACCATCGACATAAAGGACTCAGTGCTTTCGAGCGGCAGATACACCTCGTCGCACAGCACGTAGGCGCCCACCGAACGGGCGATCTCGGCAATCTGGCCGAGCATATCGGCATCGAGCACCGTACCGATGGGGTTCGATGCGTTGTTTATGCAGATAAGCTTGGTGTTGGGGCGCACCAAGCGCTTGAGTTCCTCGATATCGGGCTTCCAGCCGAGTTCCTCGCGAAGCTCCCAATACTCGACCTCGGCGCCCAGCGTGCGCGGAATCTCGTAGAGCGGCGCGTAGGTGGGCCACTCGGCGATAACATGGTCGCTGGGCTCGACCACAGCCATGATGGCGTTGAGGTTAGCGCCCGTGCAGCCATTGGTCTGCAGAATGTGATCGGGATTGACCTCCCGACGATACAGCTTGGCAACCTCGGCCTTAAACTCCGGCGAGCCCTCGATCCAGCCGTAGTTCATCTTCTCGCGGTCCAGGCGCTCGTAGAACGTGGCGCCGTCCTGTTCATCGAGCGCGCGCAGCTCGCCCATGGTGAGCGACGAGATCGTCGACTGGGCGATGTCCCACGTGGCGCTCTTCTCCCAAACGTTGAGCCATTCCTCAACGCCAATCGTCTTGATGTCCATGGCCAAGCTCCTTACAAAAGCAGTCGTCCAATCGTGTTGACGTTCCTCATACAAGATTGGGGCGGTGCGAAAACCCGCACCGCCCCAATGGGAGACATCTAATGGCAGCTAGATGTATGTATTATGACCCGTACGAGTCCTTGAAGACCTTAGAGGTCCTCGCGCCAGAAGGGCATGCTCATGCAGCGCGGGCCGCCGCGGCCGCGGGAGAGCTCGGCGGAGGGCACGACGAGAAGGTCCAGGCCCT
>JAGZFB010000015.1:0-46138 GCA_018368055.1 Collinsella sp. | reverse complement strand
GGCGGACCGGGACGGGTTAACGGCAGGCCCCGCCGACCGATTGCAAGCGGTCGGCGGGGCCATTGTGGCTCTTGACAGCGGATTGGGTCATATGAGCGAGCGGGCTCCGGGTGCCCCAGGTTGCCGCGAAAGAGGAGGGAAGCGTACTTTATGTACGCGACCGACGATTGAGGGGCAAGATGGGGTGCCCGGGGCCCGCGCAGCGTCAACAAAAAACGCGGTTCGTTAGAACCGCGTAAGATAGTTGGAGCGGACAACGGGGCTCGAACCCGCGACCCCAACCTTGGCAAGGTTGTGCTCTACCAACTGAGCCATGTCCGCATATGTAAAACAAAACGGGCGCCGGAGCGCCCGGATGTTGCCTGGAGGCGAAGCCCGGATTCGAACCGGGGGTAAAGGCTTTGCAGGCCTCTGCCTTACCACTTGGCCACTTCGCCGAAAAAGGACCGCCTAAACGGTCCGGAAATGCAATGGAGCGGACAACGGGGCTCGAACCCGCGACCCCAACCTTGGCAAGGTTGTGCTCTACCAACTGAGCCATGTCCGCTTGCGGGTTATTAATTTACGCGAGTTGTCCAAAAGACGCAAGTACTTTTTTCAAAAAACTTGTCTGCCGCATGTTCTTAGTAGCTAAACGCGCTAAAGCGATTGGCTAGGCACACGATTCCAGCGCTCCGCTAAACAGCTTCACCATCTGCACGCGCGTGCCGGCGCCGTCCGTACGACGAGCAACCTCCACGTTATCGACGAGCATACGCATAAGCTTGATGCCACGGCCGCGTTCCTCGGATGCGACCGGTTCGCTCGTTTCATCGATAGAATAGCCGGCACCTCGATCAAGCACCTCAACCACAACGCGATCGCCATAGGCCTGAACCGTCAGGACGCACCCGATACCGCCCGCATGGTCATAGGCATTGCCCAGCGCCTCCCCCGACGCCAATGCGACATCGTAGCGCTCGTCACGGCGCAACGGAAGCGATTCAAGGAGTTCGGCGATGTGATGTCGGTAGTATGGAAGATTCTCGATACCCTGACGGACCTCAACGCTCTTACTCCAGCGAGGCAGCTCCCCCACCGGAATGGCAGGAATTGACTCCCGTGCCGGCCCCACGACATGAAGGATATCGACAAGACGAGCAATCTCCAAAAAGCGAACAACTTCACCTGATGCATTGACGAGCGAAAGCAGGCCTTCTCGCCTCATAAGCTCACGAGCGCGCGTAAGCAGGAATGCCAAGCCCGTAGAATCGATAAAGCTAACAGCCTGACAGTTGATGACGACACGACGCACGCCGCGGCCAATCAAAGCATCCAACCGCCGACGCAGCGCAGGCACCGTGGCGATGTCGATATCGCCTGGTGGCGTCAAAACCGCTATGTCATTCCACTCATTCATACGACCATGGTTCCCCAAAAAAGCCCACTCGATGCATTCGTTTCCCCAACCGTACGGATTCAGCCCGCCCAGCGTCGTCTATGAACGACCCCGTAAAAACTCAAGGGACACCAATGCAATGTCATCGTCCAGCGCCGATTCGGTAAATCGGTCAAGCTCGCCCAAGACCTTGCCGCATATGCCCGATACGCCCTCACCCGAGACAGAGAGCAGAAGGTCGCGCAAGCGCTGCTCGCCAAAGAACGCTCCGGTGCGGTCGCGGGCCTCAATCGTTCCATCCGTATACATGAAGAGCATGTCGCCGGGGGCAAACGTAAACACGCCTGTCTCGTACACCATGCTCTCAAAGGCACCGATTACGCCCGATTGGCATCCAAGCAGCTCAACCTCTCCCCCACGGGCCTCGCCGCCACCCAGCGGCATCGACTCTGGCCTAATGACCATGGTCGGAGGATGGCCCGCCGAACAATACGTTGCGCGTCCGGCTTTAAGGTCAATCTTGGCGATAAAGGCCGTCACGAACGTCTCGACCCTCGAAAAGCCCATGAGCATACTGTTAAGAGAGCGTGCCATGCGGGCCGGTCCAGCGCCCTCCCACGCATATGCCGTCAGGGCCGTCTTGACGAGCGCGGACATCGATGCGGCCTCAATGCCTTTGCCAGACACATCACCCAGAATCATGACGGCGCAGTCGTCGGGAAGACGGATGAGCGTATAGAAATCGCCGCCGACCAACGCCGAGTTCGTGGCTGACAGGTACACCGAATCGGTTGCGATACCCGGAACATCCCCCAGGGAATTTCTCATGCCGATCTGAAGGGTCTGAGCGATATGGCGCTCCTCGCGCTTTTGAGATTCGCCTTCGTAGATCAGTTCAAAGTCATGCGCCAAGTGCACCAAGTAGTCATATTCAAGATCATCAATCGGCTCTTGGCTACCATCACGAAGCAGTAGCGCGCGCGTCGTCGGGCTCTTCGCAACAGAAGCAGGAACAATTGCGTCGTTACTGTGCTTGCCATCACCCTCAGAGCGCGGGTGCCCCGCCTCGATGCCGGAGTCGACGTAGAGACCTTGACAAGGCAGACCATGCGCCCTAAGCCAGCCTCCCATAGGCATCGATTCGTCAACGCGAGTTATACGGACGTGTTTAAGGTCCTCGGCACTCGTACCGCCCAAAACAGATGCCTCAAAGCCATCAGGGCCAGCCCCCAGACGTGCCGCTGGCGCCGTCGTGGAAAAGAAAAGCTTCTCGGGATCGTCCGGCAAAGCAACGCGACTGCCACCTTCAAAATCTATGACGTAGGAATCCAGACTGGCGTCATACTCAACAGGGCAAAAATGGCAGTTAAGCATATTGCAGATCTCGGACGATACCGCCTGGGTAGCCGCGGCGGAATCGTCTAGAAAGGTAAACAACTCATCACGCAAGACATTGAGCGAGCGGCCAAGCTCGGCCGTGCGACGGGAGCGAAGGCTCGATGCCATGCCGACCAGCTGGATAGACAGGTAATCGCAAATGACCTCGAGCACATTAACGTCATAGGCGAGCGGTGCCTGAGGGCGTTTCCAACCAACTTCCAGCACGCCAAGGATCTGCGTACCGTAAAAAACGGGAAGACAGATCTCGCTGCGGTACGGAGGCATATCCTGCATGCGCAACAGGTGCTTAGAACGATTGTCCAGGTCCATAAACATACCGGAGGCGGCCTTATCACCCTTAAGGTCCTGTTGAATCGACAAGCGACAGGCACGCGACTCACGAAGAACATACGTCGGAATGCCAGCGCCATACGGCAAAAACTCAGGCAGGTAGCTGTCGTACAGCTCCTTGGAAACACCGCGAAGTTTAAAACCGCCGCTCTCAGAAAAATAGATAGCAGCACCCGAAGCATCGAGCGTTCCTACAAGCTGGTTCAAAACAGTATCAAGCAGGCTGGGTAACTCATCGGAGCCCACAGTGCTCATAATGACCGAGAGCGTGCCAGAGAGACGCTTGTTCGCCACTCTAAGCTCCGATAACGCACGCTTGAGTTGACGGTCGTGAGAATACTGTTCTTCGATGCTATGGAGCGCCACCAGGACACGTGGCGCGCGGCGCCCAAAGATGCGTGGAGGCGTTACGGAGCCCGCACGAACCAAGACGGGGATAAAGGAGCCGTCACTCAGCTTGAGCATCAGTTCGTTCTCGGAGCCATCAGTTTCAAATGGCAGACGATGTTCCGTCGCACGTTCAAAAGCGGACGAGTACAGGACGTCTTTAACATCTCCACCAATGACGTCGGCGCGTTCCTCGCACATCAAACCAAGTAAGCGATTATTCACATGCAGAATGGTTCCGTCGAGCTCGCAGATGATGACAGCATCGCTCGTGATCTCGACCAGTTGGGCAACGTCTGCCCACTCGTTGCGTTCAAGCGTTTCCATCGTGGACCCCACCGTCTATCGGTAACAAAAAAGCCTCCGAAGAGGCTTCTCAAATGCGATGGTGTCGGAGGCGGGACTTGAACCCGCATGACCAAAAAGCGGTCACTAGCACCTCAAGCTAGCGCGTCTGCCAATTCCGCCACTCCGACATGCTATGTTGTTGATTCGCAGTTCGTTTTGTTAGACCCGCGCGTTCAACGAGGAAGATAATAACCTATGATTCGAGAACTGTGCAAGCACTTTTTTCAAAAAAGTTTACGAATTTGTAAATGCGCAGGTAGATCCGTGTGTCCGGCCCCGAATCGGTGTTGCCTCCCGGCGCGTCCTCGGGCATGAGCGTTATTTTGCTGCGCACTTCGTGCTGCAAAATATCGCTCCCCCTGCGGAATGCGCCGGGAGGCAACACCGATTCGGGGCCTGCAGATACATACTTCAGGCACAGTTCTCAAACATGTTCTGGGGGCTGATGCAAATTTGGTGGCTCGGCTTTGCCGAGCCCTTATATAAAGAGGCCGGAGCTAAAGCTCCGGCCTCACTAACTTTCCTATTAGATTAAGTGAGCGATCAAGGAATCGCACCCCTCCCTGCCGCGTTGCCGCAGGGCCCGCGCTGGACTTAGTTTTCAGAACATTCCGCAGACCAGGAGACCCCCTTATCCGCGGCTCCGAAGGAGCAGGATAAGGGGGTTTCCATGGTCGAGGACGTTCTGAAAACTAAGTCCAGCACGGGCCCGGACGATAACAACCGGCTACAGGTCGATGTGCGATTCCTTGATCGGGAACGGCTCCGCGAAGTGGCACGCGCAGCAGTGACCCGGTGCAACTTCCTTAAACTCGGGAAGTTTCTCAGAGCAGATGCCCTGCGCGATCGGGCAGCGGGTGTGGAAACGGCAACCGGTCGGCGGATCCAGCGGTGACGGCGGATCGCCGGCAAGGATGATGCGCTTACGGGTCTTCTGGATATCCGGATCGGGCACCGGCACGGCAGACAGCAGCGACTGCGTGTACGGATGGTGAGGCTCACTATAGAGCGTCTTCCAGTCCGAAACCTCGACCATCTTACCCAGATACATAACGGCAACGCGATCGGAGATGTGCTGTACGACGGACAGGTCGTGGGCGATAAACAGATACGCGGTACCGAACTTGTCCTGCAGTTCCTTGAGCAGGTTCAGAACCTGGGCCTGAATGGAAACATCCAGAGCGGAAACCGGCTCGTCGCAGATAATCAGCTTGGGCTTCAGCGCAAAAGCGCGGGCAATGCCGACACGCTGACGCTGACCGCCGGAGAACTCATGAGGATAGCGGTTGATGTGCTCGGGGTTCAGTCCGACAACGTCGAGAAGCTCGCGGACGCGCTCAATGCGCTCCTCCTTGGTGCCCACGCCATGAATGGTCATGGGCTCGGAGACGATCTCACCGATGGTCATACGAGGGTTGAGCGAAGCATAGGGGTCCTGGAAGATGAACTGCATCTCGCGACGCATGTCCTTGATCTCGTGCTTGCTCATCTCGGCAACGTCTTTGCCCTGGAAGAACACTTTGCCGGCCGTCGGCTTGGTGAGGCGCATTATGGTACGGCCCGTGGTGGACTTACCGCAACCAGACTCGCCGACCAGGCCAAAGGTCTCGCCCGGATAAATCTCGAACGAAATGTCATTCACAGCAGAGACGACACGCTTGGAGAAGCGCTTGGCGAACATGCCGGACTCAGCGGGAAACTCCTTAGAGAGGTGCTCGACCTTCAGCAGCGGAGTGCGCTCGTTGGTATCTGCCATTACGCCTCGCCTCCCTTCTTGGAATCCTTGCGCGTACGGGACGTCTCAGGAGCGTTCTTGAGGAACTCGGGGTCACCGGAGTAGTGGCACGCAGAGTAATGACCAGACTCGGTGACAACGCGCTCGGGGCGCTGCTTGCGGCACTTGTCCGTCGCATAGGGGCAGCGAGGAGAGAAGACGCAGCCCTCAGGCAGGTTCATGAGCGAGGGCGGGTTGCCGTGAATCGGCGTAAGAGGCTTCTTCTCTTCGATGGCCTGCTCCGGGATGGAGCGGATAAGGCCCCAGGTGTAGGGGTGGCGGCTCTCGTAGAAGATTTCCTCAGCAGTACCGAACTCGACGGGACGGCCGGCGTACATAACCATGATCTTGTCAGCCATATCGGCGACAACGCCCAGGTCATGGGTGATCATGATGATGGCGTTGCCGTTCTTCTCCTGCATTTCCTGCATAAGCTCAATAATCTGAGCCTGAATGGTAACGTCCAAGGCAGTCGTGGGCTCGTCGGCAATCAGAATATCGGGGTCGCAGGCAAGAGCCATAGCGATCATGACGCGCTGACGCATACCGCCAGAGAACTGGTGCGGATACTCATTGACGCGCTTCTCGGGCTCGGGAATGCCAACGAGGTCCAAAAGCTCGGTGGCGCGCTTGAGCGCCTCCTGCTTGGAGTAGCCACGGTGCAGACGAAGACCCTCGCCTACCTGCTTGCCGATCTTATAGACCGGGTTCAAGGAGGTCATAGGATCCTGGAAGATCATCGCGATATCGTTACCGCGAATGTGCTGCATCTCTTCCTCGGTCATCTCGAGGATAGAACGACCGCGATAGCGAACGTCGCCACCCTCAATCTTTCCCGGAGGCATCGAGATAAGGCCCATGATGGTCATGGCGGTCACGGACTTACCGGAGCCGGACTCACCGACGACACCCAGGGTCTCGCCGCGATCGAGCGTGTAGGACACACCGTCGACAGCGCGAACGACGCCGTCCTCGGTATGGAAATACATCTTAAGGTCATCGACCTCGAGCAGATGCTGGCCCTCGGGAACCGGCTGGTCCTTCAGGTCCACATAGTTCTTGTTCTTCTTCATCCTTATGCGTCCTTCATCTTGACGTCGAGGGCGTCGCGCAAACCGTCACCCAGCAGGGTGAAGGCGAGCACCGTCGAGAGAATTGCCAGACCGGGCATGATCATCATCCAGGGAGCAGTCAGCAGATACTGCTGACCGTCCTGAATCATGGAGCCCCACGAAGGCGTAGGCGGAATAACGCCCATGCCGAGGAAGGACAGAGCAGACTCGGTCAGGATGGCGCCACCAATGTTCATGGTCGCGTAGACCACGATGGAGGCGACGGAGTTCGGGAAGATGTGACGCACGACGATACGAGCATCAGATGCACCCATCGCGCGCGCAGCATCAACATAGTCGTTTTCCTTGACGGTCAAGATCGCAGAGCGGAAGACGCGCGCAATCGAAGGCCAGCCGAGAATACCGATGGCGATAAAGACGTTCTGAAGACCGCGGCCGATAACGGCGATCATGGCGACAACGAACAGCACGTACGGGAACGCCAGGAAGATGTCCGCACAGCGCATGATGATCGTATCCCAGATGCCGCCGTAGAAACCGGCCAGAGCACCCATGACCAGACCGATCAGCGTGGAAATCGCGGTGGCCATAATTCCGACAGACAGCGAAACGCGCGCACCGTAGATAACGCGGACGAGAATGTCACGACCAAGGGCGTCGGTGCCAAACGGGTGCTCTGCACACGGAGCCAGCAGCGACGTCTCGGCCATGGTGGTCGAGTCGGAAGCCGTCGGAGAACCGAGCCAGGGCTTAGCCCACAGATCTGCGGTCAGGGCAACCACAACGACGATGATGATCCAACAGACACCGATAACGGCGAGCTTGTTCTTACGAAGACGCTTAAAAGCGTCGCCCCACAGCGTGCGGGACTTCGCGGGAGCAGATGCGGCCTTGGTGGCGGTAGCCTGCTCCTGAGACTGAGAATCAGTTTCCTGCATGAGACGTACCTCCCTTAGGCCTTATCCGACGGACCGCCAAGGCGGATGCGCGGGTCGAGGAATGCATAGCTAATGTCGACGAGCAGGTTGATCACCATGACGACGACAACGATGAGCGTAACGCCGCCCATAACGATGGGCCAGTCACGCATGCTAATGGCGCGATAGACCTCATAGCCGATACCGGGCCAGTTAAAGACCGTCTCGGTCAGGATGGCGCCCGAAAGCATGCCACCAAAGTCGACACCAATATAGGTAACGACGGGGATGAGTGCATTCTTAAGCGCATGCTTGACGATGATCGCGCGATTGGAGAGACCCTTGGCCTTTGCCGTACGGATGTAATCCTGGTTCATGACGTCAAGCAGCTGCGAGCGCATGATGCGCGCAGCATAAGCGGTCGAAACCGAAGCCAGCGTAATGGTCGGAAGCACATAGTGCATCCAATCCTGATACTGAGAGCTGGAACCGCCGGCACCCGAGATCGGCATGGAGATTGCACCGCCCGTGGCGTCCTTGAGGATGACGCCAAAGAACAGCTGCAGCAACATACCGAGCCAGAAGGCCGGGACCGCAACGAGGATCGACGTGGTGAGCGTTACCAAAATATCCCAGAAGGAATAACGCTTTACCGCCGAAATGATACCCGCACCGATACCCATAATTGCCTCGAGCACGATGGCGCACGCGGCAAGTTTGACCGTATACGGATACTTCTGGGCAAAGATATCCGTAACCGGCAGCTTGCGCTGATACGAATTGCCCAGATCGCCATGAAGCAGGCCGTTCATGTAATACAAGTAACGGTCCACGAGCGACGTTTGAACGGGGTCGCCGTTCTCGTCAAGGATCGCGTTGCCGTCCTCGTCCGACTGGACCAGGTGATAGCGAACGCGAAGCTGAAGCTCCACCTCGGGGGACAGAGCCTTGTCTCCACCGATCAGCTTGATCGGATCTCCCGGCACGATATTCTGGAGGGCGAACAGAATCAGCGTAACGCCCAAAAATACCGGGATGAACTGAAGCACACGTTTAACGATGTACTTACCCATACCACTCCCCTATCTAGGGATTAACCTAAATGGGATGCCGATCGCCAGACCGGCATCCCAAAATTACCATCAGCCAGTTTACCCCAGGTTAGGGAGAACTGTATGTTTCCCATGAGGTCTACGTAAATACTTGACCCTCACGGAAGCTGCAAACTCTTAGGCGAGCTCAGCGGTACCCAGCTCGGCGTGCTTCTGCGGATCGACATAGAGGTGCTTGATGCGATCGGAGCCGACGATGGTGTGCGTGTAGAACATCACCGGGATGACCGGGCAGTCGGCAGCGACCATAGCGTCAGCCTCCTGCATCTTAGCGACGCGCTCTTCGTCGTCAACAGTAGTGCGAGCCTCGTTGACCTTGGCGTCGAACTCGGGGTTGTTGTAACCGGAACGGTTGTCGCCACCGAGGGAGTCAGAGTGGAACAGCGGATACAGGAAGTTGTCCATAATCGGGTAGTCGGCAATCCAACCCAGACGACCGAACTGATAGTTAAAGTTCTGATACTGCTCGAGCAGGGCAGACCACTCAGGGGTATCGGAGACAGCGGTAACGCCAACCTTGGCGAGGTCGCCGATGATGGACTCCATGATCTCCTTGTGACCGCCGTCCTGGTTGTAGGACAGGGTCACGCTAATGCCACGATCCCCGTTAGCGCCAGCGGGAGCAACCTTGTCGAGGTACTCGTTAGCCTTGTCGACATCGTAGGCGCAGAACTCCCATGCGCCCTCCTTGTAGCCATCGATGCCCGGAGGAACAATGCCGTCGGCAGGGGTACGGGTACCCTTGAAGATGGTCTTGCAGATGGCCTCACGGTTGATGGCCAGGGAGATGCCCCTACGCAGGTCGGCGTTGTTGAACGGCTCGGCCGTGGTGTTGCAGGTCAGATAGTAGGTGGAAGGCTCGGCGCCGAGCAGCATGCGCTCGCCGTCACCCATGGTGTAGCCGTCCTTGGACACGCCGCGATCCTTCTTGGCGGCATCGATCTGAGCGACGGGAACGTCGCAGACATCGAGGTTACCGGCCTGGAACTCCTTGTAAGCAGTCTCCATGTCCTTGATGACCTGGAAGTGGATGCCATCGATCTTGGCCTTGTCGCCATAGTAATCGTCGAACTTCTTAAGGTTGATCTCCTGACCATCCTCCCACTTGCCGTCCATCATGAACGGGCCGTTACCGACCGGTGCAAGATAGAAGCTCTTGACATCGGACTCGGCGCACTCGGGAACCGGGGCCAGAGCCGGGTGAGAGGCGACGAAGGGGAAGTCGGCGTAAGCGGAAGACAGCTTGACGACGAGGGTCTCATCGTCGGGGCAAGTAACACCGCTGAGCTCGGTAGCGTTACCGGCAAGCAGGTCGTCATAGCCCTCGACCATAGAAAGGTGATAGGAGACCTCGGAAGGGCCGTACTCGGTAGCGATGGCCGACTTGGTGTTGACCAGACGCTCCCAACCGAGCTTGAAGGACTTGGAGGTAACGTCGTCACCGTTGTGGAACTTGGCCTTCTTGATCTTGAAGGTGAACTCGGTGGCGTCGTCGTTGGCCTCAAAGGACTCGCAAGCCAGCGGAACAATCTCGCCCTTCTCGGCGTCATAAGAGGTCAGAGCATCAAAGAGCTGGTACTCGACCTGAGTGCCCTGGTCCTCCTGGACGTTATAGGGGTCGATGCAGACCGGGTTGTTGATGTAGAAGTTCAGCTTCGAACCGGACTCAGAACCGGAAGCGTCGCCGCCCTTCTTGCCGCATGCGGCAAGAAAAGCCATGGAGCTCGCAGCAAGGGTACCGCCGACAAAGGCGCGACGACCCATAACGGGCTGGTGGAACATAGAATCAGCCATGCCATCCTCCTTATGAGATAGGACAAAGAAATGTTCAGTCGGACACATGTCGAGACAATCCGATCCGAACCATCAAAACGCCGCCCGTTGCTATGGCTGGTTATGCACAACGAACCAACGTTTCACAATACAGTAGCGCATTTTATGCACGATTTGGAGCTAATTCCGGTCAACGGTCGAGAATTTCTTTAGTTGGGCGAAGTATGTGGGGATATTCTGGCTCTGTTACAAATATGTAAACAAAAAGGGTCCCGCACTTGCGGAACCCTTTTCAAGTATTTATACGGCTCGTGCTTAGTAGCCGACGATACCCTGCGGGAAGAAGAACATGCACAGGACGACACACACGGCAAAAACGACGGCCATAATTACCGTCAGGCGATCGAGGTTCTGCTCCATGACGCCCGTGGCAGAGCTGGAGTTATACAGCGAGCTGGCGATCATATCCGAAACGCCGGTGCCCTTACCGGAATGCATCAGGACGAGAATCGTCAGCGCCACGGCAGAGACAGCCCAAACGACAAACAGAAGAATCTGGAACGGACCCATAGATAAGCTCCTTAATAGAACAATTCAAACTCCAGTACTGTACCACAACCCCCAGCACTCCCCCATCAGCCATTTGGTGACGAGGTAGAAATAGCGCAAAAAAGAGGGTTGTCCGGTTGTGGACAACCCCCTTACTAGAAAACGGTATTTGTTTTCTATTAGGCCTCGGTGGCGAGCACGCGGCCCGTCATCTCGGCGGAAGGCTCAATACCAGCCATGGTGAGCATGGTCGGAGCGATATCGGAAAGACGGCCGTCCTCGATACCGGTGAGCTGTGCCTTCTCATCAACGATGATGAACGGCACGCGGTTGGTGGTGTGAGCCGTAAACGGATGCTTGGAACCGTCGGAAGCAACGTCAAACATGTGATCGGCGTTGCCGTGGTCGGCGGTAATCAGTGCAAAGCCGCCCTTGGCGAGAATCGCCGGGACAACCTTGGACAGGGCATCGTCAACAGCCTCGACAGCCTTAACGGCAGCGTCGAAGACACCGGTGTGACCAACCATGTCGCAGTTCGCGAAGTTCACGATGTAGAAATCAGCGCGATCCTCGTTGATGGCGGCGACGAGCTTCTCGGTAACCTCGGGAGCGCTCATCTCGGGCTGCAGATCGTAGGTAGCAACCTTGGGAGAAGCGACGAGCACGCGCTCCTCGCCCTCCTTGGGCTCCTCGATGCCACCGTTGAGGAAGAACGTCACGTGGGCGTACTTCTCGGTCTCGGCAGTGTGCAGCTGCTTCAGGCCATTGGCGGCGATAACGTCGGCCAGGACGTTCTCGGGGAACGTCTTGGGGAAGGCGACCTCGACGTCAAACGTCGGATCGTACTCGGTCATCGTCACAAAGTGCGAAAGCTTGATCTGCTCACGCTCAAAGCCGTCGAACTCCTTGTCCGTGAACACGCGGGTCATCTGACGAGCGCGGTCGGGACGGAAGTTGAAGAAGATGGCCGCGTCGCCCTCGTGGATGCCCTCGTTGTGGGCAGCGAAGGGCTCGACGAACTCGTCGCCGCGCGGATCCTTCTCGTAGTAGGCCTTGATACCGGCAACGGGGTCGACATCGGCATCGGACGCGTTGACCATGACGTCGTAGGCGCGCTGGATGCGCTCCCAACGATTATCGCGGTCCATGGCCCAATAACGGCCCGAGACGGTGGCAACGCGTGCGTCGCAACCGGTCTCCTCGGAGATCTTAGCCAGGAAGGCGCAGAACTCACTCATGTAACCGGCACCGGACTGCGGGTCGACGTCGCGGCCGTCCATAAAGGCGTGTACACGAACGGTCTTGACGCCATGCTGGGCAGCCATCTTGACCAGAGCCTCGACGTGGTTCATGTGAGAATGAACACCGCCAGGGCTCATAAGCCCCATGAGGTGGAGAGTCTTACCGTCAGCCTTGACATCGTCCATAGCCTTGACAAAAACCTCGTTCTTGGCGATGGAGCCGTCCTTGATGGCGTTGTTGATGCGCGAAAGCTCCTGGAACACGATGCGCCCGGCACCGATGTTGAGGTGACCCACCTCGGAGTTACCCATCTGGCCATCGGGAAGACCCACGTCCTCGCCCGAAGCGCCGAGCGTGGTGTGGGGGTACTTCTCGTACAGGCTATCAAGGAAGGGCGTCTTGGCAGCGGCGACGGCGTTCTCGCCATCGGCCGGAGCAAGGCCGCAACCATCCATGATGATCAGGAGTGCAGGAAGATGACGCTGTGCCATATGTCCTACTCGCCTGCCTTGACGACCATAGAGGCGAAGTCGGCAGCCTTGAGCGAAGCGCCGCCCACGAGGGCGCCGTCAACGTCGGGCTTGGCGACGAGCTCGGCAATGTTGCCGGGCTTGGCGGAACCGCCGTAGAGAACACGGATGCCGTCGGCGAGCTCCTCGCCGAACATCTCCTTGAGGGTCTCACGGATAGCGCCGCAGACCTCCTGAGCGTCCTCGGCGGTAGCGGTCTTGCCGGTGCCGATGGCCCAGATGGGCTCGTAGGCGACGACGACCTGCTTGGGGCAGGTGATCTCAAGGCCAGCAAGGCCAGCCTTGACCTGGTTCACGACGTGCTCGACATAGGTGCCAGCCTCGCGGACCTCAAGGGACTCGCCGCAGCAGAAGACGGGAACAAGACCGGCGGCAACGAGAGCCTTAGCCTTCTTGTTCTGGTCCTCGTCGGTCTCGTGGAAGTAGTCGCGACGCTCGGAGTGACCGATGATGCAGTAGGTGCAGCCAGCGGACTTGAGCATGTCGCAAGAAGACTCACCGGTGAAGGCACCCTTGGCCTCCCAGTACACGTTCTGTGCACCGAGGGCGATGGGGGCAGCCTGAATGCGGTCATGAACCGTGGTGATGTCGATGGTCGGAGGGCAGACGAGCACCTCGACGCCAGCCGGAACCTCGGGCAGAGCCTGAGCCAGCTCGTCGGCGAGCTTGGCAGCCTCGGCGACGTCGTTGTTCATCTTCCAGTTACCAGCGATAAGAAGGGTGCGATTAGGCATCGAGAAGCGCCTCCACTCCGGGCAGGGCCTTACCCTCGACGAGCTCCATGGAAGCGCCACCACCGGTGGAGATCCAGCTCATCTTGTCGGCCAGGTTGAACTTGTTGACAGCTGCGACAGAGTCGCCACCGCCGATGATCGAGGTGCAGTCGGCCTCGGCGACAGCCTCGGCGATAGCCTGGGTGCCGTGAGCGAAGTTGTCAAACTCGAAGACGCCCATGGGGCCGTTCCAGAACACGGTCTTGGCGCCCTTGACGGCCTCGGCGTAAAGCTCCTCGGTCTTGGGGCCGATGTCCATACCCTCACGATCGTCGGGGATAGCGTCGGAAGCGACAACCTCGGGGACAGCGTCCTCGCCAAAGTGATCGGCAACGCGGTTGTCGATGGGGAGCAGGATCTTGACGCCCTTCTCCTCGGCCTTCTTGAGCATCTCGCCGGCGCGCTCGACCCAGTCCTCTTCCTTGAGGGACTGACCAACGGTCAGGCCCTGAGCCAGGAAGAAGGTGTAGGCCATGCCGCCACCGATAATCAGGGTGTCAGCGGAGTCGATGAGGTGATCGAGAACGCCGATCTTGGAGGAAACCTTGGAACCGCCGACGATGGCGACGAAGGGACGCTCGGGCTCGGCGAAGATGCCGGTCAGCGTGTCGACCTCCTTCTCGAGCAGGAAGCCAGCGACGGCAGGCAGGTAAGCGGCGGGGCCCACGACGGAACCCTGGGCGCGGTGAGCGGTACCGAAAGCATCGAGAACGAAGACGTCGCCATAGGAAGCGAGCTTCTTGGCGATCTCGGGATCGTTCTTCTTCTCACGCTTGTCAAAACGGACGTTCTCGAGAACGAGGACCTTACCCGGCTCGACGGCGGCGACAGCCTCAGCAGCCTTCTCGCCGTAGGTGTCAGCGACAAAGGCAACGTCGAGACCAGAGAGCTCAGCGAGCTTCTTGGCGACGGGCTCGAGGGACAGCTCGGGCTGGAAGCCGGTGCCCTCGGGACGGCCGAGGTGGCTCATGAGGATGACGCGAGCGTTGTGCTCAACGAGGTAGTTGATGGTGGGCAGGGCAGCCTTGATACGGGTGGTGTCGCCAACGACGCCATCCTTGATAGGCACGTTAAAGTCAACGCGGACGAGAACGCGCTTTCCGTCGACATCGATGTCGCGGACGGTCTTCTTGGTAAAGGCCATGTTTGCTTCTACCTTTCGTACGTGTCTGCCTCCCATTACGGCAGACGATTTCTTATAAAAAGGGCGCGACCCTAGGGTGTAAGCCCTATAAGGCCGCGCCCTTCTTTAGACGCTCAACGAGCTATTCGCTAAAAGCTAAATTAAGCAACGAACTTCTCGAAGTACTTGATGGTGCGGACCATCTGAGAGGTGTAGGAGTTCTCGTTGTCGTACCAAGAGGTGACCTGAACGAGGGTCTGGCCGTTGCCGAGGTCAGAGCACATGGTCTGAGTGGCGTCGAAGATGGAGCCGTGGGTCTCGCCGACGATGTCGCGGGAGACGATCTGGTCCTCGTTGTAGGCGAAGGTCTCGGGGATGGTCTCGGCGTAGGCCTTCATGGCAGCGTTGACCTCGTCGACGGTGACCTTCTTGTCAACGACGGCGTAGAGGTTGGTCAGCGAGCCGGTCGGCGTCGGGACGCGCTGGGCGGCACCGATGAGCTTGCCGTTGAGCTCGGGGAGAACCAGGCCGATGGCCTTGGCAGCGCCCGTGGTGTTCGGGACGATGTTCTCGGAGCAGGCGCGGGAGCGACGGAAGTTGCCCTTGCGCTGCGGGCCGTCGAGCGGCATCTGGTCGCCGGTGAAGGCGTGGATGGTGGTCATGATGCCGGACACGATGGGAGCGAAGTCGTTCAGACCCTTGGCCATCGGGGCGAGGCAGTTGGTGGTGCAGGAAGCAGCGGAGATGATGTTGTCCTCAGCGGTCAGCGTCTCATGGTTGACGTTGTACACGATGGTGGGCAGATCGCTGCCGGCCGGAGCGGAGATGACGACCTTCTTGGCGCCAGCGTTGATGTGGGCCTGAGCCTTAGCCTTGCTGGTGTAGAAGCCGGTGCACTCGAGAACGACGTCGACGTCAAGGTCGCCCCAAGGCAGGTTGTTAGCGTCGGCCTCCTTGTAGATCTTGATCTCCTTGCCGTCAACGGTGATGGAATCCTCGCCAGCAACGACCTCGTGATCGCGAGCGTAGTTGCCCTGCGTGGAGTCGTACTTCAGCAGGTAAGCGAGCATATCGGGAGAGGTGAGGTCGTTGATAGCGACGATCTCGGAGCCCTCATGACCGAACATCTGACGGAAAGCCAGACGACCGATGCGACCGAAGCCGTTAATAGCAACCTTTACTGCCATTGTGTCTCCTTTCGTAAGGCCCCCGCGAGCTACAGCGCCCGCCGTTGAGGCCCACAAACTAACCACTCGCCTAATATACCTTTTTTTTGACTTGAATTTCACGAGAATGCTCGAAATTGAAAATCAAATTTACGTTAAAACGTTTTAAATACTAAAATAGCAGCTAAATCCATATATAAGTCGTTACTTCAAACTACCTGTTTGCTTCAATGAGCTTTTCAAGCCGTAAAACACGATGGTAGAGGGCTGACTTCGACAAGGGAGGGTCAGCCATCTCCCCCAAATCACGCAGCGACAGATCGGGATAGCGCTCGCGCAGGTCGCAAAAGACCGCCAAGGCATCCGGAAGCGCATCACGAAGGCCACGCTGCTCGAGCTCATCGATAAGCGCAAGCTGATGTTGGGCGGCACCGGCGCTTCTGGTCTGGTTGGCGAGCTCGGCGTTCACGCGACGGTTCACATCGTTCTTAACCAACTTGACCGCGCGCGCCTCCTCAATCTCGGCAACGCTGCGCTTGGCGCCAATCAGCTTTAATAGATGCTCGATTTCCTCGGCGCTCTTAATGTACACGGCATATGACCCCCGCCGTGCATTAACACGAGCATGGACCCCAATCTGCTCCAACAGATCGCAAAGCCCCTTGGCATATTGCTCGCCCTGCACAGCAATCTCCAAATGAAAATCGCCGCGTGGATCGGCCACGAAGCCGCCCGCGATGAGCGCGCCGCGGATATAGGCAAGTCTACAGCAAGGACGGGCAACGATATGTCGGGGTACGCCGGCGACAAGTCCTCCCCTACGTTCGAGGATACCCAGCAGAACCAAGGCCTTATCCAGGTCTGGCTGATCAGGCAAGGTGATGAGGTAGTTTCGAACCTTATGCAATACAGATTTACGGACGGTGAACTCCGTTTTGAGCTTAAGGATACGATGCGTCAGCGTGATCATCGTGCGCGCGACGGCTCCCGTCTCAGTCGCAACCGTCAAACGATACCGCCCAGAGCCGGTAAGCGAGAGCGTACCGCTCACGCGCGTGAGGGCGGCAAGCGTCGACAAGTCGCAGTATTCACATTCGGGTTCGCAGCGCGCAAGCTCGTCGCGCACCTCAGCGGTAAACGACATGCAGGCCTATGCCTTCGTGTTGGCGCGCGACAGGTCGCGGTGGGAGATGCTCACATGATACTGAGCGCCTTCCAGGTAACGGGCCGTGGCCTCGGCAATGGCAACGCTGCGGTGCTGGCCGCCCGTGCAGCCGATGGCGATAGAAAGCTGCGGCTTACCCTCCGCGATATAACCGGGCATGACCGTATCGAGCAGCTGTGTCCAAGCCTTCCAAAACTCCTGCGTCTTGGGATGGTCCAGAACAAAATCGGAGACCTTTTTATCGAGACCGGTCATCGTGCGCATCTCGGGATCGTAGAACGGATTGGGCAGGAAGCGGACGTCGATCATAATATCCGCTTCGACGGGCATGCCGTGCTTAAAGCCAAACGAGAACACGTGGACATCCATAAGCTGCTGGTCGGACAGCTCGGAAAATGCCATACGCAGCTTGTTGCGCAGCGCAGAGGTGCGCAGACGGCTCGTGTCGATAATCATATCGGCTCGGTCGCGCACGCCCTGCAGCTGAAGGCGCTCGCGCTGAATGGCATCGGCCGTAGTCTCCCCCGGCTTGGCAATGGGATGACGGCGGCGATTTTCGCTGTAGCGACGAATCAGCACCTCGTCAGAAGCCTCCAGGAACACGATGTCGCAGCTCATCTCGCGCTCTTCGAGAGCGGCGACCGCATCGAGCAACTCGTCAAACAGTCCCTGGCTACGCAAATCGCAGGTGACGGCGAGATGCCTGCCCACGCCCGTATTGATGCCGACGAGCTCGGCAAGCTGGGCGATGAGACGCGGAGGCAGGTTATCGATGCAAAAATAGCCCATGTCCTCGAACACGTGCATGGCCTGTGTGCGGCCTGATCCGGACATTCCGGTGATGATGACGATATCGGGGATGCGCTCCGAGCGCTCCGCCGCATCCATGGCATCTCCCTTTTGCATGTGTTGCCTCCCGAAAACAAGCGCGGGACCCAGCAACCCGGATCCCGCGCGGTCAATTGCCTATATTGAGTATACCGCCCCGAGCGGATACGAGGCCTGTCTTACGCCTCAAGCGCAGCCTTGAACCAACTCGTAATACTCGTGGGGTGCGTGATGGCGGTGCCGACGACAACGGCCCAGGCGCCAGCATCGATCGCGGCGCGAGCCTCCTCGGGCGTATGCACGCGACCCTCGCAAATGATGGGAAGGCCGGGGAATTCCTCGGTCGCCTGACGCAGGAGCGGCAGATCGGGGCCATCGGCCATGGTGCAGTCGATGGCGGCAACACCATGAGACAGCGTGGTGGACACCAGGTCGAAGCCCATGTCGACAGCACGACGAATATCCTCGATGGTGGCACAGTCGGCCATCAGGAGCACGCCCTCCTCGTGCAGCGGACGGAAAGTATCTTCGACGGTCTTGCCATCGGGACGCGGACGATCGGTGGCGTCGATCGCCACGATATCGGCACCCGCAGCAACGCAGGCGCGAGCGTGGCGCAGCGTCGGCGTGATGTAAACGCCCTCGTGCCCATCCTTCCACAGGCCGATAACAGGAACCTCACAGCGACCCTTAATGGCGGCAATGTCGGCAAGGCCCTGGCAGCGAATGGCGGCGGCGCCGCCGAGCTCGCAAGCGCGAGACATTTGAGCCATGGTCTCAGGCGTACGAAGCGGCTCGCCCATATACGCCTGAACGCTCACGACGAGCTTGCCCTTCAGGGACTGGATCAAAGGATCAACGGTCATGTTCGACTCAACCTTTCTCAAAACAGCCTTCTGAGACACCGCACCTTGACGTTCAAACCGTCGCTCGCGTACCGAAGTACGCTTCGCTCCTCTTTCACGTCAATCTGCGGCACCTCAGAAGGCGCACTTGGTAGTTATGTTTACTTCAACGATGCAAGAAGGTGTTCGGCGGCACCGATGAGCGGAGCATCGCCCTCCAGAGAACCGATGAGGATCGGCGTGTCCTGAAGCGGATCGAGCGCTTGGCTGGCATAGCCCTCGTGCACCGAATCCTTCCACGTCTGCGAACGCCAATCGGGACCTTGGTGAATCACGCCACCCGAAAGCACGATGACCTCAGGGTCCAGGATGTTAGCGAGCGAGCCCAAGCTGGCACCCAGCGCAAAGCCGGCGTCATGGATGACCTCGGTCGCCTTTGCGTCGCCCGCACGGCACAGGTCGTTCACATCGCGACCGACCGAAGGACGGCTGGGGTCGACGCGACCAAAGCGCTCATCGTACATACGACCAATGGAAGTGCCCGAAGCAACCGACTCCAGATGGCCGGAACGCCCGCAGGCGCAGGGAATGCCGGCGGCAGCCGAGCACTCGATGTGGCCCATATGACCGGCAGCACCATGGAAGCCCTGCATCACGCGGCCGTTCTCGACATATGCGCCGCCGATGCCCGTACCGATGCCAAGACACAAGACGGAGAACTTGCCCTTGCCGACGCCCCAGTGGGCCTCGCCCAGAGCATGAGCCTGCACGTCGCCTACAACGGCAACGGGAAGACCGAGGTCCTCGCGCAGACGCGGCCCCAACTGGACGCCGGACCAGCCGGGCATGATCTCGTTGGCATACGCGATGGCGCCCGTCTTGGGATCGACGACGCCGGCAGCACCGATACCGACGCCAAGGACCTCGACATCGGGATTCGCCTCGAGAGCAGCCTTGATGGACGCCTCGATACGCTGGAAGACGGCCTCGCCGCCCTCCTGGGCCTCGGTGGGAACCTCGGCCTCAAATACGGGATGGGGCACGCTGCCGTCAGCCGGGTACTCCATGATGGCAGTCGCGATCTTAGTTCCGCCGATATCGACAGAGCAGACGTACTTGTTCTCCATGTCGCTCTCCTTAGGAGATAAAAAACAACTACAGGAAATGCGCCGTCAGGCTAGCCGTCACAGCGCGGTAAAGGTTTTCCAGGTGCCCGAGATCGCCGAGAAACCGTGTGGCCATTAACCTAATGGGTCATGGCCGCACGGTTGAACGGCGAGGTCGGGTGCCCGGGGAAGCTTTACAGGAGACCGTTGTCCTGAAGGACCTTCTTAATCGCCTCGACGTTCTCGCCGGTCATGGCCTTCACCGGGCGCGGCATGGTCGGGCTGTCGAAGATGCCCATGAGGTTCATAGCGGTCTTGAAGGCGCCGACGCCACCGGCATAGCCCTGGACGCCCGAGGTGACATCCCAAATGTGCGAAATCTCATTGAGGCGATCCTGCTCGGCCTTGACGGTAGCCCAGTCACCAGCCTGAGCGGCCTTCCACTGACGCACGTAGCCCTCGGGCTCAACGTTGGCGAGACCCGGGACGGAACCGTCGGCGCCACCGAGGTAGGCGCCGTCGACAACAACCTCGTGACCGGTGAGAATGCTCATCGGATGGCCGTTCTTCTCGTTCTCCTGAACGAGGTAGCGGAACGAGATGTCATCACCCGAGGAATCCTTGACGCCGGCCAGAACGCCCTCGGCGCCGAGCTTGGCAAGGAGCTTCCAGGGGAGCTTGGTGTGAACGCAGACGGGAATGTCATAGGCAAAGATGGGCAGGTCGAGCTCCTCATGCAGGATGCGGAAGTGCTCCTCAACCTCGGTCATGCCCTGCAGGGCATAGAACGGGCAGGTGGCGACGAGGGCATCGGCGCCCAGCTCCTGAGCGACCTTGCCGTGCTCGATCATGCGCTCGGTCTCGGTATCGATGATGCCGACCAGAACGGGCACACGGTGGTCGACGATACGAACGGCCTCGGCGATAATCTGGCGACGACGCTCGTCGGTGGAGAAGACGACCTCGCCCGAGGAGCCCAGGAAGAACAGGCCATCGACGCCGGCATCGATCATGCGGTTAATGCTGCGCTCAAAGGAGGCAACGTCGAGCTGGTGATCTTCGGTATCGGGAACAACGACGGGAGGGATAACGCCGGTGAATTTCTGAGTTGCCACAAGAATCTCCTTAGCTGTCTGGCGGGCGACCCTGTGCCACCCACTCTTGTTGGCAGTGTTCAGGCCGTCTAGGCCAAAGAACACGAGTAGAACGTTTGGTTAAAGAAGTCGACGACTTCGTTTTCGAACGCATTGATGCGCTCGTGAGCGTATTTGGCATAGATGATATGCCTCCGGTCACACTCAAGACCGTTGAATACGGCAAACTGACCCTTGGGGTCGCTCACGGTATCCATAAGCGATGTGCCCATGAGCACCGATCCGCGCACCTGAGACGACAACGCCTCGAGGCCGCCGGGAAGTGGATTGGCAACCGCCGTGCAGGCGAGGCCCCGCTCGTCCAGAGCAGAAACCGCCAGCGCGACACCGCCGCCAAGGCCCTCGCCCCATGCAAAGATGCGGTCAGGGTCCATGCCATCAAGATTGCGCGCCACCTTCGCCAGCGCGCAACCCCAACGGACGCGCTCGACAAAAGCGGGCGAAGAAATCCCCCGCTGCAGGTCGTCCGCACCAGCAACATCGTCATCCAGCGCGAGGACGGCATACCCCATGGCGGAAAATCTCGTCATGTGATGCCAGCCGCGCACAGGCCGATCGATGTCGTGGAACATCAGGCAAAGCGGCACGCGCTCAGATACTCGGGCACGACCGACAGGCTCGATCAAACGAGCGTGAATCGCATCGTCACCGAGCTCAAAGGAGACCTCCGAATAACGGGCGCAGGGGTTAACAAAGTCAATCGCCGTAATGGCCAGGCCTTGAATCTCAAGATTCGAAGCGCATGTCTCTAAATCAGAAACATCTGCTTGGACATCACCGCGCCAGTCCCGATATTCTACGAGCTTTGACGAAACCGTTCCAGGCATCTCCGCGAGCCCGGGGACGATCAGCTCGTCGATATTGCTCTCGCACTTAGACATGAGCCTCCCCTCCCTCGCAGAAAAACGGAATGATCAGATCGTCAAAGTCCTGAATCTCCTCGTGGCCAAAGCCCTCAAAGAACTCGCGTCGCTTCTCACAGGCCAGATTGTTGTAGACCGCAAACTGCGTCGCCGGCGGACAGACGATATCGGCTGTGCCCGTGCCAAACAGCACGGGGCATTTGACCATGGGGGCAAAGTTCTTGGAATCGAAGTACGCCAGTTTGGCATAGGCCTCCTCAATACGAGTCGAGTCCTCGTCAAACCAACGCGACCAATAACGCAGGCCTTCATAAGCGATATCGTCGGCATCCAGATCCCAAACAAGGCGGAAATCCGACAGGAAGGGATAGAGGATGGCAGCGCGATTGATAAGCTCACTATTAAGCGCGCAGGTCGCAATGCCCAAACCGCCGCCCTGCGATGCGCCGTTCACAAATACGCGGGAAAGATCGATGCCCTCGAGCTCGCGAACAATACGGCACAGAATGCGGATATCCTGGTGCAAGCGGACATAGTAAAGATTGGCCGGGTCGCCGTCGATACCGGCGACGATATGCCCAGCAACCGTCGTGCCTTCAAATCCACCAATATCCTCGGAGGGGCCACCCTGGCCAGGACAATCGAGAGCGATGAGTGCCATGCCCATGCCCGCAAACGACGCCTGCTCGAACCAGCTGCGGCTTGCACCCGGATAGCCGTGGAACTGTAGCACCAGCGGCACGGGCTCGTCCGAAACCGGCTGGAGATACTTGGCATGCAGGCGTGCACCGCACATGCCGGTATACCAGAGGTCGAAAAACCGACAGGTCGCGGAATCCGCAACCGAAGCCGCCTCAATCGCATAGTCGAGCTCGACGGCGTCGGCCTCGGCCATGCGGTCCTTCCAAAAGAGATCGAAATCCGATGGACGGGGCATAGCGCCACGATATTCACCAAATTGCTGTTGTAGCTCCTGAGCACTTGGCATGGCTCGTGAACCCAACCTTTCGAAATCGCAACGGAGGTGCGCCCGGCAAGGGAACCGGGCGCACGGGAGGGAAAGCGAGGCTACTCGCCGAGCTTGGGATGCAGCAGCGACGGCGCAGCGCCGAGCAGCATCTTGGTGTAGGGGTCCTGAGGGTGCTGGAAGACCTGCTTGGCCTCGCCCTGCTCGACGATCTTGCCGCCATTCATAACGATGATGTCGTCAGAGATATAGCGGACCGTCTGGATGTCATGGCTGATGAACACCATGGCCAGGCCGAGCTCCTTCTTAAGGTCGGTCAGCAGGTTCAGAATCTGCGCGCGGACCGAAACGTCCAGAGCCGAGGTGGGCTCGTCGGCGATGATGGCATCGGGGTTCAGCGACAGGGCGCGCGCAATTGCGACGCGCTGGCGCTGGCCGCCCGAAAGCTGGCCGGGAAGAACCTCGGCGGCGGAGCTGGGCAGACCGGTGAGCTCCAAGAGCTCCTTGACGCGCTTCTCCTGCTCGGCCTCGGTACCCAGGTTGTGGACGCGCATGGGGTCGAGCAGTTGCTCGCGAACGACCATGCGGGGATTGAGCGCCGTGGCCGGGTTCTGGAACACGACCGAGATGACGCGACCCATGTGGCGACGGTCCTCGGCGGTACGTTTGGTAACGTCCTTGCCCTTAAAGTAGACCTTGCCGCTCGTGGGGGCCTGCAGGCCGCACATGACGTTGGCGGTGGTGGACTTTCCGCAACCGGACTCGCCGACGATGCCGATGGTCTGTCCGGGCATGAGCTTAATCGTTACACCCTGGACGGCGTGAACCAGGTTGGGGTGCAGAATCGAGCCGGTACGGGTCCTAAAGGTGACGTGGACGTCATCAAGGAAGATGATCGGCTCGACGCCGTTGACTGCGGTCTCGCTCATCTACATCACCTCCGCGTGAGGGGTCAAACCATTTGCCTTGAGCACCTCGTCGGGGAGCTCGGAATAGAAGTGCTCGGTGCCGGGCACGCGCTTGAAGACCGGACGGGTGTCCAGGCCAATGCGCGGATGGCTCGAGCGGGGTGCGAAGCGATCGCCCTTGGGGAAATCGCGCGGGCTCGGAACGGCGCCGGGCACCTGGTGCAGGCGGCCCGAACCGCTCTCGATGGACAGGACGGAACCCAGAAGTCCGCGGGTGTACTCGTGAATCGGGTTGGTGAGCAGCTCCTTGGTGGGCGCCTGCTCGATAACCTGGCCGGCGTACATAACCGTGATGTTATGAGCGACCTCGGCGACCAGTGCCAGGTCGTGCGAAACGAAGATCATGGCAAAGCCGAGCTTGGCCTGAAGATCGTTAAGCAGCTTGATGACCTGCTTCTGGACGGTAACGTCCAGAGCGGTCGTGGGCTCGTCGCAGATGACCAGTTTGGGGTCGCGGGTAAGGGCCATAGCGATCAGAACGCGCTGACGCTGACCACCGGAAAGCTCATGCGGATAGCTCTCGAGCGTACGCTTGGGGTCGAGGCCCACGAGCTCCAGGAGCTCCTCGGCGCTACGGGTACCGCCGCGCTTGGTGAGCTGCTTCATCTGGGCGGAAATGAGCATGGAGGGGTTGAGCGAGGACAGGGCGTCCTGATAGACCATGGCGATATCGGTACCGCGCAGGCCGAACCACTCCTTCTTGCTCATCTTGAGCAGGTCGCGGCCCTCCCAGAGAACCTCACCGGAAAGATGCTCGTCATCGTCGGTCAGGCCCATGATGGCCAGCGTGGTGATGGACTTACCGCAGCCGGACTCACCGACCAGGCCCATGGTCTGGCCAGGACGGACATCAAAGTTGACATGATCGACGACGTTGATATCACCGTGGTGCTCAAACTGGATGCAGAAATCACGGACCGAAAGGATCGGCTCAACGGACTCATCGGGCACATGGCGGTCGTTACGCTTGAGCTCGACATCGCGCAGGGCGCCAAGACGGGCGGACAGGGACTGGGCCTGCTCCTTGTAAGCGCGAACGGGGTCGGAGACCAGCAGGTCGGCCTCGCGGCGCTTGGAGGAATCGGTCGGATCCAGGGCGGCGGAGGGAGCAGCGGCCATGGCGTCGGTAATGCCCTCGGAGAGGATGTTGAGCGCCAGGCAGGTGATCATGATAGCCAGACCCGGGAACAGCGCCTGCCACCAACGGCCAGCGAGCACGCCACCGCGGGCGTCGGCGAGGATGTTGCCCCAGGTAGCGGTGGGCTCCTGGATACCAGCGCCGATAAAGGTCAGCGAGGCCTCGAAGATGATGGCGTCAGCGACCAGGGTAACGGTGAAGACCATGATCGGGGCGATGCAGTTACGCAGAACATGCTTGATCAAAATCCACGGAGCCTTGGCGCCGGAAACGATGACCGCGCGGACATAGTCCTCGCCGTACTCGGACACGATGTTGGCGCGCACGATACGGGCAATCTGCGGAGTGTACATAAAGCCAATGGCGAAGATGATCGACGGCACGGAATTGCCCAGGATGGAGACGAAGACGGCAGCGAGGGCGATGCCCGGGATGGACATGATGATGTCCAGGATGCGCATGATCGCCTCGGAGACGGCCTTGCGCGAAACCGCCGCGAGGGCGCCCACGACCGAGCCGCAGACCAGAGCCATGGCAGTAGCACCGAAGCCGATGATCAGCGAGTAACGGCCACCGTAAAGCATACGCGACAGGATGTCGCGGCCCTTATCGTCGGTACCGAAGATAAATCCATTGCCGGGAGCCTGGCGAGCAGTGAAAATCTCGACCGGGCTATAGGGGGCAAGAAGGGGCGCCAGAATCGCGGTCAGGGCGACCAACACCAGCACGACGGCGGCAATCTTAGAAGACAGCGTCATCTTCTTCCAGCCACCGAGCTTGAGCCCCTTGGAGGCAGCCTTCTCGAGCTGCTCGGTTTGCTTCTCTCGAATCTTTACCATAATCTACACCGTCCTGATGCGCGGGTTGATGAGCAGGTAGAGCATGTCAACCACGATGTTGATGATGATGAAGGCAAGAGCAACGACGATGACGACGCCCTGAACCAGGTTCGCCTCGTTGCCCTGAACGCCCTGCAGAATCGCAGTACCCATGCCGGGGAGGTTGAAGATGACCTCGATGACGACGGCGCCGCCCATAAGGTAACCGATCTTAAGACCGAGGGTGGTGACCGGGGTGATCAGCGCGTTGCGCAAAACGTTGATGCCGACGACGACCTTCTCGGGAACGCCGGCGCCACGGGCCATGCGGACGTAGTCCTTGTCGAGCTCCTCAACCATGGCCGTACGCACGATACGAGTCATCTGGCCCGTCAGCGGGAATGCCAGAGCGATAGCGGGCATGATCATACGTCCCAGATAGCCAGCCGGGTTGGTGGTGAAGTGAGGCAGAGCACCGGATGCCGGGAGCACCTTAAGGTAGGAAGAGAACAGCAGAATCAACAGAACGGCAAGCCAGAACGACGGGGTTGCCAAGCCGGCGATGGAAAAGACGCGGATCACTTGGTCCGGCCATTTGTCGCGATACAGTGCCGCGATGACGCCGAGCAAAAACGAAACGACCGCACCGATAGCAAGACCGATAAAGGTCAGCTGCATCGTGACGGGCAGGGCCGTGGAGATGCGCTTGGCAACGGAGTTGCGAGCAGCACCATAGGTGCCCATGTCACCATGGATCAGATCGCCCATGTAGCGCACGTAGCGCACGGGCCAGGGGTCGTCCAGACCATACTTCTCATGGTACTCGGCAACCGCCTCGGGCGAGGCACCGTCACCCAACGCCGTATAGGCGGGGTCGGTCTTGGAGAACGACATAAGGAAGAACACCAGGACGGTGACGCCCAATGCCATGATCGGCAGCGCCACGAGACGCCTTCCAATCAAACGTAGAAAGTTGTTCACGTTCTCTCCCCTTTCTTTTGTCGGTAGGACCAACTGGTATATGAGTATGGATACTCATTACAAGACCCGAGCGACATCGAGGCCGCCCGGGTCTTTGTTTCAACTATGAGGACGTTGCCTTACGACCGACGCCCCACATATGACTCAAACGAGTCTTAGGCCTTGACGGTCGCGACGCCCCTGAAGGACATGCTCGTCGTGCCGATGCCCTTGAAGCCATCGAGGGCCTCGCCGTTGGGCGCGGTAGACGGATCGTCCCAGGAAGCGGAGACGGTCTTGACGTGGACAACGGGGTACAGAACAGCGTTGTCGGCGATGATGTCGAAGCACTCGTTCCACTTCTTCTGCTGCTCGTCGCCCTCGGCGGCAAGAGCCTCGTCCATGAGACCGTGGAGCTTCTCCCACTCAGCGGACTCCCTCCACGGGCAACGGGTCTGCATCCAGACGTTGTCGCCGTACCACCAGTTGAGCAGCAGGTCGGGGTCAGCGCCGAAGCAGGACGGATCGCCAGGGGCAAGGAGGATATCGTAGGCCTCGCCGCCGTCGATGGCAGCGTAGGTGGCCGGCGAGGTATCGGTCTGGATGGTCACCTCGAAGCCGAGAGCGTCGAGGTCGTTCTTGACCTGGGCGGCCATGCCCTTAATCTGCTCGTTGTCGGTGGTGCGCAGGGTGATGGCACCCGGGGTGATGCCGGACTCCTCGATGAGCTTCTTGGCCTTCTTGGCGTCGGTCTTGTACACCGTGGAAGCCTCATGATAGTTGGTGAAGCTCTTGGGCAGGTAGCAGCTGGCAGCGGTGGCAAGGCCGGCGAAGGTGTTGGTGATCATCTTCTCGGTGTCGAGCGCGTACATGACGGCCTGACGGACCTTGACGTTGTTCCAAGGCTCCTTGGCGACGTTGAACATGATGAAGCGGGTGCCGAAGCCCTGGACGTTGTCGATCTTGCAGCCAGCGCTCTCGAGCTGGTCGACGGCGTCAGCGGTGACGAGCTCCATAACGAGCGTGGAGCCTTCCTGCTGGGCGGTAACGCGAGCGGTGGGGTCGGTCAGGATGCTGTACTGGATCTTCTTATCCTCGGCAGCATACTCACCGTTGTACTCGGGGTTGGGAACCAGGGTGATCTCGGTATCGGAGATAGAGTCGTACATCCAGGGGCCGGAACCGATCGGCTGCTTGGCGCGATCCTCCTCGGACTGAGTAGCCGGGGTAACACGGATGATAGCCAGACGATCCTTGAGCAGGGAGAAGTTGGGGACCTTGGTCTTGACCGTTACAGTGCTGGCATCCTTGGCCTCGATGGACTCGAAGGGCTGGAAGAACGGAGCATAGGTAGCGGAAGCAGCGCAAGCGGTGTAGGAAGCGACGACGTCGTCAGCAGTGACCTCGGTACCATCGGAGAACTTGGCGCCCTTGCGGATGGTGACCTCGAAGGTAGTGTCGTCCACGGACTTGGGATCGTCGGTGGCGAGCTCGTTGAAGGTGCTGTAGTCGTGGTAATCGATGCCGTAGAGACCCTCGACGACGTGCCAGTTAGCACCCAGGCCCACAGCGGAGCCGGTGCTGGCGGGATCGAAGCTGGACGGAGCGTAAGCGGAACCAGCGGTAATCACACCGCCGCCACGGTTGGCGGAATCGGCGGAACCGGAAGCGGAACCCTCGTCGTTGGAGCTGCCACCGCAGCCGGTGAGACCAAGCCCTGCGACAGCAGCGACGCTGCCGGTGAGGCCGAGGAACGAACGCCTGGACATACCCTTGTTGATGATGGCCATGTCTTCTCCTATCAATAGAGAATCTTACCCGGGAGCACCTAGACGTGCCCCCGCGCAACTTGCGGACGATATATACCTTACCTACCGACGAGCCCAACTGAGGTGCCGCGCTCGGCGACCGATACATACATACGCTTGAACGGTATTTACTACCGTTCACCGAATTCGTTGACAAACGATTCGCCAGACAGTATGTATCGGCGAGGTGAGATATCAGTCTTCGTCAACCCGCAGGATAGCAGGGTTTTCACTTGGGTCAGTCAAACGTTTTAGCGTTAATAAAACCCGAAACCAGCAGGCAATCATGGCGAAATAAATGGTTGAAAATCACGCAATCATGTATATCAGTAGTTTAGGCTCGTGTTTAGCTATCGGAATGGCCAGCCGCCGCCTCGGCGCGCTCGGCATTCCACGCAACGAGCGCCTCGTGGACCGCCTTGGCAACATCGGCAGGTATGCCGCGAACTTCCGCGATCTCTTGCTCGCTCGCCGCGCGCAAACGCTTCATCGAGCCAAAATGGCGCATAAGGGCACGTTTTCTGGTGGGTCCCACGCCTGGAACGTCATCGAGTACCGAAACTGTCATGGCTTTATCACGCAACTCACGATGGAATGTGATTGCAAAACGGTGCGATTCATCGCGCACCTGTTTAATTAGATAGAGCGACGCGGACCCGGTCGGAAGCACGACGGGAGTCTCGTCCCAAGGCACGAAAACCTCCTCATCGGCCTTTGCCAAGCCACAAACCGGTATATCGAGCCCAAGAGCCTCAAGTTGCTTGATCGCAGCGGTCAATTGCGGCTTGCCGCCATCGACAACGAGCAAATCGGGACGCGAGCCAAAGCGCTCGTCGGCCATGCGCTCGGGAGCATAGCGTCGTCCCAAAACCTCGGACATCGACACGAAGTCGTTTGCCTCGTCCAATTCGGCCTGAATTTTAAAACGACGGTACTGGCTCTTGTCGGCGCGTCCGTTGGTAAACACCACCATCGAGGCGACGGTAAAGGTTCCGTGCAGCGTCGAGATATCGAAGCACTCGATACGCATCGGCGGCGCCGGCAGCGCCAGCGCGCTTTCGAGCTCCAGGAGCGCTTGATTGGTGCGGTCGTCAGCGTACCCCGTTCGCATCATGTAGCGCATGAGGGCATGGCGCGCATTTTTGGATGCCATATCGAGCAAACGGTGCTTTTCGCCACGCTGCGGCCTATGGAGATGGCAGGAACGCTCGCGCTTGCCTGCAAGCCACTCCCCCAGCGCCTCTGCATCCTCAAGCTCGACAGAGAGGTTTATCTCAGCTGGAATATCAGCCGTCTCGTCGTAATAGCGCTTAAGAAAGCCCGACTGGAGCTCTTCCTCGTCAACATCAAGACCCTTGTCGAGAATGAACTCGCAGGTTCGAACCGTTCGACCCTCACGCACGACAAAGACGCAAGCGGCGGAGATGGTCTCCTCGCGATAGAAACCGATGACATCGATATCGACACTGGAGGGAAAAACGACTTGCTGACGGTCGTCCAGACCCCTGATGACCTCCAAACGACGTTTGACGCGTGCCGCGCGCTCAAAGTCGAGCGCCTCGGCGGCATCCGTCATCTCGGAGGTCAGCTCATCGACGACATCCTTGCGATGGCCCGACAAAAAGCGCTCGACACGCTTGACGTTCTTGGCATAGTCCGTAGGAGAAATCGCGCCGACACACGCACCTGGGCCGCGCCCGACATGGTAGTCGAAGCAGGGACGCCCGTTTTGCGCGCAAATCATATTGACGATGTCTTCCTCGCCCTTGTGGGACTCGACGATACGACGACAACGACGCCACTCCGCACAAGAAGCCGAGCAGATCGGGATCACCTTGCGCAGCGTGTCAATGGTCTCACGCGCCGCGCGGCTATCGGTATAGGGACCAAAATAACGCGTTCCCGGCTTATGACGCTCGCGCGTGTATTTGATAGCGGGATACAGGTCGCCCTTTGTAATGGCGATAAAGGGGTAGCTCTTGTCATCCTTGAGGTCGACGTTAAAGTACGGATGGTACTGGCCGATCAGGTTGCGCTCGAGTACAAGCGCCTCATGCTCGGTTTCGACAACGATGTAGTCAAAGCTCGCAACCAATTGCATCATGAGCGGTATTTTTTGGCGCTCATCCTGCAGCGTCACGTACTGGCGCATACGGGAACGCAGGTTTTTCGCCTTGCCAACGTAGATGACATCGCCCTTGGCATCTTTCCAAAGGTAACATCCGGGCTGCGTGGGAACGCGCGAAACCTGATCGGCGAGTGTTGGAATGTTGTCGTGACCGGCCACACGCACCTACTTGCGACGAAGCAGCGCCGAGACCTCGGGCATCTTAAGAACGACGGCAAGGCCAAAGGTAACAGCAAGCGAGACGACACCCGCAACGCAAACATAGCCAAGAGTAATCAGAATCGAGCCGCCAAGTACCCCGACAAAGTGTTCAAGCGCCCACATGACGCCGGCGCCTGCGGCAGCCCCTAGGCCGCCGAGCAAAAGGCCAAAGAAACCGCCAAGCAGGATAGATTTGACCTGAAGGCCACGCAGGCGACGACGCAGCCACCACAGCGAACAGCCGACCAAGATCACGTAGTCGACAACATACGAAAGCGCGATTGCCGGCATACCGAAGCCCAGCACAACGCCAAACAGCAGAACCGAGCCAGCCTGGCCGATGGCGGAATACAGGCAATAGCGGCTATAGGGCTTCATGTCGAGCAAGGCAGAGAAGCTCTTCTGCATCAACACGACCACGCCGTAGAGCGGCAGCGAGAGCGCCAGGTAGACAAGGTACTCGGACACCAGCGCCACGCCGGATTCATCGAACTTGCCGGCACAGTAAATCATGTTGAGCGGACGTGCGAAGACAATCAGGTACAGTGCGAACGGAATCAGGAAGAACAGCATCTGGGCGACGCCACGCGAAATGCCCGTGCGAACGCTGTCGTAATCCTTCTCCTGTGCGTCATGAGAGAGCTCGGTATAGAGCGCCGTCGAAAGCGAGGCGGCAATCAGCGCGTAGGGCAGCGTGTACCACAGGCGCGCATAGGCGATGACGGAAGGGCCAGTCTCGGGCTGGACCACCAGCGCGGCAGCGTTGGTGATAGAAGTCGAGACAAACATGCACACCGTGGCGAGCAGCGTCGGGATACCGAGCGCAATCGTCTGGCGCAGCGCGGGGTCCTTAAAGTCGATATGGATATGGGGATGCACGCCGTGCTTGCCAAGCGCGGGAATCTGACATGCCATCTGAACAAAGACACCGAGGGTCGTACCGGCCGCAATCAAGATGATGCCGGCACGTTCGCCAAACTGTGCGGACACGGGCGCAAAACCCATAAAGCTCGCAATGACGATCACATTGTTGAGGACCGGGGCAAACGTCGACCAGAAGTAGTCGCGGTGTGCGTTGAGAACGCCCGAGAACACCGAGCCCAAACCATAAAAGAGAATCTGGATGGCAAAGAAACGGAACATGAACGCAGCGGTATCCATGCTGCCGCCGTCACCCGAAAGGAACGATTGCGTCCAGATAAAGCCCGGGGCGAACACGGTCCCCAGCAACGAAATGCCACCCAGCACCAAAAGCAGAATGCCAAGCAGGTTGCCCACGTACTCGTTCGAGGCCTCGCGACCCTGCTCACGCCTCACGCCCATGTACACGGGCAAAAACGCCGTCACGAGCATGCCACCCATCACGAGTTCGTAGAGCATATTGGGCAGGTTGTTGGCGACCTGATAGGAGGACGAGAGTAGCGACATGCCGATAGCGGCCGCCATTGCCCACGTGCGGATAAAACCGGTGACGCGAGACACGATAGTCAGAATGGTCATAAGCCCGGCGGAACGACCAACCGTGGAGTAGTCCGACGAGCCCATGTCGTCAGTGTCATCTCGCGACGAAGAAGCTTCGGATGAGGGTGTCTGAGGCGCAGATTCTTTTGCAAAATGAGCTCCGCGCTTCAATTCTTCCTGCGGCATCGCTCAGTCCTCTCTCGTAATCGCGGCAACCGTCGCCCCGCAAAATGCAATTAAATCATCGGGTGCAAGCTCGAGCTGATAACCACGCTTGCCTCCCGAAATAAAAATGGTATCCCAAAGGACACATGTCTCATCAATGAGCGTCCGGTAGCGTTTTTTCATACCGACCGGGCTGCAGCCGCCGCGAACGTAGCCAGTCGCCGCAAGCAAATCCTTCACATGCATCATGGCCAAGGACTTCTCCCCCGCGGCACGCGCGGCGGACTTTAGATCGAGCTCGTCGGCAACAGGGATGCAGCACACGACATAGTCGTTGGACGGTGTCACACAGACCAAAGTCTTAAATCCTTGACCGGGCTCCTCGCCAAGCTGCTCCGAAATCGCGACCCCCAGGCCCACCGACTCATCGCCATCGTCTTCGTACGTATGTAGAACATAGGAAATGCCGGCGCTTTCCAGCTCGCGCATCGCATTGGTTTTTGGCGTCTTTACAGCCTTTGCCATGACATATCCTTTCCCTCGCATTCGGACGCAAGGATTAAGTATATGTCCAATTCGGCTGCATACGTCACTTCGGCACAGCAAGCGCCATCGAATCACAAGGAGTCGATGGCGCCCATAAACTGAATCGCCTATTTATTGAGCATCAAGTTGAGCCTGGCGCTCCCGGTCACGCCTGAGCAACGGCGCCAAAAACTTGCCCGTATAACTCTGCGGACAGTCCGCAACCTGCTCCGGTGTACCCGAAACCACGACGGTTCCGCCGCCGTTACCGCCCTCGGGACCCATATCGATCAGGCGGTCGGCAACCTTGATGACATCAAGGTTGTGTTCAATCACCAGCACCGTGTTGCCCGCATCGACCAAGCGCTGCAGTACATCGAGCAGCTGGCGGACGTCCTCAAAATGAAGGCCGGTCGTCGGCTCGTCCAAAATATAGAACGTCTTGCCCGTCTGGCGTCGATGAAGCTCCTTGGCGAGCTTTACACGCTGCGCCTCGCCGCCCGAAAGCGTCGTGGCGGGCTGGCCCAGGCTCACGTAGCCCAAGCCTACATCGTACAGCGTCTGGAGCTTGCGCTTAATCTGCGGGATATTCCCAAAGAAGGCCAGCGCCTCGGTAACGCTCATGTCGAGCACGTCCGAGATGGTCTTGCCACGATAGGTGACCTCGAGTGTCTCGCGGTTGTAGCGTTTACCGCCGCAAACTTCGCAGGGAACGTAGATATCGGGAAGGAAGTGCATCTCGATCTTGATCTGTCCGTCGCCCTTGCACGCCTCACAGCGCCCGCCACTCACATTAAAGGAGAAACGACCTGGCGAGTAGCCGCGCGCCTTCGACTCCGGCGTACTCGCAAACAGTGCGCGAAGATCATCCCACAGGCCGATATAGGTAGCAGGGTTGGAACGCGGCGTGCGGCCAATCGGCGACTGGTCGATATCGATAACCTTATCGATACACTCGATGCCCTCGATTTTCTTATACGGACCCACAGGGCGCGTCGAGCGGTGAATGGCATTCGTAAGGGCAGGCGCAATGGTGTCGGTAACTAGGGAGCTCTTGCCCGATCCCGACACGCCGGTAACAACCGTAAGCGTACCAAACTCGATCTTGGCAGTAACGTTTTTGAGGTTGTTGGCTCGAGCGCCCGTAATTTTAAGGCAGCCGCGACCGGGTTTGCGCCGTTCATCAGGCACCCGGATCATTCGTTTGCCGGTCAGATAAGCGCCCGTCATCGACTCAGGACACGCCATGATATCGGCAGGCGTTCCCGCCGCGACTACGTGTCCGCCGTTGACGCCGGCGCCGGGCCCCATGTCGATCACGTAGTCGGCGGCACGGATTGTATCCTCGTCGTGTTCGACGACGATAACGGTATTGCCGATATCGCGCAGGCGCTCGAGCGTCTTGATCAGGCGCTCGTTGTCACGCTGATGAAGACCGATCGAGGGCTCATCCAGAATATAGAGCACGCCCATGAGACCCGCGCCGATCTGCGTTGCCAGGCGAATACGCTGTGCCTCGCCACCGGAAAGCGTCGCCGAAGCACGATCGAGCGTCAGATAGTCGAGTCCAACATCGACCAGAAAACGCAAGCGCTCCAGGATTTCCTTGACGATACGGCCGCCGATAAACCGTTGACGCTCGGTAAGTTCCAAGCCCTCAAAAAACTCGAGCGACTCACGGCACGACAGGCAACAAACCTCGTAAATGGACTTGCCGCCCACGGTGACGGCGAGCATCTCAGGGCGCAAACGAGCGCCGTGGCAGCTCGAGCACGGTTCCTCGCGAATGTACTTCTCCAGGCGCGCCTTGGTGTTCTCGTTCGTCGTCTCGGCATAGCGTTCGTACAGGATGTTGCGAACGCCCGAAAACTTTGTATCCCACTGGCTACGACGTCCGTCGAGCTTTTGGTAGTCGACCGAGATCTTCGTATCGCCCAGGCCATCCAAGAATGCACGACGCACGCGAGGGGGCAAGTCCTCCCACGGCGTATCGGCGCTCACCTTAAAGTGTTTGCAGACCGCAGCAAAAATCTGCGGATAGTAGTTCGAATTGCCAAACAGGCTACCAAAGACTCCGTCGGCAATGGACTTCGAGGGGTCCTCAATCAGCGCCTCGGCATCAACGGTTTTCTTAAAGCCCAGGCCGTCGCACTCAGGACATGCGCCATAGGGAGCGTTGAACGAAAAATCACGCGGCTGAAGATCGTCAATGGAGTGTCCATGCTCCGGGCACGCCAAGGCCAACGAATACTCCAGCAGTTCGCCCTCGGTCCCCTCGGGAGCATCGCGATCGGGCAGCATGTACACGTTTACATTGCCGTGCGCCAAGGCAGTCGCCTGTTCAACAGACTCGGCGATGCGGCCCAGAGAGTTTTCCCGAATCACGATGCGGTCGACCACGACCTCGATATCGTGCTTGAACTTCTTGTCCAGATCGATCGGATCGTCGAGCGAGCGCACTTCACCGTCGACACGCACGCGGCTAAAGCCCTCGGCGCGAAGGTCCTCAAACAGTTTGGTGTACTCGCCTTTTCGCCCGCGCACCACCGGTGCCAGCACAAACGCGCGGCGGCCCTCCCCCGCCGCCAAGACCTTGTCGGCAACCTGGTCGGTCGTCTGACGCTCAATGACGCGGCCGCATTCGGGGCAGTGCGGGGTGCCCACACGGGCGAACAGCAGGCGCAGATAGTCATAAATCTCGGTTACGGTGCCAACCGTCGAGCGAGGGTTTTTAGACGTCGTCTTTTGGTCAATCGACACCGCCGGCGAAAGGCCGTCGATTGAATCCAAGTCGGGTTTGTCCATCTGGCCCAAGAACTGGCGCGCATAGCTCGAAAGGCTCTCAACGTATCGACGCTGGCCCTCGGCATAGATAGTGTCAAATGCCAGCGAACTCTTGCCCGAGCCAGAAAGACCGGTAATGACCACGAGTTGGTCACGCGGAATGGAAACATCGATATCACGGAGGTTGTGCTCACGAGCGCCGCGAATAACGATAGAAGAATCAGACATGGAAGCTCCTTGCCTCCTATTGCATCGAATCATACTGCCGATGAGTTTAGCGCACTCGACGCGCACAGATGTTCGTAATACAAGATTCGCAGACCTTTAGCTTTGCGTATCGGGCGCTTTGTTTCTCGAAATGCCGTGGAAAGGTTACAGTAATCTAATACTGAACTTAATTTGCCGTAACAGAGGAACGTCCATGACCGAAGATATCCCCCTTGAAATCACTTCGAGTGACATGGCCAATCTGCCCATATTCATCGCCATCCTTATCGTGGCCACCGTCGTCGTGCGCGTGTATTTTTCAATCAAACACAATGAAAAGCCACCCATTGCCCGCGTCTTTTGGTGCGCGACGCTCCTCATCCCGCTCGGCATGGTAGCTGCATGGATTACGAATCAATTGCTCGTAAATGAGGACAGTTCCCTATGGGTCCTTTCTTATTCGGCGCTCGGTGCTGCCGCCGTCATACTTCTTGTCGAGCCCTTGGTTTCGGGACTTATCGACCAAACCGATCTTGCGACGGGAACGGTTGCCTGTATTTGCCGTGACATCCTTGTCATCGCCGCTGTTTCAGCGCTCTCGTTCGTTTCACTCGAAATTGCCTGCAACGAAACGTTCTATCGCATTCCCGCCAACTCATTCGGGTTTTCCGTCGGGCTGCTCGCGACGGTTCTGCTCTCCCTTTATTTGCTGGGACAGCGTCATGGAGGCGTCATGGCCCTCGTGCCCGTCGCCTGCTGCATCCTTGGCATTGCCGAGCACTTCGTCATAACGTTTAAAGGCGAAGCCATCCTGCCAAGCGATATCTTGGCCCTTGGCACCGCAATGGAGGTGAGCGAGGGATACGAGTTTACCTTTACCGCCGGAATCGTAACCTCTCTCGCCCTGCTGGAGATTTCCCTGGGGCTTCTTTCGCTTATCCGTCCGCGAAAGCTCCGTACGCCCACCCATGTCTTCCCCGCAATCGCCGCTAACCTCTGTGCTTTTCTGTTAGTGACCGTTGTGGGGCTCTCGGGCTTTTCCAGCATCGACTTGGAGCAGGCGCTGAATTTTGGATTTGACCGTTGGCAGCCCATCACCACATATGCGTCTCAGGGTTTTATCACTTCGTTCACCGAAATGGTCAACGAGTTGCCCATTGAGAAGCCCGAAGACTATACGCCCGATGAGGCGCAGAGCATCGAGCAGGAGCTCGCCGCCACCTACGACAGCACGTATGGCTCGAGCGAGCAGCGCGCGGCGGCCGTTGCCCAGTTCAATGAAATCAAGCCGACGATTGTTGCCGTCATGAATGAGAGTTTTAGCGACCTTTCGTGCTTTGAGCAGCTCCAGGCGGCCGGGTACACCGGCCCCGCATTCTACAACTCGCTTCCCGACACACTTGTTCGCGGCACCATGCTCGCTTCGGTCGCCGGTGGCGGAACGGCGAACTCCGAATTCGAATTTTTGACCGGAGCGACAACGGCCTTTGTCGGATTAGGCAAAATCCCCTATCAGCTATATCAGATGAATGGCGTCGACAGCCTGGCAAAGGACCTTAAGGAGCTTGGGTATACCGCTACCGCTATGCACCCGCAAAACCCCGTCAACTACCATCGAGATAAAATCTATCAGCAGCTGGGCTTTGGAGACTTTCTTTCAATCGGCGATTTCGAAGGTGCGCCCTGTTACCATGCCGGCGTATGCGACTACGCCACCTACGACAAGATACTCGACCTGCTTAGAACCGACGAAGCCCCGCAGTTCATCTTTGACGTCACGATGCAAAATCATGGCGGCTACGACTATGGCACCGTTCCCGCCGAGGAGCTTACAAACTATTGGGTCGAGGGAGCCAGCGAGGGTGCCAATAGCGCGCTCAACACCTATCTTACCTGCATCAACGCATCCGACCGGGACCTCGAGTACTTTATCAACGAGCTCCGCAATATCGGCAGACCGGTTGTCCTTGTCTTTTTTGGCGACCATCAGCCGAGCGCCGCAACGACTCTCAACGACGAGCTGTACCCTCAGGAAGATACGGCAAGCCACGCTTTCCGTATCTATCAGTCGACATATTTTGTCTGGGCTAACTATGAAATCGCCGGCAATACCGAGCTCAACGTCTACGACACCGTCGGGGCAAACGAGGTTGCAGCCATTACCCTTAATAAGATCGGCGCCCCGCTCACCGACTATCAAAAGGCTCTGCTTGCAACAAGGTCAGATGTGCCCACCATCAATGTCGCCGGCTACCTCGGTACCGACGGGCTGCGCTACGACTTGGAATCTGAAGACAGCCCATACGCCTCGACGATCAACAAGCTGCAGCGCATGCAATACCTCGAGTTCGCCAGCAAAGTTCAGTAAGCCCGCCCATTCGCTTGGACCCATCGTATTGCAAGCACGCTCGGCCCAAATGCATCGTAAATGACTCCCGCTCGCAAACGAGGGTACAATGACGCTCGTGTCACATCACGGGGCCCCGGCCCCAACATATACAAAGGAGTCATACATGGGTTGCGAGCACGCACAGGCCGCCGGCGGACAAACGTCGCCGTCGCAATTTGAGGAGAATACGCTGTCCGAGGTCAAACGCGTCATCGCCGTGCTTTCCGGCAAGGGCGGTGTCGGCAAGTCGTTTGTCACCGGTGCCATCGCCACCGAGCTTGCCCGTCACGGCCACAAGGTCGGCGTCCTCGATGCCGACATCACCGGTCCCTCTATCCCCAAGATGTTCGGTATGAGCGGACGCCACGTCCATGCCCTTGGCAACCTCATGCTGCCTGAAATCTCCGAGCACGGCGTCAAGGTCATGAGCTCCAACCTTCTGCTCCAAAACGAGACCGACCCCGTCCTTTGGCGCGGTCCGGTCATCGCAGGCGCCATCAGGCAGTTCTGGAGCGAGACCTCGTGGGGCCCCATCGACTACCTGCTGGTCGACATGCCTCCGGGAACAGGCGACGTCGCGCTCACCGTCTTCCAGTCACTGCCCGTCGACGGCATCGTCATCGTCACGAGCCCGCAGGATCTGGTCTCGATGATTGTCGCCAAGGCGGTCAACATGGCCGAGAAGATGAACGTCCCCATTCTGGGCATCGTCGAGAACATGAGCTATATTGAGTGCCCCGACTGCGGCAAGAAGATCGAGGTCTTTGGCAAGAGCAAGCTCCCCGAGGTCGCAGAGCGCTATAACCTCGACATCTTGGGCACGCTTCCCATTAATCCGGCACTCGCCGAGGCCTGCGATAAGGGCGAGGTTGAGACCGCGCTGCCCGATGGCATGTTGCCCAAGGCAGTCTCTGCCGTCGAGGCTATTACCCCGCACGAGACCGACGAGGCCTAAGTGAACACGAGCGCCTTCTATGACGTCCTGGTAATCGGCGGCGGGGCTTCAGGCCTCGCCGCCGCCATTACGGCCGCACGTGCTGGCAAAAGCGTCTGCATCGTTGAGCGCGATGTCGCCTGCGGCCTTAAGCTCCTTGCGACCGGTAACGGCCGCTGCAACCTCTCCAACGAATCGATTGATCCTCAGCGGTATAACCACCCCGCATTCGTCGAATCTGTCATGGGCCCCCAACCCGAACAAGAGCTTATGGGTTTCTTCTCCTCGCTGGGCATCATGACAACCTCCGAGGAAGGCCGACTGTACCCGCGCTCCCTTCGCGCCGAATCGGTGCGCGACGCGCTTCTCAACGTTTGCGACCGCCTAGGTATCACCTTAATCTGCGGAGCCAATATTGCCACGGCGCGCAAAGCTTCCGAAGGCTGGACACTCCAAATAGACCGTCCAGCGCGGGCACTCAAGGCAAAAAAGCGCGACGACCGAAAATCGGAGCTCCGCTCGCTTCGGAAAGCGCTCGCCGATGTCCCTCGCAAGAACGAGGCCCTGCAGGCACATGCCGTAATTATCGCCACGGGTGGCAACCCCACTGGTATCGCCGATACGTTTCGCCTCCCCCTCACTTCGCTGCGCCCCATCCTCTGCCCCGTATCGGCAACGGTCGTCGGCGATCGGGCGGCAATCAAGACGTTGGATGGCCTGCGCGTCCGCGCCCGCTTGACGCTCGCCCGCAATCATAATGAGCTCTGGCACGAAGACGGTGAAGTCCTGTTTCGAACCTTCGGTATCTCGGGCGTCGCTGTCTTCAACCTCTCCCGTCGTATCCAGCACGGCGATACGATCCTGCTCGACGTTTTCCCCGACCTCTCCAAAGACGAGCTGCTCGATATGCTCAACCGGCGCGTTGAGCTGCTCGGCGGCTTTTCGCCCCGCGATCCCCGTTGGCTCGACGGCATGCTCGCCCCGCAACTCTCCCGCGTCGTCTGCACGGCGTTCGAGCAGTGCCATCCAGGCTCCAACGATGTCATCCACCTGGTCTCGATCCTCAAGCACTTTAAGTTGCTCGTCGAGGGAACAGCCGAGGAGCGCTCGGCGCAGGTCACGCGTGGTGGCGTATCTGTCGAGAGCATCTCAACACCCAGTCTACGCGCGAGCAGCGCTGTCGACGCCCCGCTTTACGTCTGCGGCGAAGCGCTCGACATCGACGCCGATTGCGGAGGCTTTAACCTTGCGTGGGCCTGGCTCTCGGGCATTCGCGCTGCAAGCAGCCTGTAGCCGCGCAGTCTATAATCAAAAACGCATTCGGGCCGTCTGGGATACCGGACGGCCTCTTTCTTGCCTCTAAGGAGACCTCGATGATCGAAATCACCCAAGTCAACGTGTCGCTCGATGAAGCCGGCGATGAAAATACCTGCCTCATTGTTGGCAAGCGAGTCGCCAAGCGCATCCTACGTTGCAAGGACTCCGAGATCAAGTCCATCGAACTCCACCGCAAGTCAATCGACGCTCGCAAAAAACGAGACGTCCATTTTATCCTGAGCTTTCGTGTTGAGCTGACTAGTCCCCACCTCGAGCGAGAAGCGGTCGACAGCGTTGCCGAGCGTGACCGCTCGCGCGTACGCGCGATAGAAGACGATGAGCCTTCATTCCCCTCCCCCGTCTCCGACGCACCTCAAGAACGCCCTGTCGTTGTCGGCGCCGGATGCGCCGGCCTTTTCGCTGCGCTCACGCTCGCCAAAGCAGGTCTTAAGCCCTTGCTTATCGAGCGCGGCGACCCGGCATTTCGCCGCTCGCAGGCGATCGACCTCTTTCTAAAGGAGCGCATCCTCGACCCCGAGAGCAATATTCAGTTTGGTCTGGGCGGCGCGGGGACCTTCTCGGACGGCAAGCTCAATACGGGAACAAAAAATCCCGCCCATCGCCTTATCCTCGAAACCTTCGTCGAGGCGGGTGCGCCCCGCGATATTCTGTGGGATGCCAAGCCGCACATTGGCTCCGACATCCTTCCCAAGGTTGTCACCGCTATATCCCAGCGCATCGAGCAGCTCGGAGGTGTCGTCCGTTATCGAACGAAGCTCGTCGACATTCGCATCGACGCGTCTGGCGCCATCACCGGTATTGATGTCCAATCGTCCCAAGACGCCGCTTACGAGCCAATCGAGACAAAGCACCTCATCCTCGCCTGCGGGCATTCTGCTCGCGATATTTTTGAGCTCCTTAAGGACCACAACGTGGCCCTCGCACAAAAGACCTTTGCCATGGGCGTTCGCATCGAGCATCCGCAACGCGACATCGACAGAGCCCAATATGGAGCCTCGGCGGGACATCCAGCGCTCGGGGCGGCCCCCTACAAACTTGTTGCCCATCTTCCCAACGGCCGCAGCGTGTTCTCGTTTTGCATGTGCCCCGGCGGACAGGTTGTTGCCGCCTCTTCAGAACCGTGCCATCTGTGCGTCAACGGGGCCAGTCTCAATGCCCGCGACGGACGCAACGCAAATGCCGCCCTGCTCGTTAACGTCACGCCTGAGGACCTTCCCAACGATGACCCGCTCGCCGGCATCGAGCTCCAGCGTGCCTGCGAGGCGGCCGCCTATCGCCTGGGCGGTTCCAACTGGAACGCACCGGCACAACTCGTCGGAGATTTCCTCGCAGGACGCGCCAGCAAGGCGCCCGGAAAGGTAAAGCCCACCTATCCGCTCGGTGTGACCTGGACGGCAATTGACGAAGCCCTACCGCAGCATATCGTCGAGTCGCTCCGCCTGGGACTTCCCCTACTCGGAAAAAAGCTACGAGGCTACGACCGTCCCGATGCCGTTCTTACCGGCGTGGAGACTCGTTCGAGCTCACCGGTCACTGTTACCCGAGACCGAACGTGCCATGCCGTGTCGACCCCGGGCCTCTACCCTTGTGGTGAGGGAGCTGGATATGCCGGCGGCATCATGAGCGCGGCCACCGACGGCATCCGTTGTGCTGAAGCCCTGATCGCAGACCTCTAACGCACAAATTCCAGCGCGCAAAAGACATAGGCCCCGAGCTCCACAGAGAACTCGGGGCCTGTTCGCTATTTCTTAAACCGTGCACCCTGGCGTTTTCTGCCCGATGCGAACGTGGAACCCTTGCGGGCCTGCGAGCGTAAGCGCTCGATCGTCTCGTCCTCAGACGCACCCTCGAGCATCGCCCGAATCTGAACGACGGCATCGCGCAGGCGCGCCGCCTCCTCAAAGTCCATAGCGGCAGAAGCGTTACGCATATCCTCTTCCATGGTTTCGACGATCCGCACAAGCTCGTCATGCGGCAGTTCTTCCAACTGCTCCGCAAGTGTCTGCTCGGGCGCCACCGTTTCCGGCACACCGCCCTCGCCCGACTCATCGGGCGTATAGAATGCGCCATGGCCAAGAGAGTCGCCCTTCGAGCGTCCCTTGGAGCCCACGGTTTTTTCGGCCTCGGCAATAAAACTTGAGATGTCGTTGATGGCCTTGCGCACTGTCTTGGGCACAATGCCATGTTCTTCGTTGTATGCCATCTGAATCTCACGACGGCGCTGCGTCTCCTCGATGGCCTCTTTCATCGAATCGGTCACAACGTCTGCATACATGATGACTTCGCCATCGGCGTTACGGGCCGCACGGCCAATCGTCTGAATCAGCGAACGGCGGTTGCGCAAGAAGCCTTCCTTATCGGCATCGAGAATTGCCACCAGTGAGACCTCGGGGAGATCCAAGCCCTCGCGAAGCAGGTTGATGCCAACGAGAACATCGATCTTGCCTTCGCGCAGCGTTCGCAGGATCTCGACACGGTCCATTGTCGCCGTATCAGAGTGCATGTAGTTGACCTTAATGCCGGCATCAAGCAGATGGTCGGTCAGGTCCTCGGCCATGCGCTTGGTGAGCGTGGTCACCAGCACGCGCTCCTTGCGGGCCACGCGCTCGCGAATCTCGTCCTCAAGATCGTCAATCTGGCCTCGGACAGGACGAACGTCGATCTTGGGATCAAGCAGGCCGGTCGGACGAATGATCTGCTCAACGTCGTTTTGACTCACGCGCAACTCATAGTCGCCCGGCGTAGCCGAGACGTAGATGAACTGGGGAATCCTCGCCTCAAACTCATCGAAACGAAGCGGGCGGTTATCGAGCGCCGAGGGCAGGCGAAAACCGTGTTCCACCAGCGTCACCTTACGCGAGCGGTCACCTTCGTGCATGCCGCGAATCTGCGGCACCGTCACATGGCTCTCATCGATGATGCAGAGCATATCCTTGGGAAAGTAATCGATTAGGGTAAACGGCGGCTCGCCCGGTTTGCGACCGTCCAGATGACGCGAGTAGTTCTCGATGCCGTTGCAAAAGCCCATCGTCTCGAGCATCTCAAGATCATAATCGGTGCGCTGCTGCAGACGCTGCGCCTCGAGCAACTTGTCGGTCGCCTTGAGCTCCGCCACGCGCTTCTCGCACTCTTCGCTGATCGATTTCAGAGCCGCCTTGACCTTCGGCTTCTCGGTCACGTAGTGCGATGCCGGCCATACGGGGATGGCCTCGTACTCACGAAGCATCTCACCGGTGACCTCATCGATCTCGGCAATCAGCTCGACCTCGTCGCCAAAGAACTCAAACCGCAACGGATGCTCGGCATAAGGCGGATACACGTCGACAACATCGCCGCGCACGCGGAACGTGCCGCGTGCCAGGTCATAGTCATTGCGATCATATTGAATGTCGATAAGTGCATGGATAAAGTCATCGCGCTCGAGCGGCACCTTCTTGTCGACGTTTGGAGCCAGACCCGCATAGTCCTCAGGAGAGCCAATGCCATAAATACACGAGACCGATGCGACAACGATCACATCGCGTCGAGAGAGCAGTGACGCGGTCGCCTGATGGCGCAGCATCTCGACCTCTTCGTTAATCGAGGAGTCTTTCTCGATATATGTATCGCTTTGCGGCACATACGCCTCGGGCTGATAGTAGTCGTAGTACGAGACGAAGTAGACCACAGCATTATTGGGAAAGAACTCTTTGAGCTCGCTCGCAAGCTGAGCGGCGAGCGTTTTATTCGGAGCCATGACCAGCGTCGGCTTTCCCAGGGCCTCAATAGTCTTTGCCATCGTGAAGGTCTTGCCCGAACCAGTCACGCCCAGCAAAACCTGATAGCGGTCTCCGTCCCTCACGCCCTGCACAAGCGACTCAATGGCCTTAGGCTGGGAACCGGCAGGCTCATAGGGAGACACGACCTTAAACGGCACGTCAGAGCCTTCAACGCCAAAGCGCTTAAGTTCACCACCAACGCGTTCTACTTCAAATTCCGCCATGGATACTCCTAACTCATACATCTGCAGTATACGCAGGCGGTGGGCTTAGTCCTATACGAACCGATCGGGATAGAGAGTCTTATATCGAACCCAGGCATTATTGACGCGAATCAGATAAGCCTGAGTTTCAGGGAAGGTAATCGCATTATGGAATGACGTGTTCTGCTGCGCCCATCCGTCGACATTGCCCATACCGGCGTTATAGGCGGCGATGGCACTATCCGTCGACCCGTTGAAATAGGCGAGAAGATACGAGAGGTATGCGCAGCCAAACTCGATATTCGTAGCCGGATCGTTAAGATTGTCGGCCGAATACTCCCCTCCGTCGACAAGGCCCTTGGCGATCATATCCTGGGCAGTCTCGGGCATCAGCTGCATCAATCCCTGAGCACCCTGATTCGACTCGGCCTCGGGATCCCAATTCGATTCCGACTTAATGACAGCGCACACCAGATACGGATCCAAATTATGCGAAATACTGGATTGCTTTACATACACCTCGTAGTCAATCGGATACAGCGGCTTAAAGAAAGCGGCAGGGGCACACGAGTAGACGAGCGAAATAAGGCCGAAGACGAACACAACGGCAAGTGGCGCCACGCGATACCACGTAAAGAAACGTGCCTTAGGCATCGGCCTCCTCCTTATCCGAAGTATCTATAAACCCGTGGCATGCAAGCCATGAGTCAAGCTGCTCAAAGAGCGAATTATCGGCTGCCGAATTATCAATCACCGTTGTAGCGAGATTGCACAGCGCAGACTCATCGGGCTGGCAAGCAGAACGGGCATCGAAATCAGATGGCTCCATGCCACGTTGAATAGCGCGCTCGCGACGAACTGACAAAGGGGCGCTGATGACCAGAATTTCATCAGCCAAGCCAAATGCATCCTCAAAACCAGTCGGAGCAGAAACCTCGACCACCGAAAAGGGATAACGGGGAGATGAAACCGTACAACAAACCGGATCGAGAATCCTAAGCGAAAGCTGTTCAATGAGAACGGGATGCACAATGCCATTGAGCCGTGCGACCGAATCAGGAGAAGCAAAAGCTCGAGAAGCGAGGATGCTGCGGCGAATGCCGCCATCCTCATCCAAAATGTCCCAACCGAATTCATCCGCGAGAGCATTGACGATATCAGAGCCCGGCACATACAGCGATTTTGCAAGCTCATCCAGATCGATTAGCATAGCGCCACGAGATTCGAAATAGCGGCAGGCAGTCGACTTACCCGAAGCAATATTGCCCAAGACAAATACGGTAAACATCAAGCCCTCCCTAACGCCAATGCGAGTAATTATCGCTCAAATACACTAGAAGGACTCAAAATACAGCCAAACAGTAAGAGTGCATACGGGGGAACTAGGTCCCAAAGTACAACGTGTATACAACGCAAAAAAAGGGGGAGGCCGCGAGGCCTCCCCCTTCTAAGTTCAAGCGTACGGCTCGGTGCCGTCCACCGGTCAGCGGCGCCCTGGCCTCCCACGGGCTGACCCCGCAGTACTCTCGGCGCGATGGGGCTTAGCTTC
>JAGZFB010000014.1:0-48661 GCA_018368055.1 Collinsella sp. | reverse complement strand
CATGGGCTTGTCGTAGACCGGCAGCAGCTGCTTGGAGGTCACGAGTGTGAGCGGGTACAGGCGCGTGCCGGACCCGCCGGCGAGGATGATGCCTTTCATTGGCTATGACCTTTCAATTCTTGCGGCTCTGCGACCGGCGCGATTTCCAAGGAGACGGGCGCAGCAGTCAACTCCGAAGGCAACTAACTCGCCAAAATTACCTTCCCGAAGAAGCTGAGAGGAGACTGACCTGACGAGCCGGCCCCCTTCACCGATCTCACTTGCTTGCATGAGATCGTCCGCATGCGTTTCGAGAAAGAAACCGACGGCACGGTTGCGGGCAAACTGTTGGGATGGCGTCAAGTTATGCGAGTGATAGACCTCGGCACGCGGCTCGTAAGCGACCTTCATACCCGAGGCGATAAACTTGGCGGCCATGAGCATGTCCTCGTTGGTATTAACATGATCGAATCCACCGCATTCGAGATATGCGGTCCGTCGATAGGCAGAACAGGCGTCAGATGCAAAAAACGTCTTAATGCCAAGTTTTTCGAGATCGCCTTTCGAACGCACGGATGGTGAGTCAGGATAGTTAAAACAACGTACAAGTTGTTCAAAACGACGGGCATCGGCCTTGGGAAGCTGCCTACCACTAACAAGGGCGATATTCGAGTCTTCAACCATAGGGGCAACAAGCCGCTTCAAGTAGTCATCGGAAACGGGCACAGCATCTTGGGTGAGAAAACAGACGAAGTCGCCACTCGATTCATTCAGCGCCATGTCTCTTGTGGTGCCGTGGTTAAAATCCTGGCGATCAATCTCCAGCAAGCGAACTCTTTTGTGCTTCTGGACCAACTCAATAGTTTTGTCTTCCGATGCGGAATCGACGACCAAAATCTCATTCGGCTGAATTGACTGGCGATCAAGGGCAATTAAAAGCGCCTCAATTTCATGTTCAGCATTAAGAGTCGGAATGATGATAGAAATATCCATCTATCGCCCCGTCTTCTTCTTGCCGAACATGGCACTGAAGGTGCCAGTGAAGCACTTCCAGTCCATGCGAAAGCAGCGATTGCGCACGTAATTTAGTTCAATTTTTTGACGCAAACCGCTCTCGAAGGTAGCGGCATTACGATCAGTCGCCTGCCACAGGCCCGTAATGCCAGGCTGAACAGAAAGCAACTCAGCTTTTTCTTCATCAGTAAAATGCTGCTCGAGCTCATCCTGTGTAATGGGGCGCGGCCCAATGACGGAAAGATCGCCGTTCAGCACGTTGAGAAACTGCGGCATCTCGTCAATTGAGCACTTACGGATGAACCGACCAACCTTGGTAATGCGGGGGTCATCGTCAACCTTGCGCTCAACTTCCCACTGATGTAGCTGCTCAGGGCTAAGGTACTTATGTACTTCGCCAGCGTCGGAGACCATGCTGCGGAGCTTAAAAATCTTGATGGTCTTTCCGCCCTTGCCAACTCGTTCTTGCGTATACATAGGACTGCCAGGCGATTCAAGGCTGATGAGCGCACACACAATGGCGATAGGGATAAGCAGCAGTACGCTCATCAAAAGACTGAATACAAGGTCAAACAGCCTCTTAATAAAGCGGTAGCCAAGCGTACCGCTCGGTTTAATCTCTTTAATAGCCAGTGCGTCCCCCACGGATACACAGCTCTCTGTTACTTCTTTTTCAGCCACAATAAAACATACGTTCCTGTCCCCAGGAACCCCCCCCCCATCTATGAACTCAAAATTTGAATTAACTGCTGGCGCAACGTCCCCTTACGTCTTGCTGGGCACGTCCAGCGGAAGCAGCTCCCTGAAAGCGGAGTCGCCTTCGCCCACGTCCACCAGGCACCAGCGCTTATGACGATCGATCCTCTTTACGCGGGCTTCTTGCCCCACCAAGGGCCCCTGCTCTATGTACAGCACGCCGTCTTCTATACGGGCCACGCTGTTGCGCACAACGCCGTCGTCGTCGAGCACGCTGCGGTACCAGTCCTGCGCGTCGTCCGGCATGGGCACATAGGCCCGCTCCCTGCTGCCGGCAATGCGGCAGCCAAAGCTCAACTGGGCCAAAGCCCTATCGAGTGCGGCGGCATCGTGCGTGGCGACAAAGAAGTATTCTTTGTACATAGGTTTGGTTTGGAGCGACCAGGCACCATCCCGCTTAAACCAGAACTCCTTTTGCATTACAAAAGCGTCCTGCATAAGGTTGTGCGGGATAATGCGGCGGACCTTTTCGCAGGTCTCGCGCTCTTTTCCGTTGGGGGTGTGGACCAGATACCAGCGGACGCGACCGTGTTGGCTGTTGGTGGTGACGCCGTTAAAAGCGCCCGGCAGCTGCTCTTGGCGCCGTGCCGTCTGTTCCATGTTCTCGCCCCCTCTTTTGGCTTTGCGATGCACGCAAATGCAGGGGCGTTTAGAACAGGCTTCTCGCTCGCAGCTAGGCGCAGTCGCAAAAGTACAGGTTTTTGTAGAGGGGTATGGAGATGCACCTACTGGCAGTACATTTTGCGTAATCTGGGCAAACGCTGAATAATTGCTAATATAATGTCGTCAGTTGAAAGATACAAAAACCTGTACCTTTTTGTGCAACAAAAAAAGCCGCTCAACCAGCGGCTTTTCTTATTTCGGCATGAAAAAGGCGACCGTCCTTTGTGGACGGTCGCCTTTGTTAATTGTTGTGTTGCTTGCCTTAGGCGCGGGTCTTGATCTCCTCGGTCACCTTCGCAACAAACTCGTCAACGCTCATCTGAACGGTCTCGTTGGAGCGATCGCGGACGGAGATGTTGCCGGCCTCGACCTCCTTCTCGCCCAGGATGAGCATGTAGGGCACACGGTCGATGCTGCGGGCCTCGCGGATCTTGTAGCCGATCTTCTCGTCGCGATCGTCGCAGACCACGCGAATGCCGGCCTCCTCCAGCTTGGCGCATACCTCGTGCGCGTAGTCGCGGCTCTTCTCAGAGACGGGAAGTGCCTTGACCTGCACGGGAGCCAGCCAGGTGGGGAACTTGCCCGCAAAGTGCTCAATCAGAATACCGATGAAGCGCTCAATGGAGCCAAAGCAAACGCGGTGCAGCATGATGGGGCGCTTCTTGGTGCCGTCGGCATCCACGTACTCCAGATCAAAGTTAAGCGGCATCTGGAAGTCGAGCTGGACGGTACCGCACTGCCAGGTACGGCCGAGCGAGTCCTCCAGGTGGAAGTCGATCTTGGGGCCATAGAAGGCGCCGTCGCCCTCGTTGACCTCGTAGTCCATGCCCAGCTTCTCCAGAGCGGTACGCAGGCCCTCCTCGGCGCGCGCCCAGTCCTCGTCCGAACCCATGGAGTCCTCGGGGCGGGTGGAAAGCTCAACGTGGTACTTAAAGCCAAACTTCTGGTACACGGAGTCGATCAGGTTGACCACACCCACGATCTCGTCGGTCAGCTGGTCGGGACGCACAAACAGGTGGGCGTCGTCCTGGTTAAAGCAGCGCACGCGGAACAGGCCGTGCAGGGCGCCACGCAGCTCGTGGCGGTGCACCAGGCCAATCTCGCCGGCGCGGATGGGCAGCTCGCGGTAGGAATGCGGCTTGGAGGCGTACACCAGCACGCCGCCCGGGCAGTTCATGGGCTTAATGCAGTACTCTTCGTCGTCGATGACGGTGGAGTACATGTTGTCCTTGTAGTGGTCCCAGTGGCCCGAGGTCTTCCACAGCTGCTTGTTCATGATGAGCGGCGTGGAAATCTCCACGTAGCCGGCCTTGTGGTGGATCTCGCGCCAGTAGTCCAGCAGCGTGTTCTTAAGGATCATGCCGTTGGGCAGGAAGAACGGGAAGCCGGGGGCCTCGTCGCGCATCATAAAGAGGTCCATCTCGCGGCCGATTTTGCGGTGGTCGCGCTTCTTGGCCTCCTCCAGCATGTGCATGTGCTCGTCGAGCTCTTCCTTGGTGGCAAAGGCGACACCGTTGATGCGGGTGAGCATCTTGTTGTCCTTGTCGCCCTTCCAGTAGGCGCCCGAGACGCCGGTGAGCTTAAAGGCCTTCAGCGCCTTGGTGTAGCAGATGTGGGGGCCGACGCACATGTCGATGTAGTCGCCCTGCTGGTAGAAGGTGATGCGGGCGTCGTCGTCCAGGTCGCCGATGTGCTCGACCTTGTACTTCTCGCCGCGCTCCTCCATAAGGGCGATGGCCTCGGCGCGGGGCTTCTCGTACACGGAAAACTTGAGGTTCTCCTTGACGATCTTCTTCATCTCGGCCTCGATCGCGGGGAAGTCGTCCTCGCTGATCTTGACGCCCTCGGGCAGGTCGACGTCGTAGTAGAAGCCGTTGTCGGTCGCGGGGCCGTAGGCAAAGTCGGCCTCGGGGTACAGGCGCTTGATGGCCTGCGCCATGATGTGCGCGGCGGAGTGGCGGATGACATGCGTGACCTCGTCCTGCGGGAGCTCGGCCACCGAACCGTCATTGTAGAGTGCCTTCATGGGTATGTTTTCTCCTCTCGGATGCCTGATGCAAGTGCGCGCGATGCGCTCGGCGTTTTTGACTTGCATCATTATAGGCAGGTTGCCTTGGTATACAAGCGCCCGCCGCACCTTAATGGCACGGCGGGCGATTTTCTACGCATGCTTCATCGTGTGGGGGCGAGGCTGCGGGGCGCGCGTGGTTTGCGGCGTGCCCGTGGCGCGGGGCGGTTGCGCGGGATGCGCGGTGCCCGTGGCTTGCGGCCGGCCCGGCGATGGATGCGTTACTGGATGCGAGTTCGGCAGTAGGGGCAGACCTTCCAGTGCGCATCGAGCGGGCGATGACAGCTGGGGCAGACATTGCGAACCTGGGTATCGCACACCGGGCAGACGACGAAGTCCTTCTCGATGGGCGCGCCGCACTGCGGGCAGGTGCCGTACTGGGCAAGCTGGCGCTCGCGCAGGGCCATGTCCAGCTCCTGCTCCTCGCGGTCGGACGCGTAGGAGTGCGGACGTAGAACCAGGTAGGCGATGAGGCCCACAAACGGGATGAGGGCGATGATGCCCCATGCCACGTAGGCGCTGGCGCCGCGGCGGCGAGCGTCGATGAACACATATACGACCGACAGCACATACAGGGCGACGATAAAGCCAACAAAGGCATAGATGACGCCCATAAGCTGCGGCGACATGAGCTCGGAGATGTACTTGGACATTACGGGTACCTTTCGGAATATTAACAGTCCGGTCAAGTTTACCACGGGGTTTGTTTATATGGGACTACGGCTGGGTACGGGGCTGGCGCGGACACAAACATCTCAATCTGTAACAGTTAGGAGCGGAATCCGGGTCTAGATGTTACAGATCGAGATAAACAGAGGGGCCGCCTGGCAAACGTCTCAATCTGTAACATCTGGAACCCAAATCCTCATCTAATTGTTACAGATCGAGACGAACGGTTGCCGTAGTTGTCTTCAGACGAGCTTGTCGGCGTTGCCGGGTCTCCCCTCGTCTGCCGTTGGCGGGTGTTGCGGGGCTGTTCGCCGCATTGCCGCCGCACTGGGGGTGTGCGAACCGTAGGATAGTCTTATTGACGGCCTGTCAACTCGTCTGGGAGGCACTGTGACAGAAACGTTTGATATCGCGATTGTCGGCGCGGGCATCACCGGATGCGCCATCGCGCGGCAGCTCGCGCGGTTTGACCTGTCCATTTGCGTGGTCGAGGCAGCAAACGATATCGCGCTGGGGGCTTCAAAGGCCAACGGCGGCCTGGTGCACGCAGGCTACGATCCGGCGCCAGGCACCGTAAAGGCGCAGGTCAACGCCCGTGGTTGTGAGCTATATGGCACATGGTCTCAGGAACTCGGCTTTTTATTCCGCCGCACCGGGTCGATGGTGCTGGGGTTTAACGACGAAGACCGCGCGCACCTGGAGAAGCTGCGCCAGAATGGCCTTGCCAACGGCGTGCCCGAGCTGTCGATTGTCGGCCCCGAGCGCATCCACGAGCTGGAGCCGCGCGCGAGTGCTAAGGCGACGTGCGCGTTGTGGTGCCCTTCGACCGGTAACGTCGACCCGTTTGAAGTGGCCATCGTCGCGCTGGAGAACGCAGTCGCCAACGGCGTGACGTTTATGCGGTCTGCGCCAGTGGAGGCCATTGATGTTGCCGGCTCGGATGACAAAGCCGCGCGCTTTACGCTGGCAACGCCCGCCGGCGACGTGCGCTGTCGCTATCTGATCAACGCCGCAGGCAACGGTGCCGCGGACATCTCGCATATGGCCGGCGCCGAGGAGTTCCAGATGGTCTGGCGCCAGGGAAACATTGTGGTTCTGGACAAGGAACCGCGCGCGCTGATGCCGCTCTACCCGGTGCCGACGCCGATATCGAAGGGCGTCATCGTCACGGGTACCGTGCATGGCAACACCGTGATTACCGCGACCGCCGCCGTGCGCGAGCCAGGCGACACGCAGACCTATGCGGACGACGTCAACGCGCTGCTGGACGGTGCGCGCAAGCTGGTGCCCGACCTGGATACGCGCCGCGTGGTGCGCGCATTTGCCGGCGGGCGTCCGGTCATTCAGGGTACGAACGACTTCTTTATTGGACAGTCGGCCGTGGTGCCGGGGCTGTTCCAGGCGGCGGGCATTCAGTCGCCGGGCGTGGCGAGCGCGCCGGCCATTGCCGAGCGCATGGAGCAGGTGCTGCGCGACGCCGGCGTGGCCCTGCGTGAACGTGCCGATTGGAACCCGATCCGCCACGCGCCGGATGACTTTGACCGCGCGCCGCTCGCACGCAAGGAAGAGCTCATTGAGTCCAATCCCGCGTGGGGGCAGATCGTCTGCCGCTGCGAGACGGTGCCCGAGGCCGAGATTGTGGCCGCGATTCGGCGCCGCCCGAGCGCAGTTTCGGTCGAGGGCGTCAAGCGCCGCTGCCGCGCCGGCATGGGTCGGTGCCAGAGTGGCTTTTGCCAGAGCCGCGTGGTTGCGATCCTGGCGCGCGAGCTGGGCTGCGACCCCAGCGAGGTGCTGTTAGAGGATGCCGGATCTTGGCTGGTTGAGGGACCGCTGAAGGGGGTGCGCTAGGATGGCGACGCTTGATATGCGCGACGAACGCGCAGAGGCAGGAGCTACGGAGGCGGTGCAGACGCAGGCCTTCGACGTGGTCGTTATCGGAGGCGGCCCCGCCGGTATGGCGGCCGCGCTTGCCGCGCAAAAGGCCGGCGCGCAAGTGGCCATCGTTGAACGCGAACAGCATCTGGGCGGAATCCTCCGCCAGTGCATTCACCCAGGTTTTGGCCTGTCGCACTTTAAGCAGGAACTCACCGGCCCCGAGTACGCGCAGCGCTTTATCGACCAGGTGCGCGCGACCGACATCGTGCTGTTCTTGGACAGCATGGTACTTGGAATCGATTCGGGCGAGGGCGCGGGCGCGTCGAGCGTGAACGAGGGTGCGGGAGATGCCGCAGTCCATACCGTCACGCTCATGAGCCGTGCCGGTATGCTGCAGCTCACCGGGCGTGCGGTCGTCCTTGCCATGGGATGCCGCGAGCGCACCCGCAGCGAGATCAAGATTCCCGGTAGCCGTCCCGCCGGCGTGTTTACGGCCGGCTTGGCGCAGCGATACATCAATATCGAAAACCTCAAGCCCGGCTCGCGCGCCGTCATTTTGGGTTCGGGCGATATCGGGCTGATCATGGCACGCCGCTGCACACTCGAGGGGATTTCCGTCGAGGGCGTGTACGAGCTCATGCCGTACGCCAACGGTCTGCGCCGCAACGTCAAGAACTGCCTGGACGACTTTGGAATTCCGCTGCACCTGTCCACCACCGTCACACAGGTGATCGGCCACGACCGCGTGGAGGCCGTCGAGGTGAGTAAGGTCGACGAGCGCCTGGAGCCCATTGCCGGGACGGAGCGCGTTGTTCCGTGCGACACGCTGCTGCTTTCGGTGGGATTGATTCCCGAGAACGAGCTTTCGGTTGCCGCTGGCGTAGAGCTTGACCCACGCACGCGCGGAGCCGTGGTGGACCAGAGCTTGCAAACGGGCGTGCCGGGCATCTTTGCCTGCGGCAACGTGCTACACGTACACGACCTGGCCGACAACGTGACGACCGAGTCCGAGCGGGCCGGCGCGGCTGCGGCGGCGTGGGCGTTGGGCAACGGCACGGATGTCGAGGCGGGTGCTGTGGGGACGAGCTGCAATCTCACGGTCTCCCCTGCCGGTATCGCGGGATACGCGCTGCCGGGACGCATTACAGCTGTGGCACTCACCAAACTCAACTTCCGTGTGCGCCGACCGGTCGACGCCGCCCGCGTGCGCATTCTCGCTGGCGGCGAGGAATTGTTCGCAGGCAAGGTACGTGCATTTAAGCCGAGCGTCATGGAAAGTTTTCCGCTGCCGGCAAAGGTGATTCAACGTGCACTCGACCTGGGTGTCAGCGAGATTGTCCTGTCCGTCGACCCCGTTGAGGAGGCATAGCTCATGAGCACGAATGTAGCCAAAACGCTGCAGTTCAACTGCACCACCTGCCCATCCGAGTGCCTCCTGACCGTAGAGGTGGAGCGCGATGCCAACGGTGCCGTGGCAGCGGTGCGCTCCGTGACCGGCAACAACTGCCCGCGCGGCGACAAGTTCGCACACCAGGAACTCACCTGCCCCATGCGCGTGCTCACCACCACCGTGGCTGTATCCGGCGGCGATGAGGCGCTGCTGCCCGTGCGCACGGCCGAAGCCATCCCGCTGACGCTCCACGCCCAAGCGATGGACCTCATCCGCGGCCTGGTCGTCGAGGCCCCCATCCGCATGGGCGACATCGTGCTGGAAGACCTCCTCAACACCAACATCGACCTCATCGCCAGCATGGACATCAACCCAGCCTAAGCAGCCAATTTGGGACGAGCCTCTTTTAGCTACCCCGCCATCCACCCAGTCCCACCTCAATTGCGGTGAAATAGTTCCTGATTTCCGCCAAAACCGGCATCCAGGAACTATTCCACCGCAACTATCCTTGGAATCGGTATTTAGCTTGTGCCTACTTTAGTTCCAATTCAAAACTATGCCGGATTACGGGACTGATTCGGAGACCCCCATCCATACCGGCAATTTTCGATTTTTGATAAGCCGTCTACCTGCGGTTTTAATTTCGTGATTTTTCCCATGGTCAAGTAATACAGGTCCAGCCCCGTAATCCGCCATACTTTTGAAGCCAGCCCATTTGGGACGGGCCTCTTATGACTACTTTTTCCTGCGCGCTTGCCAGGCTCGCCATGGAGTGTCCCAAAGTGCCGGCATAAAAGGAACGTCCCTAGCTGCCGGGCATGGGATACCATGGTGGCAACCTAGCGAAAGGATGTTTCATGGCACATGTCGATGACCAGCGCGTGGCGCGCGTGCTCGATGCGCTCGAGGCTCAGCACCCCGGCGCACAGCTGCTCGTAAACGACCCGTGGTCGATTTATTACCTGACCGGCTTTTATGCCGATATGTTCGAGCGTTTTTGCGGCGTGCTGCTCGCACGCGGTAACGAGCCAGTGATCTTGGTCAACGCTCTGCATCAGCTGCCCGAGTATGACAATGCCCGCGTTGCCTACCACACCGATACCGACGTCGTGGCCGATGCCATCGCTCGCGAAATCGATCCGACCAAACCGCTCGGCATCGACACCGTCATGCGCTCCGGCTTTTTGATGCCGCTCATGGAGCGCCATGCTACGAGCGAGTTTTTCCTGGGTGACTTTGCCGTCACCGCAGCGCGCACCCACAAGGATGCCACCGAGCAGGAGCTCATGCGCGCGTCCTCGACCGCTAACGACGCCGTGATGGCCGATGCCATCAAGCTCGTCCACGAAGGCGTGACGGAACGCGAGATTGCCGACCAGATGCTCGGCTTGTATCGCAAGCACGGCTGCGAGGGCTTTAGTTTTTCGCCCATCGTGAGCTTTGGTGCCAACGCCGGCGACCCGCACCACGAACCCGACGACACCGTGCTCAAGCGTGGCGACGTGGTGCTGTTCGACATTGGCGGACGCCGCTGCAACTACTGTTCGGACATGACGCGCACGTTCTTTTGGGGCGAGCCGGACGAGGAGACGGCGCGCATCTACGACATCGTGCGCCGTGCCAACGAGGCCGCCGAAACACTCATCGCACCGGGCGTGCGCATGTGTGACCTGGACCGCGCCGCACGCGACGTGATTGAAGACGCGGGCTATGGGCGGTACTTTACGCATCGCCTGGGTCACTCGATCGGCCTGCAGGACCACGAGGCGGGCGACGTTTCACTCGTCAACGAGCAGGTCGTAGAGCCGGGCATGACGTTCTCCATCGAGCCGGGCATCTACCTCCCCGGCCGCACCGGCGTCCGCATCGAGGACTTGGCCCTGGTGACCGAGAAGGGCGTCGAGATTCTCAACGCCTACCCTCACGACCCATTCCGCCTAGACTAGCCTGGTCCCCAAGCCCCCAAACTAAGTTGCGGTGGAATAGTTCCTGGATGGGCTGCTAGAACCCAAAAACAGGAACTATTTCACCGCAACTGATGAGGGGATGGGCTAGCGCAGCAGGCCGGCTACTTCGCCGGCTAGGGTGATGGTGCCGGCGGCAACGAAGGACTCGCCCACGGCGTCAAAAGCCGCGAGAGCCTCGGGCACGCTAGGGTACACACCGGCAAGCTTGTTGGCGTCCACCAGGGCAGCAAGTTCCTCTGCCGGCAGGGCGCGATCGGAATCGGTCTGGGTTACGACCACACGCGGGAAGGCCGGAATCAGAACATCGACAATACCGGCCACATCCTTGTCGGCCAGTGCGGCGCACAGCAGCGTGGGGCGATTCTCGACGCACGGATCTATCTCGTCCAGCGCGCTCACAAAGTTCTCGCAGCTCTGAGGGTTATGGCAGGCGTCGATCAGCTTGAGCGGATCGGTCCCCAGCACATCAAAACGACCCGGCGTGGGGCAGCCCATAAGCGATGCATCCAGCGCATCGTGGTCGAGCTCGCGGCCCAAATACCCCTCGCACAGCATAATCGCGCACGCAGCATTCTGCGGCTGGTAGGCCGGCTTAACCATGCTTGACGTATAGATCGCACGCGGCGTGGTGCAGCTAAACTCAACCGTGTCGCCCACGTGTGCCGGAACCTTGGTTGTGGCATGGTTCACCACGAGCGGCACCACACCGCACTCACGGCAACGGGCATCCATCACGCGCTGAACGCTCGCCTCATGCGTACCCTCGCCCAAAACAACAAAGCGCCCAGGCTTAATAACCGCAGCCTTCTCCCCCGCAATGGCCTCGAGCGTGTTGCCCAAAATACGTGTATGATCGAGCCCAATGCCCGTAATGGCAACGGCGACGGGATCGGTCGCACTCGTGGCGTCCCAACGCCCGCCCATGCCAACCTCAAGCACGGCTACGTCCACGCAAGCCTCGGCAAACACTACAAGTGCAGCAGCCGTCAGCAGGTCAAACGGTGTGATGGTATAGGCGCGCTCCCCTGCCGCCACACGGCGCGCATTCACGCGATGCCCCGCCTCGACAGCTGCCGAAACGCCATGGGCAAAGGCCTCGTCGCTCACGACGCACCCATCAACCTCCATGCGCTCGGGATAGCGCACCAGCTGTGGCGACGTATACAGCGCGGTTTTGAGCCCCTCACCACGAAGAATGGCAGCCGAAAAACGCGTAGTCGAAGTCTTGCCATTGGTACCGGCAACCTGGATGCAATCGAAATACTCGTCCGGACGCCCCAGCTCATCGAGCATATCGACAACCGTCTCAAGCAGAGGACCAGCATCCCCAGAAATCCGCCCTGTATCAGCAGCAAGTCCCACAGCCTCATCAAACGAAAGCAGCTCAAACGAGAAAGGAACGACATACGACCCAGAACGCTTAGCCATAACCCAAAGTCCCCCATAACAGAAAAAGAGGCCCACCAAAAAGAATGAGCCCCTCGCGTTGACAATATCAGCCTCTACCCGTTTGCAGCAAGATCAAGGCCACAACCCAGTGGCCCTAACCTACCAGTTGCAAACAACCACGTAACCGCCATGGGAGCGGTTTGGGGCTTTGCTCGATACAAGTTCCGCACGAGCCGAAGGCCACTTAATGTGGCCTTCGTGCGAGCAGGACTGTCCGCAGTAGCGAGCAATGCCCCAAACCGCGTCCCCCAGTACCGCCTACGAGAAGTCAGCAACCTGAGCAGTCAGCGCCGCCAGGATCTCCTTGAGCTCAGCTGCACGGTCCCTCTTCTTCTGGACCACCGCAGGCGCGGCCTTGGCCACAAAGCCCTCGTTGGCGAGCGTCTTCTCGCAGCCGGCGAGCTCCTTCTGCGCCGCGGCGATCTCCTTCTCAAGACGCGCCTTCTCGGCCGAAAGATCGACCTTGCCCTCGAGCACCACAAAGACCTCGACGCCGCTGTCGACCACGGCGATGCTCGCGGCCGGCTTCTCAACGTCGGTACCCATGACCAGCGAAGCGGTGTTGGCCAGCGGCTCAATGGTCGAACGCAGGCTCTCGAGCTTCTCGATGTCCTCGACACCGGCGCGCACGACCACGTCGAGCTCGGCCTTGGGGCTCAAGCGATAACGCGAACGCGTGGCGCGGGCGGCGGAAACGACGGCGCGGCACAGCTCAAACGCGCGCTCGGCGTCCTCGTCGACATACTTGGCGTAATCGGCGGGCTCGGGCCACTTGGCAATCATGAGCGCCTCGGCGCGGTCGACGTTGCCCTCGGCATCCAGGTCGAGCACGCTGGCCGGCATGTTGTCCCAAATCTCCTCGGTGACAAACGGCATGAGCGGGTGCATCAGGCGAATGGAGGTATCCAGCACAAAGATCAGGTTGCGCTGAGCCTGCAGACGGCCCTCGCCCTTCAAGCGGGCCTTGGTGACCTCGACGTACCAGTCGCAGACCTCGTTCCAGAAGAACTGCTGCACGCCGCGGGCCATATCGCCAAAGGTGTAGTTCTCAATACCCTCGGTGACCATCTTAACGGCCTTGGCCAGGCGGCTGAACATCCAGGCGTCGGCCGGCGTCTCCACGACGGGCTCGCCGGGCGTGTAGCCCTCCATGTTCATGAGCAGGAAGCGGCTGGCGTTCCAGATCTTAGTCACAAAGCTCTTGGCCTGGTCGGTACGCGGGCTGTCGATGAGCTTCTTGGTCTTCTTGTCGATGTTCGCGTCGAACTTAACATCCTGGTTGTTGGTGCACAGCGTAAGAAGGTTGTAGCGCATGGCGTCGGCGCCGTACATACCGATGAGGTCCATGGGGTCAACGCCGTTGCCCTTGGACTTGGACATGCGGCTGCCGTCCTTGGCAAGGATCGTCGGGTAGATGACGACGTCCTTAAACGGCACCTCGTCCAGGAAGTACAGCGAGCTCATGACCATGCGGGCGACCCACAGCGCGATGATGTCGCGCGCGGTGACGAGCGCCGTCGTGGGATGATGGCCCTCGAGCAGCTCCGGCTTTTGCGGCCAGCCCTGCGTGGCGAAGGTCCACAGCTGCGAGCTGAACCAGGTGTCCAGCACGTTCTCGTCCTGATGCACGTGATGACCGCCGCACTTGGGGCACACATCGGTGTCCTCGGTAAGGGCGTCCTCCCAGCCGCAGTCCTCGCAGTAGAACACGGGAATGCGGTGGCCCCACCACAGCTGGCGGCTAATACACCAGTCCTTGAGATTCTCCATCCAAGTGGTGTAGGTCTGCGTCCAGCGCGCGGGGTGGAAGGTGACCTTACCGGAGTTGACGGCGTCGAGCGCCGGCCCCTTGAGCTTGTCGACGGCCACGAACCACTGCTCGGACAGCCACGGCTCAAGCGCGGCGTCGCAACGGTAGCAGTGCATGACGGAGTGGTCGTGCTCCTCGACGTGATCGAGTAGGCCGTGCTCGTCGAACCACTTGATGACCGCCTCGCGGCACTCCTCGCGGGTCATGCCGGTGAACTCGCCATAGCCCTCGACGACCACCGCGTGCTCGTCGAAGATATTGATCTGCGGAAGGTCGTGGGCCTGACCCATGGCGTAATCGTTGGGGTCGTGGGCCGGAGTAACCTTAACGAAGCCGGAACCGAAGTTGGCGTCGACATGCCAATCCTCAAAGATGGGAATCTCGCGATCGACGATGGGGAGCTTGACGGTCTTACCCACGAAGGCGGCCTTCTCGGGATCCTTCGGGGAAACGGCGACGCCCGTGTCGCCGAGCATGGTCTCGGGGCGCGTGGTGGCGACGACGATGTAGTCCTGGCCGTTGACCGGCTCGGTCAGCGGGTAGCGCAGGTGCCACAGATGGCCCTTCTCGTCCTTGTACTCGGCCTCGTCGTCCGAGATGGCGGTGGTGCAGTTGGGGCACCAGTTGACGATGCGCTTGCCGCGGTAGATCAGACCGTCGTGGTACCAGTCGCAGAAGACCTTGCGCACGGCCTGCGCGTAGTCCTCGTCCATGGTAAAGCGCTCGTTATCGAAGTCAACGGAGCAGCCCATACGCTTGATCTGCTCGACGATGATGCCGCCGTACTCGTGGGTCCAATCCCAGCAAGCGTCGACAAACTTGTCGCGACCGATCTCCAGGCGGCTAATGCCCTCGCTCTTGAGTTTCTTGTCGACCTTGGTCTGCGTAGCGATACCGGCGTGATCGGTGCCCAGCACCCAGCGCGTGGACTTGCCGCGCATGCGGGCCATGCGGATGATGGCGTCCTGGATGGAGTCGTCGGTGGCGTGGCCCATGTGGAGCTTGCCGGTCACGTTGGGAGGCGGAATGGTGACGGTGCAGTCGCCCACGCCCTCGCGGCGCTTATAGTAGCCGCCGTCGAGCCACTTCTGCAGGATCGCCGGCTCGCTGGTCGACGGATCGTAGTTCTTGGGCATCTCTTCCATATATCTCTCCCTGTCCCGCCGGGGAGGAATGTAGGCCCACCAGGGCCTGCATTCCTCCCCTTAGGTATCGATTACTTCAGTCTGATATGACTTCGCTGAGGCTTAAACAAACACACAGAATAACACAGGTAGTTGGGGTTATTGCGTATATATAAAATAGCCTCCGACCACGGATGGTCAGAGGCTATTTGCAAGCACGTTTTTGGCTGGTTTAGCCGTAGATGCGCTGGGGCTGCTCTTCGCCCTTTACGGAGGCTTCGGTCACAACGACCTTGGAAACGCCTTCCTCGCTGGGCAGGTCGAACATCGTCTGCTGCAGAACGTCCTCGCAGATGGAGCGCAGGCCGCGGGCGCCGGTCTTGCGGGCGAGCGCCATGCGGGCGATCTCGTGCAGGGCGGCGTCCTCAAACTCAAGCTCAACGTCCTCGAGCTGGAACATCTTACGGTATTGACGCACCACGGCGTTCTTGGGCTCGGTCAGGATCGACACCAGGTCGTCCTCGTCAAGCGCCTGCGTCTGGGTGACGACGGGCGTACGTCCCACAAACTCGGGGATCATGCCAAAGGCGTTGAGGTCCTGCGGAAGCACCTGACGCAGCAGGTCGTTCTCGTCGACCGAAGTGGGGCCGGCGATCTCGGAGTTAAAGCCCACGCCCTTGTTGCCCACGCGATCGGCGATGATCTTGTCCAGACCCACAAAGGCACCGCCGCAAATGAACAGGATGTTGGTCGTGTCGATCTGCAGCAGCTCCTGCTGGGGATGCTTGCGGCCCCCGGTGGGCGGAACGCTGGCCACCGTGCCCTCAAGAATCTTAAGCAGCGCCTGCTGAACGCCCTCGCCCGAAACATCGCGGGTAATGGAGAGGTTCTCGGCCTTGCGGGCGATCTTGTCGATCTCGTCCACGTAGATAATGCCCACCTGCGCGCGCTCAATGTCGCCATCGGCAGCATTGATGAGCTTGAGCAGGATGTTCTCCACGTCCTCGCCCACATAGCCGGCCTCGGTGAGCGCGGTGGCATCGGCGATGGCAAACGGCACCTCGAGGATGCGCGCGAGCGTCTGGGCCAACAGGGTCTTGCCGGTACCGGTGGGACCGAGCAGCAGGATGTTGGACTTGGCGAGCTCTACCTCGTCCATATCGTCATCGAACTGCGAGCCCATGTCGTCATCAAAGGCAGACACCGCAGCGCCGCCCTCGATCACGCGGCGATAGTGGTTGTACACGGCAACCGACATGGCGCGCTTGGCGTCCTCCTGGCCCATTACATAGGCCGAAAGCTCGTCATAGATCTCGTGCGGCGTCGGCACGTGCGTGATGACCTGACGGTCGTCCTCGAGCTCAAAGCCCTCGGTCTCGGGGTCCACGGCGGGCTGGGATGCAGCCTGACCGTGGTCGTTGAGGAAACCCGGCAGCTTGCCGTTGCGGGCGGCGTCCATAAAGTCCGAAGCCAGCGACTCCTCCAAAATCTCGGAGCAGGCGGCAACGCACTCGTCGCAGATAAAGATGTTGGTCGGACCCTTTACAAGGCGGCGAACCTGCCCCTGCTCTTTTCCGCAAAAGGAGCAGCGGATGGGGTTGCCGTTCTCGTCAAAGTTGTCCTGCATGTTACCTGCCATCCTAGGCGTCCTTCGCGGCGAGATCGCGCGAGGTGACAATACGGTCAATCAGGCCGTAGTCGAGGGCCTCGGCAGCGGTCAGGTAGTTGTCGCGCTCGGTGTCGGCCTGGACCTTCTCAATGGGCTGGCCCGAGGCATCGGACAGGATCTGATTGAGCTCGCGGCGAGTCTTCTTGATCTCCTCGGCCACGATCTCGATCTCGGTCTGCTGGCCCTGGGCACCGCCGCTGGGCTGGTGAATCATGACCTTGGAGTGCGGCAGGCAGAAGCGTTTGCCCTTAGCACCGGCCGAAAGCAGCACGGCGGCCATGGACGCAGCCATACCGACGCAGATGGTGGAGACCTGCGGCTTGATAAAGTTCATGGTGTCAAGAATCGCCAGGCCGGAGTAAACCTCGCCGCCGGGCGAATTGATGTAGAGCGAGATATCCTTCTCGGCATCCTGGCTCTCAAGATGCAGCAGCTGGGCAACGACCAGGTTGGCACTGACGGAGTTGATCTCCTCGCCCAAGAAGATGATGCGGTCGTTGAGCAGGCGCGAATAGATATCGTAGCTGCGCTCGCCGCGCGGCGTCTGCTCGATAACGTATGGCACGAGGGCGGAATCGAACTTAGCGATCATACGCATCTCCATTTCTCTCTTGCGGACCAATAATGGTTCTAGACAAACGTACGGTGCCCGCATGCTATGCATTGGCTGGCACCGTACGAAGCGACCGGATAACCGGTTTATAACTTTACCCCATCACGGGCGCACGCATGCGCTCGCGGGCAAGGTGGCGAGAATTACTCGGCGTCCTTGGCGGTCTCGTCGACCTCGGTCACCTTGGCGTTCTCGACCAGGTGGTCGACGGCCTTGGAGCGACGGATGGACTCGCGGACGGCAGGCATGCGGCCATCGGCGATGAACTCGGCCTTGGAAGCCTCGACGTCCTTGACGCCGGCCTTCTCGAACTCGGCGTTGATGTCGTCCTCGGTGACCTCGATCTTGAGCTCACGGGCGAGGGCGTCCAGAGCCAGGGACTCACGGGCAACGTCGTTGGCCTGCTTGTGCAGGTCGCCGATGAACTGCTCCATGGTCAGGCCGGAAGCGGGCAGCCAGGTGTCCAGGGTCATGCCGCGGGCAGCGAGGTTGGACAGGAAGTTCTGGCCAAGCTCCTCAAAGACGGACTGCTCGTAGTCGGCGTCCATCTCGTCGAGCTGCAGACGCTCGGCGAGAGCGGAGACGCAACGGTTCTCCTTCTCGGCCGGAAGGCGAGAAGCCTTGTCCTGCTCGATCTCGATCTTGATGGCGTCGCGCATAGCGTCGATGCTGTCGAAGCCAAAGTCGGACTTGACGAGCTCGTCGGTGAGCTCGGGGGTGTTGCGGACCTTGATGCCCTTGACGGTGACCTCGACGGTGTGGGTCTCGGCCTCCTCGCCCTCCTCGACCTCGTCGGTCCAGGTGACGGTCTTGACGTCGTCAACGTTAGCGCCGATCAGGGCCTCATTGAACTCCTTGGGGTTGCTGTCGCTACCGGCGATGAGCATACGGCCCTCGGCGGCAAAGTTGTCGGCGTTCTCGACGGCCTTGAGGTCGACGGTGACGTAGTCCTCGGCCTCGACGGCGCGACCCTCGACGTCCTCGAAGGTGGCACGGTAGTTGAGGAGCATCTCGACCTGGTTGTTGATCTCGGACTCGGTGACCTCCGCAGGGGGCATCTCGATCTCGACGGCGTCGAAGGAGGAGAGCTCAGCGGCGGGACGCAGGGAGAACTCGACGGTGTAGGTGTAGTCCTCGTGATCCTTGGCGAGGTCGAGCTCCTTGTAGTCACCGCTCTTGGTGGGGACGATGTCCAGCTCGTTGAGGACGGCGGGCTCGTTGGCGGCGATCAGGTCGTTGGTGGCCTGAGCGAGGGTAGCCTCGGCGCCAAGAGCGGAGTCGATGACCGGACGGGGGGCCTTACCGGCGCGGAAGCCCGGGAAGCGGTACTTCTTGGCGGTGTCCTTGTAGGCCTTCTTGATCGCGGCGTCGACGTCGGCGGCCGGGATGGTGACCGTAGCGGTGAGCTTGGCGTCCTTGACGTCAGAAGCGGTGATGTTCAACACGTTCCTCCTCATACTGCCCAGCTTATCTGAGGTGCTGGTACCTTTATGCAACAAAGTGTCGCGACGGCCAGGGCCGACGCAGATGCGTTGGTGCGGGCGAAAGGACTCGAACCTTCACGGGAATCCCACCAGAACCTAAATCTGGCGCGTCTACCAATTCCGCCACGCCCGCATGAGCGCACAGACTAGGAATGATAGCAGATACGAACGGCAAGCGCACGCACACGTTTTTAGCTCACGACCTCACCACGAGCGCAAGGCATCCCATCTCATAAGTTGCGGTGAAATAGTTCCTGTTTGGGGCTCCAGTCCTCCAAAACAGGAACTATTCCACCGCAACTTCGGTGCGACTCGGCAGTCTGGCGGTGCTGGCCATGCGCCGGAAAGCGTGTCCCAGCTTGGGGCCTCGGAATGGGATGCGGCTTCCGCTATAGCCATCAACCGGAAACTGCAACCCGTTTTGAGCCCCTATTCCGGGATGCACTTTCCGCCGAGGGCCTCAAACGGAAACTGCAGCCCACAATTCGGTCGAAAAGTGGGCTGCAGTTTCCCCGGGCTAGGCAAAGAGCGGCGGATGCGTCGCCTCGTCTACTCCCCCAGCAGGGCCTTCTCGGGCGTGATCGGCAGCGAACGAACCTGGTGGCCGGTGGCGTGTGCGACGGCCGAGGCGACGGCGGCGAGCGGCGTGTTGATGACGACCTCGCCGATCGACTTGGCGCCAAACGGGCCCGTCGGCTCGTAGCTCGGCTCAAAGGCCACGCGAATACTGCCGATATCCAGGCGCGTGGGCAGCTTGTAGCTCATAAAGTTACCGGTGCGCAGGCGGCCGCGGTCGTCGTGCTCGACGATCTCGTAGAGCGCGTGACCGATACCCTGGGCAATGCCGCCCTCGGCCTGGACGCGCGCGAGCGCCTCATTGATCACAGTGCCGCAGTCCACAGCCGCCGCATAGTCCACCACAGTCACCTTGCCGGTAGCCTTGTCGACCTCGACCTCGGCAATGCCGGCCATAAAAGGCGGAGGCGAAACGGGCAGGCAGGCAGAGGCATGCGAGGTGAGCGCGTCGCCGCCCGCGATGTTCTTGACGCACAGGTTGGCAAAGTCGCGCAGTGTGAGATAGCGGTTCTGCTCGCGCGCGGCACGCTCGTCGGACAGGCGCACGTACTGGCCATCGAAGACCACGTCGGCGGCGTCCACGTCCCACATCTGGGCAGCCTTGGCGCAAATCTTCTCACGCAGCTCGGTTGCGGCGTTCTTGGCGGCAAGGCCCGTCACGTACGTGCCCGAGCTCGCGTACGAGCCGGCATCGAACGGCGAAACGTCGGTGTCCACGCCGCGCACCACGATCAGCGAGCTCTCAACGCCCAGCTCCTCGGCGGCAATCTGCGCCAGGATCGTGTCGACGCCCATGCCGTTATCGGTGGCGCCGGTGCCGATGGTAATGAAGCCGTCCTCTTCCAGGCGCATGTCGATGCCGGCGATATCCACGTTGGAAATGCCCGAGCCCTGCATGGTGAGCGCGCAGCCCAGAGCACGCACGCGATCGCCCATGTCGATGGCTAGCGGCTTGTCGCGCCAACCGATCATGTCCATCGCGCGCAGCAGGCAGCGGTCGAGCGCGCAGGCGTTGAGCTTCTCGTTGTAGTACTGCGGCATGATCTCGCCCTCGCGCACGATGTTCTTAAGGCGCAGGTCGGCGGGGTCCATGTGCAGCATATCGGCGAGCTCGTTGACGGCGCTCTCCACGGCAAACTGACCCTGGGTGGCACCGTAACCGCGATACGCGCCGCCGCGGTTGGTATTGGTGTAGACGGCGTCCCAGCTAAAGCGGCTCGCCTTCACGTGGTTGTAGATGGGCAGGCTCTTGTGGCCCGAGAGGCCGATCGTCGTGGTGGCATGCTCGCCATAGGCCCCGGCGTTGGACAGCGTATGCAGATCGATGGCCGTGATGGTGCCGTCGTTCATGGCGCCCAGCTTAACGGTCATCTGCATCTGGTGGCGCGAGTTGCCCGCGGTGATGGTCTCCTCGCGGGTATAGCAGCAGTAGCTCGGACGGCCGGTCTGCTGGGTCACAAACGCAACGAAGATCTCGCAGCAACCCGTCTGCTTGGAGCCAAAGCCGCCGCCGATGCGCGGCTTAATGACCTGCACCTGCGACTGCGGAATATCGAGCGACTGCGCGACCATGCGGCGCACGTGGAAGGGCACCTGCGTGGAGGTGGTCACCGAAATGCGGCCGAAGGCGTCGGTCGTCGCGAAGGCACGGAAGGTCTCCATGGGCGCGGTCTGGGTGGCCTGGCTGGTGTAGGTGCGCTCAAAGACGATGTCGCTCTGGGCGAAGGCCTCGTCCAAGTCGCCAAAATCGCTGGTACCGCTGCACACCAGGTTACGAGCAACGTCGCCGCCCTGCGGGAACATAAAGGTCACGTCGCCCTCGGGGTGGACAACGATGTCGTTATCGAGTGCCTGGGTAAAGTCGAGCAGCGGCTCGAGCACCTCATAGTCGACCTTAATGAGTTTGAGCGCCTTGTCGGCAGCCTCCTCGGTCTCGGCGGCGACGATCGCCACTTCCTCGTTTTGGTAACGGACGAGGTTCTCGAGAATCAGGCGGTCGTAGGGACTCGGCTGCGGATAGCTCTGGCCGGCGATGGTAAAGCGGCGCTTGGGCACGTCCTCGTAGGTGTAGACGCCCACGACGCCCGGCACCTTAAGGGCGCGAGACGTGTCGATGGAGCGGATCTTGGCGCGGGCATAGGGGCTGCGCTTGAGCTTGACGATCAGGGCGCCGGCGGGCACCATATCGCCGGTGTAGACCGGACGACCCTCGAGCAGGGTCTTCGAGTCCTTCTTGGGCTGCTTGTGGGTGATCTGCTTGTAGGAGACGCCGTCAGAGCTCGTGTCGTTGACGGGCAGCTCGGGCATCTCAAAGCCAACCTGCACGCCGGACTCGTTGAGGAAGCGCACGATAGCGCGCAGCTGGCTCTCGTAGCCGCTGCAGCGGCAAAGGTTACCGGCAAGCTGGCGTGAGAGCTCCTCACGCGTGGCGACGAGGCTCGGGTCCTCCTTGGCGGCGCGGGCAAGCGCCAGCACGTTCATGATAAGGCCGGGGGCGCAAAAACCGCACTGCTCGGCGCCTTCGGCAGCCATCGCACGGGCAAGCGCCTCGGACTCGGCCTTGAGGCCCTCGAGCGTGGTGATGGTGTGGCCCTCGACGCGCGCGGCGGGAACCGAGCAGCTCAGAACCGGGTCGCCATCGAGCCACACCGTGCACAGACCGCAGTTGGTGGTCTCGCAGGCACAGCGCACCGACGCGCAGCCCTGCTCGCGCAGCAGCGCAAAGAGCATGGTGTCGGGGGCAATCTGAACCTTGACCTTACGGCCGTTGAGCGTAAAGGAAAGATCGATGAGTTTGGCAGCCATTAGCGCACCTCGCTAGAATCGACGCCGGGCACGCGGCGGCAGGAATACTCGTCCGTGGCAAACTTAGGAATCTGCACGCCCTCGAACTCGCGGGCAAGCGCGGCCGAAAGCTCGATGCCGGCGGCGCGGCGCACGGCCTGAATCGCTAGCGGAGCCGAGATGCGGCGGCGGTAGTCGGCCGAGCCCCACATGTTGGTGCCGTAGCTCAGGGCACGCACGGATGCGGCCAGGGCGCGCAGCTCGTCCTCGGAAGGCTGCTCGTTCACCAGACCGCACGCCTCGCCCTGCAGCAGGGTCGCGCGCAGCGGGCGAGCACCCACGGTGACGTGCCAGGTGTTGTCCCACCAGGCGGCGGTGACGTTGAGCGAGGGGAAGTCGGTCGCAGCCTTGCGCACGGCCTCGTAGCTCGCACGGTAGTCGTGTTTAACGACCACGATGTGCTCGATCACGTCGCGCACGTAACCCATGTCGACGAACTCGGCGAGCGGCACGCGGCCGGCGCCCGTCAGCTCAACATAGGAATCGAGCGCCAAAAAGGCCGAGAGCACGTCCGAGAAGCCAAAGCGACCGTAGATGCTGCCGCCCACCGTGGCGGTGTTACGCAGCTGCACGCCCACGATATCGTGAACGGCGAACTCAAAGACATGGTTGACGAGCACGTTGAGCTCGGCATGGCGCTCGAGCTGGCGCAGGGTGCACATGGCACCGATGCGAAACTCGGTCTCGGTCTCCTCGATCTGATCGAGCCCGCAGGCCGAAAGGTCAATCGCCGTCGCCACGCGACGCGAACCCAGGCGCATCCAAATGCCACCGCCCACAATCTTGTTGTTGCGGTTCTTCTGCAAGAGCTCATAGGCTTCGGCCGCGTTTCCAACACGGACGTAGGTACCGAACTTGAGCACGTTCTCCCCCATCTCTCCACTTGTCCAGTACTTTTAAGTGTACCAAACGAGGGGCCGCACACCGTTTTAGGACAAAATCCACCCACCCATCCATAACTTGCGGTGATATACGGACTGATTAGCCGTTCTGGGACGCTTAACAGTCCGTATATCACCGCAAGTTATGAGGAGTCCTCCGGGATAGAAAAGGCTCCCAGCCGGAATGGCTGGGAGCCTCATCACATGCTATATCGAGCGAAGATTTAGCAGACGCCCTGGGCGAGCATGGCGTCGGCGACCTTCAGGAAGCCAGCGATGTTGGCGCCCATGACAAAGTTGCCCTCCTGGCCATACTCCTTGGCGGTGTCGTCCACGTTGTGGAACATGCCACGCATGAGCTGCTCGAGCTTGCCGTCGACCTCCTCGAAGGTCCAGGACAGGTGCTCAGCGTTCTGGCTCATCTCAAGGCCGGACACGAGCACGCCACCGGCGTTAGCAGCCTTACCGGGCATAAAGGCGACGCCGTTCTCCTGGAAGTAGGTCGTGGCCTCGATGGTCGTGGGCATGTTCGCGCCCTCGCCGACCACCTTGCAGCCGTTGGCGACGAGCGCCTGGGCGTCCTCGAGCAGCAGCGTGTTCTCGCGAGCGCAGGGCAGCGCGATGTCGCAGGGCAGCTGCCACACGCCGCGGCCGTCGCCCTCGTGCCACACGGCGTTGGGCTTCTCGTCAACGTACATAGCGAGCGTGACACCCTTGTCGTGGCCGGAGCGCTTCTTGTTGTAGACATGCTCGAGCACGGTGTAGTCGATGCCGTCGGGATCCTCGACCCAGCCATGGGTGTCGGAGCAGGCCAGCACCTTGCCGCCGAGCTGGGAGACCTTCTGGACCGCGTAGATGGCGACGTTACCGGAGCCGTGAACGACGACGTTCTTGCCCTCGAAGGAGTCGCCGCGGCTCTTGAGGTACTCGTCCACAAAGTAGGCCAGACCGTAACCGGTGGCCTCGGTACGGGCGAGCGAGCCGCCAAAGGAGAGGCCCTTGCCGGTAAGGACGCCGGTCCACTCGTTGGTCAGGCGCTTGTACTGACCGAACAGGTAGGCAACCTCGCGGCCGCCAACGCCCAGGTCGCCGGCGGGAACGTCGGTGTTGGGGCCAATGTGGCGATAGAGCTCGGTCATGAAGGACTGGCAGAAGTGCATGATCTCGTTGTTGGACTTGCCCTTGGGGTCAAAGTCGGAGCCGCCCTTGCCGCCGCCCATGGGAAGGGTGGTCAGGCTGTTCTTGAGGATTTGCTCCAGGCCCAGGAACTTGAGCATACCCAGAGTGACCGTCGGGTTAAAGCGCAGGCCGCCCTTGTAGGGTCCAATGGCAGAGTTGAACTCGACGCGGTAACCGCGGTTGACCTGAACCTTGCCCTGGTCGTCGACCCAGGGGACACGGAACATGACGATCCGCTCGGGCTCGACGAGGCGCTCAAGCAGGGCGGCCTCCTCGTACTCGGGATGGGCGTCGAGCGCCGGCTGGATGGTGCCGAGAATCTCGGTCGCGGCCTGGATGAACTCAGGCTGCTCGGGATAGCGGGCCTTGAGCTCTTCGAGAACTTTCTGCGTGTAGCTCATGCTTCCTCCAATTGATGGAAAAGAAAAGTGTCGTTCGAGGCGCCCCATGCGCCGCGAGCTTTATCGAGTATGGATAATATCGCACTGTTGCAGCGAAGTTTCGCATAAGCCGACGAGCAGATGTTTCGTTTTGATTACGATGCAGGTAGAAGCGTTTTTGAGTGCCCAACGCGCAAATCGCGTGTTTCGAAGCTGTTTCGTCCACATGTTCCAAACCACCACATTGGGCACCTTTGTGGTGGTGTTGGTGGTTAGAGGACGAGCTGATGGTAGTCGGCAGGGGTTATGCGGCCCTCGGTGGCGGCGCGGAAGGCGGCGAGCGCATCGCCCGAGAACGGCATGGCCCAGCACAGGCCGCAACCTGCGGTAATGGAGCCGGGCAAAGGCATAATGCGCCCGGGCACGCCGGCATCCAGGCAAAGCTGCTCGCACTCCATCACATCGAAGGTGCTGTCGAACGAAACGATAATCTTGCGCTCGTGGTCGAGGGCATCACCGGACGGGCCTTCGCGATGTGCCTCGCGATACGCCGCGGCGTCCGCTTCCTCTTCCGCAGTATGTCCACAGCCACCGCAGCCGCAGGTACAGGGCTCGGAACCATCGCAAGTGCAAGGCTCTCCCGTGTCGGGACAAATATCGTGAGACATGGCAACTCCAATCGTCTAGGCGAGTAACTCGGCCGCCGCAAACTCCTCGGGCGTATTGACGTTTTCGAAGCAGAGCGTCGAGCCCGCGGCCTTAACGATCTGCGGTTCATCTATATAACCAGCCTGAACGCGATTGATCAGGCAGCGAATGCGTTGGCGGTCGCAGGAGAGCAGCTCTTGGGCAACTGGCGCACATGCGTCACGGCGCCAGACGGCGCAAAGCGGCTCAATGCCACGCTCCTCGCGCGGCACGCACACGTCGAGCGCCTCGGCCTCAACACGATCGGCGAGCGCGCCGATGAGTTCCGGCGAGACAAACGGCATATCGCAAGCGACGATCGCCACGAACGGCAATCGCGCCGCGGCCAACGAGCTCGCGATGCCGCGCATGGCACCGGCGGGACCGTCGACGTCCATCACCACGCGGGGGCGCAGGCCATCAAACATAAGCTCCTCAAGGTAGGCAAGCTCGCAGGGGCGCGACGTCGTCACGACCAGCTCGCCGGCAACTGGCGCCAGCCGACCCAGCACGCGCTCGATGAGCGGCTCACCGCAAAACGCCATGCGCGCCTTATCGCAGCCCATGCGCGACGACATCCCGCCCGCTTGAACGACACAAGAAAGATCGGCCCGTCTTACGGTAGTCATACGGCAAACCACCCCCATCGGTATGCTCAAAACTCGACGCACGAAGCCAAATACCGTCGCCGATAAAGCGGGCGGCACGGCAAACCCATGCAAAAACAAAACAGCGCCTTTGCGGCACGCAGCAAGACCGCGAGCACAAAAGCGCTGGTAGCGTATGGCGGGAACGTATGTGAATCGAACACATCCAAGACGTTTTGCACGCCTCGCAACGGTTTTGAGGACCGCGGAGCCCACCGGAGCCCATCCGTTCCCAAGTGCGGCGGTATTTTACCAAACCGAGCGGGCCCCATCCCAAATAGACAAGCAAGAAGTTGCGGTGGAATAGTTCTTACTTAGGCTGCAAGACCCCAAAAACAGGAACTATTTCACCGCAACTGAGGAGGCGGGAGCGGGTAACCGGCCTAGCGCAGGGAGCGCAGGCCGCCGGCATCCTTGTCGAGCACCGTAAAGCGCACGGCATCCAGGTGCTCCAAGATGCTGATGGCGCGTTTGCGCGACACGCCCAGGGCCTCGCGCAGCACGCTCGTGGTGGCAGCGCCGCCGGCCGCCTCAATGGCGGCGGCGACGAGCTCACGCGCATGGGCCTCGGCAGCAGCGGACAGGGCAACGTCGCGCTCGACCTTAACGATTGCGCGGTTGAGGGAAAGCTCGCGCAGGGCACGCGTCATGGTGTCGCGGCCGAGCTGCAGCTGTTCGCCCACCTCGGGAAGCGCCGGTGCATCCAAGCCGGCCTCGTCAAGCAGCGCGACGATGCGCTCGCAAGCCTCTCGCACCACGCGTGCCGCCGCGGCGGCCGAATGCGGATCGAATACCTCGGCGCCCTCGGCGGCGCACACGCCACGCGAGCAGCCCTCGGCAATCAGAGCCGCGGCAACGGCTTCATCAGCGGCAGGCCACGCAGCATGGGCAACGGCACCGGGCGTAAAGCCCGTCTCCTTGGGAGCCGCCGCATGCATGGCTGACAGGGTCGCCGCCAGTGCATTCATCGCGGCGTCGAGCACGGAAGCATCTGCATACAGCGAGCCATCCGAGCCAGCAAGCGCGCGAGCAGCGCCCTTCGCCACCAACACGCGCAGTGCAGTATCGACCTCGCCGACGCCAAGATCCAAAGCCGCGGCAACATCAACCGCCGTAACCGGCAACGTCTGCAGCACCAGCCAAGCGCCCACACCGCCCGCGATATCGCCGGACTCGATCGCCGCATACAGCGCACGCTCTCCTTCGGCAAGCTCGCGCGAGCGACGGCAGCGCGAAAGCAGCACGCGCCCGCCGCCAATGAGCATCACGGGCGAATAGGACAGCACCACGACATGGTCCCCGGCACGTAGCGGCAGCGAGTTTTCCAAGCGCACCTGAACATTACGGGTCTCGCCCACCGCCATGGGGGCCTCGCCCTCCATAAGCATGATGCGGCCGACAACCTCGGCCGTACCCGCCATCACATGCACGCGCGCGCCCGACTCGAGCACACGCGGTTTAGCGCCCTCGCGGCCCAGGTAGGTAAACGTCATCATAAAGCGCAGCGTCTGGCCAAAACGGCCCTCCACGCCGAGCATCTCGCCGCGATCGAGCGCGGCGACAGCATCGCCCACCAAGTTGAGCGCCACACGCTGACCGGGCAACGCCTGCTGCGTGTCGCCATGCACCTGGATCCCGCGTACGCGGCAGACCGTGCGCGACGGCAGCGCGACGAGCTCATCGCTCACCGCAACCGGCGCATCGTGCAGCGTTCCCGTCACGACGGTGCCGGCGCCCTTGATCGTAAAGCAGCGGTCAATCGGCAGGCGCGGCGCGGCATCGCTCCGCTCGGCACGCTCGCGACAGGTATCCCAGCAGACACCCACCTGCTCGTCGAGCACCGCAAGCAGCCCGTCAATCCCCTCGCCCGTCTTAGACGACACGGGCACAATTGGCGCGCCCGCAAACACAGTACCCGACAAAAAGTCATCGACATCGAGCTCGGCAAGCTCGGTCATCTCGGCATCGGCCAGGTCACACATCGTCAGCGCCACCACCATATGCGTGACGCCCAGCAGCTCCAGCACATGCACGTGCTCGCGGGTCTGCGGCATCACGCCCTCGACGGCTGAGACCACCAGCACGGCAACGTCGATGCCCGTGGCACCCTGCACCATGGCGCGCAAGTAATGCGCATGGCCCGGCACGTCGACAAGGCCGACGATCTTGCCACTCGGCAGCGCCAGCTCGCCAAAGCCCAACTCCACCGTCATGCCGCGGCGACGCTCGACCTCAAGGCGATCAGGATTCTTGCCGGTCAGCGCCTCGATCAGTGCCGACTTACCGTGGTCAACGTGGCCCGCCGTGCCAACGATAACGGGACACTCCACCAGCGCCTGAACCTCACTCATCGAGCAATCGCCTTCTCAACGCATGCGGCAAGCGTCGACGCCGCCGTCTCGATATCGCGGTCGCCCACGAGCGTACGGACGTCAAACAAAATGCGATCGTGCGAGGCGCGCGTGACGACCGGCGTGTCGAAATCTTGGACGAGTGAGCGCTTGAGTGCGTCAACGGAAAGACGCTCATCGACAAGACGCACGGCAACGCACATGGTGGGCAGCTCGACGGTAGGCAGCGAACCGCCGCCGGGAGTCGACGACTCCTCGACGATCTCCACCTGAACGGCGCACAGGCAACCGGCCTTGTCGAGACCGGCGACCATACGATCGCGCAGCTTGCGGGCACGTCGCTCCAAATGGGTCTGCGGAAGCGTAAGCATGCTGAGCACCGGAATATCGCGATGGGCAACATCGGCGCCATCCATGTAGATACGCAGCGTGGCCTCGAGCGCCGACAGGGCCAGTTTGCCCGGGCGCAGGGCGCGCATAAGCGGATGTGACCCACAGGCCTGAACCAGGTCACGACGGCCCATGATAATGCCCGCCTGTGCTGCACCGAGAAGTTTATCGCCCGAGCACGACACCAAATCGAGCCCTGCCGAAACCGAAGCCGGCGTGGTTTCTTCGCCTCCGCGCACCAAGATGTCGTCGGGCAACAGCGCGCCCGACCCCTGATCTTCATAGAACAGCAGGCCGTGCTTATGAGCCAGTGCGGCGAGCTCCCGAGAGCCCACTTCCTCGTGAAAACCCTCGATGCGATAATTGGAAGGATGAACCTTGAGGATCATGGCCGTATCGGGCGTAATAGCTTGCTCATAATCTGCCAGGTGCGTGCGGTTGGTGGCGCCGACCTCGACGAGCTTGGCGCCCGAGGCCGCCATGACATCGGGGATGCGGAAGCTGCCGCCAATCTCGACAAGCTCGCCGCGGCTGACGATAACCTCTTTGCCCGCGGCATGGGTGGCAAGCACCAGCAGCACCGCGGCGGCATTGTTGTTGACCACGAGCGCGTCCTCGGCACCGGTGAGTGAGCGGATCAGCTGCGCGGCGTGCTCCTTGCGCGAACCGCGCGAACAGGTGTCCACGCTGTACTCGAGCGTGCTGTAGCCGCGCGCGACCTCGGCCACGGCCTTGGCGGCCGACTCCGCGAGCGGGGCGCGACCCAAGTTGGTATGGATGACCACACCCGTGGCATTAACCGCTGGGCGCAGGCTCGGCAGCGCGGAGCGGTGCGCACGCCACTCGATAGCCGAAGCCAGGTCACGCTTGGAACGCGGGGCGGCGCCGGCGCGAATGGCGGCGCGCTCCTCGTCAAGCTCGGCCGTGACGGCGGCATGGACCACCGCGTCGCAGGTCTCCCCTGCCGCCTTCACCACCGGCCACTCGGTGAGCAGCTCGTTGACGGAAGGAATGGCACGCAGACGGGCGCGCACCTCATCGGACATGTTCTGGCTATCGCTCATGTGCGGCCTTTCAAAACCAAAGGTGAATCAATCGTTCGAACGTCAAACTATCAGCCAATTCGATCGGCTGAGTCAATCAATCGTTATTATCCACGTGCTCCGTGATCTTTTCCACGCGAACGGCGTTTTCCTGGGTGAGCGCGGCACCTGTCAACGGATCCCAACGCAACGGCGTATGGTCGAGCGGGCCCACGCCCAAGGCTTGAGCGCCACCGACATCGGCGCCAAGCGAACGCCCGCCGGGGGCGGCCGACGTGAAGATGCACGCCGGATGCAGATAGGGCGTCGTCTCCACGCGCACGCGGTCGCGGCCCATATCGCTCACGACCTCGACGATCTCGCCGTCGGCGATGCCCATGTGCGCAGCAGCATCGGCATTCATCTGCACGGCATCCAGGTCCGATCCAGCCTCGGCGGCACCTTGAGCCGCAAGCCTGCGCGAGGTGTGCGACTCAAAGGGACGGTTGCCACTAATGAGGCGAAACATCCCCGGGCCGGGCTCCACAATGGGCGCAATCCAGTTGGGCACACGACCCATGCCGACTCGTTCCCATACGTCGCTTGCCAGCGCAATTTTGCCGCCGGCAAGCGGAATCACCGGCTCACCCGTGCGCGACGGCAGCGCCACGCCCGTATCGGCCCAGCCGCGCTCCTTGAGCTCGTCCAGATCGATCCCAAAAGGCGCCACCTGGGCAGCCGTCAGATCGTCAGACGTAAACTGGAAATACTCGCCCACGCCACACGCCTGCGCCAGACCGGCAAAAATCTCCCGACCGGGACGTGTGCCGTCATGCTGCACGGGCAGCACGGCGTTGCGGTAGAACACGCGCGAATCGTTGACGCCCACGACCGTGCCCACACCGCGGTCGGCCTCCAGATACGTCACGTCGGGCAGCACGAAGTCAGAAGCACGCGCCGTCTCGGACCAACGAATATCAATCGTCACAAGCAAGTCGAGCTGCTGCAAAATACCCAACCAAGCCTGTGCATTGCCATAGCCCGCACCGGGGTTACTGGCATAGACGATGAGCCCACGCAAATCGCCGGCAAGAATCGACTGACCGATGGTCGTGCACAGTCCGCGCACCGGATCGACCAGTGGATAGCGCTCGGACCCCAGCTTGGGCTCGCGCGGCACCGGCGGCGTCGCAAAGCGAGTGGGATCGAGGTCGCCCAGTGAAAGCGGTGTGGGCGGATTGAGCGCGCCACCCGCATGTCCAATACAGCCCAGCAGCACATCGACCAAGCAGATAGCGCGTGCGGTCTGGGTGCTATTGGCATACGCGATGCCGATGCCACCATGAAAACCCGCATCCACCACAGCGGCAGGCGCGGCGGCAGCGAGATCGCGCGCCGTGGCGACAATCTCTGCGGCCGGCACGTCGCACATCGATTCGGCCCACTCGGGTGTCCAAGCACTGGCCGCCTGCGCCAGCTCGTCAAAGCTTGTGGCGTAGCGGTCCACGAACTCGTGATCGTACAGGTCTTCGGCTACCAGCACATGTGCGATACCCAGCAGCAACGCCAGATCGCATCCAGGACGTACGCGCAGCCAGCGGTCGGCAAGCGCAGCCGAGCCACTGCGCCGGGGGTCAACCACGATAATCTTAGCCCCACGTCGACGGGCATCGTTGAGCGCATCAACGGCCCCCATCGTCGACGAATCGACAATGGAGCGCCCCAGATACATGATGCAATCGGTATGCGCCAGGTCGGAGGCGGGGCTGTAGCCCAGACTGTGCTCCCAGCCGGTAAGTCTGCTTACCTCGCAGGCACCGTCGGCACCGTATACGTTGGGCGAGCCCAGCGCATGCATAAAACGATACGCCCAGTAACGGTCGAACGAGGGCACGCCGAGCGTCATGCCCAGCGCGCGCGGACCATGCCCGTCAACAATCCCCAAAAGGCACTCGGCAATCTGAGCAAACGCCTCGTCCCACGAAATCGCATCAAACCCCGAGCCATCAGCTCGTCGGCGCATGGGGTGCACAATGCGGTCGCGCTCGTCAAACGGCATTGTCAGGCGATGCCGTCCGCGGGCACACAGGGCACGCGCCGCGCACGGATGCCCTGGCACCGGCAACTCGGCCGCCACGCGACCGTCCTCAACTCGTGCCGCAAAGGCGCAATCGGCATAGCATCCCCCGCATGTGGTCACCACGGCGCGACCGTCACGCTTCACAGCAGATGCCATCTCGATTACCCCTTTCACAAGCCAAACACAACAGGCCAACAGCCCGGGAACGAGCCCCAGGCCAAAAAAGCCTCCCGCACGGCAACGCCCCGCGGGAGGCCCAACGTCAAACAGACGGTATCTTACGCCTCGGACTTCTTGGCGTAGATAAACCAGTAGCCGAGCGCGACCAGAACCGCGCCGCCCACGATGTTGCCCAGCGTGGCGGCGGACAGGTTAAACGCAATGCCCGCAGCGTTGAGCGCATCGGCGCCGGCGACGTCGGCACCGTAGCCGCATGCATGCATCACAGCACCCATGGGCAAAAAGTACATGTTGGCGACGCAGTGCTCAAAACCGCAGGCCACAAAGGCGGCGATGGGCAGCAGAATGCCCACAACCTTATCGACCACGGTCTTGCCGGCGGTACCGATCCACACGGCCAGGCACACAAAGATGTTGCACAGGATGCCGCGGAAGAAAATCGTCACCCAGTCGATCGTCACCTTGCCGGCGGCGACGCTCACCATGGAATTGGCGACCGCCTCGCCGTTGAGCTTGTAAATGCCGGCCATGTACACCAAAAAGACGATGAACAGGGCACCGACAAAGTTACCGACCCATACGACGACCCAAGCCTTGAGCATCTGGACCAGGGTGATCTTTTTGCTCTTGAGTGCGCAGACCATAAGCGAATTGCCAGTAAACAGTTCGGCGCCGCACACCAGCACCAGCACCAGGCCCAGGCAAAAGCACAGGCCGCCCACGACGCGCTGGGCGCCCCAGCCCAGCGTGCTATCGCTCAAGAACACGGTAAAGAACAGGCCGCCGAAGGCAATGAACGCGCCGGCGAACATCGCCAAAACAAAGGCCTTTGCGACCGGCAGGTTAGCCTTGGTCACGCCGGCGGCCTCGGTCTTGGCCTCGATCGCGGCGGGCGCCAGGCAATCGGGAGCGGGGTACTCCGCCTTGGAATCTGCCATGTCAATCACTTCTTTCCTAATCAGCAGGGACAAGCGCTCCTATTGCTCTTGTCCCAAGCGGACAAAGTGGGAAAAGTCGTTGGCGGCCACGGCGTCGTACACGGCGTCGACGGCGTCAAAGACCTCCGGGGACATGGGGTTGTAGAACTCCGTATCGCCCGGCTGAATCCCTATGAAGACGATATCTTCGCACGATTGCTCAATTTCCTCGATCAGAATCGACAAAGGGAGCGAATGCGTGGTGAACATCGACTTGCGGGCCACATCGCGCTTATCGAGCAGGCGGATAGACCCGACGGGCAGCGCCATGTCGGCGGCATCGACCAAGACCAGGCGAGGCGGACGCTCGCGCTTGACCTCGATGATGTCGTCCTCGGGCGTTTGGCCACCGTCGATGGTGTACCAACCGGCAATGGGCGCGTCCTCCATCTTTTTGGAGAGCACGGGGCCGGCGGCATCGTCGGCACGCAGCACGCTTCCCGCCGTGAGCACGATACCCGCAAACGGGGCGCCGTTCACGCGTCCATCCACAACGCGACCCATTACTGCAACCTTCCCGTCAGGTACACGCCCGACACATCGCGCACGCGCTCAACCAGATCGCGGAACTTCATCAGAAACGCGACCTGCTGGGCATGCAGGCCAAAGTCGTCGTCGAACACCGAGATGCCAGCCTTGGCCGAGCCGCGAAAACCGCGCTCGTCGAGCAGCGTGTCGCAGGCCTCGAGCAGCGACGGCACCGCCGCCTTGTCGAGCTGGCACTCGCCAAAGGAGCGGATGGCCTCGAACTTGGTCTTGGCCTCCCCCTCCGGCAGCGCATCGACGAGCGAATAGAAGACATCCACCGGCACCGACAGGCGCGGCTCAAAGCAATCGAGCACGCCGGTGTGGTGGCCCACGGCGAGCGTGTAGTACAGCACGTCGCAGGCCTCCTGGGGAACGTCTTCCTCGGTCTCCACAAACTTACGCGTGAGCTCGTAGAAGACCACCTGGTCGGGTGCGTGGCCCAGACAGGGGTCGGCGACGCCCTCGGCGGCCTCGTCGCTTGCGCGCGAGGCATCGCCAAAGGAGCCGCCGAGCATACCGGGGCCCGCAAAGTAACCAGAGCGGTCCGTGAGCTCCATCTAGTGACCTCCGGCCAGCACCAGATCCTGCAGCGCCGAGTACACCTCGACGCGGCGCGGATCGTCCTGCTTGTCGATGAGCAGCGCCATGGCACCTCGGATATCACCCTTGGGCGCGCCCTCGAGCGTATCCATAAACTCGTTGGCCAGGTCGCGGCCGTAACGGTAGCCGCTCATGGCGCGAGCCTCGCGCTCGATGGCAACGCGCAGCTTGTACGGCACGCCGGGGTGCAGGATATCGGCCTGCTCGCCGGCGGCCTCCACCGTGGTCTCGGCATGGAGCTTTTGGTCCAGCAGACCGAGCGCCATGGCAAAGCCGTAGACGGTCTGCGCGGGGCTGGGCGGGCAGCCGGGGATGTAGACATCGACCGGCAGAATCTTATCCGTGCCGCCCCAGACGCAGTAGTTGTCGTAGAAGATGCCGCCGGTGCAGCCGCACGCGCCATAGGACACCACGATCTTGGGATCGGGTGCGGCCTCAAAGGCGCGCAGGGCCGGCATGTGCATGGCACGCGTCACGGCACCGGTGTACAGCAGCACATCGGCGTGACGGGGCGAAGGCACGACCTTGATGCCAAAGCGCTCGACGTCGAAGACGGGCGTGATGGAACCGAAGATCTCGATTTCGCAGCCGTTGCAGCCGCCGCAGTCAACGCGGTAGACGTACACCGAGCGCTTGATCTTCTTAAGAAGGGTCGCCTTGGCCTTCTCGATGCTCTCGTCGAGCTCGATCTTGGTCGGGCGGTACTGAAGCCGCTCGGGCAAAAGCGTGGGTTCGGCCATGGTTACTCCTCCTTCGTTTCAAAATCCATGATGATGCCCTCGACCGGCGCCGGACCGGCGGGAATCTCGGGCGCATCGGGGTTAAGCTCGCGGTCGATATACTCCGGGTTCACACCGTGGCCGCCCAGATACTCCATGCCGGGGCCCTGGGGCTCACCGGACGCAAGCGTCTCGTTGGCAGCCATGCCGTGCGCGTTGCCGGTCTTTACGGCCGAGGCGGCGCGCAGGGCGTCGAGCTCGCGCTTGCACTCCTGGCACATACCGACGGTACGGGCGGCCTGCTCGGCCTCCATGCCGCCGGCCTTTTGCAGCAGGCGCTTAGCGTAGTCGATCTCCTTGTGCGGGGCGAACGGCTTGCCGCAGCGCGAGCAGTGCTCGAGCGTGTAGACGCTCTTGCTGGTGAGGTCGTCCTTGCTCATGACGGCCAGCTCAAACTCCTCGGTGAGCTTGATGGCCTCCATGGGGCAGGCTTCCTCGCAGCGGCCGCAAAAGATGCAGCGGCCGTAGTCGATCGACCAGGTGATGGTGTCGGCCGCAAGGTCGGTGTCCATGCGAATGGCATCGGCCGGGCACGCCACGCCGCAGGCACCGCAGGCGATGCAGAGCTCGGCATTGTGCTCGGGCTTGCCGCGCATGTCCTTGTTGGTGGGGAACGGCGCAAACGGGTACTTGACCGTCGCGTCGCCGGCCTTGGCGTTAACCTTCCAAAGCTTCAGCATATTAGAGCGCCTCCTCATCGAGCGGGGCGGCCATGGTGCCCTCGCCCGCAAGCGGCGACTTGTCGCGCCAGACGTTTTCGAACTGCTCCTTGTCGAGCACGTGGTCGCGCTTGGCGGCGACATCGGTCACCGTCACGCGGTCGGTGCAGGAGTAGCACGGGTCGAGCGAACCGACGATCAGCGCAGCGTCGCCCACGGTGTTGCCGCGGAACATGTAGCGCAGGACCGGCCAGTTGCTGTACGTGGCGGCCTTGGCGCGCCAGCGGTAGCACTTCTGGTTGTTGCCGAGCATGGCCCAGTGCACGTCCTCGCCGCGCGGCGCCTCGGTGGCGCCGATGGCGTACTTGTGCGGGGTGTACTCCCAATCCGTGGTGAGGATGGGGCCCGACGGGCAGTTCTCGAGCATGGTCTCGATCATGTCGATCGAATCGTAGACCTCCTGGATGCGAACGGCGGTACGGCCGAAGGCATCGCAGGTGTCTGCCGTGGCGGCATGCATCTTTTGGACGTCCGGATCGGCGTAGCCGTCGAAGGGATGGTCAAAGCGCACGTCGCGGGCATAGCCCGAGCCACGCATGAGCGGGCCGACCGGCGAGAAGTCGCGTGCGATCTTGCGGTCTAGAATGCCGATACCGCTCGTACGCTCGATAAAGTTGGGCGTGGAGAGCAAGACGTCGACGAGTTCCTGAACCTCGGAGCGCAGCTGGTGAATGGTCGTGAGCGTGGAGAGCTTCTGCTCGGCCAAAATGTCGCGACGCACGCCGCCGATCACGTTGAGGCCGTAGGTCTTGCGGTGACCGGAGAGTTTCTCGGCCAGGTCCATGGACTTCTCGCGGACGCGGAAGAACTGCTGGAAGCCGGAGTCGAAGCCGGTGTAGTGCGACGCCAGGCCAATGTTGAGCAGATGCGAGTGCAGGCGCTCGACCTCGAGCATGATAGCGCGGATGTACTGGGCGCGCGGCGGGACATGGATGCCCTGAGCGCGCTCGACGGCCTCGGCGTAGGCCACCGAGTGGGCGCAGCCGCAGATGCCGCAGATGCGGTCGGCGAGGAACGTCACGGCGTCATAGTTCAGGCGCGTCTCGGCGACCTTCTCCATACCGCGGTGCACGTAGAACAGACGGTAGTCAGCGTCCACGATCGTCTCGCCCTCGACGAACAGGCGGAAGTGGCCGGGCTCGTCGGAGGTGATGTGCAGCGGTCCCATGGGGACGAGCGTGGTCTCCTTGCCCTTGGTGTCGGCCAGGAATTCGTAGTTTTCCATGTCGCTCGCGGGGGCGGGGCGGAAACGGTAATCCATCGAATCCTTGCGCAACGGGTACAGCCCACTGGGCCAATCGTCGGGAAGCACCAGGCGACGGCGATCGGGCAGACCCTCGGGAATCAGGCCGAACATATCGCGCAGCTCGCGCTCGCCCCACACGCAGGCGGGGACGAACGGGGTCACGGACGGGAACGTCATCTTGGCGGGGTCGACCTCGGCGCGGACGGTCACCCAGCCGGGGTCCTCGCCCTCCATGGAAATGACGTAGTACACGGCGTAGCGACCGCACAGGCTGCGCTCGTCGTTGCCGACAATCACGGGAATCCAGCCGTAGCGCTCGTAGTACAGGTAGTGGACGGCCTCGGGCAGACGGTCCAGCTTGACGGTGATCGTCAGCTGGTCCTCGCACTGCCACTCAACCTTCTCGATAGCGCCCGGCACTGCGGCGCGCAGGGCCTCGACGTGGCTTTCGCAACGACGAGCGTAGTCCTTCTTTTCAGGTTCTGCCATGGTGCTAATTCACCTCGCTTGTCTTGGTCTGGGAACTGAACACCATGCGGTAGAGAGGAGCCTCGTGGAGCTCTTCGACGCTCTGGTTCAAAACGACGGACGTTGCATCCTCGACGCCGCTCGTGATGGCGACCGGGGTGGCGATACCGAACCACATGACCACGATCGCGAGGGCGATCTCGGGGATGATCATGAGGGCGGGCACCTCGTGGCGCTTCATGCCCTCGGGCGCCTTGCCGAAGATGGACTTGAGCGCGATGCCGGTAAGGGCAAAGTACACGCCGGTGAGGCCAATGGCCACGAGCACGACCACCCAGATGGGACCGGACTGGACGCCGGCCACGAAGGTGAGGAACTCGGAGATGAACAGGGCGAACGGCGGGAAGGCGGCGAGCGCGAGCAGGGCGATGATGGTGAGCGCTGCCGTGACGGGAGCGATCTCGACGACGCCCTTGATCTTGTTCAGGTCGCGGGTGTGGTAGATGTGCTGGATGTTACCGGCCATGCAGAAGGCGAGCGCCTTCGTGAAACCGTGGAAGATGCAGTGCAGCAGGCAGGCGGCGATACCGAGCGGACCACCGATACCCAGGCACAGCGCGACCACGCCGACGTTGTCGACGGAGGAGTACGCGAAGCGGCGCTTGATATCGTCCTGCTTAAAGATGCACAGGGCGGCCACCAGGATGGACAGCGTGCCCAGGATGAGCAGGAGCGTACGCGGATAGGTGTCGCCCACCGTGATGATGGACAGGGAGTAGAAGCGGATGATCACCAGCATGGCGCACTTGAGCAGCACGCCCGAGAGCAGCGCGGAGACCGGGCTCGGAGCCTGGGAGTGCGCGTCGGGCAGCCAAGTGTGCATGGGGAACAGGCCCGCCTTGGTGCCGAAGCCGATGACGATGAACGCGAACGCGAGGCGCACGAGCATCGGGTCGAACTGGTCGGCGTAGGGCATGATGGAGGTGAGGAAGGCTGCCTCATGCGCGTTGGGCATGATATCGGCGGCGTTCGCGTAGATGAGCAGCGTGCCGAACAGGCCGAAGGCCACGCCGGCGGTGCAGACCATCGCGTACTTCCAAGACGCCTCGAGCGCCTGCTTGTTCTTGTAGATGCCCACGAGGAACACGGTCGACAACGTGGTGGCCTCGACCGCCGCCCAGGTGAGGATGATGTTGTTGGACAGGCAGGCGAGCAGCATCGTGAAAACGAACAGGCTAAACAGCGCGTAGTACTGCTTGGTGCGCTCGGCCGGCATGGTCTTCTCCTCGATATCGATCTTGATATAGGAGATGGAGTACACGCCGGTGATGAACCCGATGATGCCTACCAGAAGGACGAAGATTGACGAGAGCGAATCGAGATGGAGCCACAGGCCCAAAGCGTCGATATTCTGCCCGCTCGAGAGCATGGTTCCCGCGGTGACGACCGAAAGGACGAGGGTCGCCGCGACGGAGATGGTGTTGAGCCCCGCAAAGACGCTGTAGGACGTCGTCTTGGGGAGCGCAGCCATAATCAGGGAGAACACGAGGGGACAAGCGAGCAGGGCGACCGTCAGCATTGAAACATCCATGGCCTACCCCTTCAATTCGGTCAGGTCGTGGGAGTCGAGCGACTTGGTGTCGTTCCAGATCCTCACGACGACGGCGGACATGATGATGACGGCGAAAATGGCGTCGGTTGCGATGCCGATCTCGATGATCTCGGGGGCCGTGGGCGCGAGCAGGGCGAGCGTCACGTGGCTACCGTTCTCCATAAGGCAGTACCCGAAGATTTGCTTGAGGATGTTGCGCTGGGAGATGATGCACGTGAGGCCGACGAAGAAGTGCGCGAAGCTGATGGCGAGGGCCGGAGTAGCCACCTCAGCGGTGGGCAGGCTCAGGCGCGTGACCACCGCGAAGCAGATAGCCACCTCCAGACCGGTGAGGATGATGGTCCAGGCCGGCTTGATGGAGGAGGTCAGCGTGCTATCGGCAGGCGAACCCATCTTTTTGTAGGCACGGTTGAGAATGAACGGAACGAGGATCACCTTGGTGACGAAGGCCGACGCGGCCCACATGAGAAGCTCGGTGGCACCGGTGGTGAGGCCCAGAGTGAGCAGCACGCCCACCAGGACAACCGACTGGATCGCGTACCACTTAATGGCGGACGGGATGGTCTTCGAGACGACCACCATGGTGGAGGTCACGATCAGAAGACCGCCCAGGATATTGACTAACGAATAACCCATGTCCTACCTCCTAACCCATCCAACTAGAGGACAGAGGACCGGCGGCGACGACCATGATCATGAGGACGACGAACACGAACGCCATGGCGCGCGGAAGGGGCTGGCCGGCGGCCACGGTCTCGCTCGGCTCACCGGGCAGGACCTTACCCATCCAACGCAGGAACCATGCGAAGGTGGCGACGGTCTCGACGACCATGACGCACACGAGGACGAAGATGACCGTGTTGGAAGCACCAACCGCGAAGCCACCGGAAATAATCTGGAACTTGGAGAAGAACGTGCTCATGGGGGGCACGCCGGCGATAGCGGTCGCGGCGACCGCGAAGCCCACGCCCGTGACCGGGTACTTCTTCATGAGGCCCTGGATCTTGGGCAACATACGGGTTCCCAGCGTGAAGCTGAGGGAGCCGGCGATGAGGAAGAACAGGGTCTTGGTGAACGCGTGGTTGAAGATGTGCTCGACGGCGCCGTTGAACGCCATCTGGCTTCCGAACACGGAGAGGCCCAGGCCGAAGAACACGTAGGCGAGCTGCGCGATCGTCGAGAAGGCGAGCAGGCGCTTCATATCCTTCTGGGGCAGGTACATGAGGAAGCCGAAGAGCATGGTCACGACGGCGTCGATGATGGCGACCCAACCGACGATCTCGGGGATATCGCCGGCACTCGCAAGAGCGCGGGCGAACACGCACACGCCGACCTTCACCATGGACGCGCCATGGAGGTAGGCGGAAACGGGCGTGGGGGCCTCCATTGCGGAGGGCAGCCACATGTAGAGCGGGAACTGGGCGGACTTGGCCCAAGCGGCGAACAGGATGAGCAGCAGCACGACGGTCTTCATACCGGAATCGAGCTGGGAGATCGCGCTCAGCGCGAACGTGCCGGTTCCGGCGAACAGGAAGGCCGCGCCGATGTAGAGTCCCAGAGCGCCGATATGGGTGATGATGAGCGCCTTCATACCGGCCTTCTTGGCCGTGGGCGTCATGTAGTAGCTGATGAGGCCCCAGGAGCACACGCCGGTGATCTCGAAGAAAACGAGCTGGCCGACGATGGTGGAGCTGTAGGCGAGACCGGCCATGGCGCCGATGAACGTGGAGAAGTACACGTAGAAGCGGCGACGGGGCGCGTCGGGATGCTCCTTGTTCTTATCGCTCATGTACGGGAACGAATAGATGACGACGAGCAGGCCGATAGCGACGAACGCGGGTGCGAGCAGCGTGCTCATCCGGTCGAATATGAAGCCCATGACCAAGGTCTGGCCCATACTCGCCCAGGTTACATCGACCGCGTTCATGCCGTTTCCGGCAAACGTCGCGGCCAAGCCAACGGAAGCGACCGTGGCGATGCCGCCGGCAAAGGCGCAGATCCATTTAGCGTAGGGACGCGGCAGCATGACGATGAGCAGGGAGCCCAGCATGGGGACGGCGATCGCCACCATGGCAAAGAGGGACAAGCTCGATTCGATTGACATAGTTTCTCCCTTCTCCCTACACGCCTACGACGACGAAGACGAACGCGAGGACCGCGATGCCGACGACGGCCCAGGTCTGGTTACCGAGCACCTTGAAGCGCGAACGGGAAACGGAGTTCTCGAGCACGCCGCAGACAACGAAATCGACCAGGCACTTGACAAGGAAGACGACGGCGCCCACGAGAGCGGTGACGCCGATGGTCGCGGGCTCTCCCCAGGGGATGAAGATGGAGGTGAACCAAGCGACGACCACGACCTGCTTCATGCCCATGGCGAGCTTCATCATGGCCAGGGACGGGCCGGAGAGCTCGGCGAGCGGGCCCTCCTGGAGCTCCTGCTCGGCTTCGGCCTGATCGAACGGAAGCTTGCCGAGCTCCATATAGCAGGCGGCCGCGAAGGCGACGCCGGCGAGGATGACGGCGACGACGCTCGAGACGTTGCCCGTAACGATGTGCTGACCCATGGTCGCAATGTCCGTGGAGCCGCACACGATGGCGACGGTAAACAGCGCGATGAGCATGGACGGCTCGATGAGCACGCTCATGAGGAGCTCGCGGATACCGCCGAAGCCCGCGTAGGCGTTGGAGGAATCCACGCCGGACAGCGCGAAGAAGAAGCGGGGCAGCGCGAGCGCGTACATGATGGTGATGGCGTCACCAAAGACGGGCATGGGGCTCTCGAGCGTGAACATGGGCAGGCCCATGGCGAGCATGAACGACACCGCGAGGAACAGCGGCGGCATGATGCGCAGCACGAAGCTCGAGTCGGAACTCACGGACTCGGGACGCGCCATGAGCTTCGCGAGGTCCCGGTAATCCTGAAGGATGGACGGACCGCGGCGATTGTGCATCTTCGCGCGAATCACACGGGCGAGGCCGGAGAAGAAGGGCGCGACCAGCATGACCACGAGGCCCTGCGCTATCGCAAGAACGATGTTCATAATATCCTCTCCCCTCTCTAGACCATGACCACGGCGAGCACGAGGAAGACCACGAGCGCCGCGACGATGTAGCAGATGTATACGGAGTAGTTGCCGCCCTCGATCTTGGAGGCGAGGCCGGCCAGCTTATCGGCACCCTCGCTCGGTGCATCGACCAGGAAGCGGTCGGGCAGGGGCTCAACGCCCTGGGCGACACCGGTGAGCTTCTGGAACACGTGCGCGATGGACCAGCAGATCTTGGTGCATACCTCGCGCAGGGTGTAGAGCGGGCCCATGAAGAGCTCTACGTCTGACGCGAAGCTCGTGGCGACGACGGGCATGTGCTCGTTGGGCTCGTAGCCGCACGCCCAAGGGTCGGTCTTCTTAGCGGGGGCCTTGGTGCCGAGGCAGGACCTCAACACGAACGCGAGGCCGGTGAGGACCACGAGCGCGATGGCGATCGCGGGGGTGGAGGTGGCGGCACCGGAAATCTCGTTCACCAGAGACACGCCCGAGGTGGCTGTGATGGCAGAGCCGGCAAGCACGCTCTGGGCGACGTCGCCCAGAACCGGGGCGATGACGGGAGAGCCGATTCCCAGCACCACGCAGATGGCCGCGAGGAGCATCTGCGAGAACAACATCGGAGCCGGGGACTCCTTGGCGTTCGCGGCCTCCTGGGAACGAGGGCTGCTCGCGAACGAGACGCCGTAGGCCTTCACGAAGCACGTGACGGCCAGGGCACCGGTGATGGCGAGGGCGGCCGCGGAGGCGACGGCGAACACCATGACGACCGGGTCGGAGAGCGTCGAGATGTTGAACAGGGACTGGTAGGTGAACCACTCGGAAACGAAGCCGTTGAGCGGCGGGATAGCCGAGATGGCAAGGGCACCGATGAGGAAGCAGACGGCCGTGACCGGCATACGGCGGAACAGGCCACCCATCTTCTCCATGTTGCGCGTACCCGTGGCATAGAGCAGGGAGCCCGCGCCGAGGAACAGCTCGCCCTTGAACATGGCGTGGTTGAGCGTGTGGTAGAGGGCGGCCATGAGCGCGATCGTCGCGATGACGTCGTTGCCCAGGGCGTGCGCCGTCATGGACGCGCCGACACCGAGCAAGATGATGCCGATGTTCTCGACGGAGTGGTAGGCCAGCAGGCGCTTAATGTCGTGCTCGTGGAGGGCGTAGACGACGCCCAGGACCGACGAGATGGATCCGAAGACCAGGACCATGAGGCCCCACCAGAGCTGGACGCCCGAACCCGCGAGCAGGTCGAGACCGACCTTGAGGATTCCCAGGATGCCGATCTTGATCATGCCGCCGGACATGAGGGCGGACACGTTGGACGGCGCCTCGGGGTGCGCCTGGGGCAGCCAGGAGTGCAGCGGGATGATACCGGCCTTTGCGCCGAATCCGAAGAACGCGAGGACGAAGCACGCGGAGGAGACGGCGGGTCCAAAGTCATGCGTACGGAAATCACTGAAGCTGAAGGAACCGCCCACGCCGTTGGTCATGAGCAGGAAGCTCGCCATGATAAGGACAAAGCCCACGTGCGCGATGACGAAGTAGAGCCAACCGCCCCTAATGGAGTTCTTGTTCTCCTCGATAACGACAAGGAAGTAGCTCGTAAGGGACATGAGCTCAAAGGCGACCAGGAACCAGAACACGTTGTCGGCGGTGATGACGAGCATCATCGAGGCGACGAAGGTGTTCATGAAGAAACCGGCGCGACCGACCTTGCCCGGGTACTCATCGAAGTAGGACAGACCGTAGATGAAGCCCGCAAAGGCGAGGATTGAGATGAGGACCACGATCAGGCCCGCAAGGCCGTTGAGCAAGAGCTCGAGACGGGCGAACGGGAAAAAGAAGACCGTGTTGAGGGACGAAACGTCGCCAAGCACGGCCTCGAGGCCCGCGATGAACGACAGCACGGCCGCGACGGCGCCGATCAGGCAGCCGGCGGTCTTGGCGGCGTTATCGGCCTTGATCAGCAGAACCGAGGCGAGCGCACCGATGCACGAGACGGCAAGCGATGCGATAAACAGCGTCATGCTATCCATTGTTTACGCTCCCTTCTGCTTTCTCGGACAGGCCCTGGGCCACAGCGGTAACGTCGACGACTGGACCGTTTTCGATCGAGCGCAGGCGCTTGGCCTCGTCGAGCTCGCGATCGGCCGCGCCGCCCATGACGGTCAGCGCCTTGGTGGGGCACGCCGCCACACAATGCGGGCCGTCCGGATCGAAGGCACACAGGTCGCACTTGACGGCGCAGGTGTACTGGCCAGGAGCCCACGTAAGCAGGCTGCTCAGGGACTTAGGATACGAAGGCGTCGGGTCGCACATGCCTGCGACACCGGCGATAGACGTGCCATCGGGATGGATGGCTCCGAAGGGGCACGCGATGGCGCACAGCCTGCACCCGATGCACTCCTGCTCCTTGACGTGGATGCGATCGCCATCGTGCTCGATGGCATTCACCGGGCAAACCTCGGCGCAGGGAGCACCCTCGCAATGGTGGCAGGCAAGGGCGGCCGAAATACCGCCGGTCTTCACGAGCGCCAGGCGCGGCGTATCCTGAAGACCCTGCATCCGGTGGGCGTCGGCACAGGCGGACTGGCATGTTCCGCAGCCGATGCACCTCTCCGGGTTGATGTCGATGAAGCGGTTCATCCCCACTTCCTTTCAAAATAACGGGCCGGGCTCCCGAACGTACGGGACGCCCGGCCCAAAAAGCCAACGAGAACGGGACTACACGATTTGGTTCACGTGCGTCTCGTCGTCGAACTTGGCGGCGCCAGGCTCAACGTCCTGGGGAGCAGCGGCGTCCACCAGAGCCTGCTTGAGCTCGGTGTACTGACGCTCTACCTCGCCCTCTGCCCAAACCTGGTCGGCAATGGCGTCGACCTGGCAGGCGGAGAACTTGTCCTCGGGCGTATGCGAGACCGGGTCGACCTTGTGAATGGTCAGCTCGTTGCACTTGCCGATCCACCACTGGTAGGTCATGTAGACCGTGCCCTTATTGATGCGATCGCTCACGTCGGCGCGGCTGTATACCTGGCCGCGGCGGCTATGAATCGAGACGATGTCGCCGTTCTTGATGCCGCGCGCCTGGGCGTCCGCGGGATTCATGCGGACAAAGCCGGGCTCGTCGGCGAGCAGCGCCAGCGTCTTGCAGTTGCCGGTCATCGAGCGGCAGCTGTAGTGACCGACCTCGCGGACGGTGCACAGAATGAGCGGGTACTCATCGTCGGGAAGCTCGGAGGGCGCCTCCCAGTCGTGCGCCATCAGGTTGGCGCGGCCGTCCTTGGTGGTGAACTTGCCACCAGCGAACATGTCGGGCGTACCGTGGTCGTTCACATCGGTGCTCTTGACCGGCCACTGGGCGTAACCGCCCTCGGGAGCCATCTTCTCGTAGGTCGCGCCCACAAAGTTGGGGCACAGGCTGATGCACTCGTTCCAGATCTGCTCGGTGTTGTCGTAGTGCATGGGGTATCCCATGCGCGTAGACAGGTCCGCGAAGATCTCCCAGTCGTGACGGCACTCGCCCTTGGGCGGAACAGCCGCGTCAAAGTGCTGGAAGCTACGGTCGGATGCGGTAAAGACACCCTCGTGCTCGCCCCAAGAGGTAGCGGGCAGGATGACGTCGGCGAGCATGGTCGTCTGCGTCATAAAGATGTCCTGGCAAATGAACAGATCCAGCTCGGAGAGCGTCTTGCGCATACCGGCCGAATCGGGCTCGGTCTGCACCGGGTCCTCGCCGTAGTTGTAGAAGCAGTGCACCTTGCCCTCGTCGACCAGGTGGCCCAGGTCGGTGAGCTTGTAGCCCTCCTCGAGCGGGAGCTTTTCCTCGGGCACGCCCCAAGCCTTTGCAAACTTGGCGCGCACGGCGGGGTCGGTGACTTTCTGGTAGCCAGGGTACAGGTTAGGCAGCATGCCCATATCGCAGGAGCCCTGGACGTTGTTCTGACCACGCACGGGCGCGAGGCCGGAATTGGGTTTGCCGATCTGGCCGGCAACGCAGGCGATGGAGGCGATGGTGTGCACCGTCTTCAGGTTCTGCTTCTGCTGGCATACGCCCATGCCCCAGCCAATGATGGCGGAGGGCTTCGCCGTGGCGTACATCTCGGCAGCTTGGTGGATCAACGCGGGCTCGACACCCGTGATGTCCTGTACGGATTCGGGAGTGTAGTTCTTGATGGTCTCCCACCACTCGTCAAAGCCGTTCGTGTGCTCGGCGACGAATTCCTTGTCGTAGAGGCCATCGTTGACCAAGCAGTTGGCAAAGGCGTTGAGGAACGCGACATTGCAACCGTTCTTGATCGGAAGGTAGAGATCGGCGATACGCGCGGTTTCGATATGGCGCGGGTCGGCGACGATGATCTTGCAACCCTTTTCTTTGGCTCGCACGATACGCCTTGCGACGATGGGGTGCGAATCGGCAGGGTTATAGCCGAAGAGGAAAATGCAGCCCGCATCCTCCATACCGGGGATGGAGCATGACATGCAACCTGAACCAACCGTGTCCATCAGACCGAGGACAGTAGGGCCGTGTCAAGTACGGGCGCAGTTGTCTACGCTGTGGGTGCCGATGCACGCACGCGTAAACTTCTGCATGACGTAGTTCGCCTCATTGCCGCCGCCTCGCGAAGAGCCGGTGGTCATGACAGCGTTAGGACCATATTCGTCAATTATGGCCTGCATCTTAGATGCGGTGAAATCCAGTGCCTCGTCCCAGCTTACGCGCTCAAGATCCGCGCCCTTAGTGCGGCGGATCATCGGGTGCAGTACGCGAGGAGTCAAGATCTTGGTGTCGTTGATGAAGTCGTAGCCGCTCATACCCTTAAGGCACAGCTCGCCCTGATTGGTGATGCCGTTGAGCGGTTCGGTACCCACGACCTGGCCGTTTTGGACCAAGAGGTTAAACTGGCAACCGGCGCCGCAGTACGGGCAGATCACTTTATGCTTCTCCATGACACCCTCCTTCCTTTCTCTGCTACCGAATACTCGGTACGTATTTGACAATCATTGGGCCTGTTTGGCCGTCCGCTTACGCCTCGTTTTCGATGGTGGCGCGGGCACGTTCGGCAGTCAGTTCTGCCAGACGCTCCTCGTCTACCAGGGTGAGGCCCTTGGTCGGGCACGCCTCGGCGCACGCCGGGCCGCCGGGACGGTCCACGCACAGGTCGCACTTAAGCACGAAGCTCTTAGTCTGCGAACCCACGCGAACGTCGCCCATCAAGACGGGGACCTGCGTGGTCGCCACGCTCACGGCGCCAAAGGGGCATGCCATAACGCAGCTCTTGCAGCCGATGCAGTTGTCCTCGTTGACGCCGATGCGATGGTTCTTTGGATCAAAGAACAAAGCACCCGTGGGGCAGGCCTTGGCGCACGGAGCGTCCTCGCAGTGGTGACATGCCACCGGCGCGGAAATCTCGTAGGTGCGCGTTACGCGCAGGCGCGGTGCGGCGATGTTGCCGGGAATATCGTGTGCCTCGATGCACGCCGCCATACAGGTTTGGCACCCAATGCAGCGTGAGGAATCGGCTACGACTCGTTTATTGCCCATGTTGTTCACTCCCTCCTGAATCCCATGCCGGAGAGACCCTGTCGACGTTGTTCCGGACCGCCCGTGGTCCGGCATCGACGCATCGAGCGCATGCGGCGAAACAGGCACTCGGTAGAATTTCTCCAACGATATACAGGTCAAATATACGCAGTTGCAGGTGGCAAACTTGAGCTTAGGCCCTGCAATACGGGTGTATTGCAGGGGTTTTGGCAGGTTGGAATTATTCTCTAGAAGCTATAAAGGTGAGTGTATTACATGCGTACGCCCCAGAGATTTTTACGCGCTCTCATTTTGGATGTAATACGTTTGTATTCGTGTTAATGGTAATTTACTTGAGTGAAATAAAGTAATCGTTATAAGATTTTAAGATGTCGTTATATACCGCATTTGATCGACTATATTGCACGCTAGCTAAGGGAGGGCAGTGATGTCATCGACGCAAAAACGAGCCATCCTGCAGGTGCGCATTCGCGAGGAAGACAAGCAGCATGCCGAGCGTCTCTACGACGCCATGGGCACATCGCTCGCCGAGGCTGTCCGTCTTTTTGTCGCGCAAAGCATTTTGATGCGCAAGCTCCCCTTTCAGACGGTCGCCGTACGCTCAAAGGACGGCACCGCCGCCTATGGATCGCTCAAAGCATATGGGGACCCCAATCGCCGCTCCGAGGAGCGCAATGCCTGGATTGAATACCTTGTCACGGAAAGCGACGATTCGATTTTGGGTCCCGAGGAAGTAGATATCCATGAGTAGCACCATCATCGACGAGACCGTCATCCTACGCTACCTGCTTGACGACGACGAAGTTCTGTCACCGCGCGCCGCCAAGGTCATCGCCACGCGCACCGCTCGCGTCTACCCCGAGATCATCACGCGCGTCGTGGTCACGCTGCGCGACGTCTATAAGGTTCCCCGCGCTGAGATTGCTACGGCCATGAGAAGGCTGCTCGATGACGTCATGGTCGACGAGCCCACCGTTGTCGCCCTTGCCATCAAACTCTTTGGCAAGACCCATATGGACTTTACCGACTGCCTCCTCGCAGCCCGAACCGCCATCTACAACGATGATGTCGTGAGCTTTGGCAAGCCCATCATCCAAGGCATGATCGATTACCGCCGCAAGCGCCAAACCGCAGCCGAAGTCCGCGACCGCAGCACCGACGGCCGCAGTCACAGCACCGACGCCGCCATCGACAAGCTCCGCCACCGCCCCCGCAGCTAACCGACAGACAACGGCATCGCCCGCCCCTCAGCCCCATCCCCTCCTAAGTTGCGGTGAAATAGTTCCTGGATTTAGGCTTATGGGGGTGCGGACGATTTCTTGGACCGCGCCTAGGCGTATCCAAGCTTCCTGCGGTACTCCATCGGGCTCAGCCACCCGAGGGACTTCTTGATCCGCTC
>JAGZFB010000013.1:0-117311 GCA_018368055.1 Collinsella sp. | reverse complement strand
TGCGCGGGCGCCCGGTCGGCGGCCCGTTCTGGGCGCGCCTCAATCGTAGCCCGAGACGGTCCCGGGCTGACAATTTCGACTGTAATGGACGTTCTTAAACGACTAGTCATCGGGGACGTTCTTGTTTGACTAGTCATTTAAGAACGTCCCCGATGACTAGTTCCGTTTGCGGGGGAGGCGTGGGACAATACCGAGCGAACGTGATTGGTTGTCCGTGGAAAGGGTCGCGATGAAAAAGCTCAGGACGCTTGCTGACGTGTTACGCCAGGCGGGCTTCGTGCGCATTACGGAGCTATTCCTCGTCTTTTACTTGCTGTGCTCGACGGCCGTCTGGCTGTCCGAGCCCACGACCCTTACGTTTGGCGATGGTCTCTGGTTTAGCTTTGAGACCGTCTCGACCATCGGCTTTGGCGATATCCCGGCCGAAACGCCGGTCGCCCGTGCTATTACCGTCGTCCTGAGCGTCATCAGCATCTTCTACATTGCCATGCTCACGGGTGTGGCGGTGAACTACTGCAATACGCTCATCAAGCTGCGCCAAAAGGACACCATGGCGCGCTTTATGGACGATCTGGAGCATTTGGAAGAGCTCGATCGTGACGAGCTCGCCGACCTGTCGCGCCGTGTGCGCGAATATCGCCGACGCCAACGCTAGAACGGGCGCTGCGCGTCATGACGAGGGGGACTGAATATGAATATCACGGTATACCTGGGCGCCAGCGTTGGTAACGACCCAGCATTTCTGCCTGCGGTGCAAGAGCTGGGCAACTGGATTGGCTCCAACGGGCACGCGCTGGTATACGGCGGGTCCAAATCGGGCCTGATGGGCGCGCTCGCCGATAGCGTACTCGAGGCAGGTGGACACGTGACGGGTGTTGAGCCGAGCTTTTTTATAGAGGCCGAGTTTCAGCACGACGGCATCGATGACCTCATCGTGACGAGCGATATGGCCGAGCGTAAGGACAAGATGATCGAGCTCGGTGATGCGTTCATCGCATTTCCGGGCGGCACGGGCACGCTCGAGGAGATTGCCGAGGTCATGTCCGCGGTGTCGTTGGGGCACCTGAGTGCTCCGTGCATCCTGTATAACCTTGACGGTTACTACAACGACCTCAAGGCGCTGCTCAAGCACATGATTGATAAAGGGCTTTCGAGCCCGAGGCGCCAGCACGGCATCTACTTTGCCGCCGATTTGCGCGAGATTGCTTCGATTATCAACGGATAAGTCTTGAGCCTGTCCCACTATGGCTTCCAATGGTGCCGTTTGCAGCGCGGATGGTTGGCTTGTCTGGGCAACGCTCGCTCTACAATAAAACGTAACTATGTCGACTTTGACCGTGGGAGGACCCGATGGACAACCTTGCCAAACCCACAAACCGCGTGCTGTTTTTAGTTAGCGTTGCCGTGACCGGTGCGTTCGCAGGTGCCGCGGTCTGGCTGTTCTTTTTTGCGATGGAGCACGGTATCGACTATCTGTGGACCGAGATCCCCCACATGCTGGGCGCGGCGTCGCCCGAACTCGCCAGCGGCCCGTTTGGCTTTTTGCCGTACCCGTTTTTCGTCTGCCTGCTGGGCGGCCTGTTAATCGGTCTGTACGAAAAGATGACAGGCACCAAGACCGATGACCTCAACCAGGTGATGGCTAAGGTTAAGCAAGACGGGCGCTACCCGTACGACAAACTGGGCAAGCTTTCGCTCGCGGCATTGCTGCCGCTGCTGTTTGGCGGAAGCATTGGACCGGAGGCCGGCCTGACCGGCGTTATCGCTGGTCTGTGCAGCTGGGTCGGCGACCGCATGCGTCGCTTTGGCGCCGAGTTTAGGGAGCTTACGCTGCTGGGCACCCAGGCTGCCCTGACGGCGCTCTTTACCGCGCCCGTCTTTGGTTTTGTGGCACCGCTCGCTGGTAGCGCCGACGGCCAGGGCGAAGACGCCGATGATGAGTCCGTGTCCGGCGAGATCACCATCAAGCTGCCCAAGGCACAGAAGACCGTGGTCTACGGCATTGCGATTGCCGGCGGTCTGGGTGCCTACCTGCTGCTTGGCCAGCTTGTGGGCGGCGGCATGGGCATGCCCAGGTTCGAGTCCGCCGAGGTGGGCAACCTGGAACTTGTCTGGCTCATTCCGCTGGCGTTGGTCGGTACCGTATGCGGTTGGCTGTACTTTGTCTCCGAGCATGCAAGCGAGGCGCTGTCCCATGCAATAGGGGAGCGCCCTGTCGTCAAGGCCATGCTGGCCGGTCTAGCGCTCGCCATCTGCGGCACGGTCTTGCCCTACACCATGTTTGCCGGCGAGACCCAGGCCGACGTGCTCATGGAAACCTATTTGACCATTCCCGCCGGCGTGCTCATCGCGACTGGTCTTGTCAAAGCCATGCTGACCCCCGCCCTCATCAACCTGGGCTGGCGCGGCGGCCACTTCTTCCCGGTTATCTTCTCGGGCGTAAGCCTGGGCTATGGCCTTGCTATCCTCACCGGCGCCGATCCGGTCTTTTGCGTCGCCGTTTGCACGGCCTCGACGATGGGCGCCGTTATGCGTCAGCCCGTCATGGTCGTGGGCCTGCTGCTCATGTGCTTTCCGCTCAAGGGCATCGTCTGCATGATTATCGCCGCCGTTATCGCCGCCGGCATTCCGCTGCCCAAGCCGCTGCGCAAGTAGCACGGCAGCGCGCGGTCAGTACAAACATCTCAAGTCCGGTGCGGGCGCTGTGTCACGGATTTGCGGGTGGACTGGATTTCGTTCGGTATCGGCGCTACTTCCAAATTGCAAGCGCGGCGGTGCCCAGTACGATGAGGGCGAGACCGATGGCGCTGCGGCGGGAGAGTTTTTCGTTGAATGCCAGGCGCGCAAATAGCATCGATACGACAATCGATAGTTTGTCGATCTGCACCACGACACTCACCTGGCCTGCAGCGATGGCATAGTAATAGAGCAGCCACGATGCTCCAGTCGCGATGCCCGATGTTGCGAGAAATGTGAGTTCGCGCCGGTCAACGTGCGCGACCTGCTCCAGTTTTCCCTTGGCTGCCACGATTGCGCATGCCATAACCAGTACCACGCAGGTGCGGATTGCCGTGGCCAGGTTTGACTCAACGCCTTCGATGCCGATCTTGGCGAGGACGGAGGTGAGTGCCGCGAACACGGCGGCGCCGAGGGCGTAAGCGAGCCAGGTTCGGTCTTGCTGCTGCTCGGGTTCGGCGGACTGCTTCTTCTCGATCATTAAAAACGTGCCGAGGGTGATGACAGCGGTTCCCACGAGCTTAACCGCAAGGTTGCTCGTCTCGTCAAAAAGCGCGATGGCGACCAGTGCGGCGAGCACGGTGCTCATCTTGTCGACCGGTACGACCTTATTGACATTTCCGATGCTCAACGCCTTAAAGTAACAGATCCACGAAGCACCGGTAGCGAGTCCCGAGAGGACGAGAAAGAGCCAGGATCTGGGTTCGATGCTGCCGATGGTTCCAATGGATCCAGAAATGCCCGCCATTGCCCAGGCGAAAACGAGCACCACGCAGGTGCGAATGGTCGTCGCGACATCGGAGTCGGTCTGCTTGATGCCGCATTTGGCCAAGATGGATGTGATGCCGGCAAAGAATGCTGACGCAAATGCTGCGACAACCCACGACACGGGTGCGGTACCTCCTTGGATAATGGGTTTATCCTGCGAGTTTTATGGACATGAGGATACCGCCCCACCATGAAGGTTTGATATGGCCGCGGCGAGACGGGGGCCATGTTCCGGGGAACCATTTGGTTAAGGCTCGAATTGTCGATATGCTGTCGACTTCTCTTTGGTTTCCAAGATCTAAACGGCATGCTTCGAAGGGCGGCGGCGTTGTTGTTGCTTCGTCTTATCTAGTAAATGAGGTGGCGTGCAGCCCAAGCCCTTTGGCTGTCGATTACAGGTCGCGTGCCCGATAGACCTTGGTGCTGACTGCGCAGCTGATTGCACATAGCGCGAGGGTAAGTGCGGCGATGCCTGCACACAGACAGCCCAGAACGGCGGGATCGGGATTCGCTCCGGCAATCGACATGAGCCAGTTGCTGATGGGGTTGGAGGAGCTCAGCGTGGCCATGGCAAGGCATCCGAGCATGGCAAACAGACCAACGGATAGGCGCAGCGCTTCCATGTGTCCAAAGCGAAAGAACAGCGGCTGCGCCAAAAACACCATCATGAGGGAGATGAGCATTGATGCTGCTGAGGCTATTGCAATCTCAAAGACAATCTGTCCCGTCAACGGGATACCCGCGCTGTTGAAGAGCGGGAAGGAGACGATGGTCAGAAGCGCGGCGGCGCACGCCGTGACAGCCGAGAAGACAATGATGCTCAGGTAGCGTGCGCAGATGATGTCTTTACGCGAGAGAGACAGCGTTGCGCGATAGCGCTCCCAACCGTTTTGATTGTCGAAGCCGGCCAGCGAGCTCATGACCATGATGGGTGACATGGCACTGACCGCGCAGGCGCCAGCGCTCATGCCGGAATCGCCGTCCGATGCGTTGGCAAGGGTCAGCACGACGAATATGAACAGGCCGACGCCCGCGATGCTCGGGACGAGCGTGCGAACGATAACGAGCTCGGACATAAAGGCGCGTTTCATTTCGAAGCCCCTTTCAGCATGAGGCGCAGATAGTCGTCAATGGTTGCCCGATCGCAGGGAATCTCGGGGAAGGCCTCGAGCGTTTCGCGACGGTTGGGCACGAGCACGTCCACGCTATAGGCGTGGTGGGCGGCACGGGCACCTTCGACGCAAGCCATAAGCTCGGCGGCCTGTGCTTGGGTGCAGTGGGCGATGCCGGCGCGGTCGGTAATGTCCTCGCGCGGCAGATCAAACACAATCGAACCGTTATCGATGCAGATGATGCGGTCGGCGGCACGATCGAGGTCGGACGTAATGTGGCTCGAGAGCAGCACGCTGTGCTGGCCGTCGGCGACAAAGGCAAGCAGCTCATCGAGCAGCTCCTCGCGTGCCATGGGATCGAGGCCCGCGGTGGCTTCGTCCAAAACGAGCAGCTTGGCATTGTGGCTGAGTGCACAGGCAAGCTGCAGTTTCATGCCCATGCCGCGGGAGAGGTCCTTGACCTTTGTCTTGGGATCGAGGCCAAATCGGTTGATGAATCCGGCGAACGTTTCGCGGTCCCATGTGGGGTACGTCGGGCCTACGAGCGACTCGATCTGGCCCACCCTGAGCGTGGAGGGGAAGGGGCACGTGTCCAGGACAAGACCGACGCGGGAGCGTAGATGGCGTTGCGACTCATCGGGCGCGTCGGCGCCACAGCGCTGCCCAAACAGGTGCACTTCGCCGGCATCGAGCTTTATAAGCCCGAGAGCAGCTCGAATCGTCGTTGTTTTGCCGGCACCGTTGGCACCCACAAAGCCGACGATCTGGCCAGGCTCCACGGCAAGCGTGACGTCGCGCAGCGAAAAACGGTCACTCACATGGCGTGAGATGCCTTTGAGTTCTAAAAGGTTTTGCATGGTATAGCCTTTCTTGCAGATGGCTACTGCATGGTTTCGGGGGCTACCAGGTCGAGCATCTCGTGCAGCTTGTCGCGCGTGACGCCCAGGGCCTCGGCTTGGCTTGTCGCTTTCGCGAGCAGCTCTTCGATATGGCAGAGCTGGTTTTCACGCAAGAGCTCTTGGTTGCCGTCGGCGACAAAACAGCCCTTGCCTTGCACGGTGCAGATAAACCCGAGCTGCTCCAGGTCGGCGTAGGCGCGCTTGGTGGTGATGACGCTCACGCCAAGATCGCTCGCGAGTGCACGGATGCTGGGGAGTTTGGCTCCCGCAGCGAGCGTGCCCGATAGAATCTGAGCTTTGACTTGCGAGGCTATTTGCTCGTAGATGGGCTTGTCGCTCGAATTGGATAGGATAATGTCCACAGCGGCTCCTTAGCTGATGGGCTACACGTGTATATAACCGGTAAGCACAGTATATATACACTATGCACAGCTATGCAAGAGGTAAATAGGGATTGTCCGCTCGTTCATTCATCTCAATCTGTAACATCTGGAACCGGTTTGGACGGCTACCTGTTACAGATTGAGATTTTGCTGGCGGACCCCATTTGGTTGTCTCAATCTGTAACAACTGGAGAAGTTTTTGGCTGCTAGATGTTACAGATCGAGATCTTTCTGGGACGCCCACCTGTTTGTCTTAATCTGTAACAGGTAGAGGTTCAAAAACCGTCTAGATGTTACAGATCGAGACAAACTGCTGCGGAGTGCCGCCATCGACTGCTACCCTAGGCCCCAACTGATGAATTTGTCCTGATAGGTGCCCTATGGCGGGATTTCGCGGCTACAATAGTGCGGTTACATCGACGTAATGCACTCAATGCAAGAAAGGATCCGCATGGCAAGCCTGTCGGATGAAATCTCGTCGCGCCGCACATTCGCGATCATCAGCCACCCGGACGCCGGTAAGACCACGCTTACCGAGAAGCTGCTGCTCTATACCGGCAGCATCCAGACCGCCGGCTCGGTCAAGGGCAAGAGCTCGGCCAAGCATGCCGTTTCGGACTGGATGGACATCGAGAAGGAGCGCGGCATTTCCGTTACCTCCTCGGTGCTGCAGTTCACCTACAACGGCGCCTGCGTCAACATCCTCGATACCCCCGGCCACCAGGACTTCTCGGAGGATACCTACCGTACCCTTATGGCCGCCGACGCCGCAGTCATGGTCATCGACGGCGCCAAGGGCGTCGAGGCCCAGACCAAAAAGCTCTTTAAGGTCTGTACGCTGCGCCACATTCCCATCTTCACCTTTGTGAACAAGCTCGACCACGAGGCTCGCGATCCGTTTGAGCTCATGGAAGAGATCGAGAACGTCCTGGGTATCAATACGTATCCCATGAACTGGCCGATCGGCAGCGGCCGCAACTTCCGCGGTGTGTTCGATCGTCAGACCCGTCGCGTCATTGCCTTTGAGGGCGACGGTCACGCCAACGCCACCAAGAAGGTCGCCGAGGTCGAGGCCGAGCTGGGCGATCCTTCCATGGACGAGCTTATCGGCGAGGAGAACCATAAGAACCTGATGGACGACATCGAGCTGCTCGATGGTGCCGGCGACGAGCTCGACTTGGATGCCGTGGCCTGCGGCAAGCTGAGCCCGGCGTTCTTTGGCTCGGCGCTCACCAACTTTGGCGTGGAGCCCTTCCTCAAGGAGTTCCTGCGTCTGGCCCCGACGCCGCGCGCCTATACCGATACGCTCACCAGCGAACCGGTCGATCCCTGCCGCGACGACTTTAGCGGCTTTGTGTTTAAGATCCAGGCCAACATGGACAAGAATCACCGCGACCGCATCGCCTTTGTGCGCATTTGCTCGGGCAAGTTCGAGCGCGGCATGGATGCCTTCCACGTGCAGGGCAACCGCAAGCTCAAGCTTGCCACCGGTACGTCGATGATGGCCGATGACCGCGCGATTGTTGACGAGGCGTACGCGGGCGATATCGTAGGCCTGTTCGACCCGGGTATCTTTAGCATCGGTGACACCGTGTGCTCCGGCAAGCGCCACGTGCAGTATCCGCAGATCCCGACGTTTGCCCCCGAGATGTTCGCTCGTATTACGCAGGTCGACACGCTCAAGCGCAAGCAGTTCGTCAAGGGCATGGAGGAGCTTGCCCAGGAGGGCGCCATCCAGATCTTCCGCGAGTTGGGTGCCGGCATGGAGAGCGTCATCGTGGGCGTGGTCGGTGTGCTGCAGTTTGAGGTGCTCGAGCGCCGCCTCAAGGCCGAGTACCGTGTTGAGGTTCGTCGCCAGCCGCTGCCCTATACGGACATCCGCTGGATCCAGAACGACCCCGATACCATCGATATCCCGGCCCTTTCGCTCACGCGCGACACGCTTCGTGTCGAGGATATGCGCGGCGGTAAGCTGCTGCTGTTCACGAGCCCGTGGAACGTGGACTGGGCAACCGACCACAACCCCGACCTTATCCTGTCGGAGTTTGGCAACGTGGCCTTTTAACGCATCGGCGCGGTGACCCTGCGGGGCTGCCGCGCCATTTACTTGCCTGATGCCGTGTGAGCGGCTATCATACCCACCGTCGTCTCAAGACTGGGGCGTCCGAGCAGTTCGGGTCCGATATCCTGCTCGTTAAACCTAAAACCAAAGGAGTACATAATGATCAAGAAGGTCATGGAGGACTACAAGGTCCTGTTGCGGAGCATTCCCGCGGCAACGGTTTCGCTGTTTTTCGTGAGTGTCATCATGATGAACCTGCTGGCCAACAAAGAGCTTATCAGCCTGCCGTATCTGGCACTCGATTGCGGCTTTGTGGTGAGCTGGGTCTCGTTTTTGTGCCAGGACATGATCTGCAAGCGCTTTGGCGCCAAGGCATCCATCAAAATCTCTATCCTCGCGCTGCTGGTTAACCTGGCCGTGAGCCTGTGCTTTTGGGCATGCTCGCTCACGCCCGGTATGTGGGGCGCCTACTACGACACCGGCATGATCGAGGTCAACACCGCCCTTAACGCCACCATCGGCGGCACCTGGTACGTGGTGCTGGGCTCTTCGCTGGCAATGCTCGTTTCTGCCGTGGTTAACTCCACGCTCAACCAGTCGCTCGGCCGTATGCTCAAAAAGAATAACTTTGCGAGCTTCGCCTTCCGTTCCTATGTGTCTACGGGTGTTGGCCAGTTTATCGACAACCTGGTCTTTGCCATTGTGGTGAGCCACACGTTCTTTGGTTGGACCTGGGTGCAGGTCCTTATGTGTTCGCTGACCGGCGCTGTTGCCGAGCTGCTGTGCGAGGTCTTCCTGAGCCCCGTGGGCTACAAGGTCGTGCGCGGCTGGGAGCGCGAGAATGTGGGTTCCGAGTACCTCGAGCGCCACGCAACCGCCTAAGGAGCAAGTATGCGGGTTTTGATCACGGGCGCTTCGGGCGGTATCGGAGCCGCGTGCGTGCAGCGCTTTTTGGACGAGGGCCACGAGGTCGTGGGCTTTGATCTGCTGCCGGCGGCGATCGAACACGAGCGATACCGCCATCTGATCGTTGATGTCCGCGAGCCTGACTCGTTTCCAGGCGACCTTGAACCCCAGGTAATCGTGAACGTTGCTGGTACGCAGGATTCGGCCGACGATATTGCTGCCAACCTGCGTGGCACCATCAACGTGACCGAGCACTACGCCTTTGTGGGGGAGGGGCTTGCCGCCAAGCCGGCGCCCGCTATCAAATCCGTGGTCAATGTGGGGTCGGCGAGCGGGCATACGGGATCGGAGTTTCCCGCCTATGCCGCCAGCAAGGGTGGCGTTATCGCCTACACCAAGAACCTTGCAAACCGTCTGGCGCCGCAGGCCATCGCCAACAGTGTGGACCCGGGTGGCGTTATCACGCCGCTCAACCGTTGTGTGATGGAAGACGAGCACCTGTGGAACCAGATTATGGAGCTCACGCCGCTTAAGCGCTGGGCCACTGCCCAAGAGATCGCCGAGTGGATCTACTTTGTGGGCGTGACCAACCGGTTTATGACCGGGCAGAGCCTGCTGATCGATGGCGGCGAGGCCGGCCGCACACAATTTATTTGGCCTGAATAGGAAACGCGCCCGATGGAAAGCCGTCGGGCGCGTTTTTGATGTATCGATTTTTAGCCGAGGCAAGTCCAGTTGACGGGGGTCGAGCCGTGCTGCTCGAGTAGCCGATTGGCTGCCGAGAAGGGGCGCGATCCCATAAAAGCGGGGAGTTCTGCCGTGGCACGGTTGGCCGAAAGCGGCGAGGGGTGCGTGGAGGCCAGGCAGAACTTGCCGGTTGCCTTGCCCGCGCCGGTCGCGGCGAGCTTGCCTTCGACCATCTGCTGGGCAAAGCGGCCCCATGCCAAAAAGACGACCGACTGGGGCAGCTGGCAGCAGCGTTCGATAACGTAGTCGGTGAGCGCGCTCCAGCCCAGCTTGGCGTGCGAGTTCGCGGCATGCTCGCGCACGGTGAGCGTAGTGTTGAGGAGCAGGACGCCCTGCAGTGCCCATGGCGTTAGATCTCCCGTGGCGGGGATGGGGCAGCCCAGATCGGCTTTGAGCTCCTTATAGATGTTGCGCAGGCTCGGCGGCAACTTGGTTTGCGTCGCTGGGACCGAGAACGACAGTCCCATGGCCTGGTTGGGTCCGTGATAGGGGTCTTGACCCAAGATGACAACCTTGACCTGGTCGGCCGGCGTGTAGGCGAGGGCATTGAGGATGTCGTCTTGTGCCGGGTAGATGGTTTGCTCGGCACGCAAAAGGGCGATGCGCTCGAGCAGCTGGTTCGTAGTGTCACGTACCGGCTGCGGCGCATCGCCCAACCAAGTTGCTATGTTGCGGTCGCGGGTCGCGGCGTCCATGGGGCTCCTTTACGTCAGATGCTCTGTTGACATCTATTGTAAGGGCGTCCGGGGACCGTTATGTCGCGGTTGTATGAGGAGCGGGGTCTACGAGACGTGCTCGGGCGCTCCTGCCATACGAGCGTGCCCATGTGCGCGAAGGCGCGGAAGCTCGACGGTTGCCACCATGACGCCGGTTAGGATGAGGGCAGCGCCAAAGAAGGCGATGGGGCTCAGGACCTCGCCGACCAGGAAGAACGAAAAGACGGCGGAGCATACCGGCTCGAGCGAGAAGGCGAAGCCGGTGGTCTCGGCAGGCACGTGGGGCTGCACGAGTGTCTGGGTGATAAAGCCGTAGGCAGAGCAGATGAGTGCGAGCGCGACGACAACGACGATCTCGCTGGGCGTGCCGGGAAGCGTGAAGCCGCCAAAGGTGAATGCGGCAATGCCCGAGAACAGGCCGCCAAAGCCCAGCTGCCAAACGCCCAGGGACAGCGGATCGACTTCTTCGACAAACCGCTTGGCGACAATGATGTGTCCGGCGTAGACAAAGGCGGAGAGCAGCATGATGATTGCGCCGGGATTCAGGCTGGTAAAGTCGGCGCCCGAGAGCAGCAGCATGCCGCAGGTGACGATAGCCGTGCCGATGAGCACCTTGCGCTCGGGGGCGCGACGCAGCAGAGCTGCGTTGGCAAACGGCACGATCACGACCGTCAGGCTCTGCAAAAAGCCGGCAGTGGAGGCAGAGGTGAGGCTGGAGCCCAGGCACATGCAGGTGAGCTCGGTTGCCATAATGGCGCCGATGATGGCGGCACGGACCATAAGGTCGCGGTTGATGCGCAACGCGTGCTTGTGGAAGAGCAGCAGGCAGACCACAAAGGCGATGATGCAGCGTAGCGCGACGATGCTCGTGGCGTTCATGCTGTCCATGCCGATCTTCATGAGGGGATACGAAAAGCCCCATGCGACGGGAACGGAAAATGAGAGCGCGATTGCTTTTTTGCGATCCATGGGACTCCTTTTGTTACAGAACGGTTTCGCAAAAAGGATTCTGCTCCCAGATGTGGATGTAGTAAAGCGAATGTATCTTCAGTATGATTAAGAAATACTAATGTTGGCAGAAAAAGCCCTGGCAAAACGTTTTACGGCTGCATTGATGTGGAGGCGCGATGGCATCGCGGTATCAGATTGTGTGTATGGTGGTCGATCGCGGCAGTCTTAAGGGCGCGGCGGACGAGCTGGGCTATACGCAAAGTGCGGTGAGCCAGGCCGTCAAGGCGCTCGAGCGCGAGCTGGGTACCACGCTTATCGAGCGCGGTAAGCAGGGCGTTTCGCTTACGCGCGACGGTAAACAATATCTGCCGTACCTGCGCCAGATCGTGACCGCCGAGGCCGAGCTCGAGGGCAAACGCCAGGAGCTGCTGGGGCTTTCGTCGACCGATATTCGCATTGCGACGTTTACCAACGTGAGTCGAACCGTGTTGCCGCGCGTGATCCGCGACTTTGGTGCGCTGCACCCGGGCGTACGCTTCACCCTCAAGCAGGGCGATTACACGCGCAACGCTCAATGGGTGCACGATGGCGTGGTTGATTTTTGTTTTACGGCACGCGGTTTTACCGCGGGGCTCGAGAAGCGCGTCGTCTATCACGACGAGTTGGTGGCATTGTTGCCGGCCGCGCATCCGCTGACGGCAAAGGAAAAGGTGACCCTTGCCGACCTGGCGTCCGAGCCGTTTGTGCTGCTGGATGAGGGCGAACAGAGCCTGGTGCTCGATGCGTTTGCGGCGCATGGGCTGTCGCCGCACGTGACAAGTGAGGTGACTGATGACTATACCATCATGGCGATGGTGGAGGAGGGCCTAGGCGTGAGCATGCTGTATCGCCGTACCGTCGAGGGCATGCGGGCCGATATTCGCGTACGTCCCATCGTACACGCTCCCTCGCGCGACGTAGTGGCGGCCTGGCGCAGCTGGGACACCATGCCCATCGCCACAAGGCGCTTTATCGACTATATGAGCTCACATATTGTCAATTAATGACTGGCGTGGCGTTGAGTGCGGTGTTTAGCGGGCTGTCGCTTTGGCTTGGGTGGCACGATAGGTGCGTGCGGGGTGGCAGAGCAATACCGCCACGACCATAAAGAACGCCGTGGTGCCCAGGCTGATGGGGTAGACCATCATGATGTTCGCAAAGGTGCGGAAGTGCGGGAACACGCAGAACACCCAATAGAAGCGGATGCCGCAGACGCAGATCATGGTGATGAGGGCGGGCGTGAGCGAGATACCAAAGCCGCGCAGGTAGCCTGACATGTTTTCGTAGAACATACTAAAGGCGTACGCCGGGAAGATCGAGCACACGCGGATATAGCCGATCGAGACGATGTTGGGATCGCTGTTGAACAGCGACAAGATCTCGCGCCCCAGGCCGACAATAACGATAATCGTGGTGAGTGCAACGATACCGCCTTCGACCAGGCAGACCTTGAGCGTTTTGGTGCAGCGGTCGATCTGGCGGGCACCGTGGTTTTGTCCCACAAAGGTGGTACAAGCCTGGCTAAAGCTGTTGAGCAGGTTGTAGCACACGTACTCCAGGCTCATGGCGGCGCTCGAGGCCGCCATGACTTCGGTGCCCAGGCTATTGATGGCGGATTGGATGATGATGTTGGCGACGGCAAAGACAGCGCTTTGGATGCCGGCGGGCAGGCCAATCTTGACGATGCGCTTGAGGGCGACGGGGTCGATAGCCAGGTCGCGTAGGGTGACGCGGACGACGGAGTCGGTCTTGAGCAGGCGGATAAAGAGCGTGGCGGCGCTGACGGTGTAGGCGATGGCGGTGGCGATGGCGACGCCCGCGACACCCCAGTGGAGCACAGGGACAAAGATGAGATCCAGGCCAATGTTGAGGACGGTGGACACGGCAAGCGCCTGCAGCGGCATGCGAGTGATGCCGACGGAGCGGAAGATCGCGGCCTCAAAGTTGTAGAGCAAGATCGAGGGCATGCTCAGCAAAAAGACGCGCAGGTAGAGCGAAGCGAGTGGCATGGTTTCGGAGGGAACGTTGAGGGCGGCGAGCATGGGCTCGGCAAAGATCTCGCCCAGCGCGATGACGACAAAGCCCACGAGCGCCATTAAAATCGAGGTATGGACGGCGCGCTTGACCATGTTCTGATCGTTGCGGCCGATAGCGTTGGCGATGACCACGTTGGAGCCAAGCGACATACCAATAAACAGGTTGAGCATAAGACTGGTAAGCGGAACATTGGAGCCGACCGCCGCCATGGCGAGGGTTCCCTGGTCGCCCGAGAAGTTGCCGATGATGACCGTGGCGATGAGGTTCGATAGCTGCTCCAAGATGCTCGTGGCGGCCACGGGGAAGGCGAACAGGGGAATATTGCGCCACAGCGAGCCGGTTGTCATGTCAATGTGCTTAGATGCGGTATCAGCCATACGCTCTCAATCTCTAACATGCTCTTTCGTGCTTATTTGCGCAGACGATGATACTCCTAATCGACTAGTCATTGGACGTTCTTAAACGACTGGTTATTCAAGAACGTCCCCAATGACTAGGTGGGGAAGGCGTGCGACAATGGTGTGCGTTGTGTTGTTCGCGCTAAGGAGTTGCCATGTTGTTGTGTCCCGTTTGCCATGAGCCGTTGGTGGACAATGAGCGCGGTGCTGCATGTGCGGGCGGACACCGGTTTGACCGTGCGCGCGAGGGCTATCTATATCTACTGCGCTCGTCCAAGAGCGGCGACTCCATGGGCGATCCCAAGTCACAGGCGCGCAGCCGTCGCGACTTTCTGAACCGCGGTTACTATGCGCCGTTGCGCGATGCGATGGTCGAGCTGGTGCGCAAGCAGGTGTCTGGGCGCGCTGCGCCTACGAACGGCCCCATGACGTTGCTCGATATTTGCTGTGGCGAGGGCTATTACACGAGTGCCATGGGCGCGGTGCCGGGCGTGGGCGCTTACGGGTTCGACTTGGGCAAAGAGATGGTGCGCCTGGCCGCCAAGCGCGGCGATGCGACCTATTTCGTGGCCAACATGAAGTACATCCCCGTGGCGGACGGCGCCTTCGATATGGTGACCGAGCTCTTCGCTCCCTTTAACGAGCGTGAGTTTGCCCGCGTGCTGGCGCCAGAGGGCTCACTCTATACCGTGGTGCCGGGTGCCCGTCATTTGTTTGGGCTCAAGGAGGTGCTCTACGACACGCCATATCTTAATGACGAGAAGCTGCCGCAGACCACCGAGCTCGAGTTGGTCGGAACGCAGCGGGTGTCTGCGAATATTACGCTTCAGACCCAAGCGGACATCGAGGCGGTGTTCCAGATGACGCCGTACTACTACCGCACGCGCCCCGCCGACAAAGAGCGCCTGGCAAACCTCGATACCCTTCAGACTGACATCGACTTCATCATCGCCGAGTACCGCCACAGCTAACAACCTGCCAAAAAGGGACAGGTTTATTTTGGTAGGTTTTATCTGGGCAAACGTAAAGGGCCGACCGCGGAGATGCGCGATCGGCCCTTTTTAGTTGCTTGGCTGCAGAGGTTATGAGAAGCGAGCGCTTATAGGCGGTCCTTGTTCTCGGCCTTAACGGCGTGTGCCTGCTGAACAAAGAACAGGTCGTACACCACGATGACAAAGGCGCCAAAGTTGATGGCGTCCCCGCCAAACGCGGGAAGCGTGAGCACCGCTTGGGCAAGCGTGGCGACCGCGGCAACAATACCGAGCTTAAACGCGCCGTCCACCTGCGAAGGCTTGTTGGCGCCCTTGATACCGGCGACGCCTGCGGCAAGGTCGACGAGACCCTTGGCGATAAGCACGACCGCTGCGAGCGTGGCGTACGAACCGTACGTGGAATCGAGACCGCCCGTGGCGATACCGACGCCGGCGGTGACGAGGCTGGCGATACCCAAAACAAAGTAGATGAGAGCAAGGATTTTGAGAGTCTTGCGAGTGAAGCTCATGGCTGGTCCTTTCGATACGAGTACGCCAACTTGGCGCACCCAATGTGCTGCACATATGGTGAAGCACATTGTAGTTCAACGCGGCGATGCATGCGCCTGAAAGCGCTTTGAGCCCGCGCGGCCCAACCCAACCTTTCAAAAGGGAAAGCTGGACGTAAGCCAAATCGATGGCAGCTCATGTGCGGCGCTGAGATGATGAGGCCGTAACAAGGAGTTGGTCTCAAGGAGGAGCCATGATGTACGGAGCAGGGCAAGTGCGTGAGCCGCGATCGTTGGGAAGGCGCATGAGTGATTCTGTGATCGCTGCCGTGTGCACGGGATTGATGGCGGTGCTTTGCATTGGGATGCTGTGGGCCATGTCGCATGTGGGACAATAGCGGACGGTTGGGTGCCGGCATAAACGGCGCTCACGTATTCGTTTTGCTTGTTAAGGAGTACCCATGGGCGTCGTCGATCCCTTTTCTGTTGCTCGGGCCGCGGGGCTTGAGCTGACCGGGAAGCCCGAGGGCCTCACGCTCACCGACGGCACGATGGAGCTGCGTGCCGATTTTGGCCGCATGCTTCCACGGCTCAAGCAGGGCCGTCTGCAGCAAGAACTGCTGGTAAAGGCTGCGCGCGCAAAAGGCATCGAGAGCCCATGGGCGATTGACGCCACGGCAGGCTTTGGCGAGGATTCGCTGCTGCTGGCGGCCGCGGGCTTTACCGTCGATCTGTATGAGCAGGATTGCGTGATCGCGGCGCTCCTCAAGGATGCCCTGGATCGCGCGGCAGATGATCCGGCGCTTGTGGCTGCCGTGTCGCGCATGCGCTTACATGCGGGCGAGGATAGCATTGCCGGCCTTCGCCATACAGCTGAGCTGATCGGGCAGGGCGAGCTCACCGCTCCTGACGTGGTGTATCTGGACCCCATGTTTCCCGGACGCACCAAGAGCGCGGCGGTTAAAAAGAAGTTCCAACTCTTGCATCATCTGGAACAGCCGTGCGCCGATGAGGAGACGTTGGTCGAAGCTGCGCTTGCGGTGCACCCGCGCAAGGTCGTTATCAAGCGACCGGTGAAGGGGCCACTGCTTGCCGGCGTTAAGCCGAGCTATCAACTTGCGGGCAAGGCCGTTCGTTACGATGTTTTGGTGCCGCCGCGCCCGTAGCTTGCGTGCGATGGCTGGCGCTCCGTCAATGCCGTGCCGATGCGGCGCCTATTTCCAAGGGTGCGACGTCAGGTGCCAGCCACCGCAGTATTCGCATTTGTAGCAGGCCAAACCGCGCCGCCCGCGGTTTTCGCAGTCGGCCATAACGGCCTCGGCCTCGGCGCGCGTGTCGTAACGGTTTTTGCGCTCGCACGACTTGTAGCGCCAGGCCTCATCGCGCTCGGCGTCCAGGGCGTCGCGGCGCTCGTCCTCGCGTGCAAACAGGTCGCTCATATCGCCGCCGGTGGCAGTGCTCAAAAACTCGCTTTTTGCTTTTGACCAGGCGGCTCGCTTTTTGCTCCCCATCTGCATCGCGCCCCTCTCCAAACGCTGGTATCATTGCCCAATCAAAGTGATACCAATAAACGTGAGGTCGCTGCGTGATGATCAGAAAAACCCTCGATACCGACATTCCCGCCGTCATGGCTATCTATGACGCGGCCCGCGCCTTTATGCGCGCGCATGGCAACGCCACACAGTGGCCCGAGGGCACGCCTTCTGCCGAGCAACTGGCTGCCGATATCGCCGCCGGTGGCAGCTATGTGTGCGAAGTCGATGGCCGCGTGGTGGCGACGTTTGCCTTTTTGCCGGGCCCGGACGAGTGCTATGACGTACTTGAGGATGGTCAATGGCGCAGCGACACTCCGTACGCCGTGCTGCACCGTGTGGCGTCCGATGGCACCGTGCACGGTATCGCGGCTGCGATGTTTGCCTTTGCCAAGGAGCGTGCCGATCACCTGCGCATCGACACGCATCAGGACAACCTGCCCATGCAGGGCGCGAGTATTAAGGCGGGGTTCGAGCGTGCCGGCGTCGTGTATGTGTCGGACGGCACGCCGCGTGTTGCGTTCGACTGGCTGCGTGAGGCGTAAGAGTAGGGGCACGTGTCAACAATTCGCACGAACGAAAATGGTCCCGGGTGGGGCCATTTTCGTTCGCTGCGCTGATTTGCAAGCCGGCCTTCGCAAGGCGCGAACCTACGAAAATCGCCGCGCGGCAACGCAGGGCGATGAGCTTGGTCGGGGGATAGGGCCCGCTTCGCCCGCCGGCCCGTAAATTGTATCATCCAGTGTGGAGCGTGAACGCCCGTTGCCGCGTGCGATGGGCTTGCAATAAGAGGAGAGCCATGTCGAAGCAAGCGGTCGTTGGAATCTTGGCGCACGTCGATGCCGGCAAGACCACGTTGGCCGAGGTCATGCTGTTCAACGCGGGTCGCATTCGCAAGCGCGGCCGCGTGGACGATGGCGATTCGCATCTGGACACGAACGCGATCGAGCGCGAGCGTGGCATCACGATTTTTTCGTCGCAGGCCGTGCTCGACCACGGTGATACCCACGTCATGCTCGTGGATGCGCCCGGCCACGTCGATTTTTCGGCCGAGGCGGAGCGCACGCTGCGCGCGCTTGACTATGCGATTTTGGTTGTGGGTGCCAACGACGGCGTGCAGGGACACACCGAAACCCTGTGGCGCCTGCTTGCACGTTATGACATCCCGACATTCATCTTCATCAACAAAATCGATTTGGAGAATCCCGGCCGCGATGTTTTGCTGGCACAACTTGGGCAACGTCTCTCCGAGGGCTGCCTGGATGCCGGCGAACTGCTGGCGGGCGGGGCCGTTCAGGAGGACGCTGCCGCGTTAGACGAAGAAGCGCTCGAGGAGTTTCTTAAGGCGGGTGAGCTTTCCGTCGCGACGCTGTCGCGCATGGTTGCCGAGCGCAAGCTCTTTCCCTGTTTTGCCGGGTCGGCGCTCAAGGACCAAGGCGTGGACGAGCTGCTGGATGGCATATGCGCGCTGATGCGTGAACAGGCGTGGCTCCCGGAGTTTGCCGCGCGCGTCTATCGTGTCAGCCGCGGGGATCGCGGCGAGCGCTTGGCATGGGTTAAAGTAACCGGCGGCACACTGCATGCCAAGCAGATGATTGGCGGACGTTCCGGTGCCGAGGCATGGGAGCAGAAGGTCGATCAGGTACGCATCTATAACGGCGAGAAGTATGAGCTTGCCCAAGAAGTTGCTGCTGGCGGCATTTGTGCCGTGACGGGCCTTGCGCACGTTCGCCCAGGGGACGCCCTGGGCGCGGAATCCGCGTGCGATGCGCCCGTCATTGCGCCGGTCCTCACCTATACGGTGCTTCCGGGCGAACACGATGTCCACGCGGTGTTCAAAGCGTTGGCCGAGCTTGCCGACGAGGATCCCATGCTCGGCGTAAGCTGGAACACGCATCTTGAGCAGATTCATTTGCAGCTGATGGGCGCCGTGCAACTCGAGGTCGTGCAGCGCGTGCTTGCCGATCGTTTTGGCCTTGCGGTCGAGTTTGAGCCCGGCGGCATTCTCGATAAGGAGACTATTTCGCAGCCGGTCGAGGGCGTGGGCCACTTTGAGCCACTGCGCCACTATGCCGAGGTACATCTGCGTCTGGAGCCGTTGCCAGCGGGTTCGGGCGTGCAGTTTGGTACCGTGACCTCGACCGACGAGCTCGATCTTAACTGGCAGCGTCTGGCACTCACCAACGCCATGGAGCGCGATCACTTGGGCGTGCTGACCGGCTCGCCCATCACCGATGTGCGCATTACGCTCACGGGCGGCCGTGCGCATGCCAAACATACCGAGGGTGGCGATTTTCGCCAGGCCACGTACCGCGCGATTCGCCAGGGTTTGATGCGGGCGCGCGAGGCCGGCGCGGCGGTGCTGTTGGAGCCGTGGTATCGCTTTGAGCTCGAGGTGCCGGGGGAGTGCGTGGGTCGGGCGCTCTCGGATGCCACGCGCATGGGTGCCGAGTACGAGCCGCCGACGATGACAGGCGACCGGGCGAAGCTTGTGGGTCGCGTGCCGGCTTCCGAGGTGCAGGATTACGCGCTGGAGGTGGCTGCCTACACGAGCGGTCGCGGGCATCTGTACCTGGAGTTCGCCGGCTATGCGGCTTGCCATGATGTCGAGCACGTAATCGAGACGGCCGCCTATGAGCCCGAGGCCGATCTGCCCAACACGCCCGATTCGGTCTTTTGCTCTCACGGCGCCGGTTACACGGTCAAATGGTACGACGTACCCGCCGCGGCGCACGTAAAGGTCGATCCCGCCACCTTCCGCCCCTGGCGAGCGGCAGACGCGGAGTTTTTCTGCCGTAGGTGATAGAAGGGCGGCCCCTTTGTCACCTGCTGTTGGTATAACTCGGTATAAGTTGGTATAACTATAGGCAGGGTTTGCCAATCCGAGGAGTCCGACATGAGTCCAAATCCCTTTAAGCCCACTGCCGGCAAGCGGCCTCCGATACTCATCGGTCGCGAGTCGGTCATCGAAGATTTTGCGGAAGGGCTCGATAACGGCGCCGGAGCGCCGGGTAGGCTCATGCTCATTACGGGAAACCGCGGCTGCGGCAAGACGGTTCTCCTGCGGGAGCTGCAACGTCTGGCCAACGAACGCGGATGGGCGGTTGTCTCCGATTCCGCTTCGCTTGGCTTATGCGACCGCTTGGCCGACGCGCTTTGCTCGAATAAACCCGTTGTGAAGTCGTTGGGGTTCGGTCCGTCGTTTGGCCGGACGTCGGTCGAGGCGGCGTGGGCAAAGGGTGAGACGTTGCGGGGGCTGGTCAACGAGCGCCTCAAGAAGCTCGGTCCAGGCAAGGGCATATTGTTTGCGATTGACGAGGCGCAATCTGCGTCTATCGAGGAGCTGGCGGCTCTTGCCGTTCTCTATCAGCAGGTGCTCGGAGATCAGGATGCTACGGGATTGCCCGATAGCGACCAGCGCGGTCTTGCGCTGGTGTTCGCTGGATTGCCCAGTATGGTTGATGACTTGCTCGAAGAGCCGAGCGTGGCGTTTTTGCGCCGTGCCCAGCAGCGTACGCTGGGGGCGATCTCTTTGCCCAAGGTGCGCGATTCATATGTCCAGACGGTCAAAGACGCTGGTCTTTACATTGATGCGGAGACGGCGGACCTTGCGGCGCGCAGGAGCATGGGGCATCCCTATATGGTCCAGCTGGTGGGCTATTACATGTGGCGCTCTGCTGTCCGACGTAACTCGCAGGTCATTGAAAGGTGCGATGTCGAGGCTGGCCATGCGGATGCCGTCTCCGAGTTCTATGAAGCGGTCGACGCGCCCCTGTATTATGGGCTGCGCAGTCCACAGCGCCTCTTTATCGAGGCCATGGCGGTTGACGAGGGCAAACCGACGCGCATGGCGGATATCATTGAGCGTTGCAATCGCACCCAGAGCTGGGCGAGTAAATATCGCGCAAGCCTGATTCGCGAGCGCGTCATCGAGGCTGCTGGATACGGCCTCGTCCGGTTTACCGTGCCCATGCTGGGCGCGTACATTCGCGATCGAGTTTTATGGCATGAGTAGGGTGATAAAGGTGACGGAACAGAAGATGAGTCCGCAGGCTATTGAGGTGCGTGGTGCGCGTGTCCATAACCTCAAGGACATCGATATCGATATTCCGCTGGGAAAGCTCGTGGGTATTGCCGGCGTGTCAGGCTCGGGCAAAAGTTCGCTGGCGCTGGGGGTTCTTTATGCCGAGGGCTCGCGTCGCTACTTGGAAGCACTCAGCACCTATACTCGACGTCGCCTGACGCAGGCCGAACACGCTCAGGTGGACGAGGTACTGCACGTGCCGGCAGCCCTCGCATTGCATCAGCGTCCCAGCGTACCGGGCGTGCGTTCCACTTTTGGCACCATGACCGAGCTCAACAATAGCCTGCGCCTGCTCTTTAGCCGTTGCGCCCATCACGTGTGCCCGCATTGCGGGGCGCGTGTGGAGCCAAGCCTCAACGTAGCGGCTGGCCTGTCGCTCACGTGTCCGACGTGCGGCCGCGAGTTCTACGCTCCGAGCGCCGAGGACCTTGCCTTTAACAGTGGCGGTGCGTGTCCTACCTGCGGCGGCACCGGCGTTATGCGCGAGGTGGACGAGGCGAGCCTGGTGCCCGACGAGTCAAAGACTATCAACGAGGGCGCGGTCCTTCCCTGGGGCACGCTCATGTGGGATCTGATGAAGCAGGTGGCTGGCGAGATGGGCGTGCGCACCGATGTGCCGTTTAACCAGCTCACGCCTCAAGAGCGCGATATCGTGTTCCATGGTCCGGCGGTTAAAAAGCACATTCTCTACGTGCCCAAAAATGGCGAGGGCGCCACGCCGCTCGACTTTACCTATTACAACGCCGTTTATACCGTTGAGAATGCGCTCGCCAAGGTTAAGGACGATAAGGGGCTTAAGCGTGTGGCTCGCTTTTTGCGCGAGGGAGCATGCCGCGATTGCGGCGGCACGCGTCTCTCCGAGGCTGCGCGCCTGCCTCAGGTGCGCGGTATCAATTTGGCGCAGGCCGCGGCCATGACGCTTGGTGATGCGGTTGAGTGGGTGCGCGAGGTGCCCGCATCCTTGCCGACCGAGATGCAGCCCATGGCGACGGATATCTGCGATTCATTTTTGGGTGCTGCCCGCCGCCTGGTCGATCTGGGCCTCGATTACCTTTCACTCGATCGCGCCGGTGCCACGCTCTCCACGGGTGAGCGCCAGCGCGTGCAGCTCGCCCGCGTGGTGCGCAACCGATCGACGGGCGTGCTTTATGTGCTGGACGAGCCTTCGATCGGCTTGCATCCTGCCAATGTCGACGGCCTGGTGGGCGTAATGCGCGACCTGGTGGATGACGGCAATACCGTGGTTGTTGTCGACCACGATACGCGCGTACTGGCGGAAGCCGATTATCTGGTCGAGATGGGCCCCGTTGCCGGAGCAGGCGGCGGTAACGTGATCGCCGCGGGCACGGTAGACGAGGTCGAGCAATCGCGGGGCAGCCGCATCGCTCCGTTTTTGCGTGCAGAGCCCAAGCGCTTGCGTCCGCAGGTGGCTGACGACGAAATGTTCGACCAGGGCCATATCCGTATGGCGACCGATACCATCCATACCGTCAAGCCGCTCGAAGTCGATATCCCGCGCGGTCGCTTGGTCGCGGTGACGGGCGTTTCGGGTTCGGGTAAGACGACGCTCGTGCTCGAGACGCTCATCCCGGCGCTTAAGGCGCAGGCAGCTGGCGAGCGCTTGCCACGCCATGTGCGCTGGATCGATGCCGAAGGCATTGCCCGTGCCAACCTGATTGACGCCACGCCCATCGGCGCCAACGTGCGCTCGACGGTGGCGACTTATGCCGACATCCATGATGAGTTGCGCCGCGCCTTCGCCCGTACGCCCGAGGCCAAGGCGGCCGGCTACAAGGCGGGTGCCTTTAGCTATAACACTGGCGCCTTGCGCTGCCCTACGTGCGACGGCACGGGCTCGATATCGCTCGACGTGCAGTTTTTGCCCGACGTCGAGATCGTCTGCCCGGCATGTCGCGGTTCGCGTTATGCGGACGCGGCTTCGCAGATCCATCGTGAGGGCAAGGACGGGAGTCTGCTTACGTTGCCGCAGCTCATGGACATGAGTGTGGACGAGGCCCTCGACGCCACGGTGGGACTCAAGAAGGTTCAGACGCGCTTGCAGACCTTGCATGACCTGGGCCTGGGCTATCTCACACTTGGCGAGCCCACGCCGGCGCTCTCGGGCGGCGAGGCGCAGCGTCTTAAGCTTGCGAGCGAGATGGGCCGCGTGCAGGACGATGCCGTATTTGTGTTCGACGAGCCCACGATCGGCCTGCATCCGCTCGATGTCCAAGTGTTGCTGAGTGTGTTCGACGGCCTCGTTGCCAAGGGCGCCACTGTTATCGTGATCGAACACGATCTCGACCTTATCCGCAACGCCGATTACGTGATCGACATGGGCCCGGGCGGTGGTGACGCGGGCGGGCAAATCGTCTGCGCCGGTACGCCGGGTGACATCGCGGCCTGCCCCGCAAGCATCACCGGTCGCTACCTATAGGCGATGCGACAAAGGGACTGTCCCTTTGCCTTATTGATGCCTATTTCACGCATTGAGCCGCGAGATAGTCGCGGAAGAATGGCAATTCAAATGCGACGAGCCCTCGTCCTCGTTCCCCGATGATGCCGGCATCTATCATGCGGCGTCGGTAGCGGGAGACCTGCTGCGGCGAACGCTTAAGGCGCTCGACAAGGTCAGCGGTGGTGGATTCTTCTTCGTCATCGAGCATGGCGATGAGGAATCGCTTGTCCTCTGCAGTGAGTTCCCGATAGGTTGCCGCGAGGATTCGGTCGTCCATCTCGTCGCGCGCGATTTTGATTCCCAGGTCAAAGTCGCGCGACGAGATTTCCTTCGAATCGCTTGTGAGATCCCAGGCACGGTAGCCTACGAGTTGCAATAGGAAGGGAAAACCAGAGATCGAGCGAACGGCTCTATCGATTCCCTCGGCATCTGCCAGGCGATCGTTTTCCTGGATCGTGCGAATCAAGGCCTCGCGTACGTCATAGTCGGCAATGCGACCCAGATGATATTGTTGGGCGCGGCGAAGGAACGAGACCGTCTTGTGGTTCAGCAACGTCGAGACGTTGTTGGGAAGTCCCGCCATGAGCAGTGCGACGCGTTTTCCATCGGTCACAAAGTGCTGATACGTCGCTGCGAGCTGAATCATCTCGTCGAGTGTCGGGTCCACCTCGTCAACCGTGACGAGCAGACCGGTGCCCGCCTCGTTGAGCTGGTCGATGATATCGCTCATGCGATAACGCCAGGTTGAGGCATCGTGAACGCGATTGACCTCGATGCTGCCGAGCGGTGCAATTCCGAGACTGGTGACTTCGAAGTGGTTGGACGAGTCGATAAGATGGCCGGCAGCACGTTTCGCCCCGAGCTCGATTTCCTCAAGCATTCCCGGGAGCGCGGTTGTCTTTACGGCAATCCAGCCGTGGGATTCCGCCCTTGTCGCGAGCGACGACATGAGAGCGGTTTTACCGGTTCCACGCGCGCCTGAGAAGATCGAGGTCAATTCTGGGCGCCTGCGCTGGCTCAAGAAGGCACGGTCCAAATCCCGAATAATCTGTTGTCTGCCAGCGAGATGGGCAGGAACCTCACCAAAACTGGGGGTAAACGGGTTCTCGAGATATTCCACAAGGCTCTCCTTTCACACCGCCGTTTAACTTCATTTTACTTTAGTTAATTCTGATTAAAAGTGAGGCTCTTTATCTAGAGCATCAATTGGGCGTGTGTGCCATCGGCGTGGCGCCTGAATGTGACAAAGGGGCAGTTCCTTTGTCACATTCCCGGAAAGCCTGTTTGGCGTAGGGCCTCGTAGAGGACGATGGCGGCGCTGTTGGAGAGGTTGAGTGCGCTGATGCGGTAGTCGTCCGGATTGACGAAGTTGCCGCAGATATCCTGCCGAAGGATGGCCTCGTGGCTGCCCTCGGTATGTCCCAGCGATTCCTCGTGGGCTTCCCAGGCCTCGGCGTTATCGAGTGAGTCACAATCGCGCAGCATCGGGATGCGCTCGCAGCGCTCGGACGCCGCGGCAAGCAGTGGCTCGGGAATGCCCGAGCTCTCGCTGCCAAAGACCAAGTAGTCTCCATCGCGGTAGGTACTCTGCGCATAGGTGCGGCGTGCCTTTTTGGTCAGCAGATGCAGGCGCTCGTCGGCGGGGGAGAGGTCGTTACGCGCAAGAAAATCCTCCCAGCCGGCATAAGTCGTCACGTCCAAGTTTTGCCAGTAGCCTAGTCCGGCGCGACGCACCGTCTTGTCGTCGAGTGAAAACCCCAGCGGCTCCACCAGATGCAGGCGGGCGCCGGTAACCACGCAGGTGCGGCCGATATTGCCCGTATTGGCCGGAATCTCGGGCGCATACAGCACAATGTTGAACATGAATCTCCTTGGCATAGAACGAAAAACCACCACGAAGGGCGCCTTCGTGGTGGTTAACGGTTACGTGGGCGGGCAAACGCTCGCTTCGATAAACCTAGGCGCGGTGCCAGTCGGTCAGGCAGGCATCGAGGGAGGCGATGAGCGCATCCTTGTCCATGTGACGGCCGATGATGCACAGGCTCGTCATGCGGTCGCCCGTCTCGTCGTCCCAAATCTGCATGATTTCGGGGTTCTCATCGATGATCTTCTGCTTCTCGCCCTCGGGCGCCGAGTCGACAAACAGGCCGTTCTCCATCAGGCGCATCTGGTGGCCGGCCTGCTCAAACATGTAGCACATGTCCGGATCGCCGGTCTGCCACAACGGACCCTTGACGCGAATGACCTCGTCGGGCCACTCCTGCTCAACAAAATCGGTGAACTTCTGCAGGTCAAACGGTTTGCGGCGCGAGTAAACAAAGGTCTCGATGTCGTACTCGAGCACCTCGGGGTCGTCGTGCTCCTCGGGATGCTCCATGGCCTCGATCCAGGCGGCGGAGTTGTAGGCGCGCATAAAGTCGAAGCGGTCGGTGTCGAGTAGCTCCTCCATAGGAACCTCTCCGTTTTGAGCCTCGACGATTACGGCGTCCTTCTGCAGGCTGCGCACAATAGCCTTGAGCTCGGCGATCTGCTCAGGGCTCACGGTATCGGTCTTGTTGAGGATCAGCGTAGAGCAGAACTCGATCTGCTGGATGAGCAAGCTCTCGATGTCGTCCTCGTCAATATCCTCTGCCAGCAGGTCGCGGCCGCCGTTGAACTCGTCATACATGCGGGCGCAATCGACTACGGCCACGATGTTGTCGAGCGCGAGCTTGGGCTCGCCGCCCACCTTGGCCTCGTCGCAGAAGCTCGAGATGGTGTAAGCGATGGGGATGGGCTCGCAAATGCCCGAGGCCTCGATGATGATGTAATCGAAGTCGCCCGAATCGGCGATGCCCTGCAGCTGGTTGGCAAGGTCGTCCGAAAGCGTGCAGCAGATGCAGCCGTTGGTGAGCGGGATGAGGTCGTCGGTCTCGGAAAGGCCGCCGTCGGCGATGAGGCTGGCATCGACGTTGATTTCGCCGATATCGTTGACGATCACGGCGGCGCGGATGCCGCCGTCGTTGGCGAGGATGTGGTTGAGCAATGTGGTCTTGCCGGCACCGAGGTAGCCGGTAAGCATGATGATCTTTACGGGTTTGTTGGGCATGTGCCCTCCTTTGTTAGACATGGCTTACAGTTGAATCATATGCCAAACGCCTGCTCTTATACCCACGCGCTGGCAAATAACACAGGCTACTCCCAGGCTCCCCATACATCGGGGCAATAACCGACGGTGGCCTTTTTGCCGTTGCGCACGATGGGCTCGGCCAAGACCTGCTGATTCTCGAGTAGCTTGTCGAAGCGCTGGCTAGAGGTGAGGTGCTGGATGAGTGCGAGCGTTTCCTCGTCCTTGGCTTTGGGGTTGAGCAGCTTGTCGATACCGCCGACCGCCTGCATCACGCTCGTGAGCTCGCCCTTGCTCATCTCCTTTTCCTTAAGGTCGATAAACTGCACCTTAATGCGGCGCTCCTTAAAATAACGCTGTGCCTTCTTGGTGCCGAAGGACTTCTTGGTGCCAAAAATTTGCACGTTCATGTATTTGTTCCGCCGTTCTACCTGATGAAGTTGGTGCGCTCGCGATCGGCTTCGGGTGCTTCGATGCCGGCGGCCTGTCCTGCCTCGATACAATGCAGGAGCCAGGCCATGTTCTTGCCGATGTTGCGCATGGTGGCCAGGCCCTCGGCGTCCTGGGCGGCCTCGCCCGGCATGGCGCCAAACACGTTGTTCCAGTACGTGGAAGCAACCACGGGCATCTGGTTGATGGTGAAGTACTTATTGAGCACGTCGAAGGTGGTCGACGTGCCGCCGCGACGGGCAACGGCGACGGCAGCGCCCGGCTTGTGTGCAAAGGCTTTGCTGCCGGCATAGAATGCGCGATCGAGTGCCGAGAGAATGCGGCCGCTGGGGTGCGCGTAGTAGACAGGCGAGCCAAAGACAAAGCCATCTGCCTGCTCGGCTGCAGCGATGAGCTCGTTCACCACGTCGTCGTCAAAGGTGCAGCGTCCGCCAAGCTTGCCGCACTGACCGCAACCGATGCAGTCGCGAATGGGCTTGGCGCCCAGCTGAAACACCTCGGTATCAATGCCTTCGGCATCAAGTTGCTCTGCGATCTCGGCGAGTGCGCGGGCAGTGTTGCCGTTTGCCTTGGAGCTGCCATTGACTAAAAGAACCTTCATCACAAACTCCCTCTGCTGTCGATGACTTATGCAGAGGATTATCGCACGATGGGGGAGGCGGTGCGGGCGCGGTGCTAGTCCAGTTTGGTACCGGGCACCTGCACGGCTTTCCCGAGCAACGCTTTGAGCTCGTTCAAAATGGAAACGGGCTGACGGTCGACGCCGTCCAGATGGAGCGTGGCCACGCGAATGGGCGGCTGATATTCAAGCGAGCCGATGAGCACGGGAGAACCCAGGAACCGTTCGATGTCGTTTGCGATCTCGTCGATTGCCTCGGGGCCGAGCTCATCGAAGAGTGCCACGAACGTTGGTCCCGTCGAGCGGAACAGACGGCCCTTGCCGCGCGAACAATCCATGAGGCAGGCGGCGCTTTCGGCGAGCACGCGGTCGCCTGCATCGAATCCAAAGCGGGCATTGACCTCGGCGATATCATCGATTTTAATGGCGATCAACCCCGCCTTGCGCGCCACACGACGCATTTCGCCAATGGCGTTGACCAGGGTGTGAATATCGCCCAAGCCGGTCACGGAATCGGTCGTATCTGCCAAGCTTCGGTTGATGATAATGCCCACATACATGCCGGGCTCGGTATCGGTGCCGTCCAAGCGGTAGCCCGTGCAGTCGCAAAGCACGTATTTTCCGGTGGCATCCATTACGCGATACTGCATGTAGTGGAAGTGCCACGTGCCGTTTATCACCATGTCGAGTTCGGCACGTACGTTGTCGCGGTCCTCGGGATGAACGCGGGCGAGCCACATGTCGAGTGAGTTAAAAGGGTGCTGGGAGGGCAGGTCAAAATCGCGCACGGCGTTAACCGACCATTGCGATTCTCCCGTATCGAGATTGAGGATAAACGGATAGCGCGTCTCGGAGCTCATGGAGATCGCTTGGAACACCCGGTCGTTGCAGGGAAGCTGATCGACGATTGGGCGTTGCGGCGCGTCACTGTCTTTCGGTTGCTGCACACGATGCATAAGCTTATAGCGATACATCTTGCGATCGGCATCCATCGTCATCTGGCGACGCGTGTCGCCGGCAAGTGGATCGACGCGCGAGCAGCCAAAGCTAAAGCTGCCGATCATGGGCGCCTTGCCACCTGAGCTCGCCTCGATCAGCCTGGTACGTACCTGCTCCAAGCGCTGCTCGAGTTCAGTCTCGTTTGCGGAGAGCGAGATGAGCACAAACTCGTCTCCACCGATGCGGAACAGCATCTCATTGTGCTCCATGGTTTCGGAGAGCGTGCGGCAGATGCTCAGAATATAGCGATTGCCTTCGGCGTGGCCAAACCTATCATTGCAATGCTTGAGATGGTCGATGTCAATATAGGTGCAGGTGAAGGGGTCGCCTTTGCGCCAGAGTTGCTCGACGTGACGGTCGAATCCGTTGCGGTTGCCCAAGTTGGTGAGCGGATCGATATAGGCGTTGCGCTCAAGCAGCTGGCGCTCTTGTTGCAGGATGGCATGCGTCTTTTGCAGTTGCTCACCAACGGCGCGTAGCTCAGCAGGCAGCGCGGCAACATCGAGTTCAGCGGTCAAGACGCCGTTCGCAAGTCGCTGAAGATAGGCAATAATCGATTGCTCGCCCAGGCGATATGACTCGTTCATGATGGATAACCTCCTTGGGCGGAACAACGGTTTGTATCATATCCCCAATTCGGTTTGAATTGGGGATATAAGTTAGCTAATGGAGACAAATGTCCCCTTCGACGGTGGCGTTTTGCGCGCGAGCGTATCAGTTGCTATTGCCACCATCGAGCAATGCCTCAAAATCCTTCGCCGGCATGGGGCGGTAGTAGAGGAAGCCCTGAGCGTAGCGGGCGCCCATTTGTCGTAGCATGTTCGCCTGCTCATTTGTCTCGACGCCTTCGACCACGACGGACAGATGGAGCGACTGCGCCATTTCGAGCATCGATGAAATGATTTGCGTGCTGCGGCCTTGATCGCGGTCGGTGGGCACAATCTGCCAAATGTGCTTGTCGAGCGTCACCATAAAGCCGCTTTCCTCGAGTGCGGGGATATGGGTGCACATGCTGTGGGCGGCTATTATTCGACAGGCGGTAGCGCGACGATGCGATGTTCGATAAAAATGCGACTGGGACGATATATGTTGACGGGTATACTTGTCCCGGTTTAAAACGCAGGAACGGAGATGGTCGCATGGCACAGTCAAATATGACGCGCACGGTGGGGCTGGCGCTCGAGGGAGGCGGCTACCGCGGTATGTATACGGCGGGCGTGCTCGACGTTTGGATGGAGCACGGTTTGACCTGCGACCATATGGTGGGCGTCTCGGCGGGCGCGGCATTTGGCTACAACTTTAAATCGCGCCAGATCGGCCGCGCCATTCGCTATAACAAGGCCTATTGCGCCGACAAGCGCTATGCGAGCGTGACCAGCTGGCTGCGAACCGGCGATATGTTCAATGCCGACTTTGCTTATCACGAGGTGCCTATCGAGCGCGATCCCATCGACTTGGAGGCGTATCGCGCCTGCCCCATGCGATTTACGTGCGTGTGTACCGATATCGAGACGGGCAAGGCCGTCTACCACGACCTGCCGTATGGCGACGAGCGCGATATCGAGTGGATCCGGGCGTCGTCGGCAATTCCCGTGGCGACGCGTCCTGTCGCCATTGAGGGCCGCAAGTACCTGGATGGCGGCGTGGCTGATTCTATTCCCAGTGCATGGCTGTTTGCTCAGGGGTATGACCGCAATATCGTGGTGCTCACGCAGCCGGCGGGCTTTGTGAAGCGGCCCAACAGCGTGATGCCTATGCTGCGTCGCGTGTTCCGTCACTATCCGGAGTTTGTCGCAGCGCTTGAGCATCGGCATGAGGTCTACAATGCCACGCTCGATGATTTGGCACGTCGTGAGGCCGCCGGCGATATCTTTGTGGTGCGTCCGAGCGAATCGGTGAAAGTGCCGTCGCTGTGCCGCGAGCCCGATGAGCTCGAGCGCATCTATCAGATTGGTCGTCGCGATGCTGAGGCGACCTTGCCGGCACTGGAGACATATCTGGCAGGGTAGAGGCCGCTGCCGCCATCTCGGCGGAAAGCGCATCCCGGAATGGAGGTCCAAACTGGGATGCGCTTTCCATTGCTGAAGATGTGAGGCTGCGGATCAGCTGCTCGGCTTATGCCTATGCCTGCTGCCAAGTGTCGACGAGCTCCTTGGCCGCGGCGTAGGGGTCATCGGCGCTGCAGACGGCACTCACCACAAAGAAGCCGTCGACGCCGGTGGCCTTGAGCTGCGGCAGGTCGGCCGTCTTGACGCCGCCGCCCACCACGATGGGCACGGGGCTTGCCGCGTGGAGTGCGGCCAGGTCCTCAAAGCTCTTGGTGATGATAGAGCCGTCGGCCGCGCGTCCGCAGTCGCGCTTGGTCTCGGTCTCGTGGAGCGGGCCGATGCCCAGGTAGTCGACCAGGCTCATGTCGGCGGTCTTGACGTACTCGAGCATCTCCTCGCAACGGGCCGAAAGGCCCACAATGGCATCGGGGCCCAGCAGCTTGCGGCAGACCTCGACGGGAATGTCGCTCTGGCCTACGTGCACGCCGTCGACGGCAATGCCCTGCTCGCGCGCGGCGAGTACACAGTCCAGACGGTCGTCGATTAACAGGGCGACCTGACCGGTCTTGCCAGCCTGTGCGATTGCCTGCGCGGCGTCGCCGGTCAGTGCAATGATCTCGCGGGCGCTTGCCACCTTGGAGCGCACCTGGATACAGGTAAAGCCTGCGTCGAGCGCCTGGGCCACCACATCGCCCACGGGGCGCCCGAGGGTGTTTTCGGGGCCGAGTACCAGATAGGCCGAGATATCAAGGTTGTCGCGGATGCTCATCGTGCTTCCTCCTGCTTCTTGATCTGTGCTTCCATGCGCTCGAGCTTGCCGGTCATGGTGTCGGTAAATCCGGGCCGAATATCGGCTTTGAGCACGACTTCGGTGCGGATTCCCTTGCTCGCCAACACAAAGGTTGCGTCGCGCACGACCTGCATGACCTCGTCCCAGTCGCCCTCGATCTCGGTGAACATCGAGGTGGTGCGGTTGGGAAGGCCGCTCTCGCGTATGACGCGCACGACCTCGGCGACCTCGGCGGACAGCTCGTCGCCGGTGCCGCACGGGGCGATGGCCACGGCGATGAGCGTGTTCATTCCGGCATTGGTTGCGGGCTCGGACATGGCTTACGCCTCCTCGAGCTCGAGCTGGTTGTTGGCGATGTCCTGGGCGCTCGCGCGGTAGAGCTCGTCGATAAAGGCGACCTTAAAGCTTGCCGGGGCGTCGGCGACAGCGGCGGCACGCGTGCCGGCAACGTTGTAGACCGCGGTGCCGCAGATGGCTGCCGTAAACGGGTCGGCGGCGCAGGCATACACGGCCAGCACGCCGCCCTGCGAGCAGCCGCAACCGGTGATCTTGGACATGAGCGGGCTGCCGCCGTGGGACTTGGCCACGGTTGTGCCATCGGTAATCAGGTCGACTTCGCCCGAGACCACAACGGCGCCGCCGGTGTAGCGGGCGAGCGCCACGGCGGCATCGCGGGCAGCGTCTACCGTGTCGGTGGTATCGACACCGCGCACGCGGCTCAGATCGGCCGCCTCGCCCTCAAGACCCCACAGGCCGGCGAGCGCGATGATCTCGGAGGCGTTGCCGCGCACGATGGCGGGCTTGTACTGCTTGAGTTCGTTTACCAACTGGGTGCGCAGGCTACCGATGCCCAGGCCCACCGGATCGAGCACCCAGGGCTTGCCGGCGTCGTGTGCCGCCTTGGCCGCGCGGGGAATTGTCTGCTCGTAGATGGGGAAGAGCGTGCCCATGTTGAGATAGATGGCGCCGCCGCCGGCAACGAGCGCTTCGCCCTCGTCGGGCAGATAGACCATGGCGGCCGATCCGCCCACGGCGAGCTGTGCGTTGGCGACAAAGTCGATCGTCACCGTGTTGGTGATGGAGCCGGCCATCGGATTGGTGGCGCGAATTTCCTCTACGGCCTTGACCATATGTTGCTTAAGCTGTTCCGAATCAATCACTGCACATGCCTCCTTGGCATAGAAAAGGGGCGCTGTGCATAGACAGCGCCCCTGTAAAGGCGGCATGCTCCCTACGCCAGCATTAACTGACAGGTTCAAAGGATTGGGCCCCATGCCCTCTCAGCCTTGTGGTTTGCACCGCCGGCACTCCCGCATCGAATCTGTTGTTCCCTATACTAGCGCACCTGCCAAAAAGGGACAGGTTTATTTTGGCAGGTCGTTACAATAGGTAGGACCGATACGAATGGGGGCCTTATGATTAAACTTGTGCTGACCGATATGGACGATACGCTGATTCCAGCCGGGCATGACGGCGCCAGCGACTACGCCATTGAGGGTATTCATGCCATGCAGGCGGCGGGTCTGCACTTTGGGCCGGTTTCGGGTCGTCAGCCGTCCGCGATGGGCTGGATGTTCAAAAACCGTTCCGAGTGTTTTTCGACCGGTGCGTTCTGTAACGGCCAGGTGATGTTTGTCGACGGCGAAGTAGTCGCTTCGCGCGCAATCGACAACGATGCTCTGATGCGTTTGGCTGACTATCTGGAGCAAGAGACCGACGATACATTTCTAAAAGTCTACAGCCTGGGCGATGACTTTTGGGGCAACGATGCCTATTGCGTGACGAGCAATCCCGAGCGTGTGCGTCGCGCTATGGAGTCGGGCGGCAATGCGTGGCTCAAAGGCGAAGAGGCCCCGTGTCGTCCCGTCGTCGATGGCGCGCCGGTGTTTAAGGCGAATATCTGGAGTGCCCGTTCGCGTGAGGAGCTCGCGGAGCTACGCGAGCGCGTTGCCGTTGAGGTGCCGGAACTCTCGCTTGTGTTTCCCAACAACCGAGTGCGCCTGTTCGACATCCTTCCGGATGGTTGGGACAAGGGCTGCGCTGCGCTGGAGCTGGCGCGCGCCTTGAGCCTGACGCCCGACGAGGTGGCCGTATTTGGCGATTCCGATAACGATCTGCCCATGATCGATGCCGTTCCCAACTCCGTTGCAGTCGCCAATGCCAACGAGGCCGTCACGGCTGCCGCGCGCTGGCATATCGGCGCCGCGGTGGATGATGCGGTCGCCGGAGTCCTGCATCAGATTGCCGCCTGCGCCGCGACGGGGGAGATGCCGCCGTTTATGCGCCTGCCGGGTACTGCCGACGCGAATCTCACTAACAGCTAAGGAGACAGCCATGAAGCTCCAGCAGCTCAGATATGTCGTCAAAGTTGCCGAATGCGGCAGCATTACCGAGGCCTCGCGCCGGCTCTTTGTGTCGCAGCCTTCGATTACCGCGTCGATTCGCGATCTCGAAAACGAGATGGGTGTGCACATCTTTGAGCGCACCAACAAGGGCGTCATTGTGTCCGAGGAAGGCGAGACCTTCTTGGGCTATGCGCGCCAGGTACTCGACCAGGCCGACCTGCTCGAGGGCAAGTACAAGGGCGCATCCGAGCAGGTGCCGCACTTTAGTGTGAGCTGCCAGCATTATTCCTTTGCCGTCAACGCGTTTGTCGACGTGATCCGCGAGTTCGATGCCGCGCGCTACGACTTTACCCTGCGCGAGGAACAGACCCACGAGATTATCGAGGATGTCGCGCACATGAAAAGCGAGCTGGGCATCCTATATCTGTCCGAGCACAACCGCGAGGTCATCGAGCGCATGCTGGTGGCCAACGAGCTCGTGTTCGAAGGACTCTTCTGCGCCACGCCGCATGTCTTCGTCTGCGCCGACCATCCGCTGGCGGACCGCTCCAGCGTGACGCTCGAGGATCTGGAAGACTACCCGTTCCTGTCCTACGAGCAGGGCAGCTACAACTCGTTTTACTATTCCGAGGAGCTGACCTCGACGTTCGAGCGTCGCAAAAATATCCGCGTGCGCGACCGTGCGACGCTGTTCAACCTGGCTATGGGCCTTAACGGCTATACGGTGTGTTCGGGCGTGATCAGCCATGAACTTAACGGCCCCGGTATTATCTCGATTCCGCTCGATGTGGACGAGTACATGGAGATCGGCATCATTACGCGCAAGAACACGACGCTCACGCGCTACGGCCAAGCCTATATCGACGCGATTCGTCAGCATATCTAGACTGTTGCGTCCTGTACAGGTCAAATCTCTTCATGGCAGTCCCAACTGATATAGGAAACATCTATATCAAACTGTCATAAACGTATATTTTACGATGGCCATATAAGCGCTCATACTCTGTCTCGGTAAAGCAACCAATGCAAAGGGAGATATCTATGAGCACTTCGATTCAACCGAACGCGCCGTTTCGCGCCGATATCGTCGGCAGCTTTCTTCGTCCACAGGCCGTAAAGGACGCCCGTGCCGCCTATGCTGCGGGCACACTCGACGCCGCCGGCCTTAAGGCCGTCGAGGATGAGGCCATTCGCGACCTGGTGGACAAGCAGAAGGCCGCCGGCCTGCAGGTCATCACCGATGGCGAGTTTCGCCGCAGCTACTGGCACCTCGATTTTATGTGGGGGCTGAACGGCGTCGAGCGTCGCACCTCGCGTACGGGCTATATGTTCCACGATGAGGAGACTACCGCCGACACCGCCGTGGTAATCGGCCCCATTAGCGGCGAGAACCATCCGTTCGTCGAGCACTTTAAATTTGTCAAGGCGCTCGAGGGGGAGGGCCAGGTCGCGCGGCAAACCATTTCGGCGCCGATCCAGACGTTCTCCGAAGTCACGCTCGACCGCTGCGACGGCCAGCAGGAGAGCCTGCGCGCTGTCTATAAGACCGATGAGGAACTTGCCGACGCCATCGCAGCCGCTTATCGCACGGTGATCGCCGACCTGTACGCAGCAGGCTGCCGCAACATCCAGTTTGATGACTGCACCTGGGGCATCTACTGCGACACCGATTTTGTCGCCAAAACCGGCATGAGCCCGGTCGACCTGCAAAAGGTAAGCGAGCTGGGCGTGGCGCTCAACAATGCCGCCATCGCGGACAAGCCCGACGATCTGGTCATCAACACGCATGTGTGCCGCGGCAACTACCACTCCACCTATGCCTTCGAGGGCGGCTATGACCCCATCGCGCCGTACCTGTTCGCACACGAGAACGTTGACGCATTTTACCTGGAGTTCGATACGCCGCGCGCCGGCGGTTTTGAGCCGCTCAAGTACGTTGCCCCGGGCAAGAAGGTCGTGCTGGGCTTGGTAACCACCAAGGCGGCAGAGCTCGAGAACGAGGATGTTATCGTCGAGCGCATCCGTGAAGCCGCAAAGTACATGCCGCTCGAGAACCTGTATCTGTCGCCCCAGTGTGGCTTTGCCAGCTGCGAGATTGGCAACAAGCTGACCGAGGACGAGCAATGGGCAAAGATCGCGCTGGTCAAGCGTATTGCCGAGCGCGTTTGGAAATAGGGCTAGCGTTTGCAGGTGGCGGCGCGTGCGAGGCACTGCGTATCGCGTACAATGGTTCGGATCGTATCGTTCGGGCAGGTTATCCGATATGCTCGATCGCCCTTCCATCATGAAAGGACATCCATGCCCCAGTTCTCGACGCCCACCGTATCTGAACTCGAGGAGACTGTCGAATAGTAGCTGCGTTCAGCCAAATTAAAAATGGCGTCCATGCGTGTGTACGCGTGGACGCCATTTTTAATGCGTCAGTATCCAGTGGATGCCGCGCGCCATGCGCAGGTCGGTTTGGGCAAAGTGATTGCCGGGGTTGAGTTCCAGCGTTGTTGAGATGCCGCGCTCGATGAGACGGCTTGCGGGCTGCCGGCAAAAGGGGCCGTGCTGGCACGGCCGACAAAGTCGGGAAACCATAACGACCCCGATGCGCTTGCGGCACGGTCAAAGGCATCGGTCTGCCAGAGGGACCACAGTGCAAAAAGACCCGCCAACGAGTAGCCGGCAACGCCGCGCCAGGCGGGCGGTTGCGGGAGCGATGATTCGGCCTGGGGGATTATCTGCTTCAACAACTCGTCAAGAAAACCAGCAGCCTGTCCGCCAAAGGGCTCGGCATCTCGTATAGTTCCGTCGCATTCCCAGGGGCTCAGCTCGCGATTCCAATCGAGCCCTCCAATGGCGACAAGGGTGAACGGCGGGCAGTCGAGCTCTCGGCAGCGCTCGTAGACTTCACTACCGTCGCCCATAACCACGGGGAGGTAGATGACGGGCGCGCCTTCCACACACTCTGAATAAACGGTTATCTGCTTATGATGCGCTTCCAAGGCAGGCTTCTCTCGGTGTTGTGATATTGACAGCCTCAATTGTCGCACGCTGGCACGGGGGCAAACGCTAAAAGAAAGGCGCGGAGCCGCTCGATGCGATTCCGCGCCTTGTTGTTTTGCTTTAGCAGACTATGCCGTTACGCCACGAAGAAGTAGACGAGGAAGGCAAGGGCTGCGATCCACATAAGCGGCTTGATCTTGGAGGCCTCGCCCTTAAAGAGCGCGACGATCACGTAGGCGATGAAGCCCAGGCCAATGCCGGCAGAGATGGAGTAGGTGAAGGGCACGCCGGCGACAATCATGAACGCCGGGAAACCCTGCGACACGTCGGACCAGTCGATCTCGGAGGCTTCGCTCATCATGAGGTAGCCGACGTAGACCAGAGCACCGCAGGTGGCGGCGCTGGAAACGATGGTGACGATGGGGGAGAAGAACGCGGCGAGAATGAACAGCACGCCGGTGGTGACGGAGGTGAGGCCCGTGCGGCCACCGTCGGCGGCGCCGGAAGTGGACTCGACGAAGGTGGTGATGGAGGAGACGCCCATGAAACCGCCCACAGCAGCGGCGGCGGAGTCGACGATCAGGATCTCCTTGATATTCTCGACGTTGCCGTCGTCGGTGAGGAACTCGCCCTGCTTGGCCACGGCCATCGCGGTGCCCATGGTGTCGAAGAAGTCACTCATGAGCAGCGAGAACGAGATGACGAGGAGCGTGGGGTCGGTAAGGACCTTGACGATGGCAGGCACGCCGCCGGCGTCGGCGATGGGGCCACCGATGCTCGAGAAATCGAGCGGGGCGATGATACCGGTCGGAGCCTGGGTCACACCTAGGGGGATACCGGCGATGACGGCGACGACGATGCCGATGAGCAGCGAGCCGGGGACGTTGCGGCAGGCGAGGGCAACTGTCACCAGGATGGAGATGATGCCGACGATGAAGGTGGGGGAGGTGATGTCGCCCAGGCCGACGAGCGTACCGGCGCCAGCGGTGATGATGCCAGCGTCGCACAGGCCGATCATGGCGATAAACAGGCCAAGACCCACCGAGATGGCGTGACGCAGGACAACCGGGATGGCGTCCATGATGGCCTCGCGCAGGCCACAAAGCACGAGCAGCAAGATGACGACGCCCTCAAGGAAGATGACGCTCATGGCCACGTGCCAGTCACCGCCGCAGACGGTGGTGGTGATTCCGGCGATCATCGCGTTGACGCCTAAGCCCGACGCGCAGGCGAGCGGGCGGTTGGCGAAGATGCCCATGCAGATGGTCATGATGCCGGCGCCCAGGCAGGTGGCGCAGGCGAGCGCTCCCGCATCGATGCCAGCGCCCGAGAGCACCGCGGGGTTGACGGCGATGATGTAGGCCATCGCCAGGAATGTTGTCAGTCCAGCGCGGAGTTCGGTCCCGATTGTGGACTTGCGCTCGCTGACGTGAAATAGTTCGTCCATGCATACCCTTTCCTTGTTCGGCCCCGAGTTTAGGCCGATTGACACGAACTCACCCACTATAGCCCCTTTACGACGCTGTTGTTCCTCGCATGTTGATGTTCGGCGCTTTGTAGCAGACGGACGGTATTTTTCGCATGAAAAAGTGTGGGTACCGTATACTTAAGCGGTTACAACGACCCCTATGGAGGAACGTATGATTAAAGAGCTTTGCCACGACGAGGCTATCCTGTCCCAGCGTTGCGAGGTTGCGACCGTCGAGGACGAGTCGGTCGCACAGGACCTGATCGATACCATCAAGTCGCTCGACGATGCCGGCTGCCTTGCCGCTAACCAGATTGGCGTTACCAAGAAGGTTTGCGTCTATCTGGACGACGCCGGCGAGCCCCACGTGCTCTACAACCCCCGTCTGGTGTTTGGCCTGGGTGCCAGCAAGATGGAGGAGAGCTGCCTGACGCACGAGGAGGTCACCAAGTCCACGCGCTATATCAAGTGCAAGGTTGCCTTTGACCAGATTGTCGACGGCAAGATGAAGGAGTGCCGCCGCGACTACGCGGGCTTTGAGGCACAGATGATCCAGCATATGATCGATCACTGTCTTGGAAAGTTGGTCTAAGGGGACCAAAGCACCGCACCTTGCCGCTCAATCGTCGCTCGCGTACCTTAAGTACGCTTCGCTCCTCTTTCGTGGCAATCTGCGGCACTTTGACCCCTTAGACGACCTGCGGGGTTAACTTGGTTGAGTTTATCCTGTTTGAATAGTCCGGGCATGACATTGTTGTCATGTCCGGGCTTTTGTGTTTAGCGCCTTTTTGTTTGGTGACAATAAGCTTAGCAAGAACGTAAGGCTAGGAGGCGCTATGTGCACGAGTATTCGATTTACCGATGATTCCGGCCACATGTATCTGGGACGCAACCTCGACTGGAGCTTTGACTACGGCCAACAGGTTCGCGTGATGCCGCGCGGGTTTCACATTCCATATTCGTTTATCGACGACGCGACAGCGGCACACGCGGTGATCGGTATGTGCATCGATTACAAGAACTACCCTATGTTCTTCGATTGCGGCAACGATGCGGGCCTCGCCGTGGCGGGCCTCAATTTCCCGGGTTATGCCGAGTATGCCGAGGGACCGGTTGATGGAAAGACCAATATCGCGGCCTATGAGTTTCCCCTGTGGGTGGCAGCGACGTTCTCGACGGTCGACGAGGTCGAGGCTGCGCTGCGCGATACGGTGATTGTCGCCAAATCTGCCGGAGAGGGGCTGGGCGTGTCGCTGCTCCATTGGATTATCGGCGACAGCCAGCGTAGCATCGTGGTCGAGATGATGGCTGACGGTCTGCATGTATACGACGATCCGGTCGACACCCTTGCCAATCAGCCCACCTTCCCGTGGCACATGGAAAACCTGCGCACCTATATCACGGCCACAAGTGATTTTCCGCAGACGGCGACATGGCGTGGCGCCGAGCTCAAGCCCTATGGCGCGGGCGCCGGCATGCGCGGTATTCCGGGTGACTGCTATTCGCCGAGCCGTTTTGTAAAGGCGGCGTACCTCAATGCCAATTACCCGCAAAAGGAGAGCGAGACCGAAAACGTCGTCCGCATGTTCCGTTCACTTGAGGGCGTGGTGATGATTGAGGGGGCGTCCAGGATGGGCGATGGCAAGTTCGAGAAGACTATCTACACCGGATGCTTTAGCGCGCGCACGGGCAATTATTACTACGCGATGTATGATGATCCGTCGATTCGCTACGTGAGCCTGATGGATGCCGAGGGCGCAAGCCCCGATAGGCTCGTGGTTCCCGAGCCGCGTCGTTCGTAGCCGTTAGCTTTACTGCAATGCAAAGCGGCCCTGCGTCTCATCGTGAGGTGCAGGGCCGCTGTCGTTGATTTATGACGTCGCTAAAAGTTGGCGTCGTTGAGCTGGGTGCTCTCGAGGCCGTCGAGTTGCTGTTGCTCGGGCGTATCGGCGACGCTCTCGAGCAGCTCGGTGGGATCGACGTTCATGCTCTTGCCGGCCTCGTTGCCGTTGACCAAGTCGTCCGAGAAGATGTCGACTTCCATTTCCTCGGCCTCTTCGATCTGAACCTCGAGCGGCACCTGGGTACGCACGAGCTTAACGGCCGGGCGCATGCGGGCAAACAGCGGCACGTACTCGATGATGATGGCCGAGTTCTCGAGACCGTACCAACGTGCCGGGCTTCCGCAGGCGCGGCGGACGGCGTACTTGATGGCCATGACGCGATGGTCGTTGCGGTTGATGTCCGTTTCGGGGGCAAGCATCTTGCGCAGCATGCAAAAACGGAAGTCGCCCACGTTGCCGCGTGTCTCGTAGATGGAGTAGGTGTGATGCTGCGGCGGCAACTCACCCGATGCCATCAGGTCGCCAACGATCTGGCGCAGGTAGGCGTTGATGCGCTGATTGACCTTAAAGCCCAGGTCCAAGCGTACGCGGAACAAAAAGTCTGTGCCAAAGGTCTCAACGGAATACTCGTGCGTATAGGGCTCGTCGGTAACGTGTACGTTGATGAACCAATATGCCTTGGCACGCTTGGGGTGCTTGTCCAGGATGGAGTAGAGCACGTCGCGGTCGAGCGTGAGCGGATCGGGGCTGTTGGTGAGGAATACCAGATTGTCGGCGAGCACGGGGTAGGTTTCGTCGTTGCGCAGGCGGTTGAGCTGATCGATGTACTTGGAGACGGGCAGCAGAATCGTCTGCGTTCGCTCGATGGCGGTACCGCGACGCCACACATACATAAGGCCAAACAGCAGCGCGGCCAGGAAGATCATGACGTAGCCGCCGTCAAAGAACATGGTGAGGCACGAGGCGAAGAAGCACAGCTCAATGGCACCAAAGAGCAGGGCGAAGACGCAGGCACCCAGCTTGTGCTTGAGGATGCCGGCGATATAGCTCGTCAGCAGTGTGGTGGTCATGAGCATGGTCACGGTGATGGCGAGGCCATAGGCGCTTTCCATGCGCTCAGAGTTTTGGAATAGCAGCACGATGAAGATGCAGCCGACCCACATGATGTTGTTGACGAGCGGAATATAGAGCTGGCCCTTGGTGTCGCTGGGGTAGTGGATGCGCAGATGCGGCATAAGGTTGAGACGCGTGGCCTCGGATACCAGCGAGAACGAGCCGGTGATGAGCGCCTGCGAGGCGATGATGGCCGCTACGGCCGAAAGCACGATGGCAAGGGGGCGCAGGGGCTCGGGGAGCATCATATAGAACGGGTTGACGATGTCCATCGCGAGCATCTGGGGATTGGAATTGTTGGCAAGCAGCCAAGCGCCCTGCCCCAGATAGTTGAGGATAAGCGCCGCCTTTACGAACGGCCATGATGCGTAAATGTTAGCCTTGCCCACGTGACCCATGTCCGAATAGAGCGCCTCGGCGCCGGTCGTCGACAGAAAGACAAAGCCGAGCACCATGATGCCCGAGTGGTTGATGGGCGAGAACAGGAACATGATGCCGCGGATGGGGTTGAGCGCGCGCAGGATGGACAGGTTGCCGAGCATGTTGAACAGGCCGGCGCCCGCCAGGAACAGGAACCATAGCGTCATGAGCGGACCGAACAGCTTGCCGATTGACGAGGTGCCGGCGCGCTGCATGGCAAACAGACCGCAGATAATGATGATGGTGATGATGATCACATTGGTCTGGCCGTCGCCCAGCAGCGCATGGCCCCATTCGATGGTGCGCAGACCCTCGATGGCTGTGGTGACCGTGACGGCGGGGGTGAGGATGCCGTCGGCAAGCAGTGCCGCACCGCCGATCATAGCGGGCAGAATCAGCCATGGTGCCACCTTGCGTACGAGGCTGAACAGGGCGAAGATGCCGCCTTCGTTGTGGTTATCGGCCTTCATGGCGATTACCACGTACTTGACCGTGGTCACGAGCGTCATGGTCCAGATGACGAGCGAAAGCGCGCCCAAGATCATGTCCTCGCTGACGGTACCGATGCCGCCGTTGTTGGCGACAATTGATTTCATGGTATACATGGGGCTCGTGCCGATGTCGCCGTATACGACGCCGAGCGTTACGAGCAGCATGCCAGCGGAGAGGGGGATGGCGCCATGTCCGCCTTGACTACGCTGGTCTTGGAGGCTTGCCTCCAGCTTGTTGTGTGCCACGTGGACTCCCTTGGACATCTGGCCTCTGCCAAGAGCAGTAGACCTTTATGCCATCTTTATACATATAAGAGCAGTTTGGCACATCGGGGTGTTTTAGACAATAATCCTCATTTGGGGATTATTCATGTACGCAGGTAGCATTTCAGAGCTGGGGCACTTCCGTCTATGTGGTTTGCTGCAATGTGATAACCGCGGATGCGTCCCTGCTTTGAGCTAAAGAGGGGCCGTTAGGCGCGTGCTGTCTGGGCGATGCCAGCCTTGGTGTTTGCACGTTTGCCGGCGAGTTCGCAAAAGAGCGCGCCGCCGATGATAAGTGCAGCGCCCATCAAGCGGACCGGTGTTATGGCTTCGCCCAAAAGGACGGCCGAGAACACGACCGCCGAAAGCGGCTCGAGGTAGCCGACGACGGCGACGGTCTGGACGGGCAGCTTGGCGACGGCGCTAAAGTAGAGCAGACAACCGAGTCCGGTGTTGACAATGCTGAGCATGGCAACGGCGCGCCAATCGATGCCGGCGGCAATGCTGGGGGAGAGGAACGAGGGAGCGCCCTGCGTGATGAGCGTGAGGACCAGCGCGGTCACAAAGGCGGCGCTCACCTGGAGCGTGGAGTTCTCGAGGCCTTCGATGTGCGGCGCACCCTTGCTAGCGATGACCATCAGCGCATAGCAAAATGCCGAGGCGATGCCGCAGACGATGCCCGCAATGGGCATGTTGCCGCCTAGACCTTGCGCTGCAATGAGAAAAGCGCCACAGGCGACGGCGATAAACCCGGCGATTTTGCCACCGGTCAGCTTTTCGCCAAAGATGAGTGGGGAGAGCGCCATGACAATGATGGGGCCGCAGTAGTACAGCAGCGAGGATACGCCGACGCCGATCGTCTGGTAGGCGCGGAACAGAAAAATCCAGCTGGCGCCCAGCGCGGCTCCCGAGAGGAGGAGGGCTGCGGCTTCGCGGGGGCGAGATGGCGCCTGCAACTTATGGCGTTGGGCGATGGCGAGGATGGTGACAAGCGAGAGTGCGCCCAAAAACGTGCGTAGTAGCACGATATCGGAGCTCGGCAGCGCGATGGCGGCGGCGATGATGCCGTTGGAGCCAAACAATAGCAATGCTGCTAAGTACGTAAACAGTCCGTTGTTCATGCGCTGACATCCCTTCTATATCCGAGCATGTTCACTATGGGTGAACTGGCTTTAGAAGAAAAGCGAATATAATGCATGGATAACATGACAAAAACTCATGCAAAGGTGGAGGGGTGCCGTGGAAACGAATATTCAAAAGATGCAGGTGCTGCTCGAGACCGTGCGCGCCGGCAGTTTTACGCGCGCCGCCGAGCGGCTGAGCTATTCGCAGTCGGGCGTGAGCCGTATGGTGGGCGACCTTGAGGCAGACTGGGGTTTTAAGGTGCTTGATCGCAGCCGCGAGGGCGTGGTGCTTTCTGCCGACGGGCGGCAGGTCATGCCGGCAGTCGAGGCGTTATGCGAAGAGTTTGGCCGTCTGCAGCGACGCGTGGACGAGATGCGAGGGCTCATGCGTGGCAAGATCTGTATCGGTACGTTTTCGAGTGTGGCGACCCATGTGTTGCCGCCGGTGATCGCGCGGTTTCGCGCCGATCACCCGGATGTCGATTACGAGCTGCTGATGGGTGATTACTCAGAGATTGAGCAATGGGTGGCGGAAGGCCGCTGCGACCTGGGCTTTATCCCGCGCGAGCCACGCGGCACCGGCATGGCGTCGCGGCCGTTGGTGCAAGACGAGCTGATGGCCGTGGTGCCAGCGGACTCCTCGCTTGCCACCGCGGAGGTCGTTTCCCTTGCCGATTTGGCAAACGAGCAGTTTATTCTGCTGGAACGCGGTAGCGACGACGAGATTACGCCGCTGTTTCGCCGCGCGGGCCTGGCGGTGCGTTCTAAGCTGTCGACCTGGGATGACTATGCGATTATGGCTATGGTCGAGGACGGCCTGGGCTTGAGCATTCTTCCGGCGCTCATCTTGCGGCGCTGCCAGTTCGATGTCGCCGTGCGTCCGCTCGAGGGGCATCCCCATCGGCAGATCAACGCCATATACCGCACCGCTGACGTTTCGCTTGCGGCGGCTCGCTTCCTTGAATATCTCTAAACGTGTACACGTCATTGTTCGCTTTGGGCAAATCTCGGAGTCTGGTACATTTTCTTATGAAATTGAACTTTCGAATGAGGCACGGCGCTATACTGCTTGCTAAATTGAACTTTGGTTCAATTCGTGTTCTATAAATTGAACTTTGCCAGCAAGGAGGTTCTAGTGGCCCAAGAGACGTTTAGCGATCGCCTGCGACAGACTATGTCCGATCGCGACGTTCGCCAGTCGGACGTAATCCGCGCATCGGAGATGCTCGGCAAAAAACTCGGCAAGAGTCAGATGAGCCAATATGTGAGCGGCAAGACGATTCCGCGGCGCGATGTGGCAGAGCTACTCGCCCGCATTTTGGAGGTCGATGTTACCTGGCTGCTCGCCGGTGACGCCGATCAAGGCGAGGCATCATCGTCCCGCAACGTTTCCAAGCCCGAACCCCATCCCTCAGCTCAAATTCCAAGGAGCACCACCATGCGTACTTTTTCTAAATCCACCAAGCTTGATAACGTCCTGTATGATGTGCGCGGTCCCGTCGTCGACGAGGCTGCCCACATGGAGGACGAGGGCGAGCGCATCCTCAAGCTCAATATCGGCAACCCGGCGCCCTTCGGTTTCCGCACGCCCGACGAGGTCATCAAGGATATGCGTCAGCAGCTGCCCGACTGCGAAGGCTATTCCAACTCGCGCGGCCTGTTCTCTGCGCGCAAGGCGATCATGCAGTACTCCCAGATCAAAGGCCTGCCCAATGTTCAGATGGAGCATATCTACACGGGCAACGGCGTGTCCGAGCTCATTCAGCTTTCGATGAACGCGCTGCTCGACAATGGCGACGAGATTCTGATCCCCAGCCCCGACTATCCGCTCTGGACGGCGTGCGCGACCCTTGCCGGCGGTCATCCCGTGCACTATCTGTGCGATGAACAGGCGGATTGGTATCCCGACTTGGAGGATATGGAGTCCAAGATCACGAGTGCGACCAAGGCCCTCGTCATCATCAACCCCAACAACCCCACGGGCTCGGTCTACCCGCGCGAGGTGCTCGAGGGCATCGTCGAGGTTGCGCGCAGGCACCAGCTCATGATCTTTGCCGATGAGATCTACGACCGCCTGTGCATGGACGGCTACGAGCACGTCTCGATTGCCTCGCTCGCTCCCGATCTGCCCTGTGTCACCTTTAGCGGCCTTTCCAAGTCGCACATGATCGCGGGCTATCGTATTGGCTGGATGGTGCTTTCGGGCAACCAGCGCTGCATGAGCGACTTCATCATGGGCATCAACATGCTCTCCAACATGCGCCTGTGCTCCAACGTGCCGGCCCAGTCGATCGTCCAGACGGCACTCGGTGGCCATCAGTCGGTTAACGACTACATCCGTCCCGGCGGCCGTGTCTACGAGCAGCGCAACTTTGTGTATGAGGCGCTCAACAAGATTGACGGCATCTCGGTGGTTAAGCCGCGCGCGGCGTTCTACATCTTCCCCAAGATGGATGTTAAGAAGTTCAACATCACCGATGACGAGCAGTTCGCCCTCGACCTGCTGCACGAGAAGAAGATCCTGATCACGCGCGGCGGCGGCTTTAACTGGGCTGAGCCCGACCACTTCCGTATCGTGTACCTGCCGCGCATGGAAGTGCTCAAAGAGTCGCTCGAAGACCTCGCCGACTTCTTCGATCATTACCGCCAAAGCTAATTAGTTCCGCCGTTCTACCGAACGGCGGACCGCTTGACGCTACGCGAGCCGCATTCACGCCAATCTGACGTTCAATTTCGAGGGCGCGACCAGAAGGTCAGCGCCCTCTCATTTCACGTCACCTTGGCGCAAATGCGGCTCGCTCGCTGTCGTGTGCTCAACCCGCGGCGTTATCACGATCCGCATTTAACGGAGCAAAGCCGATTATTTTTCTTGGCTGTCTAAATAACGATTCCGCAACAGTGGTCGATTTCGTGCTGGATGATCTCGGCGGTGTAGCCCGAGAAGTTTTTGATGCGGTGAACGAAGTTCTCGTCCAAATACTCAACCTTAATGCGGCGATAGCGGGTACAGGGACGCTCGCCGATCAGCGAGAGGCATCCTTCGCTCGTCTGATAGGCATTGACCTGCTCAAGAATTTGAGGGTTGTACATCAGGAGTGTCCTGTTGCCGTCCTTTACGCAGATGATGCGTTTGCGCACGCCGATCATGTTGGCGGCGAGGCCCACGCACTCGCGCTCATGCTCGTGGAGTGTATCTAGGAGATCCTGCCCGGTCGCGGCGTCTTCGAGGCCGGCGTCTTCGGAGGGCAGGCGTAAAAAGAACTCGGACTTCATGATGGGTTTAATCATGGCGGGCTCCTCATGTCTTATGCTTTCGTGGACTTTTAATAATAGCGCGGAAGGAAAGCCATGCGTCCGCGTTACAATCTTTCGATGTTGGACCATGTTGCCAGATTCGTCGTGTACGGCGTCTGGCGTAAGTCTAGGGCTCATTTTTCGCCCTGGACCGTTCCTCTGGGGCGATGCGACTGTCGTTCCAAGAGGAAGGAAATGCATGGGGAGCAAATCTCAGCAACAAGTTCAAGTAACGCCATCGGCCTCTGCGGCGATTCTCGTCGTAATGTATATTGCGGCCTTTGTTGCCGCGTTTAACGAGAACATCATTAACGTGGCGTTGCACGACATTATGGCAGCCTTTTCGGTGAGTGCCACCACGGCACAGTGGCTCGTTTCGGGCTACATGATCGTGACGTCGATCTTTACGGCCATCATGGCCTTCCTGTCCGGCCGTTTCTCGACGCGCAAGCTGCTGTTTTTCGCATGCGGATGCATGGTCGCCGGCGAAGTCCTGTGCCTGTTCGCTCCGTCATTTAGCGTTTTGCTGCCAAGCCGTATTTTGCAGGCTGCGGGATCGGGCATCTTGTTCCCGCTCATGATGAACGTGGTGCTGTCTTGCGCTCCGCGCGAGAAGCTCGGTCTGTATCTGAGCCTGGGCGGTGCCTGCATTACGCTGGGGCCGGCGTTTGGACCCGTGATCAGCGGTCTTATGTGCACGTTGTTTGGCTGGAGGGCGGTGTTCGTAGTGCCGCTGGTGGGCGGCATTGTGGTCGCTGCGGCGGGCGTAAAGCTTGTTCAGAATGTCGGAGAGCGTTCGAACGCCACGCTTGATATTCTGTCGGTTGTTTTGCTCGCTGCCGGTATTACGGCATTTGTGTATTCCGTAGGCGAGTTCTCGACCAATCTGATTGCCGGCATCGTGACGCTCTTCGCCGCCCTTGTGCTGCTCGGCCTGTTTGCGGCCCGTCAGCTCAAGCTCGAGCATCCGGTGCTTAACGTGCGTCCCATGGCGAGCGTTCGTTTTTGGCCTGCGTGCCTGCTTGTGGTGGTGTCGATGATGACGACGTTCTCGATGAGCGTTTTGTTGCCGCTCTATTTTGAAGGTGCCTACGGCATGACCGCACTTGTTGCGGGCCTGCTCATTTTGCCGGCGATTGCCTGCAACGCCGTGACCTCGATTGTGGGCGGACGCGTGATGGACGCCCGTGGCGCATGGCCGCTGCTGCCGGTCGGCTTTGCCCTGATTGCCGTGGGGCAGACTGCAATCTCGATGACGGCGGCAAGCATGAACATCGGCGTCGTCGTGGCGCTGACCGTTGTGGTGTATGCCGGAGTCGGCCTGGTGCTGAGCCCCTCGCAGACGGCCGGCTTGGAGACGCTTCCTGCCGCTGAGCATCCTCACGGAACGGCATTGCTCAACACGTGGAACATGATTGCTGCATCGTTTGGCCCGTCGCTGTTTATCGGCCTGCTCTCGAGTTCTGCGGCGACTGCCGGCACCGCTGGCGCTGCGACGGACGTTGCCCAGGCGATTGGATTTGCAACTGCCGTGCGTGTGGCGGCTGTAATTGCCGTGGTCGGGTTCGCGGTGTCGCTGGTGTACGCTCGTCGCGAGTCGCACATGTCGCATTAATGTGTGCACATAGATTCTGCAGCTAGATTGGATGGCGACACCATAAACTAATGGACGTTTTGCCGAGAGGCATGAATGTTTAAAGCGCAAAGAGTGCGCGACGGGCCCCGCGAATGGGGCGATGATGCCCGAGAGGGCCAAGAAGGAGTCTCATGTCTGAGAACGAAGAGATTATGAACGAGACCGAGAACGAGACCATGGCTGCCGAGGTCGAGGCAGTCGAGACCGTGGAGACCGAAGCTGCCGAGGTTGAGGCTGCTGACGAGGTTTCCGCCGAGGAGGAGGCCGAGGTTGTCGAGGCCGCCGTTGATTACGATGACGAAGAGCTGATGGACAAGATGCAGAAGGCCGCCCGCCTGCTGCGTAGCCGTCGCTTTGCTATTTCCAAAGAGGAGGAGGCCAAGGCCGAGCGCATGGCGAACATCGAGCGCGCCATCAAGCTTCTTGACCTCAAGCCCAAGATGGAGCAGAAGGAAATGTCCGACTTGCTGGGTATGCGCCTTCGTGAGCTCGATGGTCTGATGGCCGAGGCCGAGGCTGCCGACCTGGTCGGCCGCATCGACGACGCCGAGGGCGATATGCGCAAGATCGTCGTCTTTGCTGCCGAGGATGCCGCTGAGGGCCTGGTCGAGCTTGCCAACAAGAAGGAGAAGCTCCTGCCCGAGCTTTCTTATGAGGAGGCCACCGAGCTGATGGCCGCTCTCGATAAGGTTATCGCTCCGCTCGTCGCCATGGGCCTGGACGAGGACCGCGGTCCTCGCGGCGGCCGTGACGACCGTGGCGGCCGTGGCGGCGACCGTGGCGGTCGCGGCGGTTTTGGCGATCGCGGTGGCCGTGGCGGTGACCGTGGCGGTCGCGGTGGCGATCGCGGCGGCCGTGGCGGCTTTGGTGACCGTGGCGGTCGCGGCGGCTTTGGCGGCAACCGTGGTGGCTATGGCGATCGCGGCGGCAACCGTGGTGGCTTCGGCGGTAACCGTGGTAACGACCGCGGCGGTCGTGGTGGCGACCGTGGCGGCCGCAACGGCGGCGGCTTCCGCGGTAACCGCTTCTAGTTGGGTTACGCGGTTTTACCAAACCGCGTAACTAGTTGACGCTGCGCGCCCACCAGAGCGACAACTTGTCATTCAAAGAGGACGGCATGACCAGAAGGTCTATGCCGTCCTCTTTTCATGCCAATTTGTTCGCTCTGGTAGGCGCTCGCTGTCGGTGCCAAAACATCGGCATTGCCATGATCCAGACCTGCTAAAAGATAGTCGTTGGGGACGTTCTTGTTTGACTAGTCGTTTAAGAACGTCCCCAACGATTGCATAGCATGAGAGTGGATAATCTCCCGGTTTGAGTCTGCATTCAAGCTCAAAGTGGGAGATTATCCACTCTCATTTTGTTTGTTGATTTCGATGCCTACATTTGTAGAAACATTTCGTGGAGGCGGGTGTCTTCGTCGAGTTCGGGGTGGAAGGTTACGCCGAGCTGGTTGCCCTGGCGCGCGGCGACGATACGGCCGTCGACTTTCGCTAAGGCCTTTGCGTCGCCGTGGACCTCGACGATGCGGGGCGCGCGGATAAACGTCAGCGGCACTTCACCGTCGATGCCAGCTACCTGCCCCTTGGTTCGAAAACTGCCGAGCTGCCTGCCGTAGGCATTGCGCTCAACGAGCACATCCATGGTTGCCAGGCGCGGCGTGCCCTTATCGTCATGGGCGGCAAGGTCGTGAGCCAGCAGAATCAGGCCGGCGCAGGTGCCCAGGACGGGCATGCCTTCAACAATGCGGGTGCGAAGCTCCTCGAGCATGCCCAACTCATCTAGCAGCTTCCCTTGAACGGTAGACTCGCCGCCGGGAAGTACCAGACGGTCAAAGTCCTGCTTTAAATCAGCCGCCTGCCTCAGCTCAATACAGCGCGCGCCCAGCTCGGATAGTCTTGCCTCGTGCTCGGCAAATGCGCCTTGGACCGCCAGCACGGCGACCGTTTGGTCTGCATAATCGCTCATGTGCGATCCTTTCTGCTGGACTAGCGCCCGCGCTCTTCCATGATAATCTCGATCTCGTCGGCGTTGATGCCCACCATGGCCTCGCCCAGGTCCTCTGAAAGCTCGGCAATGAGCTTGGCATCGGTGAAGTTTGCCACGGCCTTGACGATGGCGGCTGCGCGCTTGGCGGGGTCGCCGCTCTTAAAGATGCCCGAGCCGACAAACACGCCTTCGGCGCCCAGCTGCATCATCAGCGCGGCGTCGGCGGGGGTCGCTACGCCGCCGGCGGCAAAGTTCACGACGGGAAGCTTACCCGTGGCATGGACCTCGCGCACCAGCTCGACCGGAACCTGCAGTTGCTTGGCTGCCTCAAAGAGCTCGTCGTTGCGCAGGGCAACAACGTCACGGATCTGCTTTTGGATCTTGCGCATGTGACGCACGGCCTGAACGACGTCGCCCGTACCCGGCTCACCCTTGGTGCGAATCATCGTGGCGCCTTCGGCAACACGGCGCAGCGCCTCGCCCAGATCACGGGCGCCGCAGACAAACGGCACGTCAAACTGGGTCTTGTCGATGTGATAGACGTCATCGGCAGGGGAGAGAACCTCGGACTCATCGATGTAGTCGATCTCGATGGCCTGCAGGACCTGCGCCTCGACGATGTGACCGATGCGGCACTTGGCCATGACGGGGATGGAGACGGCCTCCTGGATGCCCTTGATCATCCTGGGGTCGCTCATGCGCGAGACGCCGCCTGCGGCACGGATGTCGGCCGGGATGCGCTCGAGGGCCATGACGGCGCAGGCGCCTGCCTCCTCGGCGATGCGTGCCTGCTCGGGCGTGGTAACGTCCATGATGACGCCGCCCTTGAGCATCTGCGCGAGCTCGCGATTGAGTTTGACGCGGTCGGCCTTGCTGTTCTGTTCTGCCATGGTTGCTCCCTTGGTTGGCATGTGCATTGCTTGACGGAACATCCTATCGGGGAGCTGGGTATGACAAAATACTCAGTTTTCGAGATAATTACAAGGTCAGACTAATACCAGATTGAATGACTTAATAAGGTCAGGTGATAGGCTCATGCTTGACTACAATTTGGAAAAACGCGGCGAAGCATCGCTCTATGAGTATGTTTACCAGCAAATTCGAGATGATATCGTAGCTGGACGCATTGTGGCGGGGGAGCATTTGCCGTCTAAGCGCGCCTTTGCCAGTCATCTGGGAATCAGTGTTATTACCATCGAGAATGCATATAGCCAGTTACTCGCTGAGGGCTATATTTGCTCAATACCACGTCGTGGCTACTACGCTTGCGAGCTTCCGGATGCACCGGTTTTGGCTTCGGCTGCGGAGGGCATCGACCGAGATGCCGTCTCTGTGGGCCCCAGCGTGCATGATGTCAACGGACAGGTCGAGCGATTCGATGCGCTTTCTCCTTCTGCTTTGGAGGCGGCGCGGCTTTGGCAAAGCGCGCTACGGGCGACGCTGGCATCCGAAGACGAGCGCGAAATCTTTTCGCCCGCACCGGCGCAGGGCACTGCTCGGCTGCGACGCGCAATTGCTCACCATCTGCACGGGACAAGGGGTATGAATGTCGACCCCAACAACATCGTTATCGGTGCGGGCGCCCAGCTGCTCGATACCATGTTGGTTCAGTTGCTTGGCGCGGACAAGGTGTATGCGGTTGAGGATCCGGGCTATTTGCGTCTGACGCGTATCTATCAGGCTATGGGCTGCCAAGTTCGACATATCCCGTTGGATGATGAGGGCGTGGACTTGAGCACTCTGCAGAAAAGCGGGACCGATGTCCTTCACCTGATGCCGTCCCATCAGTATCCGACCGGCCTTGTGACGAGCATTGCGCGTCGCTATGCGCTTCTGAGCTGGGCCGCCGAGCGACCAGGTCGGTATCTCATCGAAGATGACTTTGATTGTGAGTTTCGCCTTGCTGGCAAGCCGATTCCTGCGCTCGCATCGATCGATGCCGCCCAGTCGGTTATTTACACCAACACGTTTTCGAAGAGCCTGTCATCGGCGTTGCGTCTAGCGTACATGGTGTTGCCCGATGAGCTAATGGAGCGGTTTAGGCGCAACCTTGGTTTTTACGCCTCGTCGGTTAGCTCTGTTGACCAGGTCGCTTTGGCTCGTTTGCTGGAATCGGGTGATTACGAGCGACATGTGAACCGCGTGCGCGTGCGCGCTCGCGAGGCGCGCGATGGCCTGGCGGCGCTTGTGCGGAAGGCGTTTCCGGCAGGGGAAGTCTCGATCGAGCATGCAGACGCGGGCCTTTACTGTATCGTGGTTGCGGAGCGTGGAACGGGCGGAAGCACTTTTGCACGGGCCCTCACGCGCTCGAGCATCCCTTTTATCGATATTGGTGACTGTTTTTGGTGTGCCGATGGCGCATCTGTCCCTGAAAACTCAACTCAAATTCTTGTTCAGTATGACGATCTGAGTCCAAAAGTGCTAACTAGCTTGGAATTGCAGCTAATGGGGGGGGCACTCTGCAACCTAAGTGAGTAGACTTTTAGCACTTTGGCGACCAGGCAGTTTTGTAACAAGCTATCTACCTGCGGTTTTGAAAAGCAGGATGACCGGCCTGCTCGGGATGTTCAAAAAAGTCTACTCACTTGCCGCGCAAAGCTCCTGCATGAGAAAAAATGGGGTTTTCAACAGGGCTTCGTCCAGCTCTCGGCAAGCTTTTGGCCAGTTGGGGAGTGCTGTTGAAAACTTGGCAGTCCGTTCGGCGCCATTTTTGGTGCGTTCGCGCCAATACGTGACTGACTGGGTTGAAATTCGTGTTTTCCTGTGCCTATGAAGGATCTACTTTGTGACATATCGGCTTTTAGGTACTGGCGTTTGCCTCCTCAAGTCCGCGCTTTGTGTCCGCCGCTTCCACGGCCGGAAGAAGACCGGCAGCGATATGACCTTGCCCGTAACCCGACGGCTGCGGTTGTGCTCGGCTTTCCGTTGTATACATTGGTCCGGACGAGAAACAAGCGGACTTGTCCTGCCAGTATCAGGCAGCGGCTGTTTCTTGGTGAGCTCCCCAGGGAATCCGTGCTGGAAACGGAGCATGGGTTTTTGGTTACATCTCCTCTACTGACGACATTCATCATGTCGCGGCATCTGACGGATCTTCAGCTTCTTTTGGTATTGGCGGAGATGTGTGGCTTGTTTGCGGTGTGTGCCCTGCCGGCGGCACTTGAGGCGGATCTTTCGCGTGCAATTGATTCGGGCGCGATTTCGACAACGTTCGGTTGGGTGCGCTGCCCGTCCGAGGACGGCATCGCCTCAAATTTATGGCGTCGAGACGCTTTGGTTTTGGGCGGAGACCTTGACCGTTTTTGTTCAGATGTTTGCGGGATGCGTTACGGCAATAGATTTATGGCGGTATCGCAACTCGTTCCATTGGGTGCCGCGTCGCCTTTTGAGGTCGAGGCGTTTTTGTTGCTTGGACTGCCGCGAGCCCTGGGAGGCGAAGGGTTTTGCGGCATAGAGCTCAATGTCGAAGTGACGTTAAGCACAAGTGCTCGAGCGATTGTGGGAAAGTCCCGTGTATATATCGACCTACTTCTTTCTTCGCCGGACGGTAGGCGACAGGTGGCCATTGAATGTCAGGGAAAGGCCTCGCACGGACGCGCAGGGGATGGCTTGCGTGACGCTGACCGCATGACGGCCCTTCAGGCCATGGGCTACGATGTGCTTCTCCTTACACACAGACAGATATCGGATGAGGATAGATTCCGCGCGATCGTTAAGGCCATATGCAGGATGCTCGATGCTGAATATCGTGATAAAAGCTCAGATGAGCAAAGGGCTGAGACATTACTCAGGTCTGAACTATTCGTTGACTGGACAAAATTGGGAGTAATCGACGGAAAGATGCCCGCTAGACACAAAATGGCTCGATCGTGGACGGCTGCGAATCTAAGTGAGTAGACTTTTGGCACTTTGGCGACTAGGTCGTTTTGCAACAAGGCATTTACCTGCGGCTTTATAAAGTGATATGGATGGTCTGCTCGGCAAGTTCCAAAAAGTCTACTCACTTAGTTTTTGACGAGAAGCCGATGCCGAAGGCGGTCCTATTTCAGGTAGTTAACAAGTTTGTGAGGCACGAAAAAGGCCCGAACCATGCGGTCCGGGCCTCATCGAGCTAGAGGTTATGTCTCAGGTTGCTGGCTTAGCCGAAGTAGCGCTTGAGCAGGCCGGCGAAAGCCTTGCCGTGGCGAGCCTCGTCGCGAGCCATCTCGTGCACGGTGTCGTGGATGGCATCGAGGCCAGCGGCCTTGGCGCGCTTAGCAAGATCGGTCTTGCCGGCGGTGGCGCCGTTCTCGGCCTCAACGCGCATCTCGAGGTTCTTCTTGGTGGAGTCGGTCACGACCTCGCCCAGGAGCTCAGCGAACTTGGCAGCGTGCTCGGCCTCCTCGTGGGCAGCCTTCTCCCAGTACAGGCCGATCTCGGGATAGCCCTCGCGATGAGCGACGCGCGCCATGGCCAGGTACATACCGACCTCGGAGCACTCGCCCTCAAAGTTGGCGCGCAGGTCGGCAACGATGTCCTCGGAGACGCCCTCCATCTTGGCGACGCCCACGACGTGCTCGGCAGCCCACTCGAGCTGACCCTCCTCCTGCTTCAGGAAGCGAGAACCGGGAACGCCGCACTGGGGGCACTTGAAGTCCTCGGGCAGCTGGTCGCCGTCGAACTCTTCCACATAACCGCAAACGGGGCAAACAAACTTCATGATTCGATCCTTTCGATCTATGGCGATTGTGCGCTCGTCCGGTCCCGTAAGGGCCCTCTCCGGACGTGCGTCTTGACGAGTTCTATTATCCATAAATGCAACCAAATGTGAAGCCTATTAGGAATGATTTTTAATAAAACAATTTTGAGATATGAAGATGTTGATTGATTAACGATTGGCAGGCCGTCTTTGACCGCCGCTGAGTACAATCTGGCGAGCAAATGTTGACCTATCAACAAATGAAGGAGTTTCCTTTATGCATCTAGCCCGTCGTGCCTGGTGCCGAACATATCAGACGGTTTTTCGCATTGCATTGCCGATCCTGCCCTATACCGAGCCGCGCATTTTAGAGCATGCCGAGGATGTGCCCGCGGTGCTTCAAAAGCGCTCGATCCAGAAGGTCCTTATCGTGACGGATCCCGGCATTGCCCGTCTGGGGCTCACGGCACCGCTCGAGACGGCGCTCGCATGCAGGGGGATTGGCGTTACGGTCTATGCCGAAACGCGTGCAAACCCCACGGTTTCAAACGTGGAAGAAGCGGCGTCCCTGTATCGAGAGAGCGCCTGCCAGGCCATTATCGGCTTTGGCGGTGGCTCGGCCATGGACTGTGCCAAGGGCGTGGGCGCACGCATTGCGCAGCCAAACAAGCCCATCAACAAGATGCGCGGCCTACTGCGGATTCATCGTCTCCTGCCGCTGCTTATTGCGGTTCCCACTACCGCCGGTACGGGAAGCGAAGTCACGCTCGCGGCGGTTATCACCGATGACGAGACGCACTACAAATACCCCATTAACGACTTTGTGCTCATCCCGCGTTTTGCAGTCCACGACCCCGAGTTTACGTGCGGCTTGCCCGCTTCCATTACGGGGCAGACGGGCATGGACGCCCTGACGCATGCCGTTGAGGCCTTTATCGGGCGAAGCACCACGCCCTATACGCGCAAGATGGCGCGACAGGCGGTGCAGCTTATCCACGACAATTTGCTCGAGGCCTATGAGCATGGTGACGACATGCGCGCTCGTCGCAATATGCTTTCGGCGGCGTATAAGGCGGGCGTTGCGTTTACCCGCTCCTATGTCGGATATGTGCATGCCATCGCGCACAGTCTGGGCGGCCGATACGGAATTCCGCACGGTTTGGCCAACGCGATCATCCTGCCGCACATGCTTCGCGCTTATGGTGACGCCGCCGCCCCCAAGCTTGCCGATCTTGCTCGCATGGCGGGCATTGCGCCGGCTACCGCGCAGGATAGTCTTGCGGCCGAGGCCTTTTTCGATTGGGTCGACCGCATGAACGAGATCCTGGGAATCCCCAAATATGTCTCGGGCATTCGCCGCTCCGACATTCCCGAGATGGCGGCGCATGCCGATGCCGAGGCCAATCCGCTGTACCCCGTTCCGCTTTTGATGGACCGCTTGGAGCTCGAGCGTATGTACGAGGTCGTCGCGGGTGGTATGTTTGAGGACGAGAACTAGGAGGGTGCCATGAACACCGAGGAAATTGCGCGCATCGTCGGCGATCAGCGCACTTACTTTAAAACGCACGCTACGTTTGATGTTGATGCCCGACGTCGCGCGCTCGTGAGTTTACGCGATGCGGTACGGGCGCACGAGGCCGATATTGCCCATGCACTCAAGACCGATTTGGGAAAGTCGCATGACGAGGCATATATGTGCGAGATCGGCACGTCGCTTTCCGAGATTCGTCATCAGATCGCTCACGTGGCTCGATGGAGTCGTCCGCGCCTGCGTCCGTGTGACCTTGCCAACGCCGTGAGCGCGTGCAAAACGCAAGCCGTGCCCTATGGCGTCACGCTCATCATGGCTCCGTGGAACTACCCGTTTTTGCTAACACTCGAGCCGCTCGCCGGCGCCCTTGCCGCGGGCAATACCGTGGTCATCAAGCCGAGTGCCTATGCTCCGGCATCGAGCGCGGTGCTCAAGCAAATCTGTGAAGAGGCATTTGATCCGCGCCTGGTGACGGTTGTCGAGGGCGGGCGCGCCGAGAACGAAGCGTTGCTCGATGAGTGCTGGGACAAGATCTTCTTTACCGGTAGCGTTCCGGTCGGCAAGCTCGTCATGGAGCGCGCGAGTAAAAACCTCACGCCCGTGACGCTTGAGCTGGGCGGCAAGAGCCCCTGCATCGTGGATGCGACGGCAAACTTGAAGGTTGCGGCGCGGCGTATCGCCTTTGGTAAATGGCTCAACGTGGGGCAGACCTGCGTGGCGCCCGACTACCTGCTGGTCGATGCGCGCGTGCACGACGAGCTGCTGGACCTCATCAGGGAAGAGGCCCGCCGTATGTTTGGCGAGCATCCGCTCGATAACGAGGACTACGGGCATATCGTCAACGCCAAGCATTTTGCGCGTGTGCGCGGGCTGATCGATCCCGATAAGGTCGTGCTGGGAGGCACGGCGCGCGAGTCGTCGCTCAAGATTGAGCCGACGATCCTAGACGGCGTGACCCCCGATGACGCCGTGATGCAGGAGGAGATCTTCGGTCCCATCTTGCCGGTGCTGACGTTTGAGAGCCTAGACGAGGCCGAGACGTTTATTACGGATCGTCCGACGCCGCTGGCCCTGTATATCTTTAGCCAGGACCGTTCGGTTCAGCAACGCTTTGTGCGCTACGTGCCCTTTGGCGGCGGCTGTGTCAACGACACGATCATGCACTTGGCTACGAGCCATATGGGCTTTGGCGGCATGGGCGCGAGCGGTATGGGGCAGTACCATGGACGCGAGAGCTTCGATACGTTTAGCCACAAGAAGAGCATCGTGAACAAGGCAACTTGGCTGGACGTGCCGTTTCGGTATGCGCCCTACGCAAGCTGGAAGCACAAGTTCGTGCGCATGTTTGTGCATTAGAAAAGGGCGCAGGTAATACGAACAAGTGTTCCTATTACCTGCATTTTGCGTTAGACTACTGTTATGGAGCACGGATGGGCCAACTCCCTTTAGAAGGGATTTGGTATGAACGTAAGCGATGTTATTTCGTTATTGGCGTTGTTGATTGCGGCTATCGAACTCGGTCTGTTTATCGGCCGAATGAAATAGCCGCCCCCGCGTAAGCGAAGACGGCCACTTCTCACGATGAAAACGTGTATCGGAGTTGGCAAGACCCGCGGCAACGGGTGCCATCCGTGTTCCTATCTTATCTGCAAGCGTTCTGTCGCGCAAGCGTTGAGGCAAACGATTGAAGGACGCAGACAGGATGTATTTGTGTCCGCGCGGGACCGTAGACTTCTCAATAAGGTTACACACCGGTTTATCCGGCCGTTAGAGGAGCTGCTATGTACGAGCCTTCACGTGTTCTTCTGTCATTTCACATTGCAGGATTTCAGTATGCCGATGGCGCCTTGGTCCTGGGCGATCTTAAAGCGGGCGATAAGCTGACGCTGTGTGCCGAGCGCGATAATCCCCATGACCCCGAGGCAGTTGCGATCTACTATGGCAAGACCAAACTTGGCTACGTTCCGGGAAACGAGGTCGGCCCGCTGTCCTTGATGATGTATTACGGCCACGAGGACGTATTTGAGGCCCGCGTGCAACAGGTTGCCCCCGAGCGCAGCCCGTGGCACCAGGTGCGCGTTGGCCTCTATGTGGTGGATGCCCGCTAGTCGGCAATGGAGGCGGCCATGTTTGACGACGATGACCTGTTCGATTTGACGGATGATCCGTTTGAGTGGGATCTGCTGCTCGACGACGATGATCTGGAACAGGACCGTAAGAAACGGCGGGACAAGAAAACTTAGGGTGACGCTTCGAAAAAGCAAGACAAGCGCCGCCGCGGACTGTTCGGCGGGCTCTTTGGATAACCGCCGCATCGCTGCGTCTGTATACTTAGCACGAGTTGAACACGTTGCGAAATGAGGACACAGACGATGATGTGGTTTACCGCCGACTTGCACCTGGGCGATACGAATATCTTGCACGACATGGACCGGCCGTTTGGCTCGGTCGAGGAGATGAACCGCAAGGTCATCGATGCCATCAATGAGTGCGTGGCTGCGGACGACCGCCTCTATATTCTGGGTGACTTTACCTATCGTTTGCCCCTGGCGGAGGCGGTGCGCCTGCGCGAGCGTATCGAATGCCAGAACGTGACGCTCATCCGCGGTAACCATGACGGCGACTGGGAAGATTCCGACGTACCGCGGATTTGGGAAGACGTGCGCGATTACCTGGAGATTGCTCCCGGCTATGCCAAGGGCCATCGTCTGGTTATGAGCCACTACCCCATGCTCAGCTGGAACGGCAAGGCACGTGGCGCCATTATGCTGCATGGGCATATCCACAGCAGAGGTGACCGCGCCAACGCACGCAACCGCGATCGCGAGCGCCCTATCTTTCGCTACGATGTCGGTCTCGATGCCAACGAGTACAAGCCCGTAAGCCGCGATCAGATTCTTAGCTTCTTTGGGTTATAGGGCGCCAGAGCCACCACAAAGGGGACAGGCACCTTTGTGGTGGTTCTGGCGCCGTTGCCATTATGGCGGCGGCGCCTTTTTTGTCCGCGCGGCGCGGTAGAGTGTAGCCGGTTGATATTTGCGTCCATCGAGGAGCTGCTATGAACGAGATCAAGTGCCCGCATTGCGGCGAAGTTTTTAAGGTCGATGCATCCGGCTATGCGGATATCGTCAAGCAGGTGCGCGATGCCGAGTTCTCGCGCGACCTGGATGAGCGTGTGAAGGCAGTCCAGCGTGAGGGTGAGCAGGCGCTGGAGCTTGAGCGCTCGCGTTCGACGGCTGCCTTGCAACAGGCAAAGTCTCAGCGCAATGCCCAGCTTGTCGAGCAGAAGAACACTGCGGATCAGAAACTGGCGCAAGAGGTTGCCAAGCGCGATGCTGAGCTTGCCGAGCTGCGCGCTAAGCTCGAGGGCGCTGCCGCAGAGCGCGAGAGTGCAAGCCAGCGCGCGGCGGTTGAGGCACGAGCCAATGCTCAAAAAGAGAATGCCGAACTCCAGCGTGAGATTGATAGCCTGCGTGCGCAGCTTGGGCGCAAAGATGACGAAGCAAAGCTTGCCGAGTCGGCGGCGCGCAACGCTGCTCAAAACGATTTAGCTGCACGCGACGCTCAGATTGCCGAGCTGCAGGCCAGGCTTGCCGCGGCGGACAAGGCCCAGGAGATGGCGCTTGCCGCTGCCGCGGCAGAGTCGCAGCGTGAGCTCGATGCCGCTCGCAGCGAGGCCGAGCGCGCGCTTGCTGACTATCGCGCGAAGGTGCAAGAGAAGTTTTCCGCCGCAAAGGCTCAGTCCGAGCAAGAGGCCGAGGGCCTGCGTGCCCAGCTGCGCGAGCAGGAACTGATGGCAAAAATGAACCTGTCAGAGGCGGTCGCCGCGGCGGAGCGAGAGCGCGATGAGGCGCGTGCCAAACTGACGAGCGAGCTGGCGGTGCGCGATTCTCGCGAGGAACAGGTCAAGGCGGCACACGAGCTCGAGCTTGCGCAGGCCAAGCGCGCGAGCGATGACCTGATTCGCTACAAGGACGAAGAGATTGAGCGCCTTAAGGACATGAAGGTCCGCCTGTCCACCAAGATGGTGGGCGAGTCGCTCGAGCAGCACTGCGAGACCGAGTTCAACCGTCTGCGCATGACGGCGTTTCCTAACGCGTACTTCGAGAAGGATAACGATGCGTCCGAGGGCACCAAGGGCGACTTTATCTTCCGCGAGTGCGACGCAAGCGGTAACGAGGTCATTTCGATTATGTTCGAGATGAAAAACGAGAACGACGAGACCGCGACCAAGCACAAAAACGAGGACTTCTTTAAGAAACTCGATCACGATCGTCGCCAGAAAGGCTGTGAGTACGCGGTGCTCTGCACACTGCTCGAGCCCGAAAGCGAGCTCTATAACGCAGGGATAGTCGACGTGAGTTACCGCTATGAGAAGATGTACGTGATCCGCCCGCAGTTCTTCATTCCCATGATCACGCTGCTGCGCAACGCCGCCATGGGTTCGCTGCGCTATAAGCAGGAGCTGGCGGAGTACAAGCAGCAGAATATCGACGTCACGAACTTCGAAGCCAAGATGGAAAAGTTCAAGAATGATTTCGGCCGCAACTACGAGATCGCGAGCCGCAAGTTCCAAACGGCGATCGATGAGATCGATAAGACGATTAGCCACCTGCAGAAAACCAAGGAGGCGTTGCTGTCCTCCGAGAACAATCTGCGCCTAGCCAACAAGAAGGCGGACGATCTTACCATTCGCAAGCTCACGTGGGGCAACAAGACCATGAAGGCCGCGTTTGACGAGGCGCGCGGGGCTGCGACAGAGACAAACGATGAGCCAGCCGAGGCGGATTCGTATGAGGTCGAGGGTGCCGAGTAAGGCATAGCGTATAGCGCAAAAGCGGGGCCGCTGGCTATATTGCCAGCGGCCCCGCTTCGTTTCGTTCCAGTATGTTCGGCTAGTCCTCGAGCAGGTCCTCGATAAAGCCGACGCGGTAGTTTTTGAAGATGACCTCGCCGCCGTCTTGCGTGGCGTCCAGATCGACATCGCCCATGATGCCAAAATCGTGGTCGCCATCCTCGTCGGCAAAGATCTGGTGCACGTGCCATACGTGCGCGGTCTTCTCGTCGGACTCGTCAATGGAAAACATCGCGGCGCTGCGGGCATCTCCGTCGGTGAGGATTTCCTCGTGCTGCTCGTGGTAAGCGTCGAGTGCTTTTTGCCAGCGGATCTCGCTCATGCCCCAGTCGTCGTCGAGCTCGCCCAGGTCGCGAACGTGCTCGCGGGCGGCAAGGGTCACGCGGCGGAAGAGCGCGTTGCGCACCAATAGCGTGCAGCCGCGACGGTCCGCCACGACCTCGTCGATGCCCTGCGGCGGCGCAGCATCGAGGGCTGCCGGGTTGCCGGCGTTCTCCCACTCATCCACCAGGCTCGAGTCCACCGAGCGCACCACAAAGCCCAGCCACGAGATAATGTCGCGCAGGCGCTCGTCGCGCTTCTCGATGGGCACGGTGCGGTCGAGTGAACGGTAGGCCTCTGCCAGGTAACGCAGCAAAATGCCCTCGGAGCGGGCGATGCCGAGCTTTTGGATATAGCCCTTAAAGTCGCTCGCGCTCTCCAGCATGTCGCGCAGGACGCTCTTGGGCGAGAGCTGGTAGTCGTTGGCCCAAGGTACTTCTTGGCAGTACTTGTCGAAGGCGGCATCGAGCAAGTCCTCGAGCGGCTTTTCGTAGGTGACATCCTGGATGCGCTCCAGGCGTTCCTCATATTCGACGCCGTCAGCCTTCATTTCGGCCATCGCGCGGTCGCGCGCGGCGCGCTCCTGCGCGCGCAATACCTGCTTGGGGTCCTCGAGCGTTGCCTCGACCATCGAGATCAGATCCATGGTATAGGTCTCACTCTCGGGGTCGAGCAGCTCCAGCGCGGCAAGCAAAAACGGCGAGAGCGGCTGGTCGAGCGCAAAGTCCTCGGGCAGATCGACCGTCAGTGCATAGTCGATGTCTGGCGCGGCGTCAGTCGGGGCGTCGGGCGCGGGCGGCACCTCGGTGCGAACGACGACGCCGGAATCGATGAGCGTGGCGAAGATCTCGTCGGCACGAACCTCGAGCTTTGCCTTTTCCTCAGGGGTCTGCAGGCTTGTTTCGATGAGGTCGTGTACGCGGGCTCGGGCATCGCCGCCCTGCTCGACCACGCTAATCACCATGGAGTGCGTGATGCGAAGGCGCGGCTTGAGCGTCTCGGGCTGCGTCTCGATCAGGCGCTCAAAGGTCTGCTTGTTCCAGGTGACAAAGCCCTCGGGGGCCTTCTTCTTTTTAATCTTGCGGAGCTTCTTGGGGTCGTCGCCCGCCTTGGCCATGAGTTTGGCGTTCTCGATCTCGTGCTCCGGGGCCTCGGCGATGACCATGCCCTCGGTATCGAAGCCCGAGCGGCCGGCGCGACCGGCAATCTGATGGAACTCGCGGGCGCGCAGGCGACGCATCTTGTAGCCGTCGAACTTGGTGAGCGCGGTGAGCACCACGGTGTGGATGGGTACGTTGATGCCGACGCCGAGCGTATCGGTGCCGCAGATGACGGGCAGCAGGCCCTGCTGCGCCAAACGCTCGACCAGCAGACGATAACGCGGCAGCATACCGGCGTGGTGCACGCCGACGCCGCAGCCAAGCAAACGCTTGAGGATCTTGCCGAAGGCCGTCGAGAAGCTCGTGCCCTTGGCCGCCTCCTTGATGGCCTCGCGCTGCTCCTTGCTGGCAATGCCAAAGTTGGCGAGCGACTGTGCCGTCGCAAGGGCGGCATCCTGGCTAAAGTGCACGATATAGAGCGGGGCCTCTCCGCCGCGCATCGCGAGCTCGACGGTGCCCTCGAGGGAGGTCGTCACGTAGTCGTAGCTCAGCGGCACGGGGCGTGGGGCATCGACGACCAAGTCGCAGGTAGCGCCGGTGTGTTCCTCGAGTGAGGCGGCGATGGCAGTGACATCGCCGAGCGTGGCGCTCATGAGCATGAATTGCGTGTGAGGCAGGGTGAGCAGTGGCACCTGCCAGGCCCAGCCGCGGTCGGGGTCGGCAAAATAGTGGAACTCGTCCATGGCGACGCAGCCCACGTCGGCGCCCTCGCCCTCGCGCAGTGCATCGTTGGCAAGGATTTCTGCCGTGCAGCAGATGACGGGCGCCTTGGTGTTGATATGCGTGTCGCCGGTGATCATGCCGACGTTATCGCGGCCGAGCACCTGCACAAGGTCGAAAAACTTTTCGCTGACCAGAGCCTTGATGGGGGCCGTGTAATAACAGCGCTTGCCCTGTGCCATGCCCATAAAGAGCATGCCTAGCGCGACAAGCGACTTGCCCGATCCGGTCGGTGTTCCCAAAATGACATGGTCACCGGCGGCTAGATCCATGAGGGCCTCTTCCTGGTGGTCCCACAGCTCAATACCGCGGTCGCTTGTCCATTCAAAGAAGCGTTCGAAGGCCTGATCGGGCGTGAGCCATGGTTCGGGCTCGCTACCATCCTCGGGCTCCCACCAGGTGGGGGAGAGCGCGCCGAGCGAGCCGAATTCGGCTTCGGTTCCCGTGCCGCCCGAGAACGAGCTGGCGGCGCCGGCGCCAGAAACGGTGCTGGCGGAAGTATCTGTCGTGGTCTGTGCCATGTGGTTGCTTTCTCTCGCCGTTTGTCCGCCAACTATTATGGCGTAGCAGCGGCGCGGGGTGCCAGCGCGCGAGAAAATGCAGGAAATGGGCGTTCTGCCCAGCCGTTTGGTGCAGTTGCCAGCTAAGTGAGTAGACTTTTTGCAATATCGCGAGCACATGGCTTTTGCGCAAGAGCTCTACCTGCGGTTTTAGTTTTCGTTATGCGGGTTGTGCTTGGCTATTGCAAAAAAGTCTACTCACTTAGGTTTGAGGGTCGTTCGCTGACGCCTATTTTCACTTGTTTGCCGACGCCGCGACCATCAGAAGCCCCTAGGACTCCTGCGGCAGACGCTTCTTGCTTTTGCGGGCGCGGTTTCTAAAGTTCTCGACGGCCTCTTCCATGCCCAGAGGTACATAGGTGAGCGCATCGAGGTTTTCGGGCAGGTAGCAGGCAAGGCTTTGCTCCTGCGCGCGGCCCGCCGCGAGCTGTTCATCGCTGGGCTGCGCGCCGGGTGTGGCGCAAATGCCATAGACGGCGGCACCCATCTCGCGCGTGCGGCATTCATATTCGGTCTCGGGGTGCTCGGGATGGTCGCGGCGGACGTCGTCGCTTACCCAAAGCGTATCGTAGCCGGCCGCGGCAAACTGTCCCAGGGCGTAATCGCGCAACGGCTTGCTATCGGTGCGCAGCGTGACGGTAGCGCCGGCTGAAAAGAGCGGGCGGTAGAGCATCAGATGGTCGACATGGACGAGTCGTTTTTTAGCGTACTTGGCCTTGGGCTGCGGCGTGGGAAAGTTAATGGTGATGGCATCGAGCTCGCCTGCGGCAAACAGCTGTGGCAGCGATGCGGCGCCTCGGGGCAGGACGAGTGCGTTGGATAGCCCCTGTTCGCAGATTTTCTGCGCGGCATAGGCGATGCAGATGGGCTCCTGGTCCATGCCGATAAAGAGGGTGTCGGGCTCGCGGTGGGCGCGCTCGACCAGATAGGTTCCCTTGCCACAGCCAAGATCCAGGTGAAGGTGTTCGAAGGGCTTGCTGCCAGCTGGCGCGCAAGCCTCGCGCCAATCTCCGGCATAAGCCTCGGGGTTCGTCTCGATCGCATCGGCGTAGCGCTCCAGGCGCTCCTCGAGCACAAAGTTCTTAGGCGTGCGAACGTGGACGGCTCCCATGAGGCTCCTTGGTCATAAATGCGAAACGCATGGCCGCGCGTTCCGTCAATGGGTTGAAAAGGGCGGGCATAGATTGCCCGAAAGATGTGGTGCGGCTCGGCGGCGAGTCGTCGGTGCCTACAGGCGCTTGAGAATCACATAGCGGTTGAGCTCGCCGCTACGACCGTCGGCATGGAAGCGCTCAAGCTCGCGCACGGGGACCTCGCCGCTCTTGTAGAACGTACGGACGCCGCGCACCAGGTCGGTGATCTGCTGATCGTCAAAGTGATGGCAATAGCGGTAGGCGTGGCGGTCGTTTTGCCAGCCGATGAGGTGGTCGCCGGCTTCAAACTGCGCGGAATCGTAACCCTCAAACGGCGGGGTGAGCTCGGCGCGGGCTTCGGCTCGAACGGCCTTGCGCGCCATGCGCTCGTCGTTCATAAACTCCCAAAAGCTGATGGCGATGATGCCGCCCGGGCGCGTCTGCCGCACCAAGGCGTCGAGTACGCGTACGCGGTACTCGCACGACGGCACGTGGTGCATAAAGCCAAAGCAGACCGAGATGTCGGCGAGCGGGGCGTCGAAAAGCACGTCGGGCGTCTCGGCGGGGTTGAGCTTCATGAGGGCGTCGAGCACGTCGAGTTCCTGGAAGTGCAGGTTGGGAATGCGAAGCGCGTGGCCATGTGCATCGATAGCCAGGTCTTGGCACGAGTCGACACCATAGAACTCAAACGGGCAGCTGGCATCTGCCGAGGGGTTTGCGCCGTCGACGCCCTTGGCGGCAAGTGCGCCGCCGGCGGCAAAGTTCTCGAATCGCATATTGCCGCAGGCAAGATCGAAGACGCGGACGGGATGCTCGATCGTGGCGGCGTTGAGCTGCCCGAGCGCGATGTCCATGGTGCGCACCCAGCCGGGCCACGGGGCCTGGCGCGTATCGGAAAAGGAAGCGGAGTGCTCGCGATAGAACGTATTGTTGAGCTGGATGAGCGATGAGGCGAAATCGCGGTTCACGGCGCGGAACTCCCTCCGTTGGCGGTGCGGAATAAACAGTACGACCATACTACCGTTAACGCCGCAACGGGGACAACCGAGCCGTGGGTCATTGCTTTGTTTGGACACATTTCCGCAGCTCATATGTGCCCGCAACCGCCGGTTGTCAAAAATCTCACTAGAATAGGTGGCATGCTTTTGGCGGTGGCGGATAGATTTTTAACTGTGCAAGGCGCCTTAAGAACAAAAACGGTCCGGCGGCACGGCTGGCATCACATAGGAGGAACCATGAATGTAGAAACTGCGCAGCGGCTCGCCGACCTTCGTCGCAGCAAGGGTTTTAGCCAAGAAGGGCTGGCGCGAAAGCTAGGGCTGTCGCGCCAGGCGGTCAGTAAATGGGAGCGTGCGGAGAGCTCGCCCGATACCGAGAACCTAATCTCGCTCGCCAAACTCTATGGCGTGAGCCTGGACGAGCTGCTCAATCCGAGCGACGAGATCGAGGACGATATCGAGTTTGAGAACGAGGACCGCGCCCGTCAGCGCGAGGCCGAGGCGGCAGAGCGTGCTCGCACCCATGAGGCGGCGGCGCGCGCTACCGAGGCGGCAACGCAGGCGAGTGATGCTGCGGCCAAGGCGGCGCAAGCGGCAAGTTGGAGTGCGCAGGCCGCCAATGCCGCTACGGCGCAGGCGACGAGTGGCACCGCAGTTGGCTCGACTCCGGTGAAGGGCCCGTTCCAGTCGTTCCCGTATTGGGCCGTGTGTTGGCTACTGTTCTTTTTGCTGATGTTCCTGTTTGGTGCCGGCCCCTTTGCCGCGCTGATCTTCTTCACGATTCCCATCTATCACTGGGTGGCGCGTGCGCTCGATGGCGATTGGGCGCGCGGGGATATTCAGGTTGGTCCGGCGTCGGTGGCGATCAAGGCCCAGGGGAAGGATGCTTCTGCGGAACCTGATGCTGACGTGGCTACCACGACCACCGCTGAGCCATGTGCCAAAGAGGGTGACGAATGATGAAGCTTTCGCATGAATCCAAGGTACGCCTGGGTGTTGGCATCGGAGCGTTTGTGCTCATTGTTGGGCTTGTCTTTGGCGTTTCGCGGACATTGATTCATTTTGATGGCCCGTGGAATCTCGACGATGTTGTATCCGGCCTGTCTGGTATGGACGATGTGGTGGACGAGGGCGATCTTTTGGATGACGGTAACTATTCCGCTCAGCCTCAGCAGCTTTCGAGCGAAACCTTTGATGCCGACGCGTTCACATCGCTTGACTTGGACGTGACGTCGGGCACGGTCGAGGTCAAACACGTTTCCGGCGGGCCAGTGCGCGTAATTGAAAGCGGTCGCGTGGCAACGGGGACCGTTGCCTTCGATGCGGCAACCCAGAACCTGGCCGAAATCAAGGGCTCTACGCTCAAGATTCGCCAGTTCGATTGCGATGACGAGCGCGCCATTGACCGCACGGTTACCGTCGAACTGCCGCGCAAAGTTGCCGATAACATGGTGGGCATTACAGCGAATGTAGGATCGGGTGATCTGACGGTCGCGGGCATTGCGTGTCATGACCTCAACCTGACTTTGGACTCGGGAGACGTTGAGTTTACGGGCACCGTGACCGATACCCTGAATGCCGAGGTCGGTTCGGGCGATGTGACGTTCGAGCTTTACCCGGCCCCCACGAAGTCGATGGACGTGAGTGTGGGCTCGGGCGATGTGGAGATGACGGTTCCGAACTCGACGGGCTTTAAGGCGAGCCTCACCTTGGGCAGCGGCGACTTCGAGAGCGATTTCCTTCCGCTTGGCTACGACGGCGAGACCATTTTGAATCTTGAATTCGATAACGGTGACAAGTCTGCCACGTATCGTTTTGAGGTCGGTTCGGGCGACATGTCGTTTGATTCGGAGTATTGAGGCAGACGAAAGCCTAGGCGAAGATATAGACGCGCTGTTTGATGAAGGCGCCGAAGCCGAGATCGGCTCCGGCGCCTTTGCCTTTACAATGGGGGCATGGAACAGATTATCTTGAACATACTCGAGGCTCTGCGTCGCGGCGAGACCGTGGATGACAAAGCGCTCGTCAAACTGATACATGCCGAGGCGCGCCGTGAGGGTGCCGACAAACGCGATTTGGCCAAGCGCCGTCTGCTGCCGTTCTACCAGCGGGTTAAACGTGAGGAGCCGGCTCGTTGGGCTGGGTGGAATGTCGATGCCGGGCTGGAACGTCAACTGCTGCAGGTGCTGCGTATGAAGCCTCGCATGCCCAAAAGCTATCTGCACGCCGAGCCGGCGTGCGCCCGTGCGGAACAAAATTGCTTTGACCCGTATCTGCAGGTGAGCGCCCGTTTGACGGCGCTTTCGCAAATGGGGCATGCAACCGACAAGATCGAGCTCATTGTGCTCGGTGGTACCTGGAGTGACTATCCGGAAGGGTATCAAACATGGTTTATGTCGGAGCTCTTCCGTGCGCTCAATGACGATGCTGTGGCCGGCGTGGCGGCCAACCCCATGTTGGCGCGTCCGGGCATCAGCCGTGCCGAGGCGGGGCGCCTGCTCGACGATGCGCCTGCCGATGCCCTGCCGCCGGTGGTGGCGGAGCGCCGCGAGCGCTATCGGGCTGCCGGCATTGCGACAGACGAGGCTGAGCTCGCTGCCGGCGTTGCCGACGAGCAGGGGCGTGTGGATGCTTCTGTGGGCGGCTACAACCGCGCGGTACGTCGTCTGTACGGCCCCGGTACGCCGTGGGGTGAGGTTGCCGAGTGGCAGACAGCAACGATGGAGGAGCTTGAGCGTCAGCAGCGCATCAACGAGACGGCGAAGCATCGCGTGGTGGGGCTCGTTATCGAGACGCGCCCCGATGCCGTGACGCCGCAGACCCTCACGCTTATCCGCTGCCTGGGCTGCACCAAGATCCAGATGGGTATTCAGAGTCTCGACCAACATTTGCTCGATATCAACGAGCGTCGTATTTCGGTGGCGCAGATCGAGCGGGCGTTTTCGCTTGCGCGCCTGTTTGGCTTTAAGATCCACGCGCATTTTATGCTCAACTTGCTGGGCGCCACGCCCGAGGGGGACAAGCGCGACTACGAACGCTTTATGACCGAAGGGGCCTTTATGCCCGACGAGGTCAAGGTTTACCCGTGTGCGCTCATCGAGGGCTCGCGTCTGGTGGGCTGCTACGAGCGCGGTGAGTGGCGTCCCTATACTGAGGAAGAGCTGCTCGATGTGCTGGCCGACGACATCGTGGTGACGCCGGCGTTCTGCCGCATCAGTCGCATGATCCGTGACTTTAGTTCCGACGACATTATGGTGGGCAACAAGAAACCCAACCTGCGTCAGCTCGTCGAAAACCGCTTGGCCGCTCGGGGTGACGGTGCGACGGTGCGCGAGATTCGCTATCGCGAGATCAGCACGGCGGGTGCCGACTTGGATGAGCTATCTCTTGATGAGGAGGTGGCGTACGAGACGCCGGTGACGCACGAGCGCTTTTTGCAGTGGGTGACGCCGCAGGGCAAGATCGCGGGCTTTTTGCGGTTGTCGCTGCCCGACCATTCGTTTGTTGCCGCGCATGCGGACGAGTTGCTGACGATGCCGGACGAGGCGATGATTCGCGAGGTACACGTGTATGGCATGGCGGCGCGCGTGGGGTATCAAGGCCAGGCAGCCCAGCACCATGGGTTGGGGCGTCTGCTCGTAGAGCGTGCGTGCGAGATTGCCCGGGATGCGGGTTATACGCGCATCAACGTGATCAGCGCGATTGGTACGCGCGAGTACTATCGCCATTTGGGTTTTTACGATCATGGACTCTATCTGCAAAAGGAGCTCTAGATGAACAAGCCGAGTGTTTCTGCCGGCGTCGTTGCCGGCGTTGCTCTGGGAGCCGCGGCGCTTGGTGCGGCCGCTGTCGCTGTTCGTGCTGCCTGTCTGCAGGTTGCGCGAACCCGCAATGGGTTGGCGCGTGTGAAACGCGTGCACGATGGGGACGGCGATGAGATTCGCGTGTTGGTGCAAGGCGGCGTCTACCAAAGCGCAAGCTACGTTGGTGAGCGTTGGGCGGAGCCCGTCTTTGCGTACTATCGTGCGTTTGACGACGTGTTTGAGTCCGAGGATGCGATGCGCGATGCTTATGGTCACGGCATCAACCGCATACTTGTGCTGGGTGGCGGCGGGTTTGCCTATCCCAAGTTCGCGCTGATGTCGCACGAGGGCTTGCGCATGGACGTCATCGAGTATGACGGAGAGATTACGCGCCTGGCGCGCCGCTGGTTCTACCTAGACGAGCTGGAGCGCGCGGCGGGCGATCGCCTGCGGGTGATAACCGCTGAGGCTCGCTCGTATTTGGGTGTGACGAGCGTGGGCCATCGTCGCTACGACGTGGTCGTGAGCGATTGCTTTGGCGGTGCCGAGCCCGTACGCGAGCTGGCGACGGTTGAGGCATTGCGTTTGGTGCGGGGCAGCCTAAATGTCGGTGGCGTCTACGTTGCCAATAGCGTGAGTGCAAACGAGGGGAGCGATGTGACGTTCCTGCGCGACTGTGCCGCCACGGCGCTTGAGGTGTTCGACCATGCTTGGGTGGTCCCATGTGGCGATGCAGAGTTCGGCGGCGAGGAGAATTATCTGCTCATCGCCAGCGACGGCGACTACGCCTTTGCCGAAGCTGTGCCCTTCGACACCGACTTCCTCGGTACCGTCCTTCACGACAAGTAAGTCTCCCCGTCCCAAAAAAGACTGGTCTTAGGCGTGGTCGCGCCAGCTGAGGACGCGCTGCTTCATACCCTCGATGTCGAGCACGCCTTCGGCAAAGCCTTTGCGCACGAGCTCTTCGGGAACAAACTCGTCGTAGCGGTCAAAGTAAGGCACCTCGCCGGGATAGACGAGCTCGATGGGATCGAAGTCCTTCTCGGCCTCGGCGGCGAGCACCTCAAAGAACGTCTCCTCGTCGGCCTTCATCTTAAACTGCATAAAGTACGGACGTGACGGGTCGAGTCCGCGAAGGCCCAGTTCAGCGGCACACTTAATCTTGAGCATGCGCTCGAGCGCCAAAAAGGCGTAGCTGCCCAGCCAGGGGAAGAGCACCCAGGTGTCGCCACCCAGGTTGATGAGCGGCTTAGTTCCCGCGCCCGAAAGCTTGGCCGTATGACGAGCCTGCGCTAAGCGGGCCCGTGCGTTACCCATGAGGTACGGATATGTCGCGTGCTCGTTGAGCGCCTTGCGCATGCGCTCGAGTACGTGTGTATTGATGTCGCCGGGGCAGTCGCCAAAGTAGGCCGGTACCCGGCCCTTGACCTGCGTGGCAAAGACAGTGTGACGCTTCCAGTCCACTTCCTCGACAATCCAGCAGTGTCCGGCGATGGCGATGCGCTCACCGGGCGGGGGCGGATTAACAATCGTGCCCAGCTCGGCCGATTCGCTGCGAACGGTGAACTCCTCGTTTTCCTGGAACACAGCGTAGAACTTAAAGTTGTTGATGATGCGCTCGCCCGCGAGACCCACGATGAGCCCGCCACCTTCGGTGACCTGGATATGGTCGATCTTAATGAGGTGACGTAGCAGCACACGGTAATCGTCTGCCGAGACACGGTGGAAATAACTGAGCGTGAGCACGCGCTGGGCTAGTTCGGCCGGCGTGAGCTCGCCGGTGCTGGCGAGGGTCGACATAGTCTGGTGATAGAGCAGGCTGTAGGGGAGTCGATCGAGCTCGGGCGGCTCGACCCACTTTTCCTCGCGATAGAGTTGTACGAGCGCGATACCCTGCAGGAGCTTCCAGGGAATGGTTTCGGGCATCATCGTGCGCGGCTCGGGTTCTTCCTCGCGCATGACAAACCACATCTCGGGCGGAAGGTCGCGACGGCCTGTGCGCCCCATGCGCTGCAAAAAGGAGCTGACGGTAAACGGCGCGTCAATCTGGAAGGCGCGCTCCAGGCGGCCGATATCGATACCGAGCTCCAGCGTAGAGGTGGTGACGGTTGTCTGCGCCTGCTCCTCGTCGCGCATGAGCTCCTCGGCCGTCTCGCGCAGCGATGCCGAAAGATTGCCGTGATGGATGAGAAAGCGGTCGGGCTCGTGTCGACTTTCGCAGTAGCTGCGCAGCATGGAGCACACGGCCTCTGCCTCCTCGCGCGAGTTGGCAAAGACCAGGCACTTGCGGCCGCGCGTATGCTCAAAGATATAGCCCATACCGGGGTCGGCGTTGTCGGGCGCCGTGTCGGTGGGGTTGAGAAGCGCCTGCTCGGTCGCTCGTGGGATGTCGACTTCGCCCTCGGGGGCCGAGGAAGTTCGGCGGTCCTTGGGTGCGGCCTTGCCCCGTGCCCGCTCACGACGTTGACGGCGCTCCTCTTGTGTGAGCTGTCCGCTGTGACGCATGTCTTGGGCGCCGGCGGGCAGTGCCGCTGGTGCCGCTGCCTCAATGCGCTCGCATGCGAGCACCTCAGCTTCCTGCGGACCTGTGCTCGCGAATCCTCGCTGCTGCGCCTGGGGACCCGAGTTGTAGAAGTGCTCCATGGAGATGCGCCACACGCGGCGCGGCTCCTCAAAACGGGGGATGACGCAGTTGCGTCCCGTCCCCTGCGACAGGAAGGCGCCCGTGCGCTCGGGGTCGCCGATGGTTGCCGACAGACCGATGCGGCGGGGCTGCACGCCTGCCATGCGCGAGAGCCGCTCGATAAGGCAGAGCGTCTGCCCGCCGCGGTCGCCGCGCATGAGCGAATGGACTTCGTCGATAACCACATAGCGCAGGTCGCAGAATATACGAGGGATCGCCATGTGCTTATGGATCAGGAGCGCCTCGAGTGACTCGGGCGTAATCTGCAAGATGCCGCTCGGTTTTTTGATGAGCTTAGCCTTGTGCGACTGCGAGACATCGCCATGCCAGTGCCAGACAGGGATATCGGCTTCTTCGCACAGATCGTTGAGGCGGACGAATTGGTCATTGATGAGCGCCTTGAGGGGGCCAATGTAGAGGGCGCCCACGCTTGCGGGCGGCCTCTCCCAAAACTCGGTCAGGATGGGAAAAAAGGCTGCCTCGGTTTTGCCGGAAGCCGTGGATGCCGTCAGGAGCACATTGTCCTGCGTGTTAAAGATGGCATCTGCCGCCGCAACCTGGATAGAGCGCAAGCTCTCCCAATCGTGGGAGTAGATGAAGTCTTGGATAAACGGGGCGTAGCGGTCAAAGGCGTTCACGGGGCCTCCTCTCAAAAACGAATCTCTTAACGCGGCTGGCAACGGCTTGCTGCATTACAGTCTCAACGTTTGCCCAGATAGAACCTACCAAAATAAACCTGTCCCTTTTTGGCAGGTTAGATGGTGAATTCGGCGAAGTTACGGTCGCCGTCTGCGGTGCCGGTGTCGCCTGTTGCGGCTGCCGGCGCCAGCGCGTCGCCGCCGACGCTTTGCAGCAACTCGGCCACATTAGCATCGGGGTTCTGACACAGGATATCGAGCAGTTCGATAAAGTCACGAATGACCTCACGGGGCGTCAGGTGTGTATCGGCTCCCACGCAGCCGAACTCAATCTTGAGAAAGTCCACCAAGTCATTCTCGGTAAGCGTGGGCGTCCAGCCAAAGTATCCGGCATGGATCTGCATGAGTTTTTCGATCAGCACCAGCAACTCCTCGTAGGTGAGTGGCTGCAGGCGGATGATGGGCGCGAGCATGTCCTTAAGGTCCTCGCGTGCAAAGCGGCCTTGAGCGAGTCGGCTGCGCAGGGCCTCGTAGGAGAACACACCGCGGCGGCGGTCTTCGATGGAGGTTGGCGTGCCGCCCATGATCATGCCCAGGTACTGCGCCTTGCCCTGGAGCGTGTCGTTGTACATGGTCAGGATCTTCTCGTAGTTGTACTGGCGCGTGATGGCGTTGGGAATCTTATACAGATTCACGAGCTCGTCGATGAGCACCAGCATGCCTTTGTAGCCGCTGCAAACCAAAAAACGCGCGATGAGTTTGACGTAGTCGTACCAGTCGTCATCGCTGATGATGGTCGAGGAGCCCAGCTCAGCGCGAGCCTCGCTCTTGGTGCGGTATTCGCCGCGGATCCATTTGGTCACGCGGCTCATGGCCTCTTCGTCGCCTTCGGATACGGCCGTGCGATAGCGTCGGAGCATGCGGGCGAAGTCGAAGCCGTGGACCATCTCCTCGAGCGGGGCCAGCTGGGCATTGACGACCGACTCGTCGACGTCGGCACACGAGGCGACCCAGCGATCCAAAATAAGGTTGAGCGCACCGCCCTCGGGGCGCGTCTTGGTCGATATATTGCGGATGAGCTCGCGGTAGGTGGCAAGGCCCTGTCCCTGACCGCCCTGCAGACGGCGCTCGGGCGACAGGTCGGCATCAGCGACGACGAATCCCTCGCCCATGGCGTGCGTGCGGATGGTCTGGAGCAAAAAGCTCTTGCCGGCGCCGTAGCGACCGACTAAAAAACGGAAGCTTGCGCCGCCATCGGCGATGAGACTCAGATCGGTAAGCAGGGCGCGGATCTCGACCTCGCGCCCTACGGTGATGTAGGGAAGACCGATGCGCGGGACCACGCCGCCCTTGAGCGAGTTGAGAATGACGGCAGCGACGCGCTTGGGCACGCGGGGTGCTGCGGATGCGGTATCACTCATGGTCTAGGTATCCTCTCACGTCTGCTTTGTAGTCCTCGATAATCTGCGGCCCTGCCGCGCTAAATTCAATTACGGTGTCACCCACCAGGTCAAAGAGCGCCTCGTTGATGCTATCGACGAGCATGTCCTCGCTCTGTCCCGAGTGCGCCACTGCCGATGTCGCTTGCGCTGCGTTTTGCTCGAGCAGTGCGCGAAGGAAGGCATCTGCGGCGGGCGCGAGTTCGTTTGTGGCGTCAGCGGGCGCAGCAGCTGCGAACGCGGGCGTCGGCGCGAGAAGCGGTGTCACGACACCAAACTGTTCGGTGGATATGGTCGGCTCGTCGGTCAAGTCCTGCCGAATGGGTGCCACGACCGGTTCGACAATCGCGTCGGTTACGGGCTCGGCTTCCGGTTGCCCTGAGTCCGCTGCCTCGGCCTCTGCGGATGCGCTGTCCTCGCGCTCTTCATCGATCAAAAGCGCTTCACGCGTTTGCGCGGCGGCGCTTCGAATGTGCCCCAGCTGACTCAGATCGATATCGATCTTGACGGGCTGGTGTGCGGCGTCCCACGAAAGCCATGCCATGATCTCGTCATCGATAATCTTGGCCAGATATTTGGGGACCTTTTCTTCCTTAAGGGGATGGGCGGGGTCCAGCGCCAGGCGCAGGCGTTGGTCGCAGGCGCGCATCATTTCACCGAGCTTGCTGCTCTTTTGCCTACTGCCATGGATACGCATGCATTCCCAAAAGCCGTTTTGGCAACGGTAGATATGGATAGGATCCAGGCGGTATTCGCAGTCCTCGTGGCGCTCGGGCGCAAAGAATACGGCCGAGGCAAACATGGTGTAGGGCATGGCCGTCTCCTCCCCAAATAAGCTCGCCACGATGCCGGTCTTTCGGTGCGTGTCATAGTGGCGCGCCATGCGGACATACACGGCGCATGCCACGTGGCGCAGATCGCGGTGGTGGCTGCGGTCGAGCCGCGAGTTATTGAGGTTGTACGTGGAGAGGGCGTTGATGGCGGCCATGAGTCGCTCCTCGCGCACCTCATCGGGCGGAAGGGGGAGCGTGGGCTCGGAGGTTTTGCGACGCTTAGGGGTCTGGCCGGACGGTGCCGGTGCTGGTACAAGGTCTCGTGCCGCGCGCCGCAGCTCGATAAGGGCGTTATCGAACATGACGGTTTTAGAGTCGCGAAGCAGCTTGGGGTCGAGCCCGTGGAACACGGCGTAATCCTGCAGCCACACGCGTGCAAATCGGTCGATGCCGGGCTCGAAGGCGCGATAGACATCCCAAAAAGCCTTGATCTTGTTAAAACCATCGAGCGGGTCATCTACGCCAATGCCGCAAATCAGCTCATAGAGATACAGAAAGGCAAAGGACGTAGACGTTTCCTCGACGGTTCCGCGGCGCACTTGGGCACGCCAGGTAAAGTAGCCGCGCAACTGCCGGTCGCTCATGGCGTTGTAGGTGGGAAAGTACGATTTAAAGGTGCCGTTGTAGGGACAGTCGTCCTCAAAATCGGCCATCAGCAGGCCCTGGCGGTAGAAAAGCTCGGCTTCCGAAAGCCAGCGGCCCGCACCGCCCTTGGGGTCATCCTGCCAGCGCGATATCTCGCGCATTTTACGGTACTGGTCGGGGAGGAAATTCTGCATCTGTCGGCCGGTTTTGAGAATCGGCTCGTCTGCGTAGATTTCGTTTGAGAAGCGGGTGGACTGATGGGTCCGGGCCTCGGCCATAATGCGCTCGATGAGCATCTTGATGTCCTGGTCGGCCACCGCTTCTCCTCTCCTAACGCAGCTACGGTGACCTCATATCATAGCACAGCATCAAACAGATGTTCGAGATACCGCTGCGTTGATAGATTTAGAACAGGAGGGCGTAGATGACGGCGATGACGACGGAGGGGAGCATATTGGCCGTGCGGAAGGTCTGAGGACGGATGAGGTTGACGCCGACGCAGAAGATGAGCATGGAGCCTACGAGCGAAAGGCTGTCGAGGGCTGCCGTGGTCATGATGGGGGAGAGCGCGCCGGCAAACAACGTAATCGTCCCCTGGAACACGGCGACGGGCAGGGCCGAGAAGATGCAGCCGCGTCCGAGCGACGCCGTCATGGTGCAGACGATGATGCAGTCCAATGCGCCTTTCAAGGCAAGCGTTGACCAGTCACCGAGCAGACCGTCCTGGATCGATCCCACGATAGCCATGGCACCGATGCAGACGGTCAGCGATGTCGAGACAAAAGCGTTGGTGAACTCGTTATCGCCCTCGCTGCCGGTTTTGCGCTTGAGCCATTCGCCAAGGTTCTCGATGGCGGCTTCCAAGTTGACGGCCTCGCCGATGAGCGAACCGAGCGCAAATGAGACGATGAGCATGGTGGTACCGGCGGTCGCTAGCGCCTTTCCATCGATGATGAGCATCTTTTGCATGGTGCCGCCCAGGCCGATAAACAGGACGCACAGCCCCGATGCTTTCATGAGCGTGTCTTGGATACGCGGTGTAATGAAGCGGCCGCCCGCTAATCCTAAAAGACCGCCCGCAACTAAAAGCACAACGTTGATGATTGTTCCCAAGCCCGGCATGAGCCCTCCTGTATTGATGCCAACGTGGCAATCGTAGCAGAACGAAATGCGAGGCACATCGCGACTCATCTAATACGTTATATAAGTGGTGTTAGGAATGATGTGCAGCATTTAAGCCTCAGGTGGTTGTCGGGACATAGGGATAGTATTCAAAGCGCAGTGTCATAAGCCGCTGCGGGGATTCAATAGCCGCGGCGATGATATTGGCATCGCGGGCACGATCAAACCCTTCGAGTTCGATCTGATACGAGACGTCTTGCATAATGTCCAGACGTCGCCAGGCTAGGAGTGTGTCACCATCGAATTCCAAGGTCTTGCCTCCGTCTGGAGCAACGGCGTATAGACGCAGCTTGGCGGTGGTTGCAGGGTCGACAACCGTGACCTTTTTAATTTCGTTTCGAGTATTCTTGGCGCCCAACAAGGTGAGCAGTGTTGGGGCCACGACCTCGCCCGATGGCAAAAAGACGACTTCGATGGATTCAGGAAATGCGATGATAGCCGACTTGCGGACGGGCTGATTGGCGGCGGCAACTTCGATGTTCGCAGCGTCGATGACCTCCGTGTGGTCGAGCGCGGCAAGCACGCAGCAGTTACCTTCATCGATCTCTTGAGGATCAGCAAGCCCCAGACTGTCCGCGAACTCGGGATCGTTTGGATCGGCAGCGGGCTCATTCGGCGCTTCGAAAGAAGCTGGGACGCTGTTTGTCGGCGACGGCGTGTCGCCCGCACCTGCTTCTTTGTCCGCGCTCTCTTCTTGTATGGTTGCGTTGATGGGTTCGTCGTTTGGGGGGAGCGTCTTGGCGTCAAACGCGGAGGGGAGAATTCCGATGGCTCCGGATCCGTTCCACTCCATTTCGAGAAGCGCCGGGTCGGCAAGAATGCGTTGCCTGCTTTGCGCGCGGGCATCGATTTCAATAGGGCCTGCCTCTATCCCTCGTGTAAGGCTGAGTGATCCGGCTGGCTTCTCGAAATGAGCGTCTGTGTCTTTGGTACTGACGGCGTAGAACAGCAGGGACGCTTCTCCCGCCGCGATGGCATCGGTACCGGCTTTGGTCAGCCGCAACGATGCCGTGAATGAGAGGGTGGGCTGCGTGTCGTCTGCATTCGCGGCGGCGCAGCCCAGACATATACCGCCTCCTTTCTCAAAAAACGTACCGTCGAAGGCGACCTTCGCTCCGTTCGCCGAGTCATCGACCGAAGCGATGTCGATGCGCAGCTCTAAATTGCATGGATCGCCATCTGCATCGAGCACAACCGAGCGCCACGTGCAGACGGCGCACCCCGCCTGGGAGCCGTTTGCCTTGTTCGAACGATTGATATCCACGACTATCGAGCCGTCCGTATTACGACGAAGGCATCCCGAGGTTGAGATTGCGGCCTGTGCGATCGAAAAACGCTTGCACGCAATGGCGCTCGACGGATTTGGTGCGGAGCTTAGGGCCGCTGGTAAGGAGTCTGCCATGACAGGAGTCGCCCAAGCGGCGACAGGCGTTCCGGTTGCGAGCGCGCCGCAGAGTGCGACGACGGGCAAAAGGTTCTTCGATGCCATGGGGTCTCCTTAGCTAATTTAGTGCGGCCTGTTCATGTTTTGTTTCTGGCTGTGTTTGATGTGCAGACCGAGGCCGGCGGTTCCCGCGCCTGCTGCTGCGGCGCCTGCTGCCAAGAGCCATCGTTTGTCGCCTGTCTGCGCCAACGGTTCCTCGCGGTCGCTGCGGTCGAGCTCCGAGAGGTCGACCGTCACTTGCGTGGCGGCCTGCGCCTGTTCTTGCTGGGCAAAGGCCATGGCTGGCCCAAACGCTAGGATGCTGACGGCGGCGGCCAGGGCGACGGCCTTATGCCGTGTGCGCACCGGGCTCGACCGTCCAGGTGATCGTTGCAACCTGATCGCCTTCGCCGGTTACGCGGAAGATGTCGCGCGTGACGCGGGCGACGTTTCCGCTTGTCTTGAGCTTAATTTTGTCCGTGCCACCGGCAATGCCCTGGTAGCCCATGTCGAAGGCTGCATTCTTGGAAAGATCGAGGCCCGTTCCCTGCATTGCGGCGCTGGCGTTCTGGAGCGCGCCGTCGGGGCCGACCTTAAAGTCGATGGAGTTCTGCGCGGTTCCGGCCTTGGCGTCGGCGGCAATGGTCCAGGTGTTCATGGCGTCGATCTTCATGTTGGTGACATGGATGCCGTAGGCCGAATGATTGTCGATGGTGGTCGCGTCTTCTGAGGGGCCCTGAAGCGTGCCGTCGGCCTTGGCGACGAAGGGAATAACCGTCGGAACTTTGAACTCAACGTTGTCGATCTCGGTCCTGACCATTACCTTCGTGGTTCCAACGCGCCCGGCTGCCATAGCTGGCGTCGGGGCGGCGCCCATTGCGAGCGCGAGCGCGAGCCCTGCGCCCACGGCGAGCGCTCTGGCTCCGTTCATGTTCCTGGTGATGTCCATGGTCGTTCCTTTCTATTCGCCGCGGGCCGTCCCCGCGATGATTGGACGAATGCTGGTGAATTGCGTGCGGTGCCGCGTCGGCCGGAAAAGCTAGTTCTCGGCTTGCTCAACCCGCACCTTGACACGTGTCGGATTGCCGTGGCTGTCGAGGGTCTTGGCATCGAGCGCCTGAATCTCGATGTACGCCTCGCCTTCTTTGATGTCGCCGGCGGGGCACGTTTCGATTGTCTTGCCGGTCTCGACCACACCGGATTCGTACATGGTCTCGTCGTTTTGGATGACGCGGAATCGCTGGGGAAATTTATTGTCTTGGACGTTTTGCACGTTGACGCGCAGCTTGCCGTCCTCCTGCAGCTGAGCGACCGGTGCGACCGAAATCGTCATCATGTTGTCGCGGACGATGGCGTCGAGCTCATCTTGGATTTCCTGACGCGTTTTGCCCTCGGCCGTCGTAACCGAAGCGCCCGCCTCGGGTACGGGCTGCGACTGCCAAGCGTATAGTCCTACGGCGACAAGGGCACAGACGATGGCCAAGCAGGCAACGATGAGCTTCTTGCGACGACCCAGGCCTGCAAAGTGGGGTGGCTTCTTCGCGCTCATGCGGCATCCTTGGCGGTATAGATGCGCGCAAAGGTGGACGGGTTCGCTCCAAAGAGCATGTGAAGCATCAGGCGGCGTGAGTAGACAAGCTCGTCGAAGTCGGGAGGGAGCTCGATGTCGTGGATATGCGCGATGTGGTGGGCGAGCGCCGAGAACGACTCGGGGTCGCAGATCACATCGGTGGTGACGTGGTAGACCGCCGTATCGGGGAATGCCTCTTCATCGAAGGGTAAGAGATAAGGGTCGTCGTCGACCTCGATGGCGATGCCGTACTGGGGCCAGTAATATGCCATGGGAACCTCCCTGCTCTTGGGCCAAAACTTCTATCGGCTTTGGCTGTCGATGCCGACCGTATCAGCCGCAACTTGACCAAAAGCTGACCAAATGCTTGACGGATTGACATCCCCGCAGGTAAAGGGCGGTAAAAAATACTTCAACTTTTTTCGAGCGACATTTTTCGATCGCTGGCGGCGGAACGATATGTGTCAAAAGCATCGCCTGCCGAGGAAACTCGGCCGTTCGCCGAATTGCATGCGCGTAAAAAACCTCAATTATGGAGGCGGTCTCGAACACGTCAACGAAACGATGCGGTAACATCTCCCTGCAAACACTGTAGTTAGCTAAAGGGGAGTCTGCATGTCTGCAACCATCAAACCCTTCACCGATGAGTTCGAGGAATACGGTCGCGACGAGTCTCGCTCGTCGGGCGAGGCTTCGAGCATTTCGTTTCCGACATCGGAAGACGAGGTGCGCGCTATCTTGCGGCAGCTCCATGCCGACGGTGTTTCGGTGACTGTCCAGGGTGCCCGAACGGGCCTCGCTGCCGGCGCCGTGCCTCATGGCGGGCATATCCTCAACACCTCGCGCATGAATCGCTACCTTGGTCTTCGCTGCGATGACGAGGGCCGGTTTCTGCTGCGCGTGGAACCGGGCGTCGTACTGTCGGAGCTGCGCAAACAGCTGGTCAAAAAGGCGCTGCCGACAGGCGGCTGGGACCAGGCGTCGCTTCGGACATACGAGGAGTTCCAAGCTGCCCCCGAGCAGTTCTTTCCCACCGACCCCACCGAGGCATCTGCCTGCCTGGGCGGTATGGCGGCGTGCAACGCCTCCGGCGCCCGCAGCTATGCCTATGGCCCCATGCGTCCGCATGTCACGGGCCTTCACGTTGCCCTGGCGGATGGTGACCTGCTCGAGCTTCACCGCGGTGAGGTTTTTGCTCAGGGCCGTCGCCTTTCACTTGTGACGGCGGAAGGACGTTCGCTTGAGCTCGATCTTCCTGACTACACCATGCCCAAGACCAAAAATGCTTCGGGCTATTATGTTGCGGACGATATGGACGCCATCGATCTCTTTATCGGCGCATGTGGCACGCTCGGCGTTATCACCGAGCTCGAGATCGCCCTGCAGCCTGCTTCCGCGGTTGTGTGGGGCGTGAGCTGCTTTTTCGATAGCGAGGACAAGGCCGTTGCCTTTACCGATTCCGTGCGCCCGGTCCTGTCCCACGCGGCTGCTATCGAGTATTTCGATGCGGGCGCCCTGGATATCCTTCGCCGCCAGCGCGAGCAGTCGACTGCTTTTGCCTCGCTGCCGGCACTCGACGATGAGGCAAAGGTCTGCGTCTACGTGGAGCTCGACTGCGACGACGAGGCACAGGCGACCGAGGAGCTGTACCACTTGGGATGGGTTTTGGAGCTTGCGGGCGGCCGCGACGACGCGACATGGGTTGCGCGCACCGAGGTCGATCGCGAGTGCCAGCGGTTCTTCCGCCACGCGGTTCCCGAGAGCGTCAACATGCTCATCGACGAGCGTCGCCGCACGGACCTCACCATTACCAAGCTGGGTTCGGATATGTCGGTGCCCAATGCACGTCTGGCCGATGTCGTCGCCCTCTATCGTCGCACGCTGGCCGAAAGCGGGCTTGAGTCTGCCGCCTGGGGGCATATCGGCAACAACCATCTGCATGTGAATATCCTGCCGCGCGACGCGCAGGATTATCGCGCCGGCGGCGAGCTCTTTGCCCAGTGGGCGTCCGAGATCACGGCCATGGGTGGTGCCGTCTCTGCCGAGCATGGCGTCGGCAAGATCAAGGCGGGCTTCTTGGAGACGATGTACGGCCACGAGGCCATGGTCGAATCGGCTCGACTCAAGCTCCAACTCGACCCTGCTGGACAGCTCGGCCGCGGCAACCTGTTTTCGGAGAAGCTCTTGGATGAACTCGTTCAGAAAGGGGGCGCGTGAAGATGAGCGAATTCCATATGGTGGTGTGCGTCAAGGCGGTGCCGGGAAGCACCGAGGTCAAGATGGACCCCAAGACCAATACGATTGTGCGTGACGGCAAGCAGGCGGTCATCAGCCCGTTCGATGCAAGCGCTCTGGAATGCGCGCTGTCGCTCAAGGATGACTTTATCGGCTTTGGCATGGATGTGCGCGTGACGGTGGTGTCGATGGGCATCCCCGCGACCGAGTCACTGCTGCGCGACTGCATCGCCCGCGGCGCCGATGACGCGCTGTTGCTGACCGATCGCGCCTTTGCGGGTGCCGATACCTTGGCTACCACCTATGCCCTCAAATGTGGCATCGAGGCGCTCGACGAGGACTTTGACCTGCTCATTTGCGGCAAGATGGCAGTTGATGGCGATACGGCCCAGATTGGTCCCGAGCTTGCCGGAGCCTTTGAGATTCCCTGCGTGACCGACGTGAGTTGCGTGCAGGGCGCGGGCTTTACGACCTGCGGCTCGCTGGCGCTTGTCCACGGCTGTGACGCCGGCGAGGAAACGGTGTATCTGGAGATGCCGTGCGCGATGACGACTGCCAAGGAGATTGGCCAGCTGCGCATGCCGAGTATCGCTGGCATTCGCGCGGCCGAGGAAGCGGACGTGCGCGTGGTCGGCGCTGCCGACGTGAACGCCGACCCCTCGCGTTGCGGTCTTGCCGGTTCGCCGACGCAGGTCGTGCGCTCGTTTGTGCCCGACCGCGACCAAACGTGTGAGACTGTTGAGGGCACGGCGTCCGAGCAGGCGGCAAAACTCGCCAAGATTATCGAGGGGATGGCATAGATGAGCGGACTGATTATCGATGGCGAAGCCTGCATTGGCTGCGGTCGCTGCGTTCGCGCCTGCGCCTCGGGCGGTATTGTGGTGGAGGGCGAGCGTCCCAATCGCTGTGCCCGCGTAACCGACGGCTGCATCCTGTGCGGCGGGTGCGTCGACGCCTGCCCCGTCAACGCTATTTCGATCGAGCGCGATGAGACCACCGGTGCGGTAGACCTTGACGCATATCGAGACATTTGGGTCTTCGTGCAAACTGACGAGCACGATGCCGTGGCATCCGTGGCCTTCGAGCTCGTGGGCAAGGGCCGCGAGCTTGCCGATGCGCGCGGCTGTCGCTTGGTGGCGCTGGTCGGCATGGGCCCCGAGGGCTCGCTCGGGGACCTGGAGCATCTGGTTTGCGCCGGTGCGGACGAAGTTCTGGTCTGTCGTGACGAGCGCCTGCGTCAGAACGACGCGGAGGTCTATGCTCGTCTCATCTGCGATTTGGTAGCCGAGCGCAAGCCCGAAGCCATTCTGTACGGTGCGACCGCCTTTGGCCGCGAGTTGGCGCCTGGCGTTGCCGTGCGCCTGCAGACGGGCCTTACGGCCGACTGCACCGTGCTTTCGATGGATACGGAAACGGGCTTGCTGCAGCAGACGCGCCCGGCGTTTGGCGGCAACTTGATGGCCACCATCATTTGCCCCAATCAGCGTCCCCAGATGGCAACGGTGCGTCCCGGTATCTTTGGAGCGCCCGAGTTTGACTACAGCCGCTCTGGCACGATTACCCAGGTATTCCTTGCGGAAGACGCCAAGGCTCGTGTCGAGATTTCGATTCCCGCTGAGGAATGGGGCCAGCAGGCTTCGATTGCCGATGCCGAGCGTCTAGTTGTTGTGGGTCGCGGTATCGGCTCCAAGAAAAACCTACCCTTGATGCGAAAGCTCGCCGAAGCCCTGGGTGCCGAGCTCGGCTGCACACGACCCGTCGTGGAGGCGGGCTGGCTGGAGTATCGCCACCAGATTGGCCAGACGGGCGTGTCGGTTTCACCCAAGCTCCTCGTGAGCATTGGTGTCTCGGGTGCCATCCAGCATCTTGCCGGCATCGGTGGGGCGGAGTGCATTATCGCCATCAATGAGGACCCGGATGCCCCCATCTTTGGCGCCGCCCAGTACAAGGTCGTCGGCGACGCCGTCGAGGTCGTTGAGGAGCTCCTGGCCCAGCTCGAGCGCTAGGCGCCGGCTAGCCAGGCTCGCATCTCTTTCTTTAGGCGCTCCCAGGTCGCCTGCGTGGCGGGATCGGTAAAGGGGCGCACAATGCCAAAGGGCGCGTCGAGCAGGCGGTAGATATCGCCCTGCTCGCGCGCCAGCGCGCGGCTTGCGGGGTAGACGAGCTCAAACATAAAGCAGATGAGCCCCACCAAGTAGTCGGCCGGCTCATCGCGTTCGTCGCGTGCGACGCAGCGGTGTTCGGCAAAGGCGACAAGCGCCGGTGCCGAGAAGTGGCTGGCGAGAAATGTATCCTCATCAACCTTGAGGATGGTGTCGACGGTGCTGTCGGCGATGGTGCGCATAATGTCGATCTTGTCGCCATCGCGCACGATATCGCAGAAGCGCCGTGTGCGTGTGTCGAGCTGTGCAGGTAGGCGGAAATCGCTGTGATAGGCAATGCTTGCGCGGATGAGCTCGTCATGTGCATCGGTTTCGATAAAGTCACGGATGTTTGTCGTGGCGGGTGCGTCGGCGGGATGTTTGCCAAAGAGGACCTCGACGCCGAGCGCCGCATGGCTCATGCTCTCGGCGTCCTTAAAGGTGTCCCAGCGTCGCAGCTGTTCAAAGCGGCCCATATCGTGTAGCAGGCCGCAAAGCCATGCCAGGTCAATATCCTCTGGCACCCAGCCCTGTTCGCGTGCCACGGCGTCGCATGTCTCGGCCACATGATAGGTATGTTCGATCTTGAGGGCGATACGCGGGTTGGCGGCATCGTAGGCATCGGTATAGGTTTTAAAGGCCTCGGACGCCCGAGCTCGATCGATAGCTGTCATAATGACTTCCTTACAGATACGTCTTTCGATCCGGTGGCAATTGTAGGCGAACTTTATTGCCGCAGGTTGATATTTCTGCTGCGTCTCGGGCATCGTGTTCTATATCGTTTTGAGCCTCATATAAGAGCGGGGCACGTTTGGCGTCCCGGCCTAACGAATCGAATTTCTCACTGAGCTGGTCTGCTTCTTCTGGTACCATGATCAAACTTTACTGTAGCAAAGTATGACGTGGTCTTTTGTTCCGCGTCAGCGGAAATGGGGGTTTCATGGCACAGGGAGCGACCGCCAACGAGCAAAAGAAATTCAAAGTCCCGCGTATCCCGGGCGACATCATGATCTATCCCATGATCGTTGGCCTTTTGCTCAACACTTTCTGTCCGCAGGTCTTTGAGATCGGCGGCTTCTTTACGGCTGCCTGCCGCGGCGGTTCCAATACCATCGTCGCCGCGATCCTGCTGTTTGTGGGCGCCGGCATCAGCTTTAAGTCCACGCCGGGTGCCATCAAGACCGGCATCGTCGTGCTGATTCCTAAGCTTGTGGTGGCAGCCGCGCTGGGTCTGGGCGTTGCGTATTTCTTTAACGACAACCTTTTGGGCCTGAGTTCGGTTTCCATCATCGGCGGCATTACGTTTTGCAACATGGCGCTCTACACGGGCATCATGGGCGAGTTCGGCGACGAATCCGAGCAGGGCGCCGTGGGTATTCTGTTCTTTACGGCCGGTCCCGCCGTCACCATGATCATCCTGGGCGTTTCGGGTCTCGCCAACATCCCTGTCGGTACCATCATCGGCTCCATTTTGCCGCTCGTTATCGGCATGGTTCTGGGCAACCTCTTCCCGTTCATCAAGAACCTGCTGGTTCCCGGCGCCAATCCCGCGATCGCCGTCATCGGATTTCAGCTCGGTGCGTCCATGAGCCTGTCGAGCTTTATCACCGGCGGTATTTCCGGCATCTTGCTGGGCCTTGTCACGCTGTTTATCGTCGGTCCCATCACCTTTGCGTTCGAGCGCCTGTGCGGTGGTAACGGCAAAGCTGCCGTGGCTTGTTCCACCATCGCCGGCACGGCTATGACCACGCCGGTTGCTCTTGCCGAGGTCGCGCCGCGCTACGCCGAGCTTGCACCCACTGCGTACGCCCAGATCGCCACCGCCGTTATCATCACGGCAATCATGGCTCCGATTCTGACCGGTTGGGTCGACAAGAAGTTCTGTCAGGGCAAGGAAGACCTGTCGCCTGCTGGCGTCGAAGCTATCGAGGAGGCTGTCGCAACCGATATCGACGGTGAGTAACGTCCGTTACCGATAATTGATTCCGGCGTGCAACTCGCGCCGTCAGAGCGCCCGAACGAGAGCTGTCTTGCAGCAACGTTCGGGCGCTCTGCTATTATTCCCCTTACCCCTGCGGAGTAAGGGGCGTTTATTGCCCAGACACGAATCGGGCGATTCTGACCACTTGGATATTGAGGGGATGGCGTCTAGTGGTTAAGGCACTCAAGATCGAGATATTCCTGCTATGCATGATTGTTCTTATCGGGCTTGCCGCGCGAAGTCGCCACTCCTTGTTCTCGAGTACCCAACAGTTATTGTTTAGTACGCTCGGCTACACCTCTGCCGCGTACATGTTATTCGATATAATCTGGACGCTTTCGGACGGTGTGGGCGGCACGCTGGGCATTGCTGCCAACTGGATTTCCAACGCGGTTTCGTTTTCGCTCTTTGCCGCCGCGTGCCTCATTTGGTTTATCTATTCCGAGACGGTGCAGGGTTCTCGCCTTTTGACCGCGCGCTATAGGATGGCGTTTGTAACGCTGCCTGCGGTGCTGGTAGTCGTACTGGCGTTTACTAGCTACTGGACGCATGCCCTGTTCTATATCGATGCGCAGGGCGCGTATCGTCGCGGTTTTGTCTATATGATCCAGCCCATCGTCAGCTACTGCTACGTTATATATACGTCCCTGCATGCGTTTATACAATCTTGCAAGGTCGAGAGCCTACAAAAGAAGGCCATCTATCAAACCTTGGCATTTTTCGCCATTCCGGCCTTGGTGGCCGGTGTCTTTCAGGTCTTTTATTCGGGTCCCTGCCTTAGTGTCGGCATCATGTTAAGTATGTTGCAGCTCTACATTGTTTGTCAGGAGCAACTGATCTCGACCGACCCGTTGACTGGCCTTAACAATCGCAACCGTTTTGAGACCTATATGCTGTCGCTCTTTTCAAATGTGGACCAGGCCGATGATGTGTATCTGCTTATGATGGACGCCGACGGCTTTAAGCAGATTAACGATCAGTATGGACATGTGGAGGGCGACCATGCTCTTCAGGTTGTTTCCGCAGTGCTCAAGGACGCCTGTTCGCCGTCCGGCGGCTTTATTGCGCGCTATGGCGGTGATGAGTTCGTCGTACTGCAAAAGGGGGCGACGGAGCACGACATTATCCGCCTGTGTTCGGCGATCAATAGCGAGCTCTCGCGCGCCGAGACACCCTATTCGCTTCGAATGTCTATTGGCTACGCGCGCTACGGCGATGGGATCAACACGTGGCAAGAGCTTCTGCGCGCTGCCGATGCGGAGCTCTATCGCATCAAGGACGCCAAAAAGAAATCCGGCATCCAGGTTCGCTAGAAAAAAGGGGCGCACGACCGTTGCGATGGTCATGCGCCCCTTTTGCGTTTGTAGGGGCCACCGGCCATAATGCCTAGGCGCGTTGCGGCAAGACGGGCGTCTGCCACCGCGCTCGGTACGAAATCAACGAGAACCAGCGCACCCCATTAAGCTAAAGTGTGTGAACACCCTCCCTAAAAAGGTGAGCTCGCTAGGCTTTTTTGGGTTTGTTGACGATGATGATGCCGCCGCAGACCAACAGCAGGGCAACGATGACGGTAACGGGGCTCGTGCCAGCGCCCTCGCCGAGCAGCAGCGCGCTCAGCAGCACACCAAAGACGGGGTTCATAAACCCAAAAACCGAGACTCGGCTGACGGGGTTGACGGCAAGCAGGCGCGACCACAGCGAGTAGGCGACCGCGGAGATAAGCGCCATGTAGATGATGAGCGCGATGGCGGGGGCAATCGCCGTGGGGGAGAGCGCGCCACCCATCATAAAGCCGATGGCGGTGAGGACCAGGCCGCCGACCAAGAACTGCCACCCGGCAAGCAAGACGCCGTCGTGCTCGCGCGAGAAGATGCCGATCAGGCAGGTCGAAAGGGCACCCGCGACGGTGGAGGCCAGGATAAAGCCCTCGCCGTCGAGCGTAAAGCCAAAGGTGCCGTCCGCGCCCGAAAGGTTGACGAGCGCGACACCGGCAAAGCCCAGTACGCAGCCGAGCACCTTGGCCGCATCGAGCTTTTCGGTGCGAAACGCCAGGGCGGCAAAGAGAATAGCCAAGAAGTTGGCGCTAGCCTCGATGATGGAGCTCGACATAGCGCTTGCACGGGAGAGACCAAGGTAGAAAAAGAAGTACTGGCCGATGGTCTGGAAGAGCGACAAGATGCAGATGGGCTTGATATCGCGCGCTTGCGGAACGAGCGGTCGGCGCTGGGCCACGCTCATGCCAACAATGACTAGCATGCCGGCAAGGGTGAAGCGCAGACCCGCGAAGAGCAGCTGCGAGGCGCTGTCGTGCGCGGGAATGCCAAAGAGGCCGTAGCCGATCTTGATGCAGGGGAAGGCGGAGCCCCAGAGCGCGCAGCAAACGAGACAGCCCAGGATGAGTCCGGGCAGGGTGGCGAGATACGGCTTGCGGCTTTCCATGATGTCCTTCCTACATGCGCGAAGTAAAAAAGAACCCGCCACCGGATGTGTCGGTGGCGGGTGTTGTTACCCGAAGGGATTGTACCTGATGGGAAAGGTTTAAGCGAAGTAGGCCACGCCGCTCTCAAAGATCGGCATGAACTTATCGCCGGGGACATGCTCGGGCACGTTGCGGTACAGGTTGTCGCCGCGACGCTCGGCATGGCCCATCTTGCCCAGGACGCGGCCGTCGGGGCTCGTGATGCCCTCGATGGCGAGTGCGGAGCCGTTGGGGTTGACGGAAAGATCCATGCTGGGCTTGGCGTCTTCGCCCACGTACTGCGTGGCGACCTGGCCGTTGGCGATCAGCTGGGCGAGCACTTCGTCGTTGGCGACAAAGCGGCCCTCGCCGTGGCTGATGGCGACGGTGTAGGGGTCATCTAGGCTGCACTGCGACAGCCACGGGGACAAGTTGGACGAGATGCGGGTGCGCACCAGACGGCTCTGGTGGCGGCCGATGGTGTTGAACGTCAACGTGGGCGCATCGGGTGTGGCGTCGACGATGTCGCCGTAGGGCACCAGGCCGAGCTTGATCAGGGCCTGGAAGCCGTTGCAGATGCCCAGCATCAGGCCATCGCGGGCCTTGAGCAGGTCGCGGACTGCCTCGGTGACCTCGGGAGCGCGGAAGAACGCCGTGATGAACTTGGCGGAGCCGTCGGGCTCGTCGCCGCCCGAGAAGCCGCCGGGGATCATGACGATCTGGCTTGCACGGATGCGGCGGGCAAGCTCGTGGGTGCTCTCGGCGACGGCCTCGGGCGTGAGGTTGTTGATCACGAAGGTGTCGGCTTCGGCACCGGCTGCGCGGAAGGCACGTGCGCTGTCGTACTCACAGTTGTTGCCGGGGAACACGGGGATGATCACGCGCGGACGGGCGATCTTGGCGCCGCTGTACACGTGGATGTCCTTGGCACGGAAGTCGATGGTCTCGACCTCGGGGGTCTCGTCGGCGCTGCGGTAGGCAAAGACGCCCTCGATGCCGCTCTCCCAGGCCTCCTGGAGCTCGGAGAGCTCGATGACCTCGGAGCCGGTGTCGATGACATAGCCCTCGACGGTGGTGCCCAGGGGCTCGACGACAACGCCGTCGGCGACCTCGGGCAGCTCGGCATCCTCGGCGAGCTCGACGATAAAGCTGCCGTAGAGCGGGGTGAAGAGGCTCTCTACGTCTACATCATCGGCAAGCTCGATGCCGATCTGGTTACCGACGCACATCTTAAAGAGGCTCTCGGCGCCGCAGCCGTAGCCGGGCGTGGAGATGGCCAGGGCGTTGCCGGTAGCAGTGAGCGCCTCGACGGCGTCAAACGCGGCGAGCAGCTGCTGAGCGTCGGGACGGTAGTCCTCGCCATAGGTAGCGGGGGCGATGCGGACGACGCGGTGCGTGAGGCCCTTGAACTCGGGCGAGACGGCACGGGCGGCTCTGCCCACGGCGACGGCGAAGCTGATCAGGGTCGGCGGAACGTTGAGCTCGCCGGCCTCGTCCTCAAACGAGCCGCTCATGGAGTCCTTGCCACCGATGGCGCCGGCACCCAGGTCGACTTGGGCCATGAGGGCGCCCAAGACGGCTGCCGTGGGCTTGCCCCAGCGCTCGGCCTCGGTGCGCAGACGCTCGAAGTACTCCTGGAAGGAGAGATAGGCGCGCTTGTGCTCAAAGCCGGCAGCCACGAGCTTGGCGATGGACTCGACCACGGACAGGTAGGCGCCCGCAAACTGGTCGGCCTCCATCAGATAGGGGTTGAAGCCCCATGCCATGGCACTCGCCGTGGTGGTCTCGCCGTCCACGGGGAACTTGGCGACCATGGCCGAGCTGGGGGTGAGCTGCGTCTTGCCGCCAAAGGGCATGAGCACGGTCGCGGCGCCGATGGTGGAGTCGAAGCGCTCGGAAAGACCCTTGTTGGAAGCGACGTTGAGGTCGGTGACGAGCGAGGTCATGCGCTCGGCGAGCGTGGTGCCGGCCCAGCTGGGCTGCCACACGCTACGGGCGCACACGTGGGCGACCTGGTGCTTGGGTGCGCCGTTGGAGTTGAGGAACTCGCGGGACAGGTCGACGATGGCGACGCCGTTCCAGGCCATGCGCATGCGCGGCTCGGCGGTAACCTCGGCGATAACGGTCGCCTCCAGGTTCTCCTCGGCGGCGTAGCCCATGAACTCCTCGACGTCACCGTCGGCGACGGCGCAGGCCATGCGCTCCTGGGACTCAGAGATAGCGAGTTCGGTGCCGTCCAGGCCGTCGTACTTCTTGGTCACGGTGTCCAGGTCGACATACAGACCGTCGGCAAGCTCGCCCACGGCGACCGAGACGCCGCCGGCGCCAAAGTCGTTGCAGCGCTTGATCAGACGGCAGGCGTCGCCGCGGCGGAACAGACGCTGCAGCTTGCGCTCGACCGGGGCGTTGCCCTTCTGGACCTCGGCACCCGAGGTCTCGATGGACTCGGTGTTCTGGGTCTTGGAGGAGCCGGTGGCGCCACCGATGCCATCGCGGCCGGTGCGGCCGCCCAGCAGGATGATCTTGTCGGTGGGGGCGGGGCACTCGCGACGAACGTGGTTTGCCGGGGTAGCGCCCACGACGGCGCCAACCTCCATGCGCTTGGCCGCGTAACCGGGGTGATAGAGTTCGTTGACCTGACCGGTGGCAAGGCCGATCTGGTTGCCGTAGCTGGAGTAGCCGGCGGCGGCAGTGGTCACGAGCTTGCGCTGCGGCAGCTTGCCCTCGAGCGTCTCGGAAACCGGGACGGTGGGGTCGCCGGCACCGGTGACGCGCATAGCCTGATACACATAGCTGCGGCCCGAGAGCGGGTCACGGATAGCGCCGCCCACGCAGGTGGCGGCACCGCCGAAGGGCTCGATCTCGGTCGGGTGGTTGTGGGTCTCGTTCTTAAAGAGGAACAGCCAGTCCTGGTCCTCGCCATCGACATCGACCTTCACCTTGACGGTGCAGGCGTTGATCTCCTCGGACTCATCGACATCGGTCATTACGCCGGTCTTCTTGAGGTACTTGGCGCCGATGGTGCCCATGTCCATGAGGCAGACGGGCTTGGCGTCGCGACCGAGTTCGTGGCGCATCTCCATGTAGCGGTCGAAGGCCTGCTGCACCACGGCGTCGTCGATCGTCACGTCATCCAGGACGGTGCCGAAGGTGGTGTGGCGGCAGTGGTCGGACCAATAGGTGTCGATCACGCGGATCTCGGTGATGGTGGGGTCGCGGTCCTCATCGCGGAAGTACTGCTGGCAGAAGGCGATGTCCGCCTCGTCCATGGCAAGGCCGCGCTCGGAAATAAAGGCGGCAAGGCCGGTCTCGTCGAGCTCGCGGAAACCGTCGAGCACCTCGACGGGCTGGGGCTCGGGGGTCTCAATGTGCAGCGTCTCGGGCAGGTCGAGCGAGGCGATGCGCGCCTCGACGGGGTTCACCACGTAGTGCTTGATGGCATCGATGGCGGCCTCGTCCAGAGCGCCCGAGATCATATAGACCTTGGCGGAGCGCACGGCGGGGCGCTCGCCCTGGCTGATGAGCTGCACGCACTCGCTGGCGGAGTCGGCGCGCTGGTCAAACTGGCCAGGCAGGAATTCGACGGCAAAGACGGCGCCATCGCTTGCGGGGAGCTCGTCGTAGGTCACATCGACCTGGGGCTCGCTAAAGACGGTCGGCACGCAGGAGCGGAAAAGCTCCTCGTCGATGCCCTCGACGTCGTAGCGGTTGATAATCCTCAGGGCCTCGATGCCCTTGATGCCGAGAATTTCGGTCAGCTCGCCCTTGAGCTGCTGAGCCTCGACGTCGAACCCGGGTTTCTTCTCCACGTAGATACGAGAGACCATTGGTTCCTGCCTTCCTGATCGGTTGGGCGTACGGTACGGTATGCGGCAGCGGTCGGTTTACGGGGCAAGCCTCGCGGTCGCCTTGAGCCACATGTTTGTAAACCTCACTATGATACGACAGCTCGCGGCGCGTTGAGGACGGCGAGGGTGCTACAGTGGGGCTCAAACAAGAGAAAGGCATCACATGGCATTCGTTTCGCTCGCCATCATCGCACTCGTGACCTTTGCGAGTCCTTTTATCGCCTCGGCGATTCCCGGAAAACCCGTTCCCGAGACAGTCTTTTTGCTCGTGCTCGGCGCGGTGCTGGGACCCCATATGCTCGGCGTCATCCATGTAGATGCCGAGGTCTCGCTTGTGTCCGAGCTCGGCCTGGCCTTTTTGTTCCTGCTTGCCGGCTTTGAGATCGACCCCAAGAGCATCACGGGCGTCGAGGGGCGCTACGGCTTGGCGACGTGGGCCGTCACGTTTGGTATCGCCTGGCTTGCCGTGCGCTTTACCCCGTGGTTCTCGGTCAGTCATTTCGACGGTATCGCCGTGACGCTTGCCCTCACTTCGACGGCGCTCGGCACGCTCGTGCCCATCATGCGTGAGCGCTCGCTCACTGGCACGCGTGTGGGCGACTCGATTCTCGCGTATGGCACCTGGGGTGAGCTCGGCCCTGTGCTCGCCATGTCGGTGCTGCTGTCTGCCCGCACTGGCATCCAAACGCTCGTAATCCTTGGCTTGTTTGCGGTGGTTTGCGTGTTGCTGGCTGTGGTCCCAAGCCGCTCCAAGCGTGTCGGCAGCCGCTTCTTTGCGTTTGTCGAGGAACGCGCCGATACCACGTCGCAGACCTTCGTGCGCCTGACGGTGCTCATCCTGGTCACACTCGTGGCGTTCTCGGCCGTCTTTGATCTCGACATCGTGTTGGGTTCTTTTGCCGCCGGCTTTGTCTTGCGCTATATCATCCCCGAGGGCAACCATACGCTCGAGACCAAGCTCGATGGCCTGGCCTACGGCTTTTTGATTCCGGTATTCTTTACCGTATCGGGCGCAAAGATCGATCTGACGGCCGTGGCGTCGCGCCCGGGTCTGCTCGTGGGCTTTATCGTGGCGTTGTTGATTATTCGTGCCGTGCCCATTCTTATTTCTATGAGCATTTGTCCTGCGACGCGCGATGTGTCGGCGTATGGTCGCATTACCGTGGCCCTGTACTGCACCACGGCCCTGCCGATCATCGTTGCCGTGACAAGCGTTGCCGTCAACGCGGGCGCGCTGTCGCAAGATATTGCGTCGGTCATGGTTGCTGCCGGTGCCATCACGGTGTTCTTGATGCCGTTGCTCGCGCAGCTCTTCTACCGCGTGGTCGACGCCGCGCCGGTCGCCGCCGTGGCAGAAGTTGCCGAGCATCCATCCGATGCGCTCGACATCCTGCGCGCCCATCACGATTTGGCGAGCCTGCTCGCACGTGAGCACGAGCTGCTGACTTCGCATGGCCATGGTCGCGTATTCGAGGGCCTGCCTACGCTCGATACGATTGCCGAGCGTCTTTCCGCCGAGGCGGCGAGCGGCCACATCGATGCCCGCATCGTGGACGCGGCGCATCTTCTTGCCGATAAGACCTATGGTGATGAGGTCGACCCGTCCGAGCTGACCCCGCGCGAGCGTCGCCGCCTGGAGCGCGCCAAGCTCGCCGTGCGCGAATACCGCCGCCGCATGCTGGAGCTCTATGCGCGCGATGAAGCCCAGGACGACGACGGCAGGTAGCCAACGCCGTCGCGGAAAATGCATCCCAGAATCCGCGTCCAGAGTGGGACGCGCTTTCCGCGAGAGGCCCGTTACGGAAAGCGTGTCCCAGAATCCGCGCCCAGAATGGGACATAGTTTCTGAAAGAAGGCCCTGAGGGAAACTGCGCCCCGTTCTGAGCTGAAATACCGGGACGCAGCTTCCCCTGCAAGCAGAACAAGGCGCGCTGCCTGCGGTTGATGCAGACAGCGCACCTTTTGCGTTGGGCTTCGTTGAGGTTCGAAGTAGTGGACTAGTTGGCCATGACGCCTTCGGTCCAAGCCTCAACGTCCTCGATGCGCAGGACGTTGACGACCTCGGCCACACAGCCGACGTTGGCAAGCTCGGCCGCGGCAGCCTGGACGTCCTTCTCGAGCGCGCGATGCGTCAGGAAGATGACCGAGCAGGCATCGTTGACGCCCGACTTGCCGTCCTCGACCTGGTTGATGAGCGAGATCGAGATGTTGTGCTTGGCAAAGATGTCGACCGTCTCGGACAGGGCGCCCACGCGGTCGGCGACCTTCAGGCGCACATAGTACTTGGTCTGGAGCTCGTCCATGGGCTTAAAGGCGAGGTTGTGACCATAGGGCTCAATCTCGGGCAGCGGAGCCACGCCGCGGCTGATCTGCTCGGAGAGCGACAGGATGTCGCCCACGACGGCGCTCGCGGTGGGGAAGGAGCCTGCGCCGGCACCGTAGAACATGGTCTCGCCCACGGCGTCGCCTACCACGTAGACAGCGTTCATGGCGCCGTTGACCTTGGCAAGCATGTGGTCGGCGGGGATCAGCGTGGGATGCACGCGGACGTCGACGCCGGCGTCGGTATTGCGGGCGATGCCGAGCAGCTTAATGGTGTAGCCGAGCTCGCGGGCCTGGGCGATGTCCTCGGCGCCGATGGTACGGATACCCTGCTGGTAGACATCGTCGGTGGTAACGCGGGTGCCAAAACCGATGGAGGCGAGGATTGCCGTCTTGCTGGCGGCATCGAAGCCGTCGACGTCGGCGGACGGGTCGGCCTCGGCATAGCCCTTTGCCTGGGCGTCGGCGAGCACGTCAGCGTAATCGGCGCCCTCGGCGTCCATGCGCGACAGGATGTAGTTGGTGGTGCCGTTGAGAATGCCAGCGATGGTCAGGATCTTGTTGCCCACCAGGTCGTGCTCGAGCGTGCTGACAATGGGGATGCCACCGCCGCAGCTGGCCTCGCACTTAATCTGCACGCCGCACGCGCGCGCCTTCTCGGCGAGCGTCTCGACATGACGGCCCAGCAGGGCCTTGTTGGCAGAGACGACGTGCTTGCCGTTCTCGAAGGCGGTGGTGAAGATTTCGGTCGCGGGGTGCTCGCCGCCGATGAGCTCGACGACGATATCGACGGCGGGGTCGGTGACGACGTCGTGCCAGTCGCTCGTAAAGGCCTCGCGCTCAATACCGGCAGCTTCGGCCTGCTCCCAGGCAAGCGCGCAGGCGCGGGTCAGCTTAAGGTCGATGCCGTAGGCGGCCAGGTACTCATCGTGGTGGCTCTTGATCAGACGGGCCACGCCGCCGCCGACGGTTCCAAGACCGATCAGACCGACGTTCACGGTGCGCAGGGGTTCGCTCATAGATAGCTCCTTCGTGCATCTTATGGATGGATTAACCGCTTAAAGGTTGAGTGCATTCTAGCGTGAACCGAGGGCGCATGCTCGCCAGGCAACAGGAGTCGCACAAAACGGCACCCCCGAAACGCTGCGGAAACATTGGAAACATGCTCGCTACAAACGGAACTCCGTAACAAACTGTCAACGTTTGCACCATAAGGTTTGCCCTGTACCGCAAGACGGCCGCACCGCGGCCAGCGAAAAGGGGGACACCATGTTTAGCATCAACAACGTACTTAACCGCAGGAGTTTCTTGGCTGGCGCCGCGGCGCTCGGTGGCACCGCGGCGCTCGCTGGTTGCTCGTCGGGTGGCTCGGACGGCGGCTCCGCCGATGACGGCAAGACCTTCAAGATCGGTGTCATCGGCCCTCTGACCGGCGCCGCGGCAACCTATGGCGTTTCGGCCGAGAAGGGTGCCAAGCTCGCCGCCAAGGATTTCTCGACCAAGGACCTCAAACTCTCGCTTAAGTCCGAGGATGACGTCGCTGACGGCGAGAAGGCTATCAACGCCTTCAATACCCTGTGTGACTGGGGCATGCAGGCGCTCGTCGGTCCGGTCACCACCGGTGCTGCCGTCGCTGTCTCGGGCGAGATTGCCGACGACATGCTCATGGTCACGCCCTCGGCCTCGTCTCTCGACGTCACCAAGGATAAGACCACGGTCTTTCAGGTTTGCTTCACCGATTCCACCATGGGCGCCAGCGCCGCGAAGTTCTTGGCCGAGAAGTACGCGGACGCCAAGATCGCCCTGTTCTACAACTCCGGCGATACGTACAGCTCGGGTGTTGCCGATGCCTTTGCCGAGCAGGCCAAGGAGTCCAAACTTGATATCGTCGATACCGAGACCTTTAAGGACGATTCCTCCACGAGCTTTACCAACCAGCTCACCAAGGCCAAGGAGGCCGGCGCCACGCTCATCTTTGCGCCGATCTACTACACGCCGGCGTCCGTTTTGCTCAAGAACGCCAAGGACATGGGCTACGACATGACGCTCATGGGTACCGACGGCATGGACGGCCTGCTCTCTGTGGAAGGCTTCGATACCTCTCTTGCCGAGGGCGTGCTGCTTATGACCCCGTTCTCTGCCGACGACGAGAAGAATGCCGACTTCGTCAAGGCATATAAGGACGCCTACGACGAGACGCCTAATCAGTTTGCCGCCGACGCCTACGATTGCGTCCACGCCATCGTCGAGGCCATCGACAAGGCAGACATCGACATTACGGCCGACGGCGCCGACATTGCCGGCGACCTTGCCAAGGCCATGCGCAAGATCAAGATCGACGGCCTGACCGGCGAGCTAACGTGGAATGACGAGGGCCAGGTCGAAAAGCCTGCTACGGCCTATGTGATTCAGGACGGTAAGTACATCGCCGCCTAAGTGCATATACATCGAGACCGGCGGGCCGTTTTATTCAGGGCAAGGACGCCTGTAACAGAACGGAAACATTACTTTCACACAATAAAGTGGCATTACTGCATAAAATAATAGAAATACGCAGAATTATGGATAAATGAACAAATCCAAAGAAAAGTTGAAATAATCGCCACTTTCCTTAACTAAAGCGTCTAGTATTTTGCGAACGCCGAACACGGCGAAGGATGGCCTGTCGGGTAACCGAAACCCGACGAGATTTGAGAGGAGAGCCGCATGTCGAGCCTCACCGGTAAGTCATTGAACCCTGTTATGAATCGCAGGAGCGTTATCGCGAGCGCAGCAGGTCTGGGGGCGATGTCCATTCTAGCCGGCTGCTCCTCCAACGGCGGCGATAGCGGTTCCGCTTCGGGCGACGCTTCGTTTAAGATCGGCACCATCGGCCCGCTGACCGGCGCCAACGCGTCCTACGGCAAGTCCGTTACCCAGGGTGTCGAGCTTGGCTGCAAGGATTTCTCGACCAAGGAGCTGCCGCTTGCCAGCAAGGCCGAGGATGACCAGGCCGACGGCGAGAAGGCCGTCAACGCCTTCAACACCCTGCTCGACTGGGGCATGCAGGCCCTCGTCGGCCCGACCACCACGGGTGCGTCGGTTGCCGTTGCCGCCGAGTGCGGTAACGACCCCAAGACGTTCATGATCACCCCGTCCGCGTCCTCCGAGGACGTCACCGACGGCAAGGATTGCGTCTTCCAGGTTTGCTTCACCGACCCCAACCAGGGTGTCAACGCTGCCAAGTTCCTGGCGCAGAAGTATGCGGACGAAAAGTTCGTGCTGTTCTATAACTCCGGCGACGCCTATTCTTCGGGCATCGCAGATTCCTTTAAGGCCCAGGCCGCTGAGTCCAAGCTCGAGATTGTTGACGAGGAGACCTTTAAGGACGACTCCGCCACGAGCTTTACCAATCAGCTGACCAAGGCCAAGCAGGCCGGCGCCACCATGATCTTTGCGCCGATCTACTACACGCCGGCGTCCGTCCTGCTCAAGAACGCCAAGGACATGGGCTACGACGTCAAGATGATGGGCTGCGACGGCATGGACGGCATCCTGGGCGTTGAGGGCTTCGATACCTCTCTTGCCGAGGGTCTGCTGCTCATGACCCCGTTCTCCGCCGACGACGAGAAGAACGCCGACTTCGTCAACGCTTACAAGGATAAGTACGGCGATACCCCCGACCAGTTTGCCGCCGACGCCTACGACGGCGTGCACGCGGTGGCCGAGGCCGTCAAGGAGGCCGGTCTTGGTGTCGACGCCGATCCGACCGAGGTCGCCGAGAAGCTGTCCAAGGCTATGCTCAAGATTACCGTTGACGGTCTGACCGGCAAGCTCACCTGGAACGATAAGGGCCAGGTCCAGAAGGAGCCCACGGCGTACGTCATCACCGACGGCAAGTACGTGCAGGCCTAATTGGCCGCCTTACATAGAGCGGTTTTGATCCCAAGCAGGGGAGGTTTTGGCCTTCCCTGCTTGCTTGGTATCTAGGGACAGTGTAACGTCCCTGTTTCATACATTAACTGGAAACCTATTCGAAAGGGGGATGTGGAACATGACGGTCTTTATCCAATACCTGGTCAACGGCCTGTCCATGGGCAGCGTCTACGCCATCATCGCGTTGGGCTACACCATGGTCTACGGTATCGCCAAGATGCTCAACTTCGCTCACGGCGATGTCATCATGGTCGGTGCCTATGTCTCGTTCTGCGCCACGTCGTATCTCGGCCTCCCGGGCTGGGCATCTGTAGTTCTCTCTTGTGTGGTCTGCACGGTTCTCGGTGTTCTCATTGAGGGTCTGGCCTATAAGCCGCTGCGCCAAGCAGGCCCGCTGGCCGTTCTGATCACGGCCATCGGCGTGTCTTACTTCCTGCAGAACGCCGCGCAGCTTCTGTGGGGCGCCACGCCCAAGAACTTCACTTCGCTCGTCACCTTCCCGGTGCCGGAGTTCTTGGCCAAGTTTAACGTAAGCGCCGTCTCGCTCGTCACTATCGTCGCCTGCCTGGTTATCATGGCCGGCCTGATGTTCTTTACAGGTAAGACCAAGATGGGCAAGGCCATGCGCGCTGTGTCCGAGGACAAGGCCGCCGCTCAGCTCATGGGCATCAACGTCAACCGCACCATCTCGATGACGTTCGCCATCGGCTCCGCCCTTGCCGCCATCGCCGGCGTGCTCCTGTGCTCCTACTCGCCGGTGTTGCAGCCCACCACGGGCGCCATGCCTGGCATCAAGGCCTTCGACGCTGCCGTTTTCGGCGGCATCGGCTCCATCCCCGGTGCCTTTGTCGGCGGTATTCTCATCGGCATCATCGAGGCGATGGCGCAGGCTTACATTTCCACGAGCCTTGCCAACTCCATCGTCTTCGGTGTTTTGATCATCGTCCTGCTCGTCAAGCCTGCCGGCCTCTTGGGCAAGTACGTCCCCGAGAAGGTGTAGGTGAGCGTTATGAAGTTTCTTAAAGACAAGCAGACACGTCACGACTTTGTTACGTACGCCATGTGCCTAGTGGCGTTCGCCATCGTGTTCTTTATGCAGTCCAACCACATGATCCCGCGCATGATCGCCGGTCAGCTGGTTCCCATCACGGCCTATATCGTCATGGCCATCTCCCTTAACCTCGTCGTCGGCATCGCGGGCGACTTGTCGCTGGGCCACGCGGGCTTTATGAGCGTCGGTGCCTATACGGGCATCGTCACTGCCGTCGCGCTGGAGAGCACCGTTCCGTCCGATCCGATGCGTCTGATCATCAGCATTGTGGTCGGCGCTATCGCCGCTGGCATCTTGGGCTTCTTGATCGGCATCCCGGTCCTGCGCCTGAGCGGCGACTATCTGGCCATCGTGACCCTGGCTTTTGGCGAGATCATCAAAGAGGTCGTCACCTGCCTCATTGTGGGCGTCGATTCCCGCGGCCTGCATGTGATCTTTAACATCACGGGTAACTCCACGATCGACGACCTGCACCTGCTCGAGGACGGCACCGCCATCATCAAGGGCGCGCAGGGCGCATCGGGCGTGTCGACCTATTCGACCTTCCTTGCCGGCGCAATCCTGGTTATGGTCGCGCTCGTGATTGTGCTCAACCTGGTTCGCAGCCGTACCGGTCGTGCCATTATTGCCGTGCGCGACAACAAGATCGCTGCCGAGTCCGTAGGCATCTCCGTCACGGAGTACCGCATGATCGCCTTCGTGGTTTCCGCTGCCCTCGCCGGTGCTGCCGGAGCTCTCTTCGGCGGTAACTTCTCGCAGCTCTCCGCCACCAAGTTCGACTTCAACACGTCGATCCTCATTCTGGTGTTCGTGGTCCTGGGCGGCCTGGGCAACATGCGCGGTTCCGTCATCGCGGCGGCGTTGCTCACGGTGCTTCCCGAGCTGCTTCGTCAGTTCTCGGACTACCGCATGCTCATCTACGCCATCGTGCTGATCCTGGTCATGATTTTTACCAACAACCCGCAGCTCAAGGCGTTCTTCGGTCGCGTCAAGGACCGCTTTGCTTCCAAGAAGGAGGTGGCAGCCGATGCCCAGTAAATTTGAGTTCAAGAAGGGCAAGATGGTCCCGTATCCTTCTGGCGCCATCGTTCCCGATCGTGACCTGGGCGAGCGCCCTGCACTCGAGTGCATCCACCTGGGCATTGAGTTCGGTGGCCTTAAGGCAGTCGACGACTTTAGCCTGACTATCGGCAAGACCGAGATCGCCGGTCTGATCGGTCCCAACGGCGCCGGCAAGACCACGGTCTTCAACCTGCTCACCAAGGTGTACCAGCCCACGCATGGCACCATCCTGCTCGACGGCGAGGACACCTCGGGCAAGTCGGTCTACCAGGTCAACCGCATGGGTATTGCCCGTACCTTCCAGAACATTCGCCTATTCAACACCATGACGGTGGAGGATAACGTCAAGGTCGGCCTGCATAACCAGGAGCGTTACTCCGGCTTTGAGGGCGTGCTGCGCCTGCCGACGTATTGGAAGCACGAGAAGGCTGCTCACGAGCGCGCCATGGAGCTGCTGTCCATCTTTGATATGGAGCATCTGGCAAACGAGCAGGCCGGATCGCTGCCTTACGGCGCTCAGCGTCGTCTGGAGATCGTCCGCGCGCTTGCCACCAACCCCAAGCTACTGCTGCTCGACGAGCCTGCTGCCGGCATGAACCCGTCCGAGACCGCGGAGCTCATGGAGAACATCGTCAAGATTCGCGACACCTTTGGCATTGCTATCATGCTTATCGAGCATGATATGTCGCTCGTTATGAACATCTGCGAGGGCATCTGCGTGCTCAACTTTGGTAAGGTCATCGCCAAGGGCACGGCAGAGGAAATCCAGAACAACGACGCTGTTATTGAGGCATATCTGGGCAAGCAGGATAAGGGGGAGAACTAAATGGCAGAGCCGATGCTTTCCGTCTACAACATCAACGTCTGGTACGGCGCCATCCACGCCATTAAGGACATCTCCTTTAACGTTAACGAGGGCGAGATCGTGGCCTTGATTGGCGCCAACGGTGCCGGCAAGTCCACAACGCTCAAGACCGTCTCGGGCCTGCTGCGTTCCAAGACCGGTTCCATCAAGTTTATGGGCGAGGACATTACTCATACGCCCGCTGATAAGCTGGTTGGTAAGGGCCTGGCTCAGGTTCCCGAGGGTCGTCGCGCCTTTTTGCAGATGACGGTCGAGGAGAACCTGGAGATGGGTGCCTATACGCAGCCCAAGTCCACGGTGGCTCCGGGCCTGGAGCGCGTCTACGAGCAGTTCCCGCGCCTGAAGGAACGTCGTCGCCAGGTCGCCGGCACCCTTTCGGGCGGCGAGCAGCAGATGCTCGTTATGGGGCGCGCCCTTATGAGTAACCCCAAACTGCTTATGCTCGACGAACCTTCCATGGGTCTGGCGCCGATTCTGATTGAACAGATCTTCCAGATTGTCGAGGACCTTCACAAGGCCGGCACCACGGTGCTTCTGGTCGAGCAAAACGCGCAGATGGCGCTTTCCATCGCCACACGCGGTTACGTGCTCGAGACCGGCAAGATCACCATGACCGGCACCGGCCAAGAGCTCCTGCATGACGACAACGTCCGCAAAGCCTACCTCGGAGGCTAACCCACCTAACAAAAGGGGCGCTGACCATCTCAGTCAGCGCCCCTTTTTAAGTTGCGGCGAAATAGGGACTAAATGGGAGTCTCGGAGGCCAAAAGAGTCCCCATTCCACCGCAACTTCATGGGGATGTGTGACAATGCCCGTCGGAAAACATCTGCTGTCTTTTGGGGTCTATCTATGCTGTACGAGTTTTGTGCCGAGAACTTTGAGCGGGTGCCGGCGGCTATCGATGCCGGTGCAAGGCGTATCGAGCTGTGCGACAACCTTGCCGTCGGTGGCACCACGCCTTCGGCCGGCGTTATCAGCGCTACGACCAACTATGCACACGAGCACGATGCACGGGTGATGTGCATGATCCGTCCGCGTGGCGGCGACTTTCACTACAACCAGGACGAGTTGCGTATGATGGAGATGGACCTGGGCCTTGCCGTGAGCGCCGGCGTTGACGGCTTGGTCTTTGGCTGCTGCAAGCCCTGCGCTGGCGGATGGGCACTCGACGAGCTTACGTTGGGCGCCCTCGTGATGGCCGCGGGCTGCGCGACCGAGGAATGCAAGCGTGAGCCCATCGACATCACCTTCCACATGGCATTTGACCAGCTCTCGCCCGAGGCTCAGCTCGATGCGATTGATACACTTGCCGACTGCGGCGTTACGCGCATCCTCACGCATGGCGGCGCTGCCGGTACGTCGATCGAGGATAATTTTGATCACCTGGCTCGTTTAATCGAGTATGCGGGCGATCGTTTGACCATCCTTCCCGGCGGCGGCATCACTACGGCAAATCGCGACACGGTCGCGGCGGCGCTAGGCGTCTCCGAGCTCCATGGCACCAAGATCGTGCCGCTGGAGGTATAACCCGTGGCGCTGGTATTTGACGTTCAGCAGGCGAGCGGTAAGCCTGACGATAATCGTCGCCCTGGCACCGCGTGCCCCTTTTGCGACACGGAGGGGCTTGCCAACATCATCCAGCGCGATGGTGACTGCATCTGGCTCGAGAATAAGTTCAAGACCCTGCGCGCCACCCGTCAAACCGTGCTGATCGAGTCGGCCGATCACGATGCCGACCTGGTGACCTATGAGCCGGATGAACTCCACCATGTGATGCGGTTTGCCCTGGGTTGCTGGCAGCAGATGATTGATTCACAGCAGTATCGAAGCGTGCTCATGTACAAGAACAAGGGTCCGCTCTCGGGCGGTAGCCTCGTTCATCCGCACATGCAGATTGTGGGTTTGGAGCAGGAAGACGGCTACACTTCGCTGACTTCTGCCAATTTCGAAGGCATCAATCTCTGGCAACAGGGGAGAATCGCGGTCAACATCTCAACCGAACCGATCATGGGGTTCTTTGAGATCAACGTTTCAGCCCCGCAGGGAATCGCTGCCAGCGATGACACGAGAGACCAAGCCGAGGCGGATCTCTTCGCCGATGCGATCCAGGTAGCTCTGCGCTATATCCTGAACGAGCACCACGGTGGTCGCGCAGAGTCGTATAACCTGTTCTTCTATCACCTGGGCGGTCGGACCATTGCCAAGGCGCTGCCGCGTTGGGTGGCTTCGCCCTACTTTGTCGGCTATCGTTTGGCCCAGGTCAATGCTGAGACCACGCTCGATGTCGATGCGGAGCGACTCCGTGCACATCTGGAGGCGCTCACATCGTAAAGTGAGCGCCCGCACACTGCGGACAGTCTAGCGTGCCATGGCGTCGCGGCCGGCCTCGACCCGCTTGCGCTGGGCGGCGCGCTCCTCGCCGGTTAGACGCTCAAAGAGATGCCCGATAAGCGAGGCGAGTACCTGCTGAAACAGCGTGCCGCACATGACGGGGAATACGACTTCGCCCGGAAAGTATTGCGTGGCGATGACGGCGCCCGAAGAGATGTTACGCATGCCGCAGGTAAAGCACATGGTAGCCGTCTCGCTATATGGCAGATGCAGCGCACGGGCGACCAGAAAACCGATGACAAAGCCGCTGATGGCGAAGGTCAAAATAAAGAGGGCGACTTCCAGGCGCACCGCGTTCATGTGCAGCACGTACTCGCTCATGGCGGTGGAGTTGGAGGCGATAACGCCCATCATCATGAATTTGCAAGCGGGCGAGAGCGCGGGGGAGAGCTTCTCGTGTCCCCATCCACGCGTGAGCTCGTTGATCACGATGCCGAGCACGGCGGGGATGGCGATCATAAAGGCCATGTCTTGCATCATGCTCGGCACATCGATCGAGACGGTGGCACCCAGCAAGAGCTTAAGCGTAAGCGGAATCGTCACAGGGGAGATAACCGAGGACGTCAGGATGATGGTGAGCGCGAGCGGGCCGTTGCCGCCGAACATGCTGATCCACATAAAAGCGGTGACGGCCACGGGCACGCTGTACTCGAGCACGATGCCGCAGACAAGGTTGGGGTTGGAGCCAAAGAAGAGTGACCCTATGGCATACGCCGCGATGGGAATAAGCACTGCCGAGACCAGCAGCGCCAGAATCAGGTGCAGCGGACGGTGGAACACCTCGGCTACCTGGTGAAAAGTGTTGCTGAGCGCGCCCTGAAACGTCATAAAGGCGAAGAGGGCGGGAACAATGGGCTTGAGCACGCCGATCTGCTGGGGAAAGAGCACTCCGAGCGCCACGCAAATCGGAACGATGATCTGCATATGCCCCGCGAGGAACTTTCCCAGTCCAGCCCATTGCTTCATATGTCCCGTGACTCCCTTTATCCGCGAACTCGTTTGTATGGATATGCTAGACGCTCGTATGCGTCCGTGTGGCTGAAACGCTCGATTATTTCGAGGCCATTACCGCCATCGTTTGCCGAAACCGCGGCGCACCGCGGCGTTTTGCGTCCGTGCCGCACGGTATAATAAATCCGTTCAACAGATCTGCCTGCCGAAGCGGGCATACACAGAGGACTCATCGCTATGAACCGTGAGAGGTATCGCGGCGACCTGCCCCTATCGGGGGTGGGCGCCTATGTCATCGCTTAAGACGACGCATCGCTGGGCGGTCGCTCGGCAAAACCCCGAGCTCGAAAAGGAGCTTTCGGCTGGCCTGGGCATACCCGGGCTGGTGGCGCGCATTATGGTTGCGCACGGCATTACATCCATCGAGGAAGGCCAACTGTTTTTGACGCCTTCGCTCGATCGCGACTGGGCGGACCCGCTCGTTATTCCGGGCATGGCGGTCGTCGCCGACCGCGTCGAGCGTGCTATTCGCAACCACGAGCGCATCGCCGTCTTTGGCGATTTTGACGTCGACGGCATAACGTCGACTTGTCTGTTGACCGAGGCGCTGCGGATGTTTGGCGCCAATGTCACACCGTTTATCCCGCACCGCTTTGACGAGGGGTACGGCCTGTCGCGTGCGGCGCTCGACCGCGTCAACGAGCTCGCCCAACCCAACCTGATTGTGACCGTCGATAACGGTATTGCTGCCAAGGAAGAGGTCTCCTATCTGGAGAGCCTGGGGATCGATTTGGTGGTCACGGACCATCACGAGCCTTCCGACCAGGTGCCGCAGGGCGTGCCCCTGACCGACCCCAAGCTCGAGGACGAGGGTCCCTCGCGCGAGCTTGCCGGTGCCGGCGTGGCACTCAAACTGGTGCAGGTCCTGGGCGAGCGTTTGGGCAAGCCGTCGTATTGGCGTTCGCTGATAGAGGTCGCGGCGCTGGGCACCGTATCCGACATGATGCCGCTCACGCCCGAGAATCGCGCACTGGTCGCCGAGGGCATCCAGCAGATGCGCGTGACGGCCCGTCCCGGCTATATCGCGCTTGCCGCACTTGCCAAGGCCGATCTTTCTACCATTACGGCCGACGGCCTGTCATTCTCGCTCATTCCCCGCTTAAACGCTGCCGGTCGCATGGCCGATCCCAAGCTGGCGCTCGACCTGCTGCTTGCCCGCAATCCCATCGAAGCAAGCGCGCTGGCGGCTGAGCTCGAAGAAATCAACCGCCAGCGCCGTGAGATCGAGGCGGAGCTCACGCGCGATGCCATGGCAAAGGTCGAGGAGACCTATGACGGCGGACGCGCGATCGTCGTGGGCGGCGAAGGCTGGCACGAGGGTGTCAAGGGCATCGTGGCAAGCCGTCTGACCAACCGCTATCACGTGCCGGCGCTGCTGTTCTCGATCGAGGACGGTATCGCGCGCGGCTCTGGTCGCTCGGTGGGCAAAGTTAACCTGTTTGACGCCGTCGAGCGCTGTTCCGACCTGCTGATTCGTCGCGGCGGACATGCCGGTGCGGTGGGTGTGACCATCGAGGCATCCAAGCTCGATGAATTCCGTCGTCGCCTTTCCGCCGTGCTATCGGAGATTCCCGCCGAGGACTTTGAAGACATCGACGAGGTTGCCGCCACGGTCGACCTTTCCGAATTGAATATCGAGACCATCGAGCAGATTTCCCGCCTTGAGCCGTTTGGCCAGGGTAATAAGGTGCCGCTGCTGGCTGCCGAGGGCGTGACGATGTGTGATCGCGCCGTGGTGGGTAAGACCGGCGAGCACATGCGCTTTGTGGCGACCGATGGCGCCGCGAGTGTGCCGGCTATTATGTTCCGCGTGCCGCAAATCGATAAGCTCATCAACTGCGATAGCGCTGTCGACTTGGTGTTCGAGGCCGTTGCCGAGCATTGGCAGGGTCGTGTGAAGTCCAAGCTCATGGTCAAGGATGTTCTGGTCCGCGATACCACGCTGCCCAGCGTCGACGATCCGGCATGCGAGCTTCGTCGTGGCGTGCAGCCGGCAGACTCCGATCTGCGCCTGGAGTCGCGCAAGCGCGAGACGCTCGCCCAGCTTTCCTATACCGAGCTCACGCGCTCGCTTATCCATAGCTTTATCGGATCGAACCAGCCGCACCGCGCGCAGGTCGAGGCGCTCGACGCCTTGGCCGATCACCAGAGCGTTTTGGCGGTTATGGGAACGGGCCGCGGCAAGTCGCTCATCTTCCATGTGCATGCCGCGCGTGAGGCGGTGCTTCGCGGACGTGCGAGCATCTTTGTCTATCCGCTGCGTGCGCTTGTTGCCGACCAGGCCTATCACCTCTCGTCGACGATGGCCGCGCTCGGCATTGGCGTTGGCGTGCTGACCGGCGAAACCGTGGAGGCCGCACGCGATGACGTGTTCGCCGGCCTAGCTTCGGGCCGCACCGGTATCGTGCTCACGACGCCCGAGTTCCTGTCTATCCACCGTGACCGCTTCGCGCGTTCGGGCCGCATCGGCTTTGTCGTTATCGATGAGGCGCACCACGCCGGCCTTGCCAAGGGCGGCGACCGCAGCGCCTATCTTGACATGCCCGATATCCTCAAAGCCCTGGGCGACCCGGTCGTTATGGCTGCGACGGCCACCGCGACGGCTCCGGTCGTGGCCGAGCTTGCCCGCATGTTGCCGATCACTCGCACGGTGGTCGACGAGACGGTGCGCGAGAACCTGCAGCTCGAGGACGACCGCGACCTTGCGAGCCGCGAGAACCGTTTGGTGTCGATCGTGGCGACGGGGGAGAAGACCGTCATTTACGTCAATTCGCGCGACCAGTCCGTGGCGCTCGCCAAGACGTTGCGCAAGCGTGTGCCCGATTGCGCAACCCATATCGCGTTCTATAACGCGGGGCTTGCGCGTTCCGATCGCCGTCGCGTGGAGGAAGCATTCCGAGACGGCAGCCTCAGCTGCATCGTCTCGACATCTGCCTTTGGCGAGGGCGTCAACCTGCCCGATATCCGCCATGTCGTGCTCTATCACATGCCGTTTGGCGGCATTGAGTTTAACCAGATGAGCGGCCGCGCCGGTCGCGATGGCCAGCCCGCCGTGATCCACCTGCTCTATTCGTCGCGCGATGCCCGCATTAACGAGCGCCTGCTCGACTGCTACGCACCCGAGCGCGACGAGCTCGTCACACTCTATCGCGCGCTGCAGACCATGTGGCGCTCCAACCGCGGCAAGACCGGGGATGATTCATTCTGCGCAAGCGATATCGACATCGCGCAGATGTGCCTTGCCATCGATGCTCGCACGCCGGTCGACGAGCGTTCGGTGGAAAGCGGCCTGGGAATCTTCGAAGAGCTTGGTTTCTGTCGCGTTTCGGGGTTTGACGACACTCGTCGTATCGCGATGGCCGAAAACCCCGGCCGCGTGCAATTGAGCAGGTCAATTCGCTATTTGGAGGGCTTGCGCTCGCGCATGGAGTTCTCGGCTTTCCGGAGCTGGGCGCTCGATTCGTGCGCTTCTGATATGCTAGCCAAAGTTAACCGCCCGATCGTACCGCGGGCCTAGGGGAAGGGGACCTCGATGGATGCCGCAGCCCGTACCGCCCATGATTCCACCCTCCAGCCGTTTTCGGAGATGGAGCACTATAAGCATGCCGATGAGCTGCCGCCCGAGATTATGGCGGACAGCTACGACAAGCTGGAGCGCCTGTGCCTCAAATATATGAATGAGGACGACTTCTCCAAGGTGGAGCAGGCCTACTGCTTTGCCGCCGAGAAGCATTGCAACCAAAAGCGGCGCTCGGGTGAGATGTACATCAACCATCCCGTCGAGGTGGCCATCATTCTGGCCGATCTCAAGATGGACTGCGATGTGGTGTGCGCCGCGCTGCTGCACGATACCGTCGAGGATACTGAGACCTCGCTCGCCGATGTTTCCGGCCTGTTTGGCGATACGGTGGCCGAGCTCGTCGATGGCGTGACCAAGCTCACCAACATCGAAGTCGACAGCATGGACGAGAAGCAGGCGCTCACGCTGCGCAAGATGTTCCTTGCCATGTCCAAGGACATTCGCGTCATCATCGTTAAACTTGCCGACCGTCTGCACAACATGCGTACGCTGGCGGCCCTGCGCGAGGATCGTCGCCTGTTTAAGGCTCGCGAGACCATGGACGTGTACGCGCCCTTGGCCGACCGCCTGGGCATGAGCTCTATTAAGTGGGAGCTCGAGGACCTGTCCTTCTTCTACCTGGAGCCCGATGCCTACCAGCGCATCGCGCGCATGGTGGCGGAGTCGCGCGAGGTCCGCGAGCGCTACCTTGCCGAGACCATCAAGACGCTTACCGATGAGCTCAACCGCATTGGTCTGGAGGACTTCCAGATCAACGGCCGCTCCAAGCACTATTGGTCCATCTACCAAAAGATGAAGCGCAAGGGCAAGGAGTTCTCCGAGATCTACGACCTGGTGGCGCTGCGCGTTATTACCCATTCGGTGCGCGATTGCTACTCCACGCTCGGTGCGGTGCATACGCTGTGGCACCCTATGCCTGGTCGCTTTAAAGACTATATCGCCATGCCCAAGGTCAATAACTACCAGTCGCTCCACACGACGGTCATCGGCCCCACGGCTCGTCCGCTCGAGATTCAGATTCGAACCTACGAGATGCATGAGCAGGCCGAGTACGGCATTGCCGCTCACTGGCTCTATAAGAAGTCGGGCGGATCGTCTGCTTCCAAGACCAATGACGCTCAACGTTTGGACGACCAGATTAACTGGCTTAAGCACTCACTCGATTGGGCTGCGTCTGATGAGATTACCGACGCCAAGGAATACCTGCATTCGCTGAAGGTCGACCTCTTCGATCAGGAGATCTTCGTCTTCACGCCCAAAGGCGAGGTCATGGCGCTTCGTGCCGGCTCCACGCCGCTCGACTTTGCCTATGCCGTTCACACCGAGGTGGGAAACCATTGCGTCGGCGCCAAAATCAACGGTGCGGTGGCTCCGCTCACGCACGAGATCAAGACGGGCGACCGCGTTGAAATCCTGACTAACAAGAGTTCCAAGCCGTCGCGTGATTGGCTCAAGATCGTCAAGACGCCTTCCGCCAAGTCAAAGATCCGTCGCTACTTTGCCGCCGCGACTAAGGACGACGACGCTGCCGCCGGCCGCGATATGCTGGCCAAGGACCTGCGCAAGCGCGGGTATGGCATCTCCACGCCGCGCTCCACGCGTGCGCTCAATGCCGTGGCGGAGCAGTTTAACTTCAAGCAGCTCGAGGACCTGTTTGCCGCCGTCGGTGCCGGCAAGGTTGCCCCGCGCGCTGTGGGCAATAAGGTCGAGCAAATCTTGGACCCCAAGCCCGAGGAACAGCTCACCAAGGCCGAGGCTATCGCCGAGGTCGTGAAACAGCCTGCTCGCGGCTCCAACCGCAAGCCGCAAAAGCGCGGCAAGAGCGCAAGTAACGGCATTATCGTCAAGGGCGAGAGCAACAGCGGCCTGCTGGTCCGTCTGGCTCATTGCTGCAACCCCGTGACGGGCGACGACATCGTCGGCTTCATCACGCGCGGTCGTGGCGTTTCGGTACATCGCGCCAATTGCCCCAACGTCAAGGGCCTCATGGAGCACCCCGAGCGCATGATTGACGTAGAGTGGGATGGTGCTGCCGATACACTTTTCCAGGTCGAGATCGTGGTCGAGTGCCTGGACCGCATGGGCCTGCTCAAGGACGTCACCATTGCCATTGGCGATGCAGGCGGCAATATCCTTTCCGCCGCCACCTCGACCAACCGCGAGGGTATTGCAACTCTGCGCTTTATGGTCGAGATCTCGGACGCGAGTGGTCTGGATCCGCTGCTGGCTTCCATCAGCAGCGTCGATTCGGTCTACGACGCTCGCCGTCTTATGCCCGGCGAGGGCGGAGCGCAACTCAAGCGCCGTGTGTAGGTGCGAGAGCCTCTCAGCATCATAGATATTGGTTACGTTCGAGGCATCGTTTGGTGCCTCGAGCGTATTTTAGAAGGAGGGTATGCGCGTGGACGATATGACTTTGGACCTGACACCCCGAGGCGCGGCTTCGATTGAGGCGCTCGTCAACGGCCCGATTCAGACCAACAGCTACGCCGTGATTTCGAATGACGAGTGCTTAATCGTCGATCCGGCGTGGGAGGGCGAGCGTCTTGTGGAGCATATCCGCACCGCGCATCCCGAGGTGCGCGTACTCGGCTCTGTCTGCACGCACGGTCATGCCGACCATGTTGGCGGGGTTGCCGGGGTTCGAGCTGTCGTTGGCGACAGCGCACTATATGAGTTGTGCGCTAAGGACGTGACGGTACCTCGCGCAAATATCGAGGAGCAGCGCGCCATGTGGGGTATCGAGACGCCCGATCCGGGTGAGCCGACGCGTTTGCTTGCCGAGGGCGATACAATCGAGGTGGGCGACGTCTGCCTGCAGGTGATCGAGGCACCGGGGCATACGCCGGGCGGCATCGTCCTGTTCGCCGCGACCGAGCAGGGGAACATCGCCTTTGTGGGCGACACGCTTTTCCCGGGCAGCCACGGTCGCACCGATCTTTCCGGCGGTGACGAGGCGGCGATTATGCGCTCGCTCTCCAAACTTGCCAAGATGCTTCCGCCCGATACCGTTTGCTTGACGGGCCATGGCGATTCGACCACGATGGCGCGCGAACTTATGCAGAACCCGTTTATGCAGATGTAGGCTCGAAGCCGTCTGTCGAACCACGAAGACCGCTCAATCGTCAAGATATTTTCCCCAGTGGGTCGATTCTGTGGGGCAAACGGTCAAAATTTGTCCAATCGGATGGTATTCGTGAACAAACGAACGTTTATGCTCGGGTATGTCGTGGTAAAATCTCAGACGTTATCGGAGCAACCTTACAGGAGGTTTCTTTTATGCTCGTCAACGCAGCAGACATGCTCAAGAAGGCCGAGGCCGGCAAGTACGGTCTCGGTGCCTTCAACACCAACAACCTCGAGTGGACCCTGGCTATTCTCCAGGCCGCCGAGGAGGCCAAGTCTCCGCTGATCCTTCAGTGCACCGCTGGTGCCGCTAAGTGGATGGGCGGTTTCAAGGTCTGCGCCGACATGGTCAAGGCTGCCGTCGAGGCCACGGGCGTTACCGTTCCCGTCGCCCTTCACCTCGATCACGGTTCTTACGAGGACTGCTTCAAGTGCATCGAGGCCGGCTTCACGTCCATCATGTATGACGGCTCTCACGAGGAGACCTTCCAGCTTAACCTCGACCGCACCAAGGAGCTCGTTGAGCTTGCCCACTCCAAGGGCATGTCCATCGAGGCCGAGGTCGGCGGCATCGGCGGCACCGAGGACGGCGTGACCTCCAGCGGCGAGCTCGCTGATCCTGCTGAGTGCAAGCAGATTGCTGACCTGGGCGTCGACTTCCTCGCCTGCGGTATCGGCAACATCCACGGCGTGTACCCTGCCGACTGGGCTGGCCTTTCCTTCGAGCGCCTGGGCGAGATCAAGGCTCAGACCGGCGACCTGCCCCTCGTCCTGCACGGTGGCACCGGCATCCCCGAGGATCAGATCAAGAAGGCCATCTCCCTGGGTATCTCCAAGATCAACGTCAACACCGATCTGCAGCTCGTCTTTGCCAAGGGCGTTCGCGAGTACATCGAGGCTGGCAAGGATCAGCAGGGCAAGGGCTTTGACCCCCGCAAGCTCCTCAAGCCTGGTCGCGACAACATCGTTGCCCGCACCAAGGAGCTCATGGAGGAGTTTGGCTCCGTCAACAAGGCGTAAGCGTCGCTAAACTTCCCACCGGAAGCCCCGTCTCCCTACACTGTTTCCTTTGCGCTCACGTGGCTTCGCCAGAAGTCGCGCCAAGGAAACAGTTCCGGGAGACGGGGCTTCCTTCGTTTAACGCCGCAGGGTTACGAGTCTGAATTAAGGTGGCTACTGGCTTCGCCAGAAGTCGCGCGACGGAATCAGCTCCGGGTGAACGGGGCCTCCTTTGTTAACTCGCTACAGGGTTACTGGGCTGAATTCATTTTTTGACTACCGCTCGGCGGTGTTGATGGCTCCCTTGTTGGGGCTTTCTTTTTTATCTCGCTACAATGGACTTCAAGAGTTCTAATGACTTGGAGTTTGGCATGGCTGTTATTAATGTGCTGCCTTCGGATGGGAAGGTTATTGACGAGGGGCCGGTTGGTTGCTCTGTTGATGTTTGCTGTGATGATTTCCGTCATCTCGATATTGGACTGCCGCCCGAGATTCTTCGTCTCAAGGATGCCGGATATTTGACGCAGGCTGTTGCGGCTTGTGATCGTCTTTTGGGGCAGAATCCCGATCCCTCGCTTGCTGCCTGCGTTCGTGCCGAGCGGTATCGCATGCTTGAGACGCCGCTTCATTTTTCGGTGTCGCGCGATCGAGCTATTGCGATGATTCGCGAGGAGTGGCCTGAGTTTACCGAGGAGCAGTTTGACGATCTGATTGACCGTAAGCGTATTGACTGGCGCTTTATCGATGGCGAGCTGTTCGTTCTCGACAACTTCCTCGATTCGCTTCGCGTATATCCCAAAGAGGTTCCCGGCATGCGGCCCGATTCTACGGACGGAATTGCACTGCGCAACGAGATGCTCAAGGAGATGGAGTCGCAAAATGGATTGGCTCGCGTCATTACGCTTAAAGCGTCCGTGTCTGTCCCCGGCGCTCTGGAGGGGGAGACCGTTTGCGCTTGGCTTCCCGTCGCGGCTGCCTGCCGTCAACAGTCTCGGGTCGAGATTCTCGACATGACGCCGGAGGGTGCTGTTGCTCCCGCGAACGCTTCGGCGCGTACCGCCTCGTGGTCTTCTTCGAGTGAACGCTCATTCTCGGTGACCTATCGTTATCACATCGATGCTGCTTATTGTGATGTCTACGGTGGCACACTTCCGGTTCATCCGCGTATGGACGCGCCTCTGACCGAGGATATTTCCGAGGACCGTCCGCACATCGCATTCACGCCGTATCTGCAGCAACTGACGGCCAGTGTTGTTGACGGACTCGTGGATCCGCTCGATCGCGCCCGTGCTATCTATGATTACCTGACGCAGTATATCGACTATCGCTATCAGCCGCCGTACCTGCTTTTGGGCTCCATCGCTGATGACTGCGCGCATTCGCTCCGCGGCGATTGCGGCGTTATGGCGCTCACGTTTATCACCATGTGCCGTATCGCGGGCGTGCCTGCCCGTTGGCAGAGCGGCCTGTATGTTGCGCCCGATTCGGTGGGGCCGCACGATTGGGCTGAGTTCTATACGCCACAGACCGGTTGGCTTAACGCCGACGTATCGTTTGGTTCCTCGGCACGCAGGATGGGGGAGGAGTGGCGTCGTCGTCACTACTTTGGCAATCTCGACCCGTGGCGTATGGTGGCCAACAATCGATTCCAGGCTGAATTTGTGCCTGCTTTCGATGGTATGCGCGAGGATCCCTATGACAACCAGATGGGCGAGGCCTCGGTTGACGGTCGCGGATGCCGTCAGCGCGAGATGCTACGCACGGTCGAACTCATCGAAATGCTCGAAGTTCCATTTTCGGACTAATCGGTAGAAAGCTGTGATAAACTAACTCACGCATTGCGTGCCCGAGTGGCGGAATTGGCAGACGCAGTGGACTCAAAATCCACCGTTGGCAACAACGTGCGAGTTCGAGTCTCGCCTCGGGCACCATACATGCAAGTGAGCGTTCAAGGGGGTTGCGGCCCCCTTTTTCGTGCCGAACTCGCGTGAGCGCGCGAAGCGTTAAGCAAAAAGGCCTGTGGCCTGTTTGTAGCGGAGCGTGGCGAGGGCGCCACGCGCCCGAAGCCCGGGGCTTCGCGAAGCGAAGGCCCTTCGAGTCTCGCCTCGGGCACCATACATGCAAGCGAGCGTTCAAGGGGGTCAAGGCCTCTTTTTCGTGTACGTAATGTGATAACGCGCTGTACGTGTTATTATTCGCAAGGCGTTGTTCCCGCAATGCCCTAAAGAGGAACCCGAGGGTTCCCACCTTTTGGCGCCAATGAGCAGCTGACTGGTCATACAACTTAGATTCCCTTCCTCAAATCGAGGAAGTCTATGTGTACGACCTGGTTGTTGAGAAGCGCCGGGTTATTTTTTTATGAATGGAGGTAGGGAAAATAGCTAAGTCTGATGACACCCGCATCAACGACGAGATCACTGCATCTTCGTGCCGTTTGATTGGCGTCGATGGCTCTCAGCTCGGCCTGTTCGCCATCCGCGATGCCCAGCGCGTCGCCGACGATCAGGGTCTCGACCTGGTCGAGATCGCTCCCAACGCGGAGCCGCCGGTCTGCAAGGTCATGGACTACGGTAAGTTCAAGTACCAGCAGGCCATGAAGGCCAAGGCTGCTCGTAAGAACCAGTCCAAGGTCGAGGTCAAGGAAATGAAGTTCCGACCCAAGATCGACGTTGGCGACTACGAGACCAAGAAGGGCCACGTTCTGCGTTTCCTCAAGAAGGGCGCACGCGTTAAGATCACCATCATGTTCCGCGGCCGTGAGATGGCTCACCCGGAGCAGGGCCTTAACGTTCTCGAGCGCCTCGCCGAGGATCTCAAGCCTTACGCTACGGTCGAGTCCAAGCCTAAGATGGAAGGCCGTAACATGCTTATGCTGCTCGCCCCGATTAAGGGCGCCTTCGATGAGGATAAAGCGGCAAGCGATACCAAGTAACTAGTGTTCTGTAACCGATTAAGGAGTATTTCATGCCTAAGATGAAGTCCCACAGCGGCACCAAGAAGCGTTTCCGCAAGACTGGTACCGGCAAGCTTATGCGCGCCAAGGCTTTCAAGAGCCACATCCTGAGCAAGAAGTCCACCAAGCGTAAGCGTGGCTTCCGTCAGGAGACCGAGATCGCCGCTGCCGACCGCAAGGTCATCAAGTCGCGTCTCGCCTAAGTTCGCGTTCCCGTTTTTCGTTTTACCGTCTAGGAGTTGATAGAACATGGCACGTATTAAGCGCGCTGTTGCCGCCAAGAAGAAGCGCCGTACCGTTATGCACCGTGCGAAGGGTTACTACGGTGCCGCTTCGCGTACTTACAAGCATGCTAAAGAGCAGGTCCAGCACTCCCTGCAGTATCAGTATCGTGATCGCCGCAACAAGAAGCGCGAGATCCGTTCTCTCTGGATCACCCGTATCAACGCTGCTGCTCGCCTGAACGACATCTCTTACTCTCAGTTCATGCACGGTCTGAAGGTTGCCGGCATCGAGCTCGACCGCAAGGTCCTGGCTCAGATGGCTTACGAGGACATCGAGTCCTTCAACGAGCTGGCTACCATCGCCAAGAAGGCTCTCGAGGCCTAATAGATTCTCTTGAATCGCTAGGGGAGTGTCGCGTTGTGCGCGGCGCTCCCTCTTTTTATCTGAAGCGCGGTTTACATTGCTAAAAGCGCGGGTAGATAAACACTTACAGGTGACCGATCTCTATATATTCCTGAACCAAAGGGTCATCATCTGATACGTGCGGAAGATCCGCACCAGTCTTTCTATTACCTATAGAAAGCAATATATTGTGTAGGACTTGTGAAGAGTGGAATTGACGTCCCACAGGGCTTCGCGGTCTGGCAATATATCTCCTTGCCGCGCGGCCCGGTGGAACCGGATGAGCCGCGCAGGCGTGCACCTTGAGAACCGGATACTGCGAGGATGGACACTC
>JAGZFB010000012.1:0-118795 GCA_018368055.1 Collinsella sp. | reverse complement strand
GGCCTGGACGAAGTCCGGGCCCGCGCCTTTAGACGCGAGCCCGGGGCCCGTGGGTTATACCCTAAGAGCAAACCACCCTTTTTAAGGGTGGTTCTGATTCGTTTGCGGGGCATAAATAACTCATTTACGCCAGACGATTTAATTCTTTTTGGTATTGAGCTTTTACTTAAAGAAAATAAAACGAATAACAAGGGCAACTGCTATGGCCACAATAATCAAAAGCAGGATTGTCAGTCGATGCTGTTTGCGTCGTTTACTTGATGAAACGAAGATTGATTTTCCCTGTTTTGGCGTTTCGAGATAGCGAGCCGAATGCGTCAAGGTTTGCTTTGGTCGAGGACCTCTTTGTTGATGAGCGGCGGATGCTTTCATCGGCTCATCACTAGCTGCGCTGTTTTTAGATAATGGTGCGTCTTTCAGATATACAGGGTCTCCCGAGGCGACGCCCATATGTTTGCGTCCCGTTTGGGCATCCTCGAGCGTTTGATATCGATTTCTCGTCACATACTCGGGCTCCGGATCATTAATGGGCTCTTGCGAGATGTGGGGGCGATGGAACCGTGGCGGCTGCGTGGAAGTATCTTCCCCCTGCGTCGGCATAAACATATTGTTCTGGTTTTGGTCGTCCATGATGCCCTTTAGCTCGTTACCAACAACGTGTACGCGCTCATTGTAAGCCCCTTGTTATTTGTAGCTGGGGACATACTCGGTATTTAAGCTCTGGTTCAAAGAACCTTAACCTTCCTAAAACCTGAGTCATACGCACTTAGATATGCTTATAGTACTGGACTCAAAAAACTTTATAGTCGATGTATATATGAGCACTGGGTGGGCATATATAAGAGCGTCAAAAGAAGTCCCAGTCACCTGGAGGATGACTCGGCAGTCCTATAAAGGAGTGGTAAACATGGCAAGCATGGTTCCTTATCGTTCGGTTTTTGGCGTTCGTCCCTCTGCAAGCTCGCTATTCGATCTGTTTGATGATATGAGCGACCTAGCGAACAGCTCGATTGCCTCTAAGGCGTTCCCCGTTGACGTTGAGGATAAGGGCGATGGCTATGAGGTCAAGGCTTATCTGACCGGCGTCGCCAAGGACGATATCGATGTCGAGCTTAACGAGGGCCGTCTGTCCATTAGCGTGAATGTCGAGGAAGACGAGGAGAACGAGGGCAAGAACTTCCTGCAGAAGGAGTTCAGCTCGTACAGCGCGACGCGTGGCGTGTATCTTAAGGACGCTTCGAGCGAGGGCCTCTCGGCTAAGTACGCTGACGGCATCCTGACCGTTACGGTTCCCAAGATCGTCGAGAAGAAGAACGTTACGAAGATCTCCATCGAATAACTTCGTTGGTGTTCTTCGCTATTAAAGGACAACAAAAGGGGCTGGGAAGCGATTCCCGGCCCCTTTTGCTGTTTAGGACAGTCTATTGAATGGTTGCTGGCCGATACTGGCTTGCGGGGCGTATCGAGAGTTTTCGCGATCCTTGGAGAAGGGTGGCGGAGCTGCCGAGCTCGTCATCCAGGGTTGCGGCTAGAGCTTTGGCATAGCTTTTGACGGTAAGGCTCGGACGATTGTTGTCTTGGCTGATATGCATGGCAATGAGCTGTTCGGTGCGATCGGTAACAAGTTCGCGCGCGGCTTCGGCGGCTTGGCCGTTGGAGAGGTGTCCCCTTGCAGACAGGATGCGCTCCTGAAGAAAGCGGGGATATTCTCCCTCGCGCAGCATGGTCGCATCGTGGTTGCTTTCGAGCGCGAGGACTCGACAATCTTTGAGGGTGTTCATGGCTTGGCTCGATAGCTCTCCGGTGTCGGTAGCAAAGCCGATGGAATCATCGAGGGCGTCGAATCGAAAGCCGATTGGATTTATGACATCGTGTGATGTTGAGTAGGTTTGCACGTGGATGCCGGCAATGGATAGGGTGTCACCGGGGTCGAATTCCTCGACAGGCAGATGCGAAAGATTTTCTTTGCTCGAAAGTGTGCCCCTGCTGGCAAAGAGGTGACCGTGCCAGTGCTTGCACCAGACATCGAGACCCTTGATGTGATCGCTATGCTCATGAGTAATGAGAAGAGCCGAGACGTTGTCTGCCGAGAGTCCCAGTTCTGCCATGCGCTTTAATGTCTCGCGGCGAGAAAGACCGTCGTCAATCATGATGAGCCCCCGGGGGCCTTCGATGAGCGCGCAGTTGCCTTTTGAGCCGCTGCCAAGGATATGAAGGTGCAGACGAGACATAAGATTCCAAAGGATACAATGGGTGCGGACGAATAGAGGAGGAAGCAAATGCCTACGGTATCACAGCATTACGGACACCATGCCGTGCCCGGGGCAGTCGATGAGACCCGAACGAGGCAGCAGGCTGCTCCTGTCGTGCTCATGGTATCAGGCGGCGCGGACTCGACGGCACTGCTTCTTATGGCGTGCACATCAAAGCTGGATATCCAAGACGGGCGCGGTGTTGCCCCCATTGCTCGCGAGCGCCTGCATGTGCTGCATGTAAACCATCATCTGCGCGGCAAGGCGTCCGATGGCGACGAGGCCTTTGTGCGTGAGCTCTGCGCGAAATATGGTTTACCGCTGTGCGTGGAGCACGCTTATTTTGATGGGGAGTCGGGCAATATTGAGGCCGCGGCCCGCGAAGTGCGCTATGCCGCGGCGCGGAGGTATGTTCGCGAGCTCTGCGCCCAGACGGGGGCACCGCGAACGGCGGCTCGTATCTGCACCGCGCACACGTCTTCGGATCGCGCGGAAACGTTTTTGATGAACGCGATTAAGGGTTCGGGGCCCGCTGGCCTATCGAGCATTCCTCGCCGGAGGAATATCGTGGTACGTCCCTTGCTCGACCTAACTCATGGCGAGCTCGTGGGCTATCTACAGGTACATGGTCAGCCGTGGCGTGAAGACGAGAGCAATGAGGATATCTCGTATCTGCGAAACTACGTGCGCCATCGAGTAATGCCAGTGGTGGCGCAGCGCAACGCGAGCGTCTGCAAGACGATTGGCGCCGCCTGCGAGATCTTAGGCGATGAGGACGCGTTTTTGTCTCAGCTTTCGGCACAGGCGTTTCGAAGCTGTTTGCGCAAAGAGGCAGCGGGCGCACTGGTGCTCGATGCCAGGCGCCTGGCTGCGGCTGAGGTGGTAATCGCGCGGCGCATCGTGCGACTGGCGATTAAGCGCATCGATCCGGACGCTCGTCCCGAGATGCGACATGTGGAGCGAGTCCTTTCCTGCGTTGCCGAGGGCACCGGCTCGGTCACGCTTCCGGCGGGGATTGACGCACGCATTGAGTTTGGCATGCTGGCGTTTAAGGCGCCGGCGGCTCGCGAGGGCCTGGTCGCGGACTGGGTTACCGTACCCGGTCGTTTGCCGTTGGGCGGGGGACGTATGCTGGTCACAGAACCGATGGCTGTTGAGCCGGGATGCGATATCGTGCGCCGCGCCCGTGAGCTTGCGGCTGCCGGGGAAGTGACAGCTTTGGTAGACGCGGCTGCCCTGGGTTTTGCCGACAGCGATAGTGAGCGGATCCTGGCGGGCTCGCGTGGCGAGATCCCTGCCGAGGCGCGATTGGCGCGCCTGTGGGTGGACGGTCCCGCGCCGGGAGACGTGATGTGCCCGTTAGGGATGAGTGGCCGAAGCAAGAAAGTATCCGATTTGCTAGGCGAGGCTCGCATTCCCGTTTCCGAGCGCGCCGGCGTGCCCATGGTGAGGACGGCGCCGGGGGGTGCCGTGGTGTGGGTCGCCGGAGTTCGCGCGGACGAGCGTTTTAAGTGCACGGCCGCAACGCGCGTGGCATATCTGCTCCGCGTGGTCGATGCGGAATAGCGTCCCACGCCTGCTATTCTGTGCGACGTTGACGGTATTCCCGCGCTGATGGCGCACGGGCTGGTAAATTTACCCCGTGCGCTGCTAGAATGTGTGGTTCGCGTCCATACGGCGGTGTGTGGGCGATAAGCACAAGAAAGGGTTGTCATGGCTTCTCAACATCCGGATATCGAGAAGGTTCTGTTCACGCAGGAGGATATCGACGGTATCGTCTCTCGCCTGGGCGAGGAGATTACGCGCGACTACGCGGGTAAGGATCTGGTGCTGATTGCGGTCCTGCGCGGCGCCGTGGTCTTTATGGGCGACCTGATGCGTAAGATCGAGCTGCCGACCAACATCGATTTCATGGCTGTTTCGAGCTACGGCGACGGTGTGAAGTCCTCGGGCATCGTGCGTATCATTAAAGACCTGGATATCGACATCCGCGGTCGCGACGTGCTGATCGTCGAGGACATTCTGGACTCGGGCCTGACCCTCAAGTATCTGATGAAGAACCTCGAGAGCCGCAAGCCCGCTTCTCTGGAGGTCGCCGCCTTCCTGTGGAAGGACGTTGAGGACCGCGTCTCGGCCATCACGCCCAAGTATGTTGGAACCCATTGCCCCGATGCCTTTGTGGTGGGCTACGGCCTCGACTATGCCGAGCGCTATCGCAACCTTCCGTATCTGGGCATTTTGAAACCGGAGGTTTATTCGTAAGATGCCCGACGACCGTAACGACAACAATTCCCAGACTCCCCGGGACCCAAAGATCCCGGGGATGCCCGGAGGCAAGAAGCCCACGCGTACGGGCTGGCTGTATTTTCTTTTGGCTTGCGCGCTTCTGGGCTATGCCTTCTTTAATATGGGTTCCGGCTTTGCCAACTCCAGCAATACCGTTAAGCTCGCGACGAGCGAGATGGTCAGCGCCATCAAGCAGGATCGCGTCGAAGATCTGACCTATACGGTTCAAGACGGAAGCGTGACGGGTCATTACTGGAAGACGAAAAAGGACAAGGGCGATACGAGCGAGCTCAAGAGCTTTTCCTCGACCTATGTCGGCTCCGATTCGCTTGCCGAGCTCATGGCGGAGCATCCCGACACCAAGTATATCGTCAACACCAATGACCCCGATTTTTGGGGCGACTTGGCGATGAGCGTGCTGCCGACGATTGCCCTGATCGCCATTATGTTCTACTTTATGCGACAGATGATGGGCGCCAATAATAGGAACATGCAGTTTGGCAAGACCAACGCCAAGACCAACGAGGCTACGCGTCCCAAGGTCAAGTTCGAGGACGTTGCCGGCGTGGACGAGGCAGTCGAGGAGCTCGAGGAGATCCGTGACTTTTTGAGCGATCCGGATCGCTATCGCAAGCTGGGCGCCAAGATCCCGCGTGGCGTGTTGCTGGTTGGCCCTCCGGGCACCGGTAAAACGCTGCTGGCCAAGGCCGTTGCCGGCGAGGCGGGCGTGCCGTTCTTTAGCATCTCGGGCTCTGACTTTGTGGAGATGTTCGTGGGCGTCGGCGCCAGCCGTGTGCGTGACCTCTTTAAGGAGGCCAAGTCCCAGGCCCCGTCGATCATCTTCATCGATGAGATCGATGCCGTGGGACGTCAGCGCGGAGCCGGCTTGGGCGGCGGCCACGACGAGCGCGAGCAGACGCTCAACCAGCTGCTGGTCGAGATGGACGGTTTTGAGGAGAGCGAGTCGGTCATCCTGATCGCCACCACCAACCGCCCCGACATTCTGGATCCGGCGCTGCTGCGTCCCGGCCGTTTTGACCGTCAGGTTACGGTCGACCGTCCGGACGTGAAGGGCCGCGAGCAGATTTTGCGCGTGCATGCCGAGAACAAGCCGATGGACGAGGACGTTAAGTTTGAGAAGCTCGCCCAGATGACTGTTGGCTTTACTGGTGCCGATTTAGCGAACCTGCTCAACGAGTCTGCGCTGCTGGCCGCTCGCCGTCATCGTTCCGTGATCTCGATGGACGAGGTCGAGGAATCGATGGAGCGCGTGATTGCCGGACCGCAGCGCAAGGGTCGCGTGATGACCGAGGCCGAGCGCACCACGATTGCCTACCACGAGAGCGGTCACGCCCTGGTGGGCCACATCCTGGAGCACTCCGATCCGGTCCACAAGATCTCGATCGTCAGCCGCGGCCAGGCGCTGGGCTACACACTGCAGCTTCCGCAGGAGGACCACTTCCTTAAGACCAAGAACGAGATGCTCGACGAGCTCGCCGTGTTCTTGGGCGGTCGCGTTGCCGAGGAGCTCATGTGCGATGATATTACGTCGGGCGCGAGCAACGATCTGGAGCGCGCAACCAAGATGGCGCGCGAGATGGTCACGCGCCTGGGCATGAGCGAGGAGCTGGGCACGCAAGTGTTTGGCGAGGCGCAACATCAGGTGTTCCTTGGTCGCGATTACGCTGATCACCAGGATTACTCCGAGGAGACGGCGCGCCGCATCGATATCGAGGTTCAGCGCATTATGCGTGAGGCCCATCGTCGTGCGGTCGAGATCCTGGACGCCCGTCGCGATCAGCTCGATCTGATGGCGAAGGTGCTGCTTGAGCGCGAGACCGTCGAGGGCGACGCCGTGAACGCCCTGCTCGACAACGAGTGGAATGCCTACCTTGAGCGCGAGGGCGATATCCTGGCGGCCAAGGAGGAGCGCAATGCCAAGGCGGCCGGCATGCCGACCAAGAAGCGCGCGCCTCGCATGAGCGAGGAGGAGCTGGCGGCTGATGCCGCGGCCTTTGCGCAGGCGGCCATGCAGGAGGATGCCGAAGCCGCATCCGATGATGCTGACGATGACCATGCCGTCGTCGATGCCGACACCGACACCGACAAATAGTTCTTGTAACAAAAGCCTCCGCGGGGAAACCTGTGGAGGCTTTTCCTTTTGAGCGATATGGGGCCGTCTGTTGATTGGGGACAGACTTAAATGAGCGTTTTCACGCATTTAAGTCTGTCCCCAATCAACATTGCTGCGGCACTTTGCTCGGCTAAAGCGTACAATAGCGCCTATGCGAAAGGGGAACAGATGATCAACGAAACTATGTATGCTCGCGGCGCGGAAAGCTCCATCATCCGTGAGATTTTTAGCTATGGCCTTGAGCGCAAGGCGCAGATCGGTGCGGAAAACGTATTCGATTTTTCGCTGGGCAATCCGAGCGTTCCGGCGCCCGCTGCTGTGGCTGAGTCGATTAAGAAGGCCCTGGAGCTGCCGAGCGACCAGCTGCACGGCTACACGCCCGCACCGGGCCTGCCGCAATGTCGTGCCGCTGTGGCCGAATCGCTCAACCGCCGCTTTGGCACGAGCTATGAGGGCAAAGACGTATTTATGACGGTGGGTGCCGCGGCTTCGCTCACCTGCACGCTTAACGCCGTTACGAACCCGGGCGACGAGGTTATTGTTATCGCCCCGTACTTTCCGGAGTATCGCGTTTGGATTGAGAAGGCCGGCTGTACGTGTGTTGAGGCGCTCGCCGATGAAGATACGTTCCAGCTGAGCGTGGACAACGTGCTCAAGGCGATCAGCGATAAGACGGCGGCCGTCATCATTGACTCTCCCAACAATCCGACCGGTGCCGTATATACATGCGACACGCTGACGCGACTGGCCAATGTTCTGCGCGAGGCCAACGCTCAGCGCGATCCCGAGAATCCGATTATGCTCATCTCGGATGAGCCGTACCGCGAGATTGTGTACGGTGCCGAGGTGCCTTGGGTGCCCTCGATCTACGAGCACACCATCGTGTGCTACTCGTATTCCAAGTCGCTGTCGCTGCCGGGCGAGCGCGTGGGGTGGATCTTGGTTCCCAACACCAATCCGCAGGCTGCCCGTCTGATGCCGGCTGTTGCGGGTGCTGCCCGTACGCTAGGTTTTGTATGCGCACCGGCACTCTTCCAGCGCGTAATCATCGATTGCATCGATGAGCCGAGCGATATCGATGCCTATGCCCGCAACCGCACGGCGCTCACCGACGCATTGGCGGAGTACGGCTACACCTACGTTGAGCCGGACGGTGCTTTCTACCTGTGGGTGAAAGCGCTCGAGCCCGATGCGAATGCGTTTTGCGAGCGCGCAAAGAAGTATGAGTTGCTTGCGGTTCCCTCGGACAGCTTTGGTATGCCGGGTTGGTTCCGCCTGGGCTATTGCGTGAGTTACGAAACGATTGTCAATTCGCTACCTGCTTGGAAGCAGTTGGCGGACGAGTATCGTTAAAAGTAAAGCGCTCTGCCTACAATGTTTTACGTGAAACGGGGTTTGGTGTTAAGCCGAACCCCGTTGTCATGGACGTTGTGTCTTTGGGATGGAGTGGTTTTACGACTATCGAAGGCTATGCGTACAATGAATATAAGCGACGGCCGTGCCAGATAAGGAGACCCGATGCCCTACCTGCTTTCTTGTGACATTCATACCCATACGATGTTCTCTGCGCATGCATATTCGACTATTGAGGAGAATGTGTACTGGGCGGCAGAGCGTGGCCTGCAGGTGCTCGGATCTGCCGACCATCTGAGCTCTATGGTTACGGCTTGCCCTAATGACCTGCGCAGTTACCAGTTCTTTATCAACCAGGATATCTGGCCGCGTATATGGAGCGGCGTGCTGGTGCTGCGTGGTGCCGAGACCGATATCGTTTCACTGGACGGAAGCCTGTTTGGCGAGGACACTCCTGTCACGCTCGATATCGCCGGCGATTCATACAGCCGTCAGCATTCACTGTTCGATTTGGTTACGCGTAATTTGGATTATTTGGTTGCGAGCGTGCATAATCCGCAGATTGCTGAAGGCGCGGCGCTGGCCCAGACGACCGAGATGTATATCAATGCCCTGGAGCACCCCAAGGTGTTCATGTTGGGCCACACGGGCCGCGCCGGTGTTCCCTTTGATATCGATGAGGTGCTGCTGGCGGCTAAGGCCAAGCACAAGATTATCGAGATCAACAACCATAGTCTTGAACACGGTGTCGACACTGAGCATTGGGCCGTATGCCGCAAGATTGCCGAGCGTTGTGCCGAGCTGGGTGTGGGGATTGGTGTCTCGACTGATGCCCACATTGGTATGGCCATTGGCAAGTTCGATCACGCTCGTAAGTTGCTCGATGAGATTCACTTCCCGCTGGACCTGATCGTGACGCGCGACCGCGAGACGCTGTTGCGCGAGATGGCGGCAGCCGGCGTGTGCGACCTGCGCAAGGGGATGTAGCGAGGCTCATATGCCCAATGAAAGGGGGGCGGTCCAGACAGGCCGCCCCCCTTCTTGTCCCAAAAATCTACCTGGGCTGGTTAGCGGCGCTCTAGGACCGCTACCGTCTCGGTGTGGTCGGTATGGGGGAACATGTCGACGGGCGTGATCTTGAGCAGGCGATAGCCTCCGTCGAGGAGCTGGTGCAGGTCGCGCTCTTGGGTCACGGGGTTGCAGCTGATATAGGTGATGCGGCGCGGCTTAAGTGCGCAGGCGGCCTCAAGAAACTCGGGGGTGGAGCCGGCGCGCGGCGGGTCGATGGAAAGGACGTCGACGCGCTCGTTGTTGTCGGCGGCATCTAGGATGTAATCGGTGGCATCGTCGGCCATAAACCAGGCGTTACGGGTAAGGCCGTTGAGCTCGGCATTGCGGCGCGCGTCGGCAATGCCCGCCGGGTTGCGTTCCACGCCGAGCAGCATGGTGCCGATGCCCTTGCTCTGGGCATCTTTAGCTGCGCAAAGACCGATGGTGCCGCTGCCGCAGTAGGCATCCATAAGCACATCGCCCTGGCGCAGGCCCATGCCGTCGATAGCGAGCCGATAGAGCAACTCGGTCTGCTGCGGATTGGTCTGGTAGAACGCGGTGGGGGAGATATCGAACTCGCAGCCGAGCAGCTGGTCGCGCATGCACTCGGTGCCATATACAATGCGAGTTTCCTCGCCGAGGATGGCGTTGCCGGTGCGTCCGTTGATGTTTTGGGCGACGGTGACGATGCGCGGATCGAGTGCGGCGACGGCCTCAAAGAAATCCTGTGCATGCGGCAGGTCGCGCTGGGCGGTCACGAGGGTGACCATGATTTGGTCGGTGCGCCAGCCGCAGCGAACGACGGCATAGCGAAGCAAGCCCAGATGCTTGTCCTCGTTAAAGGCGGGAATGCGCAGGCGCTCAGCCTCACGCGCGATGCCGTTGAGAATCTGACGGGCACCCGGCGCCTCGACAGGACATTCGGGAACAGCAACGATTCTGTGCGTGCCACGTTCAAAAAAGCCGCAGCGGACAGCGCCCTCTTTACCGGGGGCAAAGGGAGTGGCGGCCTTATGGCGAAACCCGCGCGGCGCAGGATATTTACCCGGGTCGCCCAGGGTGACGCCCATACCGCGAATGGGGTCGACGCTAATGCCCTCGCGCTCGCATAGAGCAGCAAAAAGCTCCTCCATAGCAGCCTGCTTGGCGGCGAGCTGCTTCTTATAGGGACGATTGAGCGCCGTGCACCCACCGCAGGCTTTCATGATCGAACAGGGAGACTTGGGATCCACAGCCTTACGCGCAGGCGAAACCGGATCTTTATGCGAGTGCTTGGAGCGAGTCTGAGATGCCTTATCCTCGTTCCGACGAGAGCCGGGACGCTTGGCCTTAGCCTTGCCCTTGGCCGACTTACCCTTCGCGTCCTGAGACGACTTGGATTTCTTAGAAGATTTTTTCTCCTCTGACCCCTCAGCCGCCTCGATCAAAGCACGACGAGCCTTACGCTCCGCACGAGATTCTGCCATGAATTAACCCCACTAATTTACAAATTGAAATCTGAAAGCATTGTACCGTGCCAAGTTAGCAGACGATATGCAAGCGCCCATTTCATGTCAGTGATAAGTCCAACGATGTTTGCCCGGCGTGGGCGGGGAGCGGCGCGTAATTAAGTTTATCGCGAGTTCCGCACGCAAAGGAAAGCACTTAATGTGCTTTCCGTCTTGCGCAGGACTGTAGAGCAGGAAACTTAATTACGCGCCGCTCCCCGCCCACGCCGGGCAACCTCTCCCTTGTACTCTATCAAGGTAAAGTGTATGATTCTGAACGTTACATGACTCACTTTACCTAACTAAAGTGCCACCAAGGGGGAATACCATGAATACCGATATGTCTCGTCGTCAGTTTGTTGGTCTAGCCGGCTCGTTTGCCACGGTGCTCGGCCTTGGTCTTGTCGGCTGCGGCGGTGGTGCCGGCAAGGGCTCGGCTGCCGGATCTACCGCGGCCAAGGATGTAAAGGGCGCTGCGGAGTCCAAGAAGCTCGTGGTGGGCTTTGATAAGTCCTATCCTCCGTACGGCTTTGTGGGCGACGACGGCGAGTACACCGGCTTTGATCTCGATCTGGCCAAGGCTGTTGCCGATAAGCAGGGCTGGGAGGTCAAATACGAGGCCATCGACTGGGACGCTAAAGACACGCTGCTCAACTCGGGCGCCATCAACTGCATCTGGAACGGCTTTACCATGGAGGGCCGCGAGGACGACTACACGTTCTCCGAGCCGTATATGCTCAACGAGCAGGTGCTGGTGGTAAAGAAGGATGCGGGCATCAAGAGCTGGGATGATCTTGCTGGAAAGACCGTGATTACCCAGACCGATTCCGCTGCGCAGGATGTGCTCGAGGGTGACCAGAAGGATCTGGCGGCGACGTTTGCCACGCTCGACACGATCGGCGAGTACAATACGGCCTTTATGCAGCTCGAGAGCGGTGCGGTCGATGCCGTGGCTTGCGACCTTTCGATTGCCCAGTACCAGCTTGCCGCCAAGCCCGATGCCTATACACAGCTTGATGAGCCGCTGTCCAGCGAGCACTACGCCGTCGGCTTTAAGAAGGGCGACACCAAGTCGGCCGACGCCGTGACCGAGTCGCTCAAGGCGCTCTACGAGGACGGCACGGTCAAGGACCTCTGCGATAAATATTCAAGCTATGGTTTGTCTTTCGATAATTGGGTGCTCAAGTAATGTCTATTCAGGTCATGATGCAGATGCTTGGCCAGGGGTTCTTGGTCAGTTTGCAGCTGTTTGTGCTGACGCTGCTGGGGTCGATTCCGCTGGGAATCCCCGTGGCGTTTATGCGCATGAGCAAAATCGCGCCGCTTCGCTGGATTGCGCGCATCTACATTTCGGTCATGCGCGGTACGCCGCTCATGCTGCAGATGTTTGCCATCTACTTTGCCCCGTACTACGTGTTTGGCATTTCGCTCACGCCCGATTCCAAGTGGACGGCGTGCATCGTGGCGTTCATCATCAACTACGCCGGTTACTTTGCCGAGATCTATCGCTCGGGCTTGCAGTCCATTCCGCGCGGTCAATACGAGGCTGCCGAGGTGCTGGGCTATTCGCGCGTGCAGACGTTTCTGTATATCGTGATGCCGCAGGTCGCCAAGCGTATTCTGCCGGCGATGGGCAACGAGATCATCACGCTGGTCAAGGACACGTCGCTGGCGTTTGCCATTGGCGTGGGTGAGATGTTCTCGACGGCCAAGGCGCTGGTCGCCTCGCAGGTGAGCATGGTGCCGTTTGCGATCGCGGCGCTGATCTACTGGGTCTTTAACTTTGTGGTCGAGATGCTGCTGGGCGCCGCCGAAAAGAAGCTGGACTATTATCATGACTAACTCAGTGATGAAAATCGAAAACGCGCGCAAGGCGTTTGGCGGCAATGAGGTGCTCAAGGATATCTCGCTTGAGGTGAAGCGTGGCGAGGTCGTGGCGATTATCGGGCCTTCGGGCGGCGGCAAGTCCACGCTGCTGCGGTGTGCCACGCTGCTCGAGACACTCGACGGAGGCTCGCTCTCGTTTGGCGACCTTACCGTTGCGACGGATGCGGGTTCGGGCGCGGTCTATGCGAAGGGCGATGTGCCCAAGCAGGCGCGCTCGCGATTCGGCCTGGTGTTCCAAAATTACAACCTGTTCCCGCACTATACCGTGATGAAAAACATCATCGACGCGCCGATCCGCGTGCTTAAGCGCCCGCGCGAGCAGGCGGAAGCCCGCGCTCACGAGCTGATTGCGCAAATGGGGCTGACGGGCAACGAGAACAAGGTGCCGTGTGAGCTTTCGGGTGGCCAGCAACAGCGTGTGAGTATCGCCCGCGCCTTGGCGCTCGATCCGGAGATCCTGTTCTTTGACGAGCCGACCTCGGCACTCGATCCCGAGCTGACGGCCGAGGTGCTGCGTGTCATTAAAGACCTTGCCGCGCAGAATATGACGATGGTGATTGTGACCCACGCAATGCAGTTTGCGCGCGATGTTGCCGACCGCGTGGTCTTTATGGATGGCGGCCGCATTGTCGAGGAGGGGCCTGCCGAGCAGGTCATCGACCATCCGCGCGAGCAGCGCACGCGTGAGTTCTTGAGCCGTATCGAGGGGTAGGCTCAGGTATTTACTCAACTATTAATTGAGGCGAAGCCGCCGCAGGTCTTACGGTCTGTGGCGGCTTTTTGTTTGCATCGACGGAGTTCAATAATCGCCTCACAAGTTTGTCTCTTCCTCTCGCCGCCTGTATTCATACGTGCGCCGAAAGGTGTGCATGGACAGCCGCCCGTGAGGGTAGGGTGGTGGCATAGGACATTTGGAGGGTGAGTCGGCTCGGTTGCCGACCATGCTGCTCCCGGGATGGCACCGACCGCGAACTCTCCCCGTTGGCGTCGCGCATTGCGCGCGGCCCTGCAAGGAGGTCATCATGGGTGCTCCCAAGACCGGCAATGTAAGGAACGTGGTGCTCGTAGGCCAAGGCGGGGTGGGCAAGACTTCACTCGCCGAGGCCATGCTCCACCTTTCCGGCAAGACCGCCCGCCTGGGCGGCCACGACGGCACCAAGCCCACGCTCGACTATGACCCTGAAGAGGTCAAGCGTTCATTCTCCATCTCGACGACCATCGCGCCGATCGACTGGAAGGGCGCGCGCATCAATGTGCTCGATGCCCCGTGCTACCCCGATTTTATCGGCGACGCCTTTGCCGCGATGAGCGTCTGCGAGACGGCTCTGTTTGTGGTCGACGCCGAGGCCGGCCCGCAGCCTACGACGGTTAAGCTCTGGTATGCCGCCGAGGACCTGCGCCTGGCGCGTGCGGTGTTCGTAAACCGCCTGTCGCGCTCCGAGGCCAGCTTTGCGACCACGATGGACCTGCTGCAGGAGCGCTTTGGCACGCGCCTGGGCGCCGTGACCCTTCCCTGGGGCGAGGGCGAGGACTTTGACGGCATCATCGACCTGGTGCGCATGAAGGCGCGCCATTGCAACGGCACCGAAGCCGTTGAGTCGGAGATTCCCGAGGAGTATCGTGCCCAGGCCGAGGAGGCCCATGACCATCTGTGCGAGCTGGTGGCCGAGGCTGACGATGAGCTGATGATGAAGTACCTGGAAGGCGAGGAGACGCTGACGCAGGAGGAGCTTGAAGGCCTGCTGTCGAAGGCGATCGCCGAGCGCATCTTTGTGCCGGTCTTTGCGGGCGATTGCATTAAGGAGCAGGGCGTCAACTCGCTGATGGACGACATCGCCACATACTTCCCGGCGCCGACGGACTACGGCGAGATGCCGCTCATCGACGGTGATTCGCTCAAGATTTCGAGCGACGATGACCGTCCGGTGGCGTTTGTGTTTAAGACGCTGGCCGATCCGCAGCAGGGTCGCATCAGCTTTATCAAGGTGCTGACGGGTACGCTTGAGCCGGGTCTTGAGCTGATCAACGCGCGTACCCGCAAGAGCGATCGTCTGGCCCACCTGTATGTGATGTGCGGCCGTGACATGACCGAGGTCGGTCACGCCTATGCCGGTGACATCATCGTGGCGCCCAAGCTGGCTGCCGAGACGGGTGACACACTCTCCATTACCGGTAAGGTCGAGGCGGCGGCGTTTAAGTTCCCCAACTCGCAGTACCGCATTGCCATCGAGGCCGAGAACCGTGGCGACGAAGAGAAGCTCTATACGTTTATCGAGAAGGCGTGCAAGGCTGATCCGACCATGAGCATCGATCGTGACGAGGAGACCGGCCAGACCATCATTTCGGCGGTGGGTGAGGCGCAGGTTTCGGTGCTGCTCAACCGTTTGGAGGATCGCACCAAAGTCGTGGCCAAGAGCGTGCCGATCCGCATTCCGTATCGCGAGACCATTCGCCGTACGGCAAGTGCCCAGGGCCGCCATAAGAAGCAGACCGGCGGCGCCGGTCAGTACGGCGACTGCTGGCTGCGCGTGGAGCCGCTCATTGGGCCTGACGGCACGAGCGACGGCTATGAGTTTGTGGACGAGGTCGTGGGCGGCCGCATTCCGCGCTCGCTGATTCCCGCCGTGGACAAGGGCGTCCAGGAGACCATGAAGGACGGTATTATTGCCGGCTACCCGCTTACGGGCATTCGCGTGGCTGTGTACGACGGTTCGTATCACAGCGTCGACTCCAACGAGATGGCGTTTCGCGCGGCGGCTCGCATCGGCCTGCGCAAGGCATGCGCCGATGCCGATCCGGTGGTGCTGGAGCCCATCGAGGAAATCACGGTGACTATCCCCGAGAGCTACGCCGGCGCCGTGATGGGCGACATCTCGGCATCGCGCGGTCGCGTGACGGGCATGGAGACCGATGAGCGCGGCGACACCGTGGTCATCGCCCAGGCACCTCTCGCCGAGCTGACGGATTACTCGACGCGCCTGCGCTCTATCACGCGCGGCACGGGTGACTTTACCATGAAGCCCGCTGGCTACGAGCAGGTTCCCTACGATGTTCAGGCCAAGCTGGTCGAGCGCTATGAGGAGGGCCGCGCCAAGTAGCGTGTGGTTTTGCCTGCAATGTGGACGCTGACGAAAAGGCCGCCCTGGGTAATCCAGGGCGGCCTTTTTTGATCCCATGGGGACGGAGGAAAACGAATCATTTTTGGGTTACGGGCGGTGCGGTCGGCACTAGTCTCCGGATGCCTGGTTGCGGCCGGTGGCGTAGTCGATCTGCACGTGCGGCTGCAGGTTGTAGCAGTACACGTGGAAGCAGAGGGTCTTGCCGTGGTCCTCGACCGATTGCGCCTCAAGGCGCACGCCGCGGCAGACAAGTTCCTCTTCGTTATACATGGGTGTGACGCGATAGAGCACGTGGTTGCCCGTCTCGCGGATGTAGCCGAGAATCTGCTCCTCAAACGGCAGCATGCCTGTCTCGTTGAGATAACGCGTGCCGGTGAGGAGATTCTTGCGGTTGGCGTTTTCGCCGCAGAGCGACCAGGCGATGAGATGGCAGCGGTTGTAGAGGCTCTGGCCCGGAATAAAGTCGTAGCGCTGCTGGCGCCATCCAGCGGGATGGATACGCGAGATATCGCCGCGCTCGCCTTGACCGAGTGATTCGGGGCCCACGCAGGCGAGCGCTTTGCGGGTGCGGCCCAGGCTGTCAAGCTTGGAGAACTTCTTAAAGCAACCCTCTTCTGTAGCGCGCTCGTATTCATCGAGCGTGAATGATGGTGTGCCGAGCGGGTGCGTGCTGTCGGCGCGCAGGGCAACGTAGGGGTTGCCGGCGTAGTCGGGAATGCTGCTGAGATAAACACCGCGGGCGCGGTTGAGGTCGGGGTTTTCGACCTCGTCGATGGGGGTGGCGGCGCTGTCCGCGGAAGCGCCGTCGCCGGTGTCGGTTGCGGCGGAATCGGAGCCATCGCCAGAGTCCTGGCTGTTTTGAGGGTCCGGGGAGCTCGCCGTTCCTGATTCGAGCCGATCGACCAGGTCCGCCTCGTCGTCGGTGCGGCTGGGACTTTCGTTTTGTTTTTCGGCCAGAGCTGCCGCCTGTTCATCACTTTGCGGCGACAACAACTTGGGCGCTCCGTCGAGCGACCCTGTGAACAGCGCAAACCCCAGCACCACGGCGGCGCCGATGGAAAGTACTTGCTTGTAGGCGGACTTGCGCGACATTGCGGCTCCTGGATGGACGGTTGGGAATCTACCAGTCTAGCAGGAGCCGACAGGGGCCGCTCCACCGAACAAATACTCAAGATTTGGGACAAACGCTACGGATTCATTTGCCTCATATGGAGCTGCGGCGGTTGTGAATGTGGGGCCATTCGGCGTTTCCCCAGATAAAACCCGCCAAAATAAACCTGTCCCTTATTGGCGGGTCAGTTAACGCAGTGCAGGTTGAGCATATGCGAGCGAGCGGTCTCCGGGTGCGGTAAGGTGACGTGAAACAAGCGGGCGCTGACCTTTTGGTCGCGCCCGTGAAGTTGAACGTCAGATTGCCGTGTCCGGAGCCCGCGCAGCGCCGAGCAGTTACGCCGTTTGTAAAACGGCGTAACCTAAAGGTTCATGTTGCCGTGAATGTAGGGGGTGACCTCGGGGGAGATATGGTCGCAGCCCAGCTCGCGCAGCGCGGACTCGATGGCGGCGGGCAGCAGGGTCTTGCCCTTGTCGTCGACGGCGGCACCGCCGAGGGTGGCAATCTTGGCGACATCTGCGGGTGCGGCCTCGATATGCATGCAGCCGCCGACCAAGCGCGCGCGTACCTGTGCCAGATCAAGATCGTGCAGGTAATCCTCGCAGGCGCGGATTAAATCGACTTTCTCGCGCGTAAGCTCCTCGCCCGTGGGGACGCGGGTGGCAAGACATGCTCCCGCCGGTAGGTTCCAAACGGGATAGCCCCATGCGCGCAGCAGCTCGCGCTCTTCGTCCTTGGTAAAGCCGACCTCCATAAGGGGTGAGCGTACGCCGAGCTCTTCTGCCGCGCGCATGCCGGGGCGGTAGTCACCGCGATCGCTTGCATTGCTGCCATCGATGACGGTGGGAAAGCCGAGCGACTTGGCGTGGTTGACGATGGCGGTAAAGCCGGCGTGCTTGCAGTGGTAGCAGCGATTAGCATCGTTGCAGGCTACTTGGGGGAGCTGCAGCTGATCCACCGAAAGATTGAGCACGGGGAGCTTAAAATGCGGCCCCTCATTGGCCTGCCCATCAACGGACTGCTCAAACGAAGCCTGCTCGGGCGTGCCGATGAGCGGCGTGGTGAGATGGACGAGAAGAGTATTGGTAGGCATGACGCGGGCGCATACGGCGGCCAAAAAGCTGCTGTCAACGCCGCCGGAAAACCCGATAGCCACGCGCCCGTATGCCAAAAGCAGCTGCTCGAGCGCCGATAGCTTGTCTTGAAGCTCCTCTGCGGGTGCCGTGGTGTCTAAAATCATGAAACGTTCCTTATCGTTGAGTACTCGATCGAAAACTATAATCCTAATGCGTTACTTGCCATAAGACTTCTATCTGTGTAACGAAAGTGCAATATGGTATATACGTTATATACAAGTTGCCAAATGCGGTAGAGTTGCAGCAACGCGACAGCGAGAGTCGATGGGGGACCGATATGATCAAGGCTGTTATTTTTGACATGGATGGAACGCTGGTCGATACCGAGCGTTTGGGGATTAAGGCCTGGAAGGCAGGCGCCGCTGAGCTGGGGCTCGCGATTGATGAAGCGCTGATCCATCAGTTTATCGGCCGCACGCTGCCCGATGTTATGGACATCCTCGATAAGCATTATGGCAGCCACGAAACCACCGAGGCGATCTATCGTCGCCACAAGGAGATTCGCGACGAGATGGTCAAGACCGAACTGGAACTTAAGGCCGGCGCCGCCGAGTGCCTAGACGAGCTGCTAGCTGCGGGCTATCACGTGGGCCTAGCGACGTCGTCGCGCCTCGTTACGGCCGAGCGCAACCTTAAGATGGTCGGTCTTTTTGACAAGTTTGAAACGGTAACGTGTGGCGAGGACGTCGTGCACGGCAAGCCCGACCCCGAGATGTATCTGCTCGCCTGCGAGCGTGCGGGCTTTGCCCCCGAGGAGTGCGCCGTGGTCGAGGATTCGCGCAATGGTTGCGTCTCGGGCATCACGGCCGGCTGCCACGTCTTTGCCGTCCCCGATATTGTGCCGCTGCCGCAGGACGTGGTGGATGGCTGCGAGGCCGTGCTCGATACGTTGTTCGACCTGGCGGCGGCAATCAAGACTGTGCGCTAGAAAATTGCGGCGTTGAAACGAGCGATTGCTCACGTTTGCGCTTAAGCAAAAGGGGTCCGGCAATGGTCGGGCCCCTTTTGCTTAAGCGACGACTTAGCATACTCGCGGGCGTGCTATAGATACGCACCGAGGTTGATGGCCGTGGCGTCGGTCTGGCTGCTTGCCTGGGTGCTGGCGCGTTCCAGTAGGAACGGACGTACCAGTTCTTGGCGGTTGATATCCTCGGCGGCGACTGCGGTGACGGTACGCACTGCGGAGCCGACACGGATATGCTTGATCTTTGCCGGGGCCTTGTTCTCGATTTGCTCCATCAGCAGTTGGACACCCTTGCGGCCAATCTCGTAGCCCGGGGGCGCTACCGTAGTGAGCGGGACCGATCCGCTCCAAGCGAGCGGGTTGCCGTCGCATCCGGCCACGCGTACTTGCCCGGGGACAGAGATGCCCTTGTCGACCAGTGCCGAAACGACACCCGAGGCCAACACATCGGTCAGGCCGACGACAAAATCGGGACGTTCGTCCGCGGGGCGCTCGGCGATTTGGGCACCGATGCCGTAGCCGTCGGCAGCGGTATTCCATTCGCCGGCGTCGATGACTTCGATCTTGATATCGGGGTGCAGGGCGAGCGCCTTATGAATGCCAAGGACGCGCAGGGTGAGTTGCATAAATGCTGCTCGGCCGACGACGACAATATGGTGCGCGCCGCGGGCGATGGCAAGTTCGGCAATGATGCGACCCTGGGCCTCATTGTCGGCCGCTACGTAGTAGCCGGGCTCGGAGCAATGGATGTCCAGATGGACGATCGGCACGGGCATCTTGGTCATGGCGGGGTGCCAGTCGGGGGATGCCATGGGCTGAACCATGACGCCGGACATCTGGGTGCCCATAAAGTAGCGCAGGTAATGGTCCTCGAGAATATCGTCGTTATCGGCGTTGGCGATGAGCAAGTCGTAGCCGTGCTTGCGGGCCTCGTTGTGGGCGCCGCTGGCGATTTGGAGCGAAAAGCCGTGATCGAGACGGGGGAGCACCAGGCCAAAGGACTTGGTGGCGCCGCCCGCGAGCTGACGGGCGCTTTGGTTGGGCAGGTAGCCAAGGCGACTGATGGTCTCGTTGATGAGCTTGAGGGTCTCGGGGCGCAACTTTTCGGGATGGTTGAGCGCGTTGGAAACCGTGCCCAGCGAAACCCCGGCCTCGCGCGCGACGTCGCTGATTTTTACCTTTGCCATAGCGGCCCCTTTGATGCGTTTCAAGTACAAGCCAGATTGTAGCATCCCAAACCTACCAAAGAGGGATAGGTTTATTTTGGCAGGTTTTATCTGGGGAAACGCTGTTGCCAGCTCAAACCACCACGAAGGGGACAGGTGCTTTTGTGGTGGTTTGGACCGGCTGGACGTGTGTGCATCGGGTGGTATCTAAGTTGAGATACCACTTCTGGTATATCAGCTTGCGTTTGCGTGAGTACAATACTCGAACGTTATACGTCTCAGCGCCCCCTGTGCGTGGACGTCTTGCAGTCACGCGAACGAAGGGATTTATCCTATGTGCGGAATCGTCGGCTACACCGGCTCTGATATTGCAAAGAACATCCTGGTCACGGGCCTCAAGCGTATGGAGTATCGCGGCTATGACTCCTCGGGCGTCGCGCTCGAGGTGGGCGAGGGCGCCGCGGCGCACCTCGACGTCATCCGCCGCGTGGGCAAGGTCGCGGGCCTGGAGAGCGAGCTTTCCAACATCGACAGCGACGCTACCTGCGGTATCGGCCACACCCGTTGGGCCACCCACGGCAAGCCCTCCGTCGTTAACGCTCACCCCCACACCAGCTGCGACGGTCGTATCGCCATCGTCCACAACGGCATCATCGAGAACTTCGCCGAGCTGCGCGAAGAGCTGGAGGGTCGCGGCCACCACTTTAAGAGCGAGACCGATACCGAGGTCTTCGCGCATCTGATCGAAGAGGCTTATGCCGAGACGCACGACCTGATGGCCTCCGTGCGCGAGGCGTGCACCCACGTGGTCGGTGCCTATGGTCTGGCCGCCGTGTGCGCTGACGAGCCCGGCGTGATCGCCGTGGCCCGCAAGGATTCCCCGATCGTGGTCGGCGCGGGCGAGACCGGCGCCTATGTCGCCTCCGACGTCATCGCGCTCATCGACGCCACCCGCGATGTCGTGGTGCTCGAGGACGGTCAGTTTGCCAAGCTTACGCCCGCAGGCGTCGAGTACACCGACGAGGCCGGCAACGTTATCGAGCCCAAGGTCACCCACATCGACTGGGACCTGGACATGGCAGAAAAGGGCGGTTATCCCGACTTTATGCTCAAGGAGATCCACGAGCAGCCGCGCGTCGTGCGCGACACGCTGGTGGGCCGCATGACGCCGGCCGGCGAGCTCGACATCGACGAGCTGGGCCTTTCGCTCGAGGAGCTCAACGACATCGACCGCGTCTACGTGATCGCTTGCGGCACCAGCTATCACGCTGGCCTCATTGCCAAGAATCTCATTGAGGGCTGGGCTCGCATCCCCACCGAGGTGGAGGCGGCCAGCGAGTTCCGTTATCGCAACCCCATCATTACGCCGACGACGCTTGTCGTTGCCGTGTCCCAGTCGGGCGAGACGGCCGATACCCTTGCCGCCATTCGCGATGCGCGCATCAAGGGTGCCAAGGTCTTCGGCATCACCAACGTGGTGGGCAGCCCCGTGGCGCGTGAGAGCGACGGCGTCATCTACACCAAGGCCAACAAGGAGATCGCGGTCGCCTCGACCAAGAGCTTCATCGGCCAGGTCGTGAGCCTTACGCTTTTGGCTCTGCTGCTGGCGCAGGTCAAGTACCGCTTGACCACCAAGCAGGCGCGCATGCTGTTCCGCGAGCTTTCCGATACGGCCGAGCAGATCCAGTGGATTTTGGATACCCAAACCGAGGCCGTGCATGAGGCCGCCCTGCTGTGCAAGGACGCGCAGTCGGCGCTGTTCGTGGGCCGTGGCATGGGTGCCGCTATTTCCTACGAGGGCGCGCTCAAGCTCAAAGAGGTCAGCTACCTGCACGCCGAGGCCTACGCCGCCGGTGAGATGAAGCACGGCCCCATCGCGCTGATCGACCCGGGCTTCCCTGTCATCGCCGTGGCCACCAAGAGTGCCACCTACGACAAGACCGTGTCGAACCTCATGGAGTGCAAGGCGCGCGGCGCCAAGGTCATCGTCGTTGCCGCCGAGGGCGACGAGGAGATCAACAAGATTGCCGACTGCATCATCCGCGTGCCGGCAGTCCGCGACGTGTTCAGCCCCATCACGGCGAGCGTCCCGCTGCAGCTGCTCGCCCGCGAGGTCGCCATCCTGCGCGGCTGCGACGTCGACCAACCCCGAAACCTGGCGAAAAGCGTCACGGTCGAGTAGTTGGTTCCGCCGTTCTAGCGACTAAGGCCCGGCTCCGCATCAAGACGGAGCCGGGCCTTGTTGCATTTGCTCGGATAAAACCTGCCAAAATGAACCTGTCCCTTTTTGGCAGGTTAGCGGAGCTTGCTGGTCTCGAAGTACTCGGGGAACTGGTCCAGAACCTCGGTCTGGTTGCGGAACATCATATGCAGGTGCTTGCTGACCAAAAAGCTCGCTTCGATGGGGTCGCGACCGGCGATAGCGCGGCGAATCTGCTTGTGTTCGTTCACGATGTCCTGATTGTCGAGAACCTGCGTGGCAGCGCGCAGCCAGCGGAAGCGCTCCAGGTCGGCATTGGTCTCTTCGAGCCACGACCACACGGTGCTGCGACATGCGATGCTAAAAATCATGTGATGCATGAGGTTGTCGCTCAAAAAGAAGCCGATGCGATCCTCTTCGGCCATGGCCTTTTCCTGCAGCGCGATGGCGCGGTCGAGCTGCTCGATGCCGGCCGACGTGGCGCGCGCACAGCATTCCACGATCACCTGCTTTTCCAGATGTTCGCGGATGTAACAGGCACTCTCGGCAAGGGTGAGGTTGATGGGTGAGACGTAGGTACCGCTCTGGGGCACGGTGCGCACCAGGCCCTCTTGCGCCAGACGCACCAGTGCCTCGCGCACAGGGGTGCGCCCCATATCCAGGTCGTCGCAAAGTTGCTTGACGCCCAGCTTTTCGCCCGGCTTGTAGTCCAGGTAGACGATTTTGCGTCGAATGGTGTGGTAGGACTGGTCCTGTAGGCTCGTTTCCTGCTCGCCGACGTGCATCGATTCTTCCATAGCGCCTCGCAACTGTTCTATCAAACTCATATGTCAGTTGTTAATTATGCCGCGAATCAGCTCTCCGCGGTGGGTAATTCGGCTGTTGCCTGAGAACTATTGCGGCATCTTAGTCTGTGTTTGCGCTAGGCTGCGCTCAATGTTGCCGTATCATAAGCCGTCGCAAACGTGAAATAGAAAGAAGGAATCCCATATGCAACTGGCAAATATCGTACGCGAGCGCTGGAAAGGCGTCTTGTTCTGCCTGATCATCGCCATTCCCGCGACGTTGCTCGGCAAACAAATTGAGGTGGTCGGCGGTCCGGTATTTGCCATCCTCTTTGGCATGGTCCTGGCGCTCGTCTTTCCCAAGAATCGTCGCGAACAGCTCGCCGCCGGCGTTACCTATACGTCCAAAAAAGTCTTGCAGTACGCGGTTATCCTGCTTGGCTTTGGCATGAACCTCTCCCAGATCCTGTCCAAGGGCGCCCAGTCGCTGCCCATTATCGTGGCGACAATCTCGACCTCGCTTGTCATCGCCTTTGTGCTCTGCCGCGTTATGAATGTGCCGGGTAAGATCGCGACGCTTGTAGGTGTGGGTTCGTCGATTTGCGGCGGTTCTGCCATCGCCGCGACCGCACCCGTCATCGATGCCGACGATCGCGAGATTGCCCAGGCCATTTCGGTCATCTTCCTGTTTAACGTTATCGCGGCGCTCGTGTTTCCGACGCTCGGCGGCATGCTCGGGCTGACCAACGAGGGCTTTGGCCTGTTTGCCGGTACCGCCATCAACGACACCTCGTCCGTAACGGCTGCGGCGAGCGCTTGGGACAGCATGCATCCCGGCGCCAATGTGCTCGAGAGCGCCACGGTGGTCAAGCTCACCAGGACGCTGGCCATTATTCCCATCACGTTGGTTCTCGCATGCTGGCAGATGCATCTGGCGCGCAAGGCCGGCGGCGACGCCAAAAGCACGTTCTCGCTTAAACGCGCGTTTCCCATGTTCGTGCTGTTCTTTGTGCTGGCGAGCGTGATCACCACGGTGTTTCAGCTTCCTGTGTCCATCACGGCGCCCATCAAGGAGCTGTCAAAGTTCTTTATCGTGATGGCCATGGCGGCTATTGGTTTTAATACCGATATCGTCGAGCTGGTCAAAAAGGGCGGCAAGCCCATCGCATTGGGCTTTTGCTGCTGGATTGGCATTGCGTGCATGAGTTTGGGAATGCAACACGTGCTGGGAATCTGGTAGAGAAGTAGCTTATTTGCGTGCTGCGTGCTGCGTGCTGGCGAGCGCATTCTCACGGTGGAGCGATAGGAGCTCTTGCGGGTATGGCTTGTCCGCAGGTTTATAAGTCCCGAAGAGCTCTTATCGCCCCGCCAGGATGGCGATGCGGGGCAACACCTATACTCGCAGGACGGCGCTTTCTGCCCTATAGTGTTTGGTGAGCAATATCGTTCAATTTTGAAACACTCGGTCGTACGACCGTCGGCGGTTGCACGTCGCTGCGGACAGGGGCAAATAATGGATAGCGATGCCAAGCTGAACATCTTGACCGAGGCCCTGGCTGCTGCCGGGGCCTCGGCATTGGCAATCGATGCGCGTGGGGACGTCGCGATCTCGACCATGAATGACGCGGCGCTCGAGCGGGATGTGGCGGCTTTTGTCGCTGAGCGCCTCGACCGTATAGGAGACGGCGCGCGTCTGGTTATGGGACGTGCGGGTGCGCGCCTGAGCCTGACCGTTCGCCCCACCGACAAAGAGAGCGGGGGCCTTTGGGTCGTCGTGGTCCGCGAGGTGCGCGGTGCCGCGGCGCATGCGGGTATCGAGTGGCTCAACGCCGACGAAGTTGAGGCTCGCTACGAATCGAGCGCGTACGGCATCGTTGAGGGGGCGGCCTCGGTGGCTGCGCCGGTTGCAGAGAGTTACGCGCGCGGTGTGCCCCTTATGCTCGAGGGCGAGCTGGGAGCGGGTCAGGTCGAGATCGCCAAGCGCCTCTATCTGGACGGTCCTTTTGCCGGTCAGCCCTTTGTTTCCGTCGCGCTCGATGAACTCACCGATCGCGGTTGGCGCCATGTGCTCAAAAGCGCCGAATCGCCGCTGTTCCAAACGGGGCTGACCCTTTGCATTGAGGACTGGAATGCGGTTGGTCCCCAACGCCTTCGCGAGCTCGTTTCCACGATGGCCGACACCGCGTTGGCGACGCGCTGCCATGTGGTGCTGACGGCGAATGACATGCCGGGCGGCAGCGAAAGTGATCAAGCCGCTTTTGTGACCGAGCGCTTCGCCTGTGCGGTGAGCGTGGCGCCGGCAATCGCCGAGCAGGGAGCCGCGTCGAAGAAGGTTGCGCGCTATTTGGAATATCTCGCTGACGCATTTGGGACGGCAGCGCCCACGCTGTCTGCCGCGGCGGCGAAGACGCTCGATGCTTACCGCTGGCCGCGCAATTATCTGCAGCTCCGCGAGGTCTCGGAACGACTGTATATATTGGTGGGGGCGGGCACGGTGGACCGCACTGTGGCGGAGGAAGTGCTCGCCCAAGAGGACGTGATTAAGACCGCAACCTTTGGCGCCCCGACACTCGAAAGTGACCTGTATATCCTGCGACCGCTGGCCGATACCGAGCGAGATATCGCGCATTTGGTTGTAGATCATCTCCACGGCAACCGAACCCGTGCGGCGGAGGTGCTGGGCATAAGCCGTACAACGCTGTGGCGCTTGCTGAAGGACGACGACCGTTGAGCGAGGCGCCCGTGACCGCGCGCGACGCGTGTGCTACAGTCCAAAGCGTTATTGTTTCGATTTGGTTACGGCGTGCGAGGGCAAATGGCTGAGACTTCAAAACCGAGCCGCAGAAGGCGGAGCGCCGCGCCGGTCAACCGACGCACGACATCGGTGACGTGGGGCAAACACGCCTCGGGGTTTGATGGCTCGTTCAAACGCACTAAATATGGCTATCCATCGGCAAGCGCCCGCTTGGCAATGCAGGCAGAGTCCTCGCTGTGGGGCCGCAAACGCGTGGTGGGCTCAAAGCTCAAGCACGACGGCACGCTCGGCTACATCAGCCGCGGGGCGGCTCGCCGCAGCGGGCTCAATCCGGCTGGTTGGCATCGTTATGTTCCGATCGCGGTCGTCGTTGCAGTGATCGTCATCGCACTCGCTGCGCTTGGCTACGCCGGCGGTGGCGCCAACTTGGACGCAGTGTTTAAATCGCCCGAGCTCGCGCATGCAGGCACAGAAGTTATCGAGGGCGCTCAGACCCAGACGGGCGTCGCGCCCCAGCGCGGTATCGTCGCGGCGGCCTCCACCATCGCCGATGCACAAAAGGACGAAGACAAGCAAGGCGACGACGCCGAAACGACCCAGACAAGCGAAGCGACGACAACTCAAATATCAACATAGCTTGCCGGCAGAAGGGGACGTTCCTTTTCTGCCGGCAGTTTGGGACACTCCTGCGCTACTTGACGTACACCACGTTGTCGCGGCGGGGTTTGGGCTCGGGTAGCGTGTCCTCGGCATAGCCCAGAATGCAGTGGCCGACGCCGCGCAGGCTGCCGTCGGCGGGCAGGCCCCAGCTGGCCAGCAGCTCCAGGCCCTCGGGCGAGTCAAAGACCTCATGCGCGCGGTGAATCCAGCACGAATCGACACCCAGTGCATAGGCGGCGTTGAGCAAGTTGCCCATGGCGAGCGAGCCGTCTTCCAGATGTGTGGGCACGCTGCGGTCAACCAACACCACAACAACGGTCTTGGCGCCATAGAAGGGGTCGCCGTTGCTGCCCATGACCTGGGCGTTGAGCTGTGAGAGACGCTCGACGGTCGCGGGGTCGGTGACGGCGACAAACGTCACCGGCTGGCGGCCCATGCCGCTCGGTGCATATTGGCCGGCTTCGATAATACGTGCAAGCTTTTCGGCCTCGACGGGACGATCGCTGTAGTTGCGGCAGCTGCGGCGGTGAATGAGTGCTTCGATAGTCTCCATGGTGTCTCCTTGCGGTGGCGTTGCAGATGCCCCGTTCATACCCGCCGGGCTTAAACGATAGACGGTCAATTGCCCGGCCAAAAGGATAGATTCCAATTGGGAAAGTAGGTTTGCATAAAAGTACCTTCAGAATGTGACAAACAAATGGGATGGTTAAACGTTTTATCCCGTCTACCCTGCGGTTTTTTACCACTTGCCTAAATGACGAACGCATAACCTCTGATAAAGGTTTTACTAAAGGAGCACCAACGTTTATCAATGCGCCGTGGTGGCGCCGGGCCAGGAGGTAACATCATGTTCCAGGCTGGAGATGTCGTCGAGACCGATTTCGAAGGATTTCTGAAGCTGCTGCGTTCCAAGACGCGCGCTTTCGTGTCGATCAACGATCACGAGTACTACATCACGCACACCGATGGCTATTGGCGTGTTCAGGATTGCGAGGCCCTCAACGACAAGGGCCACTTTACTGACTGCTCCGAGCTGGTCAACACGGTCTGCGAGGTCGTCGAGCTGCCGTGGATTGCCGGCAAAAGCCTGCATGACAGCTTCTCGGGTGCTACGGTCTATGAGGCCGTCGCCGCTTAACAGGCAATAAAACCCGATTTTCACGTGACCGCTGGCGCCGCCCCCGCGCCGGCGGTCTTTTTTGTCGATATGCTTATGTAGAGCCGACCATAAACAACGAGCGTATTGACGATAGTCAAAACTCGGACTAATGTAGAGATATAAATTGGTCAAAACTCGGACTATCGAATGGTGGGAGAGATGAATAGTGCAGTTAGCCTGGTCGATTTCGACCGGATGCTTAACGGGCTTGACCGTATCTATTCGGAGTTCGCGCGTACCTGCGGTCTTTCGGACTGCGCCTACTGGATGCTCGTCGACACGAGTGCAGCGGGCGGAAGCGTTGCCGTGAGTCGGCTGACGAGTGAATGGTTCTACAGCAAACAGACCATCAATTCGGCGATCAAGACGCTTAGGGCGCGAGGGCTTGCGACGTTGGAGTTTGCCGAGGGCAGTCGTAAGAACAAGGTTGTGCGATTGACCGAAGAAGGCGTGCGGTTTGCCAAGCGCTACGCGTTACCGGCGCAAAAAGCCGAGCAACAGGCATTCGAAGCGCTCGAGCCGTGGGAACAGCGCGAGATCATGCGCCTGGTCGGTAAATTCTCCCATGTTCTGAACGAAGAGTGCGAGGCATTTAAACGGCAAGTGGCCGCCGAGAACGAGGCTGACGATAAGGGCGAGGGGGACACATGCGACTCTTAATGAGGTTTATGAGGCCGTACCGCGGTCTGATTGCGGTGACGCTGTTTGCGGTGCTGATAGATAACGTCGGTACGCTGTTGGTTCCCACGATGCTGGCGAACATGGTCAACACCGGTATTACCACGGGCGATGTCGACTATATTTTACGTAACGGCCTGTACATGCTTATCGCGACCGGCATGGCCAGCGGCGGCACGGTGCTGGGCTGCTATCTTTCGGCGCGCCTGGCCGCCAACGTGGCCTGCGATATCCGCAATGCCGTGTACGACAAATCGCTCGAGCTCGCGGCCAGCGATTTTGAGCGCTTTGGCACCGGATCGATGATCACGCGCTCGCTCAACGACATCAACGTGATTCAGCAGGCGATTCTGCAGACGATTCAGCTGGTGCTGCCCGTGCCTTTTTTGGCTGTGGCGGGCATCATCTTCGCCTGGTTTATCGATCCCGCCATGGGCACGCTTCTGGGCGTAGTCGTTGCGATTGTGCTGGTGGCGGCGGTCTTTACGGTTGCCAACGCGGCGCCGATTTTTATGCGCCTACAGGGCTTTATCGACCGCATGAACGTGGTGCTGCGCGAAAATATTGTGGGCGTGCGCGTCATCCGTGCGTTTAACAAGGAGCGCCACGAGGAACGGCGTCTGGACGAGGTGTTTAGCGAATACGCCGCCAACGCCATCAAAGTCAACCACCTGTTTGTGGGCCTCGACAGCTCAAGCTTCTTTTTGATGAACATCGCCGAGGTGGCGGTGCTGTGGGTGGGCGGCAACCGCGTAGGTGCCCACGCCATGCAGATTGCGAGTATCTCGGCGGTGCTGGAGTATGCAATTCTGATCCTGTTCTTTGTGATGATGGCCCAGATGGTGGTGCTGACGCTTCCGCGTGCTGCCGCGTGCCTGAACCGTGCGCAGCAGGTGTTGGAGATTGAGCCGAGCATCGTCGATGGCGAGCGCACGCTGGATGACGGGGCGCGCGAGCCCCAAGACGAAGCCGATGCGGTGGCCGTGTTCGACCACATGTCGTTTCGCTTTGACGATGCCGACGAGGACACCCTGTGCGATCTGAGCTTTGCCTGCCGTCGCGGTCAGACGACTGCGATCGTTGGCTCGACAGGCTCGGGCAAATCGACGGTGGCAAAGCTTCTGCTGCGCTTCCACGATGCCACCAAGGGTTCCATTCGCCTGAATGGTGTGGACCTGCGCGAGCTTACGCAAGACGAAATCCGCGGGCGCATTGCCTATGTGCCGCAGAAGGCGTGGCTGTTCTCGGGCACGGTGGCGAGCAACCTTCGCTTTGGTAACGAAGGCGCGACCGAGGGCGACATGCTTCACGCGCTCCAGGTTGCCCAGAGCACCTTTGTGCTCGATCAGCCGCAGGGGCTCGATACCCCGGTGGCGCAGGGCGGCACGAACTTTTCAGGCGGCCAGCGCCAGCGCCTGGCCATTGCTCGCGCGCTCATGAAGCAGGCCGATCTGTACATCTTCGATGACAGTTTTTCGGCCCTGGACTTTAAGACCGATGCGGCCCTGCGCCATGCATTGCAAGACGAGACGCGTGACGCTGCGGTGCTCATCATCGCGCAGCGCATCTCGACGATCTTGCACGCCGACCAGATCGTCGTGCTCAAGGATGGCGAGGTTGTGGGTCTGGGCACGCATGGCGAGCTTATGGAAACCTGCGAGGTGTACCGCGCCATCGCGGAATCGCAGATGAAGGGAGGTGAGTAGCATGACCGAGGAGCTCAAGAAGCAGGGCGGCGTTGATGACGCCGCTGCCGCGGGACTGGTCGAGGAAACGGCTGCCGCGTCGACCGAGCTGGATGACGCCGCCAAGGCTGCAGCCGAGCGCGAGGCTCGCCGCCAAGCGCTCTACGAGGAAAACGAACGTGCCGAGGACGAGCGCGCCCGCGCCGAGGCAGAGCGTATGCGCGACGTGGACGACGAAGACGAGGACGAGACGCCTCGGGATACCTGGGCGACTGTGCGCCGCCTGTGGAGTGAGGCTGCCGGCGACCATTGGCGCTTCTATATCGTGTTCGCGAGCATTGTGTTCTATGTCATCTTTAACACTGCCGCGCCGGCATATAGCGCCCGCGTGATCGATGAGCTGTGGGGCCACATTCAGGTAGCGTTTGTCAACAACGCCACCTTCAGCATCACCTGGGAGAACTGCGGCAGGACTATCTTCATCTACTTTTTGATTTGGACGGCCGCCGCTTCGTTCTACGCGCTCCAGAGCTTTTTGATGTCGAGCGTGGCCGAACGCCTCAATCTGTGCCTGCGCAACCGCATCGCGCAAAAGCTCAACCGTCTGCCGCTCGCCTATTTTGACGCGCATCGTCCCGGCGAGGTCGTCAGCCGCGCGACCAACGACCTGGACAAGATGTCCGAGAGCATGCAGCGCGGATTGCTGCAGCTGCTCGTGTCGATCGGCACGGTTGTTGGTGCTGTGAGCGTGATGTTCGTGTTCAGCGTGCAGCTTACGCTCGTCTTTCTGTTCTTTACGGCACTGTCGCTGCTGGTGACGAAGGTCGTCTCGCGCCGCACACACGATGTGACGGGCGAGCGCCAGGAGTGGGTGTCCAAGATTACGAGTGCGGTCGAGGAAGGCTATTCGGGCCGTCTGGTGATCCGCGCGTTTAACCGCGAACGTCAGAGCTCCGCTGAGGTGCACGAGGCTTCGAAGGAACTGGCTCGTGTGAGCACCAAGGCCGACTTTATGATCAATGCTGTCGGCCCCGCAGTGCGCTTTATCGGCCGTTTGGCGCAGATCGTTATTGCGCTTGTGGGCTGCAGCATGTTGGTTGCCGGGCATATGACCGTCGGCGTGTTCCAGGCGTTCTTCCAGTTTATCTATGAGGCGTCCGAGCCCATGACGCAGCTGTCGTTTACCTTTAACTCGCTGCAGAGCGCGCTGGCGAGCGCCGAGCGCGTGTTCGACCTGCTCGATGAGCCCGAGATGGAGGCCGATCCGCTGCCGGACAAGGCCGCCAAGCTGCCGGGTCGCGTGGAGGGCCGCGTCTCCTTTGAGCATGTGCGCTTTGGTTATTCGCCCGACAAGCCGCTTATGCGCGACGTGTCGTTTACCGCCGAGCCGGGCCAGAAGATTGCCGTGGTGGGAACCACGGGCGCAGGCAAGACGACGCTCATCAACCTGCTCATGCGCTTCTACGAGATTGACGGCGGGCGTATTACGCTCGACGGCGTGGATACGAGCCGCATGGATCGCGGCGAGCTACGGCAGCAGTTTGGCATGGTGCTGCAGGACGCCTGGCTGTTCGACGGCACGATTGCCGAAAACATCGCCTACGGCTGCCCCGAGGCAACGCGCGACGAAATTGTGGCCGCGGCTCGTGCCGCGCAGGTCGACTTCTTTGTGCGCACCATGCCGCAGGGCTACGACACGCGCGTGGCCAACGATGCCGAAAGCATCAGCCAGGGCCAGCGTCAGCTGCTGACCATCGCACGCGTGCTGCTCAACAACCCGGCGATTCTCATCCTGGACGAGGCGACCTCAAGCGTGGACACGCGTACCGAGCTTGCCATCGGCCGTGCCATGGATGCGCTTATGCGCGGGCGCACGAGCTTTGTGATCGCACACCGCCTGTCGACGATCGTGGACGCCGACCTGATCTTGGTCATGGATCACGGCAACATTATCGAGCAGGGCACGCATAAGGAGCTGCTGGCTGCCGAGGGTGCCTACGCCGACCTCTATCTGAGCCAGTTCGCATAATGTGACAAAGGGACAGTCTCTTTGCCACATCACAAATAAGGCGCGCCGGGGATGAATTCCCTGGCGCGCCTTTGCGTTGATGCCGATGTCGTTTTGTGCCGCTTGCGTTCCTAGCGTTCGTCCACGAGCTTGGCGACGAGGGCCTTGAGCTCGGCCACCTCTCGCTCGAGTTCCTTGACGCGGCGGGCATTCTCGGTGATGCCCTGGCGGTTGAGGGCGGACTGCTCGGCGGCGTCATCGGGCATGTACTCGCGATGCTGCTTGGCGTCGAAACTCTCCTCGAACACACGGCAGCCGTTGCGCTTGATGATGCGTCCCGGCACGCCCACGACGGTGCAGTTGTCGGGGACGTCCTTAACGACGACCGAGTTGCCGCCGATCTTGACGTTGTTGCCGATGCGGATGTTGCCGAGCACCTTGGCGCCCGTGCCCACCGTGACATTGTTGCCCAGGGTGGGGTGACGCTTGCCGGTCTCGTTGCCGGTGCCGCCGAGCGTGACGCCCTGGTAGAGCACACAGTTGTCGCCCACAATGGTGGTCTCGCCGATGACGACGCCCATGGCGTGGTCGATAAAGAAGTGCTTGCCAATCTGCGCGGCAGGGTGAATCTCGACGCCGGTGATGTGGCGGGTGATTTGCGAGAGCACGCGGGCGAGCGAGCGATGACCGTGCTCCCACAGCCAGTGCTCGGGCACGTGGTTCCACTTGGCGTGCAGGCCAGGATAGGAAAGAAAGATGACCAGACCGTTTTGCGCGGCGGGGTCCTGCGCCTGGACGGTCTTGATGTCCTCGCGAATGGTATTGATAAAGCTCACCGGCCGCCCTCCCTTAGCGCCATGGCAATGCGATTCAATAAAGTATAGCGATTCGCTAGGGATTAAAAAGGACAATCTTGGCGGCTTTGCGCTACAAGTGTCAGTTATGCAAACTTGCTGGTAATGGAGTCATGCTTTTGTGGGGTTGCGCACGAGGGGGCACCGCAACCGTATACTGGTCAACTTGGACGTATCCGCGCCCACAACTGAGAGGTTTTACTTCATGGGTTTCATCAATTTTATTGCCGAGCTGCTTAAGGACCCGCGCACCGCGATCGCCAGCTGGATCGCCGCCGGCCCGCTTATGGCCTACGGCTGCGTGTTCCTGATCATCTTTATCGAGACGGGCGTGGTGTTCTTCCCGTTCCTTCCCGGTGATTCGCTGCTGTTCGCCTCGGGTTTCTTTGCCCACAACGGCGGCTTTAACATCGTGGCGCTTCTGGCCACCGCATGGGCCGCTGCCATTTTGGGCGATCAGTGCAACTTTATGATCGGTCACTTCTTTGGCCGCAAGATCATCGCTTCGGGCAAGGTCAAGGCCATGACGCCCGAGCGCATCAAAAAGTCCGAGGACTTCTTGGACAAGTGGGGTCACCTGGCCATCTTCCTGGGTCGCTTCTTCCCGTTTATCCGCACCTTTGTGCCCTTTATCGCTGGCATGGGCGGCATGCACTGGCGCAACTTTGTCGTCTTTAACGTGCTGGGCGGCATTACCTGGTCGACGGTCTTTACGCTGCTGGGCTACTTCTTTGGCGGCATTCCCTTTGTGCAGGAGCACTTTGAGCTGCTGATTATCGGCATCGTTGCCGTGTCGATCATCCCGACCGTGGTCGGTCTGGTTAAGGCCAAGCTGGGTAAATAGAACGCCTAGCTCGAGCCAGCGCGCAGACCGTACAGTTGAGGCCCGTCACCGCTTACGGTGGCGGGCCCTTTTGCTTCGGTCAAATGAAAATACTTTACTTAGTTAAAGAAAAGCGTTTTATCCGACGCGCGTGCGGAGTACAATCTCGTGCATGCGAATCGACGTGCCATCGGCTTTGATGCTGTTCGCGTGTCCCGTCCGGCTCTACGCTCCGGGCGTGCGACGTTGCGACGCGGCCGGCCTCGGTCCTTGCGTGCGGGTTCGCGAGTTTGCAACTGTGTATGTAAGGAGCGACATATGACTGTCGAGAAGAAGGATATCGATTGGGGTAGCCTCGGCTTTGGCTACATGAAGACCGATTACAGCTACGAGGCCCATTGGAAGGACGGCGAGTGGGACGAGGGCGGCCTGACCACCGACCACACCCTGCATGTCTCCGAGTGCGGCGGCATCTTCCATTACTGCCAGGAGGTCTTTGAGGGCCTGAAGGCCTACACCGCCGAGGACGGCAGCATCGTCTGCTTCCGCCCCGACATGAACGCCGAGCGCATGTATAACTCTGCGCAGCGCCTCGAGATGCCCCCGTTCCCCAAGGACAAGTTCGTTGAGGCCGTCAAGCAGGTCGTTTCTGCCAACGCCGCCTGGGTTCCGCCCTTCGGTTCCGGCGCGACCCTGTACGTGCGTCCGTTTATGATCGGCTCCGGTGACGTGATCGGCGTGGCTCCCGCTCCTGAGTACACGTTCCGCATTCTCGTGACCCCGGTCGGTCCGTACTTTAAGGGTGGCCTCAAGCCCGTCAAGCTGCGCGTTTCCGAGTATGACCGTGCAGCACCGCATGGCACCGGCAACATCAAGGCCGGCCTGAACTACGCCATGTCCCTCAAGCCCACGATGGAGGCTCACCGCGAGGGCTATGCCGAGAACCTGTATCTCGATTCCGAGTCCCGCACCTATGTCGAGGAGACCGGTGGCGCTAACGTCCTGTTTGTGAAGGAGGACGGCACCCTCGTCGTTCCGCAGTCCCACACTGACTCCATTCTGCCTTCCATCACCCGCCGTTCGCTCGTTCAGGTTGCTCAGGACCTGGGCATGACCGTTGACCAGCGTCCCGTCGAGTGGGCCGAGGTCAAGGCCGGCACCTTTGTGGAGTGCGGCCTGTGCGGCACCGCTGCCGTCATCTCCCCGGTTGGCGAGATCGACAACAAGGTTTACGGCGCCGACGAGACTGTGACCTTCCCGGCTGGCTACACCGAGATTGGCCCTGTGATGAAGAAGCTTCGCGAGACCCTGACTGGTATCCAGTCCGGTGCTGTCGAGGACAAGCACAACTGGGTTTACACCGTGGCGTAAGCTGTCTTAGCTGTCCGGCCCGAGGGCGACCCTCCTTTCCGGCGCGTCCTCGGACATGAAAGAGCCTCCGCTGCGCACTTCGTGCGGCGGAGGTTCTTTCGTCCTGCGGAGTGCGCCGGAAAGGAAGGCCGCGCTTTTATTTTGCTTCGCGCCATGTGGGGGTGGTGGCGACGTGCATTTTTGCGAGTATTCTGCAATCGAAGGCCCCTGCATACCGATCTCGGGCGAAAAATCGGGATTTCTCGATGTTTTCTACGAATGATGGGCGGGGGTATGGGCTGGCAGCGTTTGATTTGCAGGGATATTCGCGGTCCTTGGCATTTACCGTGGCGCCCGAAGCCCTTGGTTATGTTGAATACTCCTAAAAATGCACGGTGCTTAGAGGGGGACCTTCACAACAAAGGAAACCGCCCCGTCGAAGTATGCATTCGACGGGGCGGTTTATGCATATACGCAATTAAGGATACGCTGAGGATTTGTTAGAACTTGACGGTCGGTGCCTGGCGGGCGGCTTCGGCGGCCTCGAAGCCCTGGCGCTCCTTAAACTGGAAGATGCCGGCAAAGATGACAGCCGGGAACGTTTGAATGGCGTTGTTGTAGCTGAGCACGCAGTCGTTGTAGCTCTGGCGTGCATAGCTAATCTTGTTCTCGGTATCCTCGAGCGATGCCTGCAGCTGCGTAAAGTTGGTGTTTGCCTTAAGATCGGGATAGGCCTCGGCTACGGCGAAGAGCTGGCGCAGCGCACCGGTCAGCACGTTGTCGGCTTCCATCTTGGCTTCGGGCGTGGTGGCCTTGACGGCGGTGTTACGCGCGCTGATCACGGCGGAGAGCGTCTCCTGCTCGTGCTTGGCGTAGCCCTTGACGGTCTCGACCAGGTTGGGGATCAGGTCGTTGCGACGCTGCAGCTGCGTATCGATGTTCTGCCAGGCGTTATCGATGCGGTTACGCTTGGTGACCATGTTGTTGTAGATGCCGGCGATGGCGCAGGCAATCACAATGACAACAACGATGCCGATGATGACGGGAAGCATGATGTCTCCGTTTCGAATGGCCGCGGCGGCATGCGCCAGCTGCCGTTGGTATAACGCTACTAGTATACCCGCAACGTTTTGCCGTGCCGAACTTTCCGGTAAGCGTTGTGTTTTCGTCGGGGTCGGCACCGGGGCAAAGCGCGCGAGGTACAGGTGTAAGATATGCGACAGATTGACGAGTGTTGTCTTTGCCCTGAGGATGGCGATACCAGTGGACCTTCGCATCAAGAAAACCTACCGCGCCCTGTTCGATGCCTTTACCGAGCTTCTCGAAGAGCATCGTTTTGAGGACCTGACGGTTGCCATGCTGTGCGACCGCGCCATGATTCGCCGCACGACGTTCTACAAGCACTTTCGCGACAAGAACGATTACTTTGCCTTTTATATCGATGAGCTCATGTCGGGCTTGCCGCAAAAACAGCCCGATGAGGCCGGCGTGGTATCTGCCGAGGACGTGCGCGCGCTTCGGCACGCGATTTTGGACGATGCCATGGATTTGATTCTGGCGCACGAGCGGCTCATGGATAACATTTTGGCAAGCAGCATGTCGGGCATGTTGACCAACGTTATTTGCGACCGCATTGCCCGCTCCATCCGCGAGCGTGTGATGAACGTGCTTGCCGAGGATGCCCTGGCCCCCGTGTCACTCGAGACGACGTCTGAGTTTATCGCCGGTGGCATTATTCGGTTGTTCACAAATTGGTGGGAATCGGGCCACGATCTTGAGCGTCGACCCGAGATGGCCGACGTGGTCGATGCACTGTTTGAGCGGACCATGACGCCGGTGAATCACTAAGGTGGCGGAGAGAGGGGGATTCGAACCCCCGGAACGCTCTCGCGCTCAACGGTTTTCAAGACCGCCGCATTCAACCGCTCTGCCATCTCTCCGTGAGTCGTAATGATAGCATCGTTTTGAATTTGCAACAGGGAAGGCGAACGATGACGATCACCGAAATCGACGAGAAGTTCATGCGCGAGGCGCTGGCCGAGGCGCGAGCCGCCGCGGCGGTGGGCGAGGTGCCCATCGGAGCCGTAGTGGTGCGCGACGGCGAGGTTGTCGCGCGGGCGCATAATCGTCGCGAGCTCGATCAGGATCCTTCGGCTCATGCAGAGTTCGCGGCCCTGTGCGCTGCCGCTCGGTCGCTCGGTCGCTGGCGCCTTTCCGATTGCACGGTCTACGTGACGCTCGAGCCTTGCTGCATGTGCGCGGGCCTTATGGTCAACGCGCGCGTGGGGCGCTGCGTGTATGGCGCGAGCGACGCCAAGGCGGGCGCGTTGGGATCCCTATACGATTTGAATGCCGACTCGCGCCTGAATCATCGGTTTAACGTGACGGCTGGGGTCCTGGCGGATGAATGCCGCGAGCTGCTGAGTAGCTATTTTGGCGGTCTGCGCGGAGCGGGCGGCGCTGATTGCGGTTGTGGGGCCGATCTTGAAGCACACGCCGCTCACGCCGCAGCGCTTGCAGGTGCCGGTGAGGATGCTGGCACGGCGGTTGACTTTGGTCCTGCGTGCCGCCGACCCCGCCGTGTGCTGTTGGCGATCGACTCCTTTAAGGGCAGCGTGTCGAGTGCCCAGGCGGAGGCGGCGGTTGCCGAGGGCATGCGCCGTGTGTGGTCCGATGCCCAGGTGGCCGCATTGCCGCTGGCGGATGGCGGCGAGGGGACGCTCGATGCCGTTGCCGCGTGCGGCGGTGAGATTGTGACCTGCGAGGTGGCAGGTCCCTTGGGCGACCGCGTGTCTGCCCGGATGCTGGTGGACGACGAGCGCGACTCGGCTGTAATTGAGATGGCCGAGGCGGCGGGTATTGGGTATTCACCCTGCACGGAATCGGCGGCGCTTGCGGCTTCGACCTATGGCGTGGGCGAGCTGATACTCCGTGCGGTTCGCGCCGGGGCAAAGACTATCTATATTGGTCTGGGCGGCAGTGCCACCAACGACGGTGGCGCCGGCATGCTGCAGGCGCTGGGCGCGCGTGTGGTCGATGATCAGGGATGCGATGTCGCCCCCGGTCTTGCCGGCCTTAAGCAGGTGGCGAGCGTCGATTTGGCGCCAGCGCTGCAGGCTTTGGATGATGTTCGTATCGTTGTGCTTTCCGATGTCGAGAATCCGCTCGTGGGGCGTCGAGGCGCACTGGCGGTGTTTGGCGGGCAGAAGGGCCTGCCGGCGGATGATGTCGAGGTGCTGCGCAGATACGACGGCTGGATGGTCGGCTACGGTCGCCTGCTCGATGCGGCAATTTTCGAGGCGCGAGCCCAGGGATTGTTGCGCACACCCGAGAACGCACGGACATTTGGCTCGGTGCTTGGCGTGCCCGGCGCGGGCGCTGCCGGTGGCTTGGGCGCGGTGTTGCTGGCGCTCGGCGCGGAGCTACGCTCGGGTGTGGAGACGGTGCTCGATCTCGTGGGGTTTGACGAGCGCGTGCGCGATGTCGACCTGGTCATTACAGGCGAGGGCAATATGGATGAGCAATCCGCCGCCGGTAAGGCGCCGGTGGGCGTGGCGCGCCGTGCCAAGCGGTGTGGCAAACCGGTGATCGCTGTCGTGGGCGGTCGCGCTGACAACCTGGATGCGGTGTGTGTGCAGGGCATCGACTTGGTGCTTCCGATCTGCCGCAAGCCCATGGACCTGGAACAGGCACTCGATCCGCAAGAAGCCACAACCAACCTCATCTGCGCCGGCGAAGCAGCCGCCCAATCCTACGACCTCGCCCGCCTCTAAAACCCAACTCCCTATAAGTTGCGGTGGAATAGTTCCTGTTTGGCGGCTCAGGCGGCAAAAACGGGAACTATTCCACCGCAACATCGAGAATGGCTATCCGAGGCTGGCCGCCTTGGGCCTTGGGTCGGACCGTCCGCCATGAAATGCGGCCATCTACTACGTTTAGCCGAGCACCCTCGACCATCCCGGATTTTGTGAAATTAAAACCGCAGGTAGAAAGCTTGCCGATTTTCGAAAAAGCCGGCTATGGTTGACCCCTGCGGCCTAAACGTAGTAGATAGGCCCCTTTTGTGGCATGGCAGCAGACCAGTCTTTTTGGGACGGGGCTTATTTGACCACCTGTCGATCTGATTGCCCAAGTAGTCAAAAGCCCCGTCCCAAATTAGCTACCTTGCCCCATCGGGCTGGAGCGGGTAAGATATACCGAGCGCCTAGCGCGTTCGATGGGTTCGGATGACGACATGTTCCGAATCTGGTCAGGTCCGGAAGGAAGCAGCCATAAGGAGCCTCTGTCGGGCATCCGGATCCATCGAGTGCGCAGGCGCTTTTTGGTGCCGCGGCTACCCGCGAGTGCCGGCAGGGCGCTTGGTGTCTCGCTGGTCCTCGGCTTTGCCTGCGGGATCGCTCGACTACCAAGCGCCCTGCCGGCACTCGCGGGTAGCCGACCAAAACCGCCTGAAGGGTCACATTTATCTGATAATTGAATTCCTGACGTTATGCCGCTCGCTGGCGTTGCCAAAACATCGGCTGCTACATGGTCCAAGAGGCTCCTGCAAAGGCGCATTTATCTGAATTTTATCTCGTGTGGAGTACCGGTCGTTGGCTGTGCCGAGGTACTGGTTCTTACCTGTCTAAGGATTCGAATCCCTGTTGAGTTGTTTACGCTTCTTTTGGGGTGGCGGTACTATCATGGTTCGAATTGAATGTGAATGATGATAGGGAGCGCCTATACATGATTGAGCTGCTCAGGCGTTTTGGTGGTAAGTTTCGCCGGTATATGGTGATTGGTCCTGCGTGCAAGTTGATTGAAGTAATCTTTGACCTGCTGACGCCGCTGGTGATTGCCCAGATGATCGATAAGGGCATTGGGGCGCACGACGTGAACGCCGTTATCCACTACGGTATGCTGCTTGCCGCCATGGCTGTGATCGGCATCTCGTTTACGCTCGTCTGCCAAAAGATGGCGGCGCTCACCTCGCAGGGCATGGGCACCGACATTCGTGGCGCGCTCTACCAGCATATCAACAAGCTGAGCTATGCCGAACTCGACCGTTTTGGCACGCCGTCGCTCATCACGCGTATCACCAACGACGTCAACCAGGTGCAGCTCGCTGTGGCGCTGGGCGTGCGCATGCTCATCCGCTGGCCCTTCCTAGCGGTGGGCTCCATGGTCGCGGCCCTTGCCATCGACCTTAAGCTCGGCATCATCTTTTTGATTTGCACGCCCGCCATCGGCCTGGTGTTTTGGTTTGTCATGGCGCGCTGCATTCCGTACTACAGGCAGCTGCAGGCAAAGCTCGACCGCATCGCGCTCATTTGCCGCGAGGGGCTTTCGGGCGCCCGCGTGGTTCGCGCCTTTGTGCGCGAGGGCCACGAGCGTGAGCGTTTTGCCCAAGCCGCCGATGACCAGGCCAATACCGCCATCGCGGTGGGCAAGCTCTCGTCGGTTCTCAACCCCGTGACGTTTTTGGTGATGAACCTGGGTGTGTGCGCCATCCTGTGGGTGGGCGGCATTCAGGTCAACGTGGGCGAGCTCACGCAGGGCCAGGTCATGGCGTTTGTGAACTACATGACGCAGACCCTGACCTCCATCGTGTACGTCGCCAACCTGGTCGTGGTCTTTACCAAGGCGAGCGCCAGTGCGTCACGTATCAACGAGGTGCTCAATTGCGTGCCGAGCATCACCGACGAGGGCAACCAGCCGGTCGCGCTGCCCAAGCCGGGCAATGTCGCTCCCGTTCCTGCGCTGGGCTTGAGCCATGCGAGCTTCTCCTTTGGCGCGGGCGCGGCAAATGCCGTCAACGATGTGACCCTGGAGCTCCCGCTGGGCAAGACGCTTGGCATTATCGGCGGTACGGGTAGCGGCAAGTCCACGCTCGTCTCGCTTATCCCGCGCCTGTACGATGCGAGCACCGGCAGCGTGAGTGTGATGGGCGCCGACGTGCGCACCTGGCCGCTCGACCAGCTGCGCCGTGTGGTCGCGACCGTTCCACAGCGTGCGTCGCTGGTGAGCGGCACCATCCGCAGCAACCTGACCTGGCGCGACGAGGCTGCGACCGACGAGGATCTCTGGGCGGCGCTCGACATGGCGCAGGCGAGCGAGTTCGTGCGCAACAAGCCGCAGGGGCTCGATACCCCGGTCGAGGCGGGCGGTAAGAACTTTAGCGGTGGCCAACGCCAGCGCCTGACCATCGCGCGCGCCCTGGTGGGCTCGCCTCAGATATTGATCATGGACGATTCTGCCTCGGCGCTCGACTTTAAGACCGACGCGGCGCTTCGCCATGCCATCCGCGAGCGCAGTGTGCGCGGTGCCGCCGAGGGCGGGCTGCCGCTCACGACCGTCATCGTGAGCCAACGTGTCTCGACCGTTCGCGATGCCGACATGATCTGCGTACTCGACCACGGCTCGGTTGCGGGCCTGGGCGCACACGATGAGCTCTACACGACCTGCCAGCTCTACCGCGAGATTTGCCAGTCGCAGCTTCGCCGCGAGGAGCTCGAGGGTCAGCAGGGGAGTACGGCGCCCGCGCCCGCCCCAGGCGCCCCGACCGTCCCCACATCCGTCTGCGCAAAGGAGGGCTGCTAAATGAATCCGTACACTTCCTCCGGTTCGGTCGCCACGATGACGGCCAACGTGTCCGGCAACGATAGCCTCAACGACCTGGGAGACGGTCCGCGCCAGCCCGGCGATCCCGAGCGCTATCCCGTGGGTGCGGTGACCCGCCGCCTGCTGGGCTATGTCCGTCCGCACCGCGTCTCGTTTGCGGCATCGTTTTTGAGTGCCGCCGTCTCGGTGATTCTGCAGCTCTACACGCCCATTCTCATTGGCGAGGGCATCGACCTTATCGTCGCCGCCGGGCAGGTGGACTTCGATGCGCTGCTGCCGCTCGTTACCAAGCTCGCGATTGTCGTCGTAGGTGCTGCGGCCTTCCAGTGGCTGCAGGGCTATTGCGTCAACCGCCTGTCTTACGAAACGGTGCGCGACATGCGCGTGGAGGCGAGCGATAAGCTCAGCCGCATGCCGCTCAGCTTTATCGACAGCCATGCCCACGGCGACCTTATGAGCCGCGTGGTCAACGACGTCGACCAGGTGGGCGACGGTCTGCTGCAGGGCTTTACCCAGCTCTTCACCGGCGTTATCACCATCGTGGGCACGCTCGCGTTTATGCTCTCCATTAACCTGACCATGACGCTCGTGGTGGTGCTCGTCACGCCGCTCTCCATCTTTGCGGCCGGCGCCATCGCCAAGCTCTCCAACAAAAGCTTTACGGCGCAGCAGCGTATTCAAGGGCAGCTCGGTGGTCATATCGAGGAGTACGTAGGCGAGCAAAAGCTTGTCGACGCCTTTGCCTATGGTCCCAACGCGCAGCTGCGCTTCGATGCCCTCAATGCCGAGCTCTGCACCGCGGGCGAGCGCGCGCAGTTTATGGGTTCGCTCTCCAACCCCGGCACGCGCTTTATCAATAACATCATCTATGCCGTGGTCGCTGTGATTGGCTGTGTGGGCGTGATCACGGGCGTGCCGGCGGCGCTTACGGTGGGCGGCGTGCAGATCTTCCTGTCCTATGCCAACCAGTACACCAAGCCGTTCAACGAGGTCACCAACGTCATTACGCAGATTCAGACCGCGTACGCCTCGGCGCGCCGCATGTTTGCGCTGCTCGATGCGCGCGAGCAGGAGCCCGATGCGGCGGATGCCGTGGAACTTGCCGCCCCGCAGGGCGAGGTCGCCTTTGAGCATGTGGACTTTAGCTACGTGTCCGACCGCAAGCTGTTGCAGGACATCTGCATCGAGGCCAAGCCCGGCATGCGCTTTGCCCTGGTCGGTCCCACGGGCTGTGGCAAGACGACGCTCATCAACCTGCTTCTGCGGTTCTACGATATCGATGCCGGTCGCATTGCGGTCGATGGCCGTTCCTCGCGTGATTACACGCGCGCAAGCTTGCGCCGCGCCTTTGGCATGGTGTTGCAGGACACTTGGCTGTTCGAGGGCACGGTGGCGGAAAACATCGCCTACGGCTGTCCCGACGCCACGCGCGAGCAGGTTATCGAAGCTGCCAAGCGCGCGCACGCGCACAAGTTTATCGTGCAGCTGCCAGGCGGCTACGATACGGTAATCGGCGAGGACGGCGGCACGTTTAGCCAGGGTCAAAAACAGCTGCTGTGCATCGCGCGCGTCATGCTCACCGACCCGGCGATTCTGCTGCTGGACGAGGCGACCTCGAGCATCGATACCCGCACCGAGCTGCAGGTGCAGGCGGCATTCGACGAGCTCATGGCTGGCCGCACAAGCTTTGTCGTGGCGCACCGCCTGAGCACGATTCGTAACGCCGACTGCATTCTGGTGATGCGCGACGGGCAGATTATCGAGTGCGGCACGCACGACGAGCTGCTAGCGGCAGGCGGCTTCTACGCCGAACTCTACCGCAGCCAATTCGCCCAGTGAGCAAGCCCGTGGGGCAAATTAATCAATCGACAGACGGTGGTTTACATCTGTCACGTTAGTACTAAGATATTCATCTAATAAATTGCATTAGTGGCTTTAGTTTTGGAGGAAACGAGGCAACGTGACTATGACGTGCTCTTTGGTGGTTAACAGCAAGAGCGGTAATACCAGGATGGTTTCGGGTGCGATCAAGCGTACGCTGCAGGCTGCGGGTGTTGAGTTTGTCCATGCCGCGGCGTTGAGCGACGATGCGGATGCAGATCAGGTTGCGCTCGAGGCGCAGGGCGCCTGCGCGGCCGACACGGTGCTCGTCGGCTTTTGGTGCGACAAGGGCGCGTGCACGCCTTCGGTCGCGGCGTTGCTTTCCGCCTTGCACGGCAAGCGCGTGTTCCTGTTTGGCACCTGCGGCTTTGGGGCCAGTGAGGAGTATTTTAGGCAGATTATCGATCGCGTGACCTCCAATTTGGCCAATGATGCCGAGCTTGTAGGCTGGGCGATGTGCCAGGGCAAGATGGGCCCCGCGGTCAAGCAGCGCTACGAGGCCATGCTCGAGCAAGATTCCGAAAACGCCCGATTTAAGATGCTACTCGACAACTGGGTTGCCGCAAAGGATCACCCCACCAAGGAGGATCTGGATAACATGGCTGCAGCCGCCAAGAAGGCCGTGCTGGGAGAGTAGCTTCGCCGTTCGCGGTCCTTCGTGCAAAACAATACAAATGGTGAAAGCCTCGAAATCCTCGAGGCTTTTTTCTTGACACTCGTGGGCGCAACGATGGCAAGCGTCTGGGACGATATTTTCCATCACCCCGATGACGAGGCCGTTCTGGACAACACGCTCGCATATGTTCGCTGGATGTATTCAGAGTGGGACGGGCTTTCCGGATGGGCGGGGTTTCGGAAAGTGCGTCCCGGAATTTGCCTTTGGAATGGGACGTAGTTTCCCGTTGAGGTGCTTTGCGGAAAGTGCATCCCACTCTGGGCGGTCGAAGTGGGACACACGGGACCAGAATCGACGCTTGAAATGGGATGCAGTTTCCCGATGAGGCACTCGACGGAAAATACATCCCAGAAATGGCCTTTGAGCTGGGATAAGATTTCCGCGGCATCTCGGATTCTCAAAAATGAGACACGCCGTTGGCGAAAATGAGACACGTGATATCGGGCATCGGATGTATCATTTGCAAAAATGAGTCCACTCCACTCGAATAAAGCGAGGTCCCTCATGTACGTTCCACACCCCCGTATCCGTAGGCTGTCGAAAATCCCGCTTGTTGGGACGGCGGCGCTTGCTGCGTTGATCGCCACGAGCGTCGCCTGCTTCACGGCCACGCCCCAGGTTGCCCAGGCGGCAGACGCGCCCGCAATCACCGATATGACCGAGCAGGATTATCAAGCCCTGGGTCTGGGCACGAGCGAGGACATTCCGGCCGATACCGTTGGCCCCTATTCCACTGATACCCCCACGACGTTTGCCACGCGCAGCGAGGTCTATATGGCAGCTAACGGTAGCCATGGCAATCGCTACACTCTGCGCGACAAGCTCGAGAACGTCGAGCGCGGTGACATTGGCGGCAGCAGCAAACTCACCGATGGCTATGGAAGTGTGTGGGGCGCCGCAAAGTTCTGGCAAAACGTCAACAACTTCGATACGAACAGCGATCTCTACAAGCATAGCGACTACGGTGGCGGCACCTGGTCGTACCTAAGCAACAATGAGTCCTCAACAGTACTCGCCAACGACAACAACGGTTTCTCGGGCATTCACGCCACGAGTGTTGAGTTCTGCAGCGACGCCAGCACGGGCAAAAAGAGCCGCGTTGCCGAGCTCCGTGCCTACGGCGACAGTTCCTCCACGACGATTGACGGCAAGTCATATGCCGGAAAGGTTGAGCTGGTCCTCTACTCGTTTAGCAACGGGCGTACGCGCACTCTCGACACACACCTGCCGGTGACGGTCAACACTAATATGATGTACGAAGGCCGTTTTAAGTACCTGGATGCCGGTTACCTGCAAGAGCACGACGCCGTCTTTGATGTCGAGGCGGGCGATGTCGATGGCGACGGCGTCGACGAGCTTTTTGTCTACGCGGGCTGCTATGTCGACGAGAACGGCGTGCGCAAGGCTGTAGTCGACATGTATGACTTGGAGGGCGGCAACTGGAAGCAAAGCGTCGTCAAGATCGATGCCGGTAACGCCGCGGACTACACCACGCACAACAAGGGCGGGAACGACTCCTGGACGCAGCTTCAGTCAGCTCCTGTCGTTTCGCTAGCGGCCGGCGACCTCGATCGCGATTTTTGCGATGACCTCGCCATCGTGGTCTCGGCACCCTACGGCAAGAAGAATATTGATAAGTCGACGCATTGCGAGCTGTTTTCGTGGGATGCATCCAAGGGTGCGCTCGTCCATGTCGATGCTCTGGGCGACGCGGGCGCAATCTCCCTCTCCGCGAACGGCAAGACCATGGTCGCTGCGAATGCGACGTTCGGCACGTTTGCCGCCTACGATGAAGAAGGAAAGAAGACGGGTGAAACCGTCACGGGCCTTATTCTTGCGGGCTATGACTGGCAACGCAGCGCTTTTGATTACGGCGCTTCTGACGGCAGCAAGGGGCTGTACGGCGCGCTGTACCGCTACGCGTATTTTGACTCGGAGTCTGGCGAGTTCAAGCTTTCCGATTGTAAGGAATACAGAGACGGGCTCCTCGCCTCCTATGGGCTGATGCATGTGCCCAACAGCGCATGGAAGGATAGCGCTCAGGATAAGCGCTATCCGTGCACCTTGGCGCCTATTGCCCTTGCCACTGCCAACCTTGACGGCCTGTCCGAGCAGCTGGCGGTTGACGAGGTGCTCGTGGGCGGCGATGTGTTCCGCGACTTTGCCTGCAACACGGCGCAGAGCGGGGCTCAGGGCTTGGGGTCCATGGTCGGAACCATGAGCATGAGCGGTCAGCAATACAACAGCAGCAACAAGCATGACCACAAGGGTATAGAACAGGTGTGGATCAGCGACGTCAAGGCGGGCAGCGTCTCGGGTTCGGACCGCTATAACGAGAGCTTTATCGCCGTGGTGGGCAAGCACCGCGACGAGGACCTGCGCAAGAACGATGACTACTATTGGATGACCGCCTCGCATTTTTCGCTCGACGAGAACGGAAAGGTGCGCCGCGGCGAGGAGCAGGTGATTAGCGAGAGCAACCGTCGCGGCACTACCTACGGCACATTTATCTCGCTCGCGCTGCCCGATGTCGACAACGACAGCGTCAAGATCACGTACAAGGACCGCTACAAGGTCTATACCAACCCGCGCGTGCTTGCCGTGCTGCAGGATGCGCCCTATGTTGAGGATCTGGAGCAGGCATACGGCTATCTGGTGTTGGGCGGCACGTCATACGGAGAGGAAAAGGGCACGGGGACATCCCAGGGCTATACCATTGGCGCCGAGTTGGGCGTTGCCGTCGAGGTGCAGACCGGTCCGCCCCTGGTCGCGATGAATGCTTCAGTCGATTTTGCCGCCGAGGGATGCTATGACTACCGGAGCGAGCGCACGGTCAGCGCAAGCGTAAGCTATGAGTCGCATGCCGGCGAGGGTGACAAGGCCGTGCTCTACACGATTCCGATGGTCTATTACGAGTATGAGATCGAAAATGAGGAAACTGGTGGCAAGGGCGTGATGGCGGCGCCCGTGTCGCTCGGCGCGCAGACCTCGGTCGTTAATGTCGAGGCCTATGACCGCATTGCCAAACAGCACAATATGACGCCGCTCAGCTACTTTTTGACCAACCGGTCGGGAGAACCCGGAACCTATCAAACGACGCTCAACGGCGAGACTCCCGTTGGGGATTCCTTTGGCCTGGGCAAGCCTGGCGTAACGCGCGCCTACACGCACGATGGGTTTAACGGCGCCGCCGCGCAGTCGGGGGCGAGCATTGAGCAGACCATCGAAGTCGAGGAGGGCAAGGAGCAGGAGCTCGAGCTCGGCTTGACGCTGAACGGCAGCGTTGTCATGGGCGCGAAGCTCGCAAAGCACGAGTTGTTTGGCGGCCTGTGCTTTGGTGCCAACGCCGGCTTTACTACGGGTAACTCCTCGAGTGAATCGACCGAATACGGCGGCACCGTCGACAACCTGCCCGAGGCCGCGCAGGGCAAGTACGGTTTTGTGTGGCGTCTGGGCGTCAACGCGGTGGATGTCGACAAGTTCGAGGCAGACTCGGGCGACAAGCTCGGCACCAAGGACACCGACCAGTTCTGGATCGTGGGCTATGACGTTAAGGACGTCGAGATGCCCGACGCGCCGGCCGTGACGGGCTTTACGGCAAACGCCGTCGATTCGACCAGCGTTACGTTTAGCTGGGACGATGTACTCGCAAACAAGAGTGGCTTTAGCTACGGCGTGGGCATGCTGCAGAGCAATGCGGCGGATGCGGTCGTCAATAGCTGGAAGATTGCCGACAACACGCAGACCTCGCTCAAGTGGGATGGGCTGCAGCCCAATACGGAGTATCGATTCGCCATCGCCGCCGTTAAGAATGGATCCACGACCGAAACAGGTATTCGCTCGGCAATCATCACGGTCAAGACCATGCCCGATGGCATGACGATGACCGTGAGCGGACCTGCGGCGGATGCTGCGGAGGGGTCGAAACAGGGCTGGCACCGACCTATATGTGGTACCGCAAGGGCCGCGCCGAGACAGAGTTTAAGCTCGTGGGTGCCGATGGCAACCTCGCGGCTGGAACGGCCTCAAAGCTCGAGATTGACCTGACCGCAGACGATGACGGTGCGCAGTATTACTGCCACGTGGGATACAACGACGTGGGCCTCGACACCGGCACGACGCTCGTGAATATCGAGGCCGAGGAGACGGCGCCCACAACGGTGAACGCCACCCCGATCCGCACGCGCCGCCTGTTCTCACAGGCAAGTGCGGGCGCCAAGAAGTTCCTGGACCATACGCTGGTAAACACCGCCGGCCCAACCGATTCCGAAGGCTCAAAGGACCCCGAGACTCCTGAGACCCCGACGAACCCGGACAAGCCCAAGTCCGACAACGGAGCTAAGATCGACACCAAGGTCAAGACTACGGCCACAGCGAAGAACCTCGCAAACACCGGCGACCAAACATTCGCCCTAGTCGCCACCGCAGCAGCAGCGGGAGCAACGTTCGTAGTGATAGCCCTCATCATGCTGATCAAGCGCCGCAAGACCCACTAGTAGCCAGTCGAACATATCGACAACCCAAAAACCCGGGTAGCCAAAAAACAGGCCACCCGGGTTTTCTGTTGAGTGGAGACTCCGCAAGCGGAAACTGCATCCCACAATTAGCGCCCGGAACGGGACACATTTTCCGTCAAGCCCTCATCCGGAAAATCCATCCCAGTTTGAGCGCCCAGACCGGGACGCACTTTCCCAAAGGGTCCTCAACGGGAAACTGCGTCCCATAATTAGGCCGAGAAATGGGATGAACTTTCCCAATGAGAGCCAACCGGAAACCACGTCCCAGAATCAGCCCCCAAAGTGGGACGCACTTTCCCAACGAGCCTCAACCGGAAAATATATCCCGGAATCCAGCTGAATAGTGGGACACACTTTCCCAATCGGGTCCCAAGCGGAAACTGCATCCCATTCCAGACAAGAATTCTGGGACACGGTTTCCGGATGCAAAAAAGGCCACATGACGTGGCCTTCAACTTATATATGTTCAGCAGGTGTCTCCATGACAAGCCGCGCTTCAACACCGAGGCGTCTGCCCGGCGACGCGGAATGTAAGGTTCATCGCGAGTTCCGCACGAGCCGGAGAGCACTTAATGTGCTCTCCGTGCGAGCAGGACTGTCCGAGCAGGGAACCTTACGTTCCGCGCCGCCGGGCAGACGAACCAGTTATGAGCGACCCGCTACTTGATCTTGGTCGTGCCCGGTGCCAGGTTGGGGTCGGTCTCGTTGGCCTCGGTCTGGAAGTGCTCGGTGTACACGTTCTTGCCGTCGCGGAACATCTCGTAGTACTGCATCTTGGCGTAATCTTCGCGCGCCTTGGTGGCGGCTGCGGCGGCGGCATCGTCACCGGTGACGTTGGAGGAGAGCGCCCAGCGCAGGCTGGCGTCCTCGTAGCCCACGGAGTTGATAGCGGGCAGCGACTCGCGCAGCGTCATATGCGCTTTCTGGTAGTCGGTCAGCGGGGCGCCGATCAGCTGCATGAGCTGCGTGGACAGGTAGTTGGTGGACAGGTCGTCGACCTCACTCGTCTGGTCGCAACCGGCAACGTCGTAGTTGGCCCAGATGATGTAGTCGGTCTGCCACAAGCGCTCCTGGTGGGTGGCATCGTCCTCGCCGGTAAACCACTTATCGTTGAACTTGGACGGGAAGAACGGCTGGTGGTCGCCCCAGAACACCACGACTACCTTGCGGTCGAGTTTGCTCAAGGCGTTGAGGAAGTAGCGCAGCGCTTGGTCGGACTGCTCGATGCACGAGACATACTCGTCGACATCGGACAGTGTGCCGTCCTCGACGGTCTTGGCGTCCAGATCGGTCGTGTCGATATTCAGGTGCATCTGCTTGTCGACCGGCAGCAGGCCCGTGTCGTAGCCCGAGTGGTTCTGCATGGTCACGTCGAAGATAAACTGCGGATCGGCGTTCTGGTCGAGCAGCTCAAGAATCTTGTCATAGGTAGCCTGGTCGGTCACCATGCCGCGCAGGGTATCGGCACCCTGGAAATCGTTGATGGACAGGAACCGGTCAAAGCCAAAATCCTTGTAGACGTTCTCGCGGTTCCAGTTGGCCCGAGCCCAGGTTGGCCATGGAGTTGCCGGTCATAAACTCAAACTCGGTATTGGCGGTGCCGCCGCCGTAGGCGCTCACGTAGAGCTTGCCGCGGCTGAGGCAGTTGGACAGGTTCTTAAAGTACTGCGGGCCCTCGTAGCCGGCGCGCATGTTCTGGTAGATCGAAAGATCCGAGAAGGTCTCGTTCATGATGGCGATGACCGTGGGCTTCTCGCTGTCGAACTGCTCCTTTGCGGCGGCGCGCTCGTCGCTCTTGGCCGCGTCGGACTTGTCGTAGGCCTTGGCGTACTTTTTGAGCGTGGCCTTGGCGTCGTCGACGGAGTAGTCGGCGGGTTTTGGCGGCTTGATGGACTGCGCCGCGCTAATGAAAGCGGGCAGGTAGCCCTCGCGCCAGTAGCTCTCGAGCGGGCGCCAGGTGTAGACGGTGATGCCGAGGGTGTTGTAGTAGTCGATGAGCGTGACGTGCGCGGTCACGCCGCCCAGGCACAGCACGGCGACGAGCAGGTTGGTGAGCAGCATGCGCTTGGCGTTGGCGGCGCCCTTCTGACGGTGCGGTGCCACCAGGCCGGCGTACTCGCATAGCAGCATGGCGATGGCGGTAAAGCCCATGGACAGCACGCAGAACAGTGAGATCGAGAAGGTGTAGCCGGTGCCGGCGACCGCGGCGGCGGTGGAGATGGCCGAAAGGTCGCCCGGCTGGATGGGCATGGATTTAAACGTGATGACGAAGAACTCGGCAATGCCCAGGACAAAGAGGGCAAAGGCCAAGACCGCGGGGGCTGCGCCGTGGCGCTGGAACAGGAAGAACAGGCCGACCATGAGCGTGGTGATGATGGCCCATTCGAGCAGGATGCACAGGGGGTAGACCCAGGTAAAGTCGTGGTTGGACGAGACCTCCATGCCCAGCAGCGCAAAGACGCCGGCGAGCAGCAGGCACAGGACGGCGGCGACGAGCGGTTTGCCCACAAAGGCGCCGCGCAGGCGGGCGAGCTTGCCGGTGGGGGCGGGGGCGTTGGGCCCGGCGAACGCAAAGACGCGCGGGGCGATGCGGTCGCGGGCGATGCTGGCCCAAGCGCAGCCGGTGAGGATGGCGTTGGTCAGGATGAGCATCACAAAGGCGAGCGGCTCGTTTTGCGCGACAAGGCCAATAGCGCCCCAGACGGTCAAAAAGAGCTGGAACAGGCCGAAGGCGACGCTCCAGGCGAAGGCGCCCTTGGCAACGGTGCCCGACTGAGCGCGAATGGCCTTGGCTTCGCGCAAAACAAGGTAGACGGTCGCCGCAAGACCGACGAGCGAGATGGCGGCAGCGAACATGCTGAGACTCCTCACAAACTTAAAACCTACGAAAGCGGGGGTTTACCCGATTGTTACCTAAATATGCGCTGCATTTGCGGGCTGCGCACAACAACCAGCCATATTAACGCGCATGTGCGGCGGTGTGGCGCAATGTAGTGGTGACCTGCGCGATAATGGACGGGAATTACACGGAAACGTAAAGGCTTCTTAAAGAATTGGCGAGGATAGAGCTATGGGCGATCAGGTTTGTATGACGGGTGCCGAGTGCTGCGACGGAGCTGCGGGCGTGGATGCGAACGGTTATCCGGTCGAGACCACGGGCAATGCGGTGCTGGACACGTTGGAGCACCGTTCCTCCACGCGTGCCTTCGCGCGTGATGACGACGATCGTCCCGTGGCGGTGACCGACGAGCGGCGGGCGGCGATTCTGCATGCGGCGAGCCGTGCGCCGTCGGCAGGCGCCATGATGATGTATTCCATCGTGAGCATTCGCGAGCAGGCTACGCTGGATCGTCTGGCCGACCTGTGCGACCACCAGCCCATGATCGCCAAGGCGCCCTGGGCACTAATATTTGTGGTCGATTATGCCAAGTGGATCGATCTGTTTGAGCACGTGGGCTGCTTTGAGCCCGAGTTTGTCGAGCGCACGGGTAAGGCGCCCCGCCGCGCGCCGGGTTTGGGCGACTTTGCCATCGCGGCCCAGGACGCCGTGATCGCCGCGCAAAACGCCGTGGTCGCCGCCGAGGCCCTGGGGCTGGGGAGCTGCTACATCGGCGATGTTATCGAGAATGCCGAGGAAGTTGCCGGGCTGCTGGACTTGCCGCCCTATACCATGCCGCTGTCGATGCTCATCATCGGCACGCCCCGTAAGGAGCGTCCGGCCATTGCGCATCCCGTGGTGAACCTGGTGCACGAGGAGCGCTACTGCCGCGCCGATGCCGCGACCATGGACGCGCAGGTGGCCGAGATGGACGCGATGTTCCGTCCGCATGCCCGCGTGGTGGGGGAGCGCGTCGTGGACATCTATACCCGCAAGCACACGAGTCCCTTTATGGCCGAGATGAGCCGCTCCATGGAGTGGTGGTTCAAAAATTGGCTCGGAAAATGACGGATGCGACAAAGAGACAGTCCCTTTGTCACATTCCATATCGCCGAGGTGGCTTAAAGGCCGTATAAATGTTTATCTAGCTGGGAAAACAGTGCCATTCAAACATGGGCCGATTACCTATAATTCCTTCGAACATTAAAGTTGGGAGGAAACCGGCTTATGGAACAAAAGGCCAAGGAGGCAGCTTCGCACGCTGCGATTCCTGTGAGCATCTCGGCGATGCTCGTCACGCTGGGCGTGGTGTACGGCGATATCGGCACCAGCCCTATGTATGTAACCAAGGCGCTCGTTGCCGGCAACGGCGGCATCGGAAGCGTCACGGAGGAGTTCGTGCTCGGCGCGCTCTCCCTTGTCGTGTGGACGGTCACGTTGCTGACCACCATCAAGTATGTGCTCATCTCGCTGCGCGCCGATAACCATGGCGAGGGCGGTATCTTTGCCCTGTACAGTCTGGTCAAGCGCTGTGGCAAGTGGCTTATCATCCCCGCCATGCTAGGTGGCGCCGCGCTGCTCGCCGACGGCATCCTCACGCCGGCCGTTACCGTTACCACGGCCATCGAGGGCCTGCGCACCATCCCGGCGGTCCATGCCGTGCTGGGCGATGACCAAGGCCGCGTCGTCGCCATTACGCTCGCCATCATCATCGTGCTCTTCTTGGTACAGCGCATCGGTACGGCCAAGATCGGTCACGCCTTTGGCCCCATCATGACGCTGTGGTTCCTGTTCCTGGGCGGCACGGGTCTGTTCTTTGTCTTCCAGCACCCCGCCGTGCTGCTGTGCCTCAACCCGGTGCGCGGCATCGCCTTTTTGCTGAGCCCCAACAACCACGCGGGCATCATGATTCTGGGCAGCTGCTTCCTCGCCACCACCGGTGCCGAGGCGCTCTACTCCGACATGGGCCACGTCGGCCGCGGCAACATCTACGCTACCTGGCCGTTCGTTAAGTGCTGCCTGCTGCTTTCCTATATGGGCCAGGGCGCTTGGCTTATGAACAACGCTGCCAACCCCGAGCTCATGGGCATTGCCGACCTCAACCCGTTCTACCAGATGCTCGCCCCGGGCCTGCGCCCGTTTGCCGTCGGCCTTTCCACCGTCGCGGCCATCATTGCCTCGCAGGCGCTCATCACCGGCGCATTCTCGCTGGTGTCCGAGGCCAGCCGTCTGGACCTCATGCCGCACATGCAGGTCTTCTACCCTGCCGAGACCAAGGGCCAGCTCTACATCCCCATGGTCAACAACGTCATGCTTGTCGGCTGCGTCATCGTGGTGCTGCTGTTCCAGAACTCGGCGCATATGGAAGCCGCCTACGGCCTTGCCATTACGCTGACTATGATGTGCACCACGCTGCTGCTCTTCTTCTACCTGCACGAGGAGCGCAAGCTCAAGGTTGCTCCGTGGATCTTCGCGGCCTTCTTCCTTTTGCTCGAAGGCTTCTTCTTCGTGAGCTCACTTACCAAGTTCTTCCACGGCGGCTACTTCACCATCCTCATGGCCGCGCTCATCATGGGCATCATGGTGTGCTGGTACAACGGTACGGCTGTTGAGCAGCGCCAGTTTACGCTGCTGCCGCTGCGCAGCTACCTGCCGCAGCTCAAGCGCCTGCGCGACGACGACCGTTACGAGCGCATGAGCGACAACGTCGTGTACCTGACCAAGGACACCCATACCGACTACATCGACCGCGACATCGTCTACTCGATTTTGGACAAGCATCCCAAGCGCGCTCGCGCCTGGTGGTTCGTGAATGTCGAGACCATGGACGAGCCGCATACCTTTGCCTATTCGGTCGAGACGTTCGGCACCGACTACGTGTTCCGCGTGCATCTGTACCTGGGCTACAAGATCAACCAGCGCGTCAATGCCTATCTGCGTCAGGTCGTTCAGGACCTGGCTGCCACCGGCGAGCTGCCGGCGCAGACGCATGACTACTCGGTCTACAAGGATCCGGGCAACATCGGTACGTTCAAGTTCGTCCTGATCCGTAAGCTTCTGGCGCCCGAAAGCGATGTGGAGCCGAGCGAGCGTACGGCCATCACGCTCAAGTACATCATCCGCCGCGCCGCCGGCACGCCTGCACGCTGGTACGGCCTGGAGAACTCCAACGTGAGCTTTGAGTACGTGCCGCTGTTCACCAAGTTCAAGGCCGTGAACAAGATGCAGCGCCTGGCCCCCAACGAGCGGCCGTAGGCGCCGACGGGTTGCACGGAGTTGGTTTTCGATGGACAAGATTGAGACCGGGGAGGCAAACATGGATGCAAAGATGCTTGATGGCCGCGAGGTGGTTGCCGAGCTGGTACGTGAGGCACGCGCCGACGCCGCCGAAGATCGGTTTTTGACGAACCGTGCCAACATGGATATGGCCGATCGCGTAATTTCGATCGTGGCACTGGTATTTGGAGCGGTGTGCGTGTGTGCCCTGCTCGCGCACGTGCTGTTTGTCTAGCGACCGCCGGCTGCAAAGGCTATACACTTGGAACCACCACAAGGGAAACCACCACAAAGGTGCCTGTCCCTTTGTGGTGGTTTTTGTTTTTGAGAGAGGAGCGGGGCGCTGATGGACGTCCGTACGGACGGCGATATTGCCGATAACTTTTGGTGGCGGCGCACAACGCTGGCGCGCCGCACTCCTCTGTATGACGCCTGCGTATCGGTGGGACTGCTGGTCGCGGCGACGATTGTGGGCGCGCTGCTCGACCATCCGGGTCTCGCGCCGAGCATCATGATCGTCTATGTGTTCGCCGTGCAGCTGTGCGCATTCTTTACCTGGAGTCGCCTGTATTGCTTGCTGAGCTCGGCTGCCGCCGTGGCGCTCTACAACTTCTTGTTTGTCGACCCGCGCTACTCGCTGTCGCTTATCGACCGCGGCTATCCCGGCATGTTCTTCATCATGTTTGTGGTCTCGCTTGTATCGAGCTCGATTGCGTTAGCCCTGCGCCGGGCCTTGGCGCAGGCTGCCGCCAGCGACCGTCGCACGCATATGGTGCTCGAGACCAACCGCATGCTGCAGCGCTGCGCCGACGAGCAGCAGATCGTTCACGCCATGGCCACGCAGCTGGCGCGTCTTTCGGGCTGTCCGGTCGTGTGGTACAGCGCCGACGCCGAGGGCGATGACCTGCTGCCGCGTTCGACATACACGGCCGTGGGCGATGCTGCACCGGTGCACGAACTGGCGCCGCAGATGCCGCCGCGGCTCTCGGCGTCCGCCTATGTGGGAACGCCGCTCGACGCCACGTTTGGCGGCTCGGCGTTTTATGGCATCTACCTGACGGTTCGCACAGGCGACGGCTTCGCGCGCTCGGGCGACCCCGCCTCGGTGGTGGGCGTGCTGGCTATCGTTGCCGAGCCCGACGTGCTGACGCACGAGGAGCGAACACTTGCCGATGCCATCGTGAGCGAAGGCGAGCTGGCACTTGATCGCGCTCGCGCCATGGAGGCCCGCGAGGAGGCGGCGGTGCTTGCAAAAAACGAGCAGCTGCGCGCCAACCTACTGCGCTCCATCTCGCACGATCTGCGTACGCCGCTCACCAGTATTTCGGGCAATGCCGACGTGCTGCTCGACCAGGGCTCGACCGGCACCGCGGTGCTCGATGCCCAGACGCGCCGCGGCCTGCTTCTATCCATTCGCTCGGATGCGCTGTGGCTCAACGCCACCGTCGAGAATCTGCTCGCCATCACCAAGCTCGAGGGTGGCGGTATGCGCCTGTCGACCACGCTCGAGCTCATGGACGATATCGTCGAGGAGGCGCTGCGCCACGTAAATCCGGCCGTGCGCGAGCACGACCTTAAGGTGGTGGCGTGCGATGAGCCGGCGCTCGTCAACGTCGATGCGCGCCTGATGGTGCAGCTGGTGGTCAATCTGGTGAACAACGCCATCACCTATACGCCCGCGGGTTCGCATATCGTGATTTCGATTAGCGTCGACGATGGACGCGTGGCGTGCTCGGTGGCCGATGATGGTCCGGGCATCGCACCCGAGGATCGCGAGCGGATCTTTGAGTCGTTCTATACCGCCAACCATGGTCTGGCCGACAGCCACCGCAGCGTTGGCCTGGGTCTTTCGCTCTGCCGTTCCATTGCGTTGGCACATGGCGGTAGCATAGAGGTTGCCGCGGCGGACCCGCACGGCTCGGTCTTTACGATTGAGCTTCCTGCCGCCGACGTTTCGTTTGATAAGGAGTAGCGCTGTGCCGAACTCTGCCGTAAAACCGCTCATCTTGGTCGTTGAGGACGACCCCGCCGTCCGCAATCTTATTGTTGCCGCGCTCGAGGCGCACGGCTTGCGCCATATGGCTGTGGAGACCGCCCATGCCGCTATCGCCGCCGCCTCGTCGCAGACGCCGAGCATTGTGCTGCTCGATCTGGGCCTGCCCGATATGGACGGCGTCAAGGTGGTGGAGTCGGTGCGCGCATGGTCGGGCATGCCGATTATCGTGGTCTCGGCGCGCAGCGAGGACGCGGACAAAATCCGCGCGCTCGATGCCGGTGCCGACGACTACCTGACCAAGCCGTTTTCGGTCGAGGAACTGCTCGCGCGCATTCGCACGACGCTCAGGCGCCTTTCGTATGCGCAGACGGGCGGCGTTGTCTCCGAGGGCTCGTTCGATACCGGTGAGCTGCATATCGATTTTGATGCCGGCATCGCCACGATGGATGGCGAGGAACTGCATCTGACGCCGATCGAGTATAAGCTCCTGTGCCTGCTGGCGCATAACGCCGACAAGGTACTGACGCACCAGTTTATCCTGCACGAGATTTGGGGCACGGCAACTAAGAGCGACCTGGCGAGCCTGCGCGTCTTTATGGGCACGCTGCGCAAGAAGATCGAGTCCGACCCCGCGCATCCGCGCTATATCCAGACGCACGTGGGTATTGGTTACCGATTGGTCATCCAGGGATAGGTCGGCATCCGCCATCCCAATATGAGTTGCGGTGAAATACGGTCTAAATTTGCCTAATTCCAGGCAAAACAGTCCGTATTCCACCGCAACTTTGTTATTTGCCCTTGGGCTTGCTGGCGTAGAACTTCTTCTTTTTGGACTTGCCGGCAGGGGAGGGTTTGCCGGCAAAGTTGGACTTGCCGTTGCCGGTCTGCGCGTGCGCGGGCACTGCCGCGCGAGGCTTGCGGGCCTCGGGGTTGCGCAGCTCCTCGACACGCTCGGCAATTTCCTCGGCGCTAAAGCCGACCTCGGCCATGGCGTCCTCGATGGGCAGGCGGCGCACGATGTAGCAGTGGTGCACCTTCTGGTTGCGCGCGAAGTCCTCGGGGATGGTCTGCGCCGTAATGTCCTCCAACACGACGCCCGCGCGCGCGAGCTTGCGCGTCTCGGGGCGGAAGCCACGCAGGTTGCAGCTAAAGATGGCATGTCCGCCCTGTGCGAGCAGGCGCGATACGCCGGCCAAAAGCTCAACATGGTCGCGCTGGACATCCCAGGTGCGGCGGCCCATCTTGGATGAGTTCGAGAACGTGGGCGGGTCGACAAAGATCAGGTCCCAGCGGTTGCGCGTCTGGCGCTGGTCGCGAATCCAGGCGAGCACGTCGTCGCGCACAAAATGATGCTGCGGACCAACAAAGCCGTTCTGGCGCATATTGCGCTCGGCCCAGTCCAGGTAGGTGTTGGAAAGGTCGACCGTCACGGTCTCCTCGACGCCGCCGTCTGCCGCATAGCAGGTGGCGGTGCCGGTGTAGGCGAACAGATTGAGGAAGCGGCGTGCCTGTTTGGCGTGCTCGCGCACCAGGTTGCGGGTGACGCGGTGATCCAAGAAGATGCCTACATCCAGGTAGTCATCAAAGTTGACGGCAAAGGTGAGTCCGCCCTCTTCGATGAGCGGCAGGCGACGGCGCGCGATGTTGGCGCGCTCGCCCGAGCCGCCCTTGCCGGCGCCCTGCTTGCTGTACTGCGAGCCGCCGCGTGAGCGCATGCGGGCCTTGGCGTGCACATGCTCGGCGGGAACATCTAGGATGCGCGGCGCGATGGCCAAGATGTCGAGCATACGGGCCTGGGCCAGCGCGGGATCGATGGTCTTGGGCGCGGCGTATTCGGCGATGACGAGCCAGCGGCCCGGCGTCTGCGGGCAGCCCTCGTACAGGTCGATGGCGGCGGAGTAGTCGGGCAGGTCGGCATCGTAGACGCGGTAGCAGCTCACGCCCTCGCGCTTTGCCCACTTGCGGCGCAGACGGGCATTCTTGCGCAGGCGGTTGGCGAACTGCTCGGACTCGGGGATGAGCACGGGCAGCGGCTTGCCGTCACCCAAGTCGAGCGTGGCGGCAGGTTCGGGCATGGAGGAAGCGGCGGCTTCGCCGTTGGCTTCGTTGGCATCCGCAACCTCGGCCTCGGCATCCGCGCTGGTCGCAGCCTCAAACACTGCGGCGGCGTGGTCGAGCGAGGGCCAAACCTCAAGAGCCGCCTCCTCGTTATTGGGCATGACGGCGATGGAACGCGCGGGCTCGGCATGGAGCGCGCGGGCCAGCAATTCGTCGTGGGTGAGCGCGGCGACCGGTGCCGAAGCGAGTTCGGGCGCGCGGCGCAGCTCGCCGACCAGCGTCATGGCGTCGTGCATGAGCGAAAGCGGGGTCTCGGTGGTGTCTGCGACCACGGCGGCACCGGCGACGGCACCCGCATGGTCCAGCACGGTGGCGGGCTTGGCGGCGCAAAAGTCGACAAAACGCTTGTAGCCAGCGCTCTTGACCATGTGCTCGGCGGTCTTGCGGGCGGCGGGGTCGATGTCTACGGCCACGATGCGCGCCTGCCGCTCGCGCGCCGCCGCCTCGCGCTCGCGCGCCTCGGCAAGCAGCTGCTCCCACAGGGCGGCGTCGTGCAGCTGCCAGCCCTCAAAGCCCCAGCGCTCGCGTGCAGCGCCCGGGGCGCGGTCGGTCAGAATGTTCACGGCTTCCAGCAACAGGCCGCCGCCGGCGCACGAGGCATCGATCAGCGTGGGAAGGGCTTCGTTCTCGTAATCGTCGGCCGTCAGCTCGCGCTCGCATAGTGCGGTCCAGCCGACCTGCGCCAGCACCAGGGCGGCGTAGTCGGGGCGTAGCACGTGCGCGCCCTCGCCGGCGCGGGTCGCTGCGGGCGGCAGACGCTTGAACAGCGGATCGCCTGAAAGGTCCAGGCTTATGCTCGCGCGGCGCTGGCGCAGCGAAAGCAGCAGGTGAACATCGGGATCGGCGGCATCGACATCGGCGCGACGGCCCGTGGTCTCGGCCAGGCGGTCGCACAGCGCGTCTTTGGCGCGCAGGGCAGAGAAGCGCGTGTTGCGCAGCTGCTCGGTTACGCCGCGGGCGGTGATGGCGATGGTGGCGCCGGGGCGGACGATGCTCTCCCAGGCGATGTCGTAAACGCTGTCGTACAGTTCATCGGCATCCTGCGCCTCAAAGCGCCCGAGTACCACGAACACGCGGCTCGCCAGGCGCGACCACAGACAGGCGCGGTAGCCTTCTTCGAGCTCGCCCTCAAACGTGGCGCGGCCCTTCAGCCGGCGAACATGCGAAAGCCCGAGGCATTTAAGCTCATCGGCGAGTGCGGACTCAAAGCCCTCGGGGCAGCTTGCGTAAAATTCCATGGGTGACCTCTCTGGTTGCGTCGCTCCATTATATGATGGATACTTCGTTTACTCTCGCCCCCGAAAGGAACCCATATGATTGATGCGTGCCCCGATTCCGCCGTGCTCTTTTTTGACGTGGACGGCACGCTGACGTCGTTCGATCCCGACAACATGACCGACAAGGACTTTTCGGCGGTTCACCCCTCGCAGGCGGTCGTCGAGGCGTTTCATCGTCTGCGCGACGCGGGACACCATGCATTTATCTGCACGGGTCGTCCCTTGTGGCTGATTGCCGATGGCCTGCGCGCGCTGAACCCGGCGGGTGTCGTTGCCATGGCGGGAGCGACGCTCGAGGTCGAGGGCCGCGTGGTGCATGAGGACTGCTTTGACGAGGACGTTATTGAGGAGCTTGCGCGCCGTATGGCCGCGGCAGGGATTGAGGCCTTTTTCGAGACCAACGTGGCTACTTTTGCCCTGGAACCCGCGGGTGTTGAGCAGTCGTCTCTGATCGGCACTTCTGTGGTGCACAGCACCGAGGAAATGCGCGTCGACGGCAGTCTGCGCGTGGGCAAGGTATGCCTCAGTGTGCCCAGTTTGGCTCGCGTGGCCAACGATGACGGCTTTATCGATCGCGAGTTTGAGCTGTGCAACACCGGTGGCCAGAATCGCGAGCTGAGCCCCAAGGGCATTGACAAGGGCGTGGGCGTGGCGCGAGCGCTGGAATACCTGGGTCGCACCGGCAACGCGCGCACCTTTGGCTTTGGCGATTCCGGCAACGATCTGGGTATGCTCGCCGCTGTCGAGACGGCCGTGGCCATGGGCAACGCTATGCCCGAGGTCAAGGCGCTCGCCGACTACGTGACTGATGATGTCGCACACGACGGCACCGTCACAGCGATGCAGCATTTCGGCCTCATCTAATGAATCCCACGTTCTGACGTTTGCTCAAACTGCGACTCTTTGCTTTTGCATGCTCAATCGATTTATCAAACCAAACACTGAGGTGTTTATACCGTTCGCCGAGAAGATAAAAAACCGCAGCTCACGCCTTGATAAACGTAGGTAAAGTGTTTAGCAGTTTATCGGCCGTATGCTAGCGAAAGGAATCAGGCAGATGGCAATCAAGGTGTTCGCTGACGGTGCAAACCTCGAGGGCATGCTCGACATGTACGAGAACGGCAACGTTCAGGGTTTCACGACCAACCCGTCCCTTATGAAGAAGGGCGGCGTGACGGATTACCGCGCGTTTGCCAAGGAGGTCCTGGCCCACATCACCGATGTGTCCGTCTCGTTTGAGGTCTTTGCCGACGACGTCGAGACCATGGAGGTCGAGGCGCGCGAGATCGCTACCTGGGCCGAGAACGTCTACGTCAAGATTCCGTGCGTGACTACCAAGGGCGAGTCCACCGCCGAGCTGGTCCGCAAGCTTTCCGCCGACGGCATCAAGGTCAACGTCACTACCATCTTTACGCCTACGCAGGTCGATGAGATGGTCGAGGCCGTTGACACCGAGACGCCGTCCATTATCTCGCTCTTTGCCGGCCGTATCGCCGATACCGGCGTCGACCCCATTCCGTTTATGACGGAGTCGGTCAAGAAGGCCGCCGCCAAGCCCAACTGTGAGGTCCTGTGGGCGTCCACGCGCGAACTTATCAACATTTACCAGGCAGAAGCCTGCGGTTGCCAGATCATTACAGTGCCCAACAGCATCCTGGCCAAGCGCAAGAACATCGGTCGCGACCCGTACGAGGTCTCGCTCGACACCGTGCGCGGCTTTGCCAAGGATATCGCGGCGCTCGGTTTCCATATCCTGCCGTGGGCAAAGGTACCCCCGCCTGCGCCGTGCAAAATTGAGAGTATTCAGCAAGGTAAAGGCTTTACCAGCTAGATAAAGCACGGAACGGCCCCCGTTTTGGCTCTGACGACGCTAAAACGGGGGCTGTTTTTTGCTTTTTCGTCTCTGAGGGGCATCCGGAACGGTGGAATTTGCAGAATACTCGCGATTTTGCACATCGCTACAGGGGGTACCTTTGCTTTGGCGGTTTACTTGCCCTGCACCATGGTGAGCGAGATCTTCTTGCGGTCGCGATCGACCTTTTCGACCCACACCTTGACCGTGTCACCGACGCGCACGACGTCGCTGGGGTGCTTGACAAAGCGGTTGGCCAGCTTAGAGATATGTACGAGGCCGTCCTGGTGCACTCCCACGTCGACGAAGGCGCCAAAGTCGACGACGTTGCGCACCGTGCCCTTGAGCTCCATGCCGGGCTCCAGGTCGTCGATGGAAAGCGCCGAGCGGCTAAAGACCACCTCGGGCGCGTCATCGCGCGGGTCGCGGCCGGGCTTCTTGAGCTCGTTGACAATGTCGATGAGCGTGAGGGTGCCGCAGTTCAGATCGCTAGCCAGCGTTGAGATGCTGCCCAGACGGCGCTCGATGTCGGGCACGCCGCCGCGGCTGAGCTCGCTGGCTTTAACGCCGGCGCGTTCCAGGACGGACGTGGCCACCTCGTAGCTCTCGGGGTGGACGCTTGTCGCGTCGAGTGGGTTCCTGCCGCCGCTAATGCGCAAAAAGCCCGCGGCGTTGAGATATGCCTTGGGTCCCAGCTTGGGGACCTTCTTAAGCTGGCGGCGATCGGTAAAGGCGCCGTTTTCCTCGCGGTAGGCCACGATGTTTTTGGCCACGCTCGGCGTGATGCCCGATACGTATCCCAGCAGACTTGCGCTCGCGGTGTTTACGTCGACGCCCACGCGGTTGACGACGTCCTCCACCACGTGGCCCAGGGTGCGTGAGAGCTCGGCCTGGTCAAGGTCGTGCTGGTACTGGCCCACGCCGATGGACTGAGGCGGAATCTTAACGAGCTCTGCCAACGGATCCTGCAGGCGGCGGCCCAGGCTCATGGCGCCACGCACGGTGACGTCCAGGTCGGGGTATTCCTGACTGGCGAGCTCGGAGGCGGAGTACACCGACGCGCCGGCCTCATTGACGATGGTGTATCGCAGCCCAGGAGCCTGCTCGGCAATGAACTCCGAGACGACTTCCTCGGTCTCACGGCTAGCGGTGCCGTTGCCGATGACGATGGTGTTGACGCCGTCCTTCTTGACGAGGCGATCGAGCTCGCGTTTGGTGCCGGCGACGTCGTGGCGCGGCTTGGTGGGATAGACCACGCCGTGGTCGAGCAGCTTGCCGGTCTCGTCCATGACGGCGACCTTGCAGCCGGTGCGGTAGCCCGGATCGAGTGCGAGCACGCGGGCGCCGCGCACGGGGCGTGTCGAGAGCAGGCCCTCGAGATTCTTGGCAAAGACGTTGATGGCCTCGGTCTGCGCGCGAACGGTGAGTTTGGCGCGGGCCTCGCGCTCCAGCGAGGGGGCCATGAGGCGCTTGTAACCGTCGGCGATGGCGGCGTCAAAGACGGGAGCGAAGACGCCTTGGCGACGGGGCCAGCGGCTGCCGAGGCGCGCCGTGGCGGCGGCGCCGTCGACGTTCACGCGCACACGGAGCTTGCCCTCGCGCTCACCGCGGTCGATAGCCAGCACGCGGTGGTTGGGTATACGGCGCAGCGGCTCGTCAAAGTTGTAGTAGGGCTCGTAGGGGGTCTTCTCGGCGGGATCGGTGGCTTCGACGACGATATCGGCAGTGTTTTGCGTAAAGGCGCGCAGGTCGGCGACGTTCTCCGGGTCCTCGGCTACCGTCTCGGCCACGATGTCCGCCGCGCCAGCGAGCGCCTTCTCGGGCGTGTCGAAGCCGGCCTTCTCGTTGACGTATTCTGCGGCGGCGTCGAGTGCGCTGCCCTTGGCCGACGCCTGCATGATGATCATGTTGGCAAGCGGCTCCAGGCCCGCCTCGCGGGCCTTCTGCGCGCGGGTCATGCGCTTTTTGCGGTAGGGCTTGTAGAGGTCCTCGACACGCTGGAGTTGCGTGGCCTCGCGAATCTGCTGCTCGAGTTCGGGCGTGAGTTTGCCCTGGGCGTCGATGAGCAGGATGACGTCCTCCTTGCGCTGCTCAAGATTGCGCAGGTAGGACAGGCGCTCGTCGAGGGCGCGCAGGGCGACGTCGTCCATGCCGCCCGTGGCTTCCTTGCGGTAGCGCGAGATAAAGGGGATGGTGTTGCCCTCGTCGATGAGCTTGACGGCCGCCTCGACGTTGGCGTCCTTAAGGTTGAGCTCGCGGGCGAGCTGGGCGATAAGATCCATGGGACTCCTTGCGTTTAAGGTGCGTTTGCAGCACAGGGCTACCAAGGATACCACCCGTCCCAAAAGACTGTTTTGGAGCCGCGCCACGAAAACGACCCATCTACTACGTTTGAACCGCATGGGTCGACCATGCTTGGTTTTACCGAAAATCGGCAAGCCGTCTGCCTGCGGTTTTTACTTCGCGAAATTTGGCACGGTTGAGGGCGATCGGTTAAACGTAGTAGATAGGCGCATTTCGTGGCGAACGAATCAGGCCGAGGTGCAAAATGGCCCCTCGCCCCAGAAAAATCGTCGGAAAGGTAGCAAAATGCCCCGCGGGCAGGAGGCTGCTCGCGGGGCAAAGAAGAGGGGCTTGTTGGTGGCGGACCGAAGGGTTCGGCATGGGGCTTCTGCCGCGGTCTGCCCTAAGGCGTTACAGCTCGACGAGCTGGCCGGTCTCGGCGGCCTCCTTGATAGCGTTGAGAAGCGTGAGCGTCTTAACGTTGTCGGCGGGGGTCACGACGGGCTCGACCTCGCGGCGGACAACCTTCACAAAGTGCTTGAGCTGCATCTTGTGCGGCAGCGCCGGGTCGACGGCCGGGATCTCCATCTGCAGCGGCTTGTGCCAGTTGGAGGCGCCGTCGTAGGAGAACTGATGCAGGCGGGGCAGCGACAAGGCGCCCAAGGTACCGCCAATAAAGTAGGCGTCGGCGTCGAAGGGGCGATACTGCGGATCCTCGCGAGCGGTTGCCTCCCAGTTCCAGGGGCTGGCGGTGGCGTCGGAGATGGTCATGCTTGCGAGCGCGCCATCGGCAAAACGGACGTTGACCACGGCGGAGTCCTCGGTCTCAAAACCGCGGGCGGCGCTGGACTGCATGCCCTGGACGGCAACGGGCTCGCCCAGCAGGTAGCGGAGCAGGTCGACGTCGTGCACCAGGTTGACCAGGATCGGGCCGGCACCCTTCTTGCGACGCCACTCGACATCGAAGTACTCGTCATTCTTATAGATCATATAGTGGAAGCTCGACACGGTGAGCTTGCCCAGCTCGCCGGACTCGATGATCTCCTTGGCCTTGTTGACGAAGGGGTTGTGGCGACGGTGCTGACCCACGAGCACGGGCACGCCGGCGGTCTCGGCCTCGGCGGCGAAGGCCTGAGCATCCTCGAGGTCGTTGGAGATCGGCTTTTCGACCAGCGGCACGATGTTGCGCTTGATGGCCTCGCGGGCAACGCCCAGGTGCAGGTCGTTGGGGGTGGCGATAATGACGGCCTCGGGCTTGACCTCGTCCATCATCTGGGCGGGATCGGTATAAAACGGCACGCCGGCGGCCTCGGCCGTGGCGCGGGCGCCCTCAAAGGCGTCAGCGATGGCGACGAGCTCGGCCTCGGGCTCCTCGGTGACAAAGCGGATGTGGTTGCGGCCCATGGCGCCGGCACCGATAACGGCAATGCGGACGGGGTTGAGCTCAGGCATTTCGACTCCTTAATACTGGTGACCAGTGGAATGCGACAAAGGGGCTGTCCCTTTGTCGCATCGGTAAAACTAGGCGGACTTCTTCTTGCTGTCGGAGACCATCATGTAGACGGTGAGCACGACGGCGATGGCGGCGATCACAATGGCGCCGTAGAAGGACTGCTGGTAGGCGGCGCTGCCGGCCTCGGCGTGATACAGCACGGCGGTGATGGGCTGGCTGATCCAGGTGGAAGCGGCATAACCCAAAAACATGATGCCGTAGTTGACGCCGATGTTACTGGTGCCAAAGGCGCCACCGGTGAGCGGCGGGTAGATGACGAGCAGAGCGCCAAAGCTAAAGCCGAGCAGAGCGAGCGCCACAAAGAACATGGCCTGCGTAAAGCTCATCGACATGATGACGAGTGCGACGATGGTGACGACAAGGCTGATGAGCAGCGACTTATAGGCGCCGAGCTTGTCGATGATCTGGCCAAAGGACAGACGGCCGACCAGGTTGGCGCAGGTGTTGACGGAGACCACCACACCGCCGAGGGCGACGGCCGCGGCGCTCGTGGGGTCGGCGAAGAGCTGAACGGCGGCGATGGAGGCAACCTTGCCCACGAGCAGGGTGCCCGCGGTGGCGGCAAAGGCGAAGGTGACGATGAGGACCCAGAAGCGCGGGGTCTTGACCATCTCGCCCGGGGTGAGGTCGCCGAAGGTGCCAGCGTGCGCGCCGCCCTTGGGGGCCTCGAAGCCCTCGGGCAGCCAACCGGCCTCGGGGGCCTTCAGGAACAGGGCGGAGGCGGCGATCGTCACAAAGAAGATGACGCCGAGCGCCTTAAGGGCGCCAAAGATGCCCAGGCTCGGGATGAGCAGCGAGGCGAGCACCGGGGACAGCACGGCGGGACCGGCGGTCGAAGCGGCCAGGGTGATGCCGGAGGCGAGACCCTTCTTGTCGATGAACCACTTTTGGCCGGTGGTGAGCGCGGGGTTGTAGCCCAGGCCGTTGCCGATGGCGGCGACGAGCGAGAACCACAGGTAGAACTGCCACGGCTCGGTGACGGTGCCGGACATGAACCAGCCCAGGCCGTAGCACGCGGCGGCGGCGATCACGACGTTGCGGGGGCCGATTTTATCGGAGATGCGGCCGGCGAAGATGCCCGTCACGGCCATGATGGTCTGGAAGACGGGGAAGGCCCAGGTAAGAGCGCTGGACCACTCGGGGTAGACGGCGAGCAGGTTCTTGCTCACGACGGAATACAGCGCGATGGAGCTGATGAAGAACATGGTGACGCACGCGGCGGAAAGCACGACGGCGCGACCCTTGTTGGAGTTGGTGGAAGCCATTGGACTCTTTCTAATCGATACGGGGGAGGAACAGGCGTGTCCGCGGGGCCTCCCTGTCAGGTTGGTTTACTGGTCAGTCGGCTTGGCGACGCCGGACTCATCGGACCAGAGCTCGACACCCTTGTTCTTAAGGTAGTTGTCGGCATAGGCGCGACGGCCGCCGGGCTTGGCGGTGAGGTCGCCCATCATGTTGGAGAAGCCGCCGTCGACCTTGATGGCGTCGCCGGTGGTAAAGTCCGAGCGCGTGGACGCCAGGAACATGACGGCGTTGGCGATATCGCTAACCTCGCCGATGCGGCGCGTGGCGATCAGACGGCTGCGGCTCTTTTCGACCTCGGGGTCGGCGTAGAAGTTGGCCGACATCGGGGTCTTAACGAAGCAGGGCTCGACGCAGTTGGAGCGCACGCCGTAGGGGCCCCATTCGGCGGCGAGCATCTTGGACATCATGTTGACGCCGGCCTTGGTGGAGCTGTACACGCCCGAGAACGTCTCGGGAGAGTGGCTGGCGACGGTCGAGACGTGCACCAGGCGACCCTGGCCGGCCTTGATCATTTCGCGACCAAAGCGCTGCGAGGTGATGAAGTAGCCGGTGAGGTTGACGTTGATGACCTCGTTCCAGTCGGAGAGCGGCAGGTCCTCCATGGCGGCGAAGCGCAGGATACCGGCGGTGTTGACGAGGACGTCGACACGGCCGAAGTCGGCGATGGTGGCATCGACGGCGGCCTGAACCTCGGCCTCGTCGGTGGCGTTCATCTTGTAGCCCTCGGCGTGGATTCCAAACTCGGCGGCGAGGTCGGCGGCTGCGGCCTTGACCTTTTCCTCGTCCAGGTCGAGCAGGACGACGTTGGCGCCGTTGCGGGCGAACTCGCGGCAAATCGCGACGCCCATACCGCCGAGTGCGCCGGTTACGGCGCAGACATCGCCCCCGAGCTTAAGCCAGTTGCTCATAGGAACTTCCCTTCTTGTGCCTCCCTGTGGGTCGTTCTCATTAATCGACCCACGTGGTTTTCGCAGGTTATCGTATGCTTTGCATTTGCGCAGGTGAATTGCATATTTGTTAGAATGGCGTTAACCGTAGGTTTACACTGTGCGATGCAGCTCATTCTCAATTGAGCGTGTGACCTGCGAAAACAACCCCCTGTGGCACCATGCGGTCACGGGCGCGAAAACGGGAGATTGACGTGTACGATCGACGACTTGAGGCCATATCGGCCGCCGCGGAGCTGGGGAGCTTCTCGCGTGCGGCGGCAAGATTGCGCGTGTCGACCCCGGCCCTCGTCAAGCAGGTGTCGGGCTTCGAGGCCGAGTTCGGCATCACGTTGTTCGAGCGCTCGCACTCGGGCGTCAAGGTGACGCCGGCCGGCGCACTGCTGGTGGACGACGCGCGCTCGATCATGCGGCAGTCCGAGGACGCGCTGCGCCGTGCCCGACGCGCGGCGGGCGATGGTGGTGCCGTGCGCCTGGGCGTGTCAATGATGTGCCCAGGACGCCAGACGCTGTCGATGTGGTCGGGCATCCACGATCTGGAACCGTCGCTACGATTTGAGATCGTGCCGGTAAGTGACCTCTACGACGAGCGCGAGACCGTCATGCGCAGCTTGGGCCGCGAGGTCGATGTGGTGCAGTCGAGTTTTTCTACCCCACGCTGGGGCGACGCTTGCCAAAAGCTCCACATCGTTAACGTACCGTTTTATATCGACCTGCCGCGCGCGAGCCCGCTGGCGCGCAAGAATCGCATTACGGTTGCCGACCTAGAGGGCATGCGCCTGCGCGTGCTCCGTCACGGCAACGATGCGATGGACAGCCTACGCATCGACCTTTTGGCCGACGGCGGCGTGGACGTGATCGATGTGGATAGCTTTGACTTTGCGCTCTTTAACGAGGCGGAGGAAAAGGGCGATGCGGTACTCACCTGTGGCGCATGGTCAGGGGTGCACCCGGCCTTTGTGGGCGTGCCGTTCCTGTGCGGCCGCGAGGTGCCAGTCTTTCTGCACTACCCGCTCGAGCCCACCCTCCAAGTCCAAAAATTCGTCAACGCCATGGCCCAACTCCTTAACTAGCTAATTTAGGACGGGGCTTTTTAGCTACTTTCGCCGCACTACCAGCACAATGCGAAAAATGATGCGAAAAATGACTGCAAATCGGTCACGCATGATTTTGCTTTTGCCCTGGGCTGGTTGTAGAATCAAAAAGCTTAAACGAACTACTTGTGCAGCTTGCGCGAAAGCTCGGGCTGCGGCTGGGGGGGATGCGCCCGTGCAGGGTCCTTTCGGTCATATTGCGTCGATGCGCCGCACCTTTATGATGTTGGCAGCGGCCTTATGCGTGTTCGTTATGGCCGGGGGGGTTGCCCTCGCGCGCGTACGGTGACGATGGCAACCTTATAACAAACCCAAACTTTCTTAACCAAGCTACTGGCTGGTCGACGACCTCTCCGAATGAGAGAATCGGCGAGACGATGAAGCTCGAGCTTTCCACGCAGCTCCTCAAGCCCCAAACGAACACCAAACAAGCTAACGGCAATCACTTTGCGCTTGCGTGGAATTTTAGGCCACAGGGCACCAATCTTTATTTTGAACCTGGATCAACCTACACCACCTTTTCCACCCAGAGCGGCGCCACGTACGAGTGGGGCCTAAACCATCGCGCCGCAACCGACCACGACGTGCTGATGCTCACGATGGGTCCTCAACAGGAGAATCTGTCGATTAACAGCGCAGGCCAAGACCAGCTTATGCAGCTGCGGGCTTGGCTTAAGGCGCAGGTCAAGATGCCCCAGGGAAATACCGTTGAGCAGTACACCGTTTACAGCGATCCCTTTGCTGCAAACGGCGGATTTGCTGGTAACAGTGCTGATGGATCCCACTTTTCGTTTGAACAGAGCGACGGTCGCATCGCGCTTTCTGTGTGGCTCGTAAGCTCTAACGGACAGGGTTGGTTCTCCTTTGGCACCAACAGCACGCATTATTATCGAAATCTTCCCGAGGAAGACGATGAGTTTGCCTATCAGGCTGACTATACCGCAGCGTCCGACAAAACGATGCTTGCGCTGACTTGCTACGATTCAAATCTTACGGGGGAGAACGAACAATACCGGGAGTGGTTTGGTAATCTGGTCAACGACGTTCACGTGGAAAAGCAGGGCACACGCGACATCTATAGCGACTTTGCCAAGGTGTATTGGGAAAATTCGTCCGAGACCATGACAACGCTCACAAACTATGCGTTCTCGACCTCGAATCTTAAGAACGAGAATACGAACATTGCTAACGGCAGCTTTGAAGAGGATATACATCTAGGGAACCAGAGGCCCAGCAAGTTTACGTTGTGCTCGCCCCATTGGCGTACGACCGAGACGGACCATCGTATCGAGATCGTTGCCAAGAACGACTACTATATCGACCCAGTTGGGCATTCTGTTACGTTTACGCCCTCCGATGGTGACTATGCAGCCGAGCTCAACGCACACGAGGCGAGTTCGCTCTACCAATATGTGACGACCGAGCCGGGAAAACAGTACGAGTGGGGGCTCGACCACCGCGGCCGCTCGGGTCGAGACGCCATGGCCCTTATCATCGGTCCGCGACAAGAAAACGAGCCGTACAAGGACAATCAAAAGGCACTCGATCAGTACCAGCAAATTGTTCAATGGATTCAAATGAGCGTCGACAACTATGTCGGCTTGGATGTGGTCAATTTTTCCCAATCGGGCTGCAGCAAAAAGATCATCCTGTATTCAACCAAGTTTGACAAAGTGGGCGGATTTGCCAATGCGTCCAGCGGAAGCGCGTTCTCATGGACGGCCGATGCGGAGCATACCGAAAAATGGTGCGTATGGATCATGGCGTCCGAAAACGACGCGTGGGCTTCCTACGGTTCCAACGCGCTCGAGCAGAGCAAAAAGGTTGACTACGACTATACCTACACCATTCCGGATGGCCAAAACCAGAGCGTCTTTGCTTTTGTGGCCTACAACACGGCCAACGGGAGCAATTCGACCGGCAACTTCCTCGACAATATCTCGTTTAGGGAGTTCTATCGCATCGAGACATACACGACGCCCAACGGAAGCGGAACGTATTTTTATAACGCCAATACCAAGACGGCGGACTTTACCTATGCCAAAAACTACGTAGGTAAACAGGAGAAGAACTCCTACTTTATGGTCGATGCCAAACGCGATGACGGGGCAGTCTTTATCGGTGCTTTTGTCAACGGCGAGTTCTATTCCGCAGACGACGACGCACATTGGACCAGATTGGAAGATGGTACCTATCGCTTTGAGGTCGACAAGGTCACGAAGCACTACAAAGTGCACCTCGTGTTTTCCAAGGCAGGCGTTCAATACGATGTGAACGGCGGCAAAGCGTATCACTACGATCCGTACAATGAGTCCACGGGCGATTTCGTACAGCTTTCTGGCGCTGGAGCGAGCTATACCTCCCATGCTGCCGTTGGACAAAACGACGACTGGAAGTTTATGGGCTGGGAGTACGCGGGCTCGGGAAAAGCCGTTCGCTTCGATGCCAAACACACGGTGACCCATACAGCTCCCGAGGGCACCACGGATTCCGGCACTCTTACCATTAAGGGCAAGAAGGTCAATCCGGATACCGGTGCTGTGGGCGATGCGGTAACCGTCGAAAACATTCCCGAGAGCCAGGGCGCGACGTTCGTGGCGCAATGGAAGTATCGTCAGGCCTTTGTTGCCCAGCTTAAAAATGCCGATGGCACGTGGAGCAACGTAACGACGGGCGGCACGGTCAGCTCCAAGCTTAAGGGGGCAAAGGGCTCCATCGATGCCGGGGATGGCTCGGGCAAGGACGAGGACGCGTACAAAAAATCGGGCGTTGCCTACTTTGTGGATGACGGCACGTTTGTGGAGGCGGTGGCCGCTCCCAAGGAGGGCTATCACTTTGAGGGTTGGTACGACCTATCGAATCCGGACGCCCCGGAGCTGCTGTCGTCTTCACCCACCTATACGTACAACGTAAAAGATCGCCATACGGGATGCGTATACGCACGATTCACCCCGCGCACCTACACACTCAAGGTTTCCAAGAGCGTTACGGGCAATATGGGCGACAAGCGTGCCTACTTTAAGATGACGGCGACCTTTACGGGCCTCAAGGCTGGTCAGACCTACGCCATCGAGTATTCGGATGCGTCTGCCCAAGGCAGCCATGCGCTCGTGGCGCGACCGAATGATCGGGCCGAGACCGTGGAAAACAAGACGGCCTTTACGGCCGATGGCCAGGGCAAGGCGACCGTGCCGTTTGCCGTTAAGGACGGCCTGACCGTTTCGATTAAGGCGCTGGATTACAACGCGGTCTATACCGTGAGCGAAGACGATTATTCGTCGTTGGGGTACCACGCCGAGCTTACGGGTGCGAGCGGCACGCTCAACGGTCCGCGTGTGACCGTTGCCGTTGAAGCTAAGGCCACCAATTCCCGACAGGTCGCGGTGCCTACGGGTATTACGCGCAACCCCATCTATGCCCTGGCGATTTTGGCCGCCGGCGTGCTGTTGGCTACGGGCATGGTTGCGCTGCGTTTACGCCGCGGCTCCAAGAGGGGCGGGCGCCTATGAGAAGACATGGCGCCAGCAATGCTGGTGATGGGCCAGCCGCACGAGCGGCCCCGCAGGGAAGACCCCGGGGCTCGCGGTATTCGGCCGCGTCGAACGTGAGGTTGGGCGCCCATGCGGCGCCAGATCTGGGAGAAGCGGACGACCGGCGCGATATCGTGGGCTTTCTGGCGCGCCTGGCATTTTTTGTCGTGACGCTCTGGCTGCTCTTTGGTGTGGTCTTGGGCGTGGGCGCAGTCACGACTGGCGAGATGGCCCCCCGCATCTGTTCGGGTGACGTCATGCTCTACTGGAGGCTCAGCCAGAGCTTTAACGAGGGTGACGTGGTGGTATACACCGCGGATGGCGAAGAGCGCCTGGGTCGCGTGGTTGCCCGCCCCGGTGATGAGGTCACAATTACCGAGTCGGGCGAGCTCATGGTTAACGGGGCTGTTGTGGTGGAAAGCGATATCACCACGCCGACGCCGCGCTATGAGTCTGCTGTGGACTATCCCGTGCATCTGGGAACGGATGAGCTCTTTGTGCTGGCAGATTTGCGCGAGGGCGGGCACGACAGTCGCCTGTATGGACCGATTGCCCGTTCGCAGATCAAAGGCAACGTGATCAGCGTGCTGCGCAGGTCGAACCTGTAGGCACGAAGCCTGGTTTTATTAAGGGCATGTGCCCGAGAGGAAGGATACAACATGAAAACTGGAAAGAGGCGACTGGCGGCGTTTGCAGTTGTGGCCGCCACGATGCTGCTGGCTTTGGTGGGAGTTGCTGCGCCGGCGTGGGCGGAGGAGGGCTCTGCTACTCCGCATCTGCCGGTAAATGACAACAAGGTCACAATCACCTCGACGCTTACCATGAATAAGAACGCCGTGGAGCCGAATGCGGAGTTCGGCTATTCGATTGCGCCGGCGGAGACGAGTGAGCTTGCGAGCACGAGTAACAACATGCCTGTTTCTGCTGGAGTGCCCGGTGGCGCCACGCTTCCGTCGTCTTCCGTTAATTTTTCTGCCCAAGGTCTTCATAGCCAAGATAATGCCGACGGCATTACTAAGACAATAACCGCTCCGTTGAACGTCAGCCTTGATACCTCAAAGTTTACGGCTCCGGGCATCTATCGATATAAGATTACGCAGACGCCGCCACCGTTGGATGGCCTCAACGTTACGTACAAGGAGCTCTTCCTCGATGTTTACGTAGAAAACGCAGAAAATGGCGGCTCGGGCTATGTTGTTAATGGTTGTACTCTTCTTAGCGACAAAGCAAGCTCGGGTAGGAAGGCCGCAGGCTTTGTGAACAAATATGCCACCCATAAGCTGACCATCACAAAGGTCGTCAAGGGCAACCAGGGTGACAAGAATAAGGACTTCCGGTTTAGTGTCAGCCTTAACGGCGCTGCCGGGGAAACCTATAAGTACGTCACTGTGAAAAAAGACGGTACTTCTACGCCCGAAGCTGTAGTCAAATCGGGATCTACGGTTTCGGTGAACCTTAGAGACGGCGACTCCGTCACCTTTTATGGTCTTTCATCGAAGGACACATATGCCGTAACTGAGGACGACTACAAGACGAAGGAAGGTTATGAAACGTCGTACAAGATTGGGGAGACTGGCAACGAAACAAAGTCCAATATTCTTCTCGCGCAGGGTATCGGTACTTCTGACACCACGGTGACCTTTACCAACACCAAGGATGTTACCGTTCCGACCGATGTTATTCGGACGGTCGTTCCCTATGCGGCAATCGTCGCGTTTGCTGCCGTGATGGGCGTGGTCTTCTTCCGTCCTCGTCGTAACCGCCGTTAAAACAGCGAGGATTACAGCCGATGGAGCTTAAACGCATAGCTCGGCTGGCACGAGCCGGCGACCGCGTACTTACGTGGTTTGCCGGCTTTCTCGTGCTGCTCATGCTGCTGTACGGGGGCTATTCGCTGTGGGATACAAACAACGTTATGAACGGCGGGTTCATCAGCGATGAGCTGCTGCACTACAAACCCACCGGGGTCAACGATTGCGCACGCCTGCAGGAACTGATGGCCAAAAATCCCGACGTGGTCGGATGGGTCACCATCGATGGCACCAACATCGACTATCCCTTTGTTCAGGGAAAAGATAACCAGGAATATCTCAACAAAAACGTGTTGGGGGAGTCCGCGGTTTCGGGAGCGGTGTTTTTGGATACGCGCAACAGCCGCGCGATGACCGATTCCTACAATCTGCTCTATGCGCACCACATGGATAACGGCGCGATGTTTGGCGATGTCGACCGGTTTTTAGACAGGGGCTTCTTTGACCTGCACCGCACGGGCACGCTCTACACAAAAGATGGGGCGTTCCGCCTGCGCATCGTTGCTGTGTGTTCGTTTGCCGCGAGTGATGACATTATCTTTGGGCCGGGAAACCTGGACCAGGCCTCAATGCAGACTCTGCTCGCGCATATCTCGCAGACGGCGGTGCATGCGGACACGGACGGCGCTGGCTTCGATGCACGCATCATCGCGCTTTCTACCTGCAGTGATAAAACAAATGGGCGCCGAGCGCTCCTAGCCGAAATCTTGTAGCTCATTTAGGATGGGGCTTTTCTAGCTACCTTTGCCGTCCTACCTGCGCAATGATTTTTCTGGGACGGAGATTTTTAGCTACTGCGTTCCGTTAGCTTGACCAGTCTTTTTGGGACGGGGCTAAATTAGCTGGTTTTGGATTAGGGATCAGTTGCGATTTGTTGATTCATCGATATTGGGATGGAGAACCAGCTAATTTAGCCCCGTCCCAAAAAGACTGGTCCTCCACCACCTCCCAAATCATCCTTACAAAACGAGGCCCTGGCCAACTGGGCAGGGCCTCACTAATTTATATTCCGTTCTAAATGACAGGCTGATCGCGCGTAGGAGGGGGCCCCGGGGTGGCGGGGTATTTCCTCCGCGCGCAGTTTCGCAGCGCAGCGAGAATGTTTGAGCACGGAGGAATTACCCCGCCACCCCGGGGCCCCCTCCGTCAGTAACCGGTCCTACTCCAGCTCAAACGCTCCGGTATAGAGCTGATAGTAGTATCCGCGCTTGGCGATCAGCTCGTCGTGGTTGCCGCGCTCGATGATGCGGCCGTGGTCCAGACAGATGATTGCGTCGGAGTTGCGCACGGTGGACAGGCGGTGCGCGATGACAAACGTCGTGCGGCCCTCCATGAGCTTGTCCATGCCCGTCTGCACGATGGCCTCGGTGCGGGTGTCGATGCTCGATGTGGCCTCGTCCAGAATCATCGCCGGCGGATCGGCGACGGCGGCGCGTGCGATCGAGATCAGCTGGCGCTGGCCCTGCGACAGCTGGGCGCCGTTGCCGGTGAGCATCGTGTCGTAGCCGTCGGGCAGGCGGGTGATAAAGTCGTCCGCGCCGGCGAGCTTTGCTGCCGCGATGCACTCCTCGTCGGTAGCGTCCAGGTTGCCGTAGCGGATGTTATCCATCACGGTGCCGGTGAACAGGTTTACGTCCTGCAGCACCACGCCCAGCGAGCGGCGCAGGTCTGCCTTGCGGATCTTGTTGACGTTGATGCCGTCGTAGCGAATCTTGCCGTCGGCGATGTCATAGAAGCGGTTGATGAGGTTGGTGATGGTCGTCTTGCCGGCACCGGTGGCGCCGACAAACGCGACCTTCTGGCCCGGCTTGGCAAACACGGACACGCCGTGCAGCACCTCGTGGTCGGGCGTGTAGCCAAAGTCGACGTTGTCCATGACCAGGTCGCCACGCAGCGGCACGTACTCGATCTCGCCGGTTGCGCGGTGCGGATGTTTCCACGCCCACATGCCAGTGTGGTGGTCGGCCTCCTCGAGCTGCCAGGTATCGGGGTTCACCTGAGCGTTGACAAGCGTCACATAGCCTTCGTCGGCTTCGGGCTCCTCGTCGATGAGCTCAAAGATACGGTCGGCGCCGGCGAGGCCCATGACCACGGCGTTGATCTGCTGCGAGATCTGGCCGATCTGTCCACAGAACTGCTTGGTCATGTTGAGGAACGGCACCACGACGGCGATGGACAGCGCCATGCCCGAGATGCTCAGGTTGGGCACGCCCAGCGCTAGGAAAATGCCGCCGGCCAGTGCGACCAGCACGTAGAGCAGGTTGCCCAGGTTCATAAGGATGGGCATGAGGATGTTGGCGTACATGTTGGCCTTCTGCGAGACCTCGAAGAGCTTTTCGTTGCGCTCGTCAAAATCGGCTTCGGCGGCAGACTCGTGGCAGAATGCCTTGACGACCTTCTGGCCGTTCATGACTTCCTCGATATGGCCCTCGACAACGCCGAGCTCGGTCTGCTGCGCAATAAAGAAGCGCGCGGAGTTGGAGCCGAGCAGCTTGGTCATAAAGGTCATAAAGGCGACGCCGGCAATAATGACCAAGCACATCCACACGCTGTAGTACAGCATGATAAAGAACACCGTGACGATGACGATGACCGTCATGAGCAGGTTGGGCAGCGACTGGCTGATCATCTGGCGCAGCGTGTCGATGTCATTGGTGTAGTGGCTCATGATGTCGCCGCGCTGGTGCGTGTCGAAGTAGCGGATCGGCAGGTCCTGCATGCGGTTGAACATCTTCTCGCGCAGCTTCTCCAGCGAGCCCTGCGTGACGATGGCCATGGCGCGGTTCCAGAAGAGCGAGGACAGGATGCCGATGCCGTAGATGCAGGCGAGGGTGGTCACGAGCTGTGCGATCTTGGGCTGCGCGGCTCCCCAATCGCCCGACTGCCACGATTCGCTAATAATCTGCAGGGCGCTCTGAAGGAAGGTCGCGCCGATGGAGTTGATGATGGCGCAGAGCACCACGCCGGCGACGACGAGGGGCAAAAGCACGGGGTAAAAGCCAAAGAGCGTCTTGATGAGGCGCGACATGGTGCCGCCCTTGCGGTTGAGCGTGCGCTCGGCGGTCGTTGCCTTACTCATGTGCCTCGCCTCCTTCCTGGGTCTGAGCTTGCGTTACGGATGCCTCGGTGTCGGCCTCGACGGCCTCTTCGCCCTCGGCAGACATCTTGTTCTGCGAGGTAAAGGTCTCGCGGTAGATCTCGCTCGTCTTGAGCAGCTCGTCGTGGTTACCGATCTGCGCGATGCGGCCGCCCTCCATGACGATGATGCGGTCTGCGTCCTGCACGGAGCTAATGCGCTGGGCGATGATGAGCTTGGTCGTGTTGGGCAGATAGCTTGCCAGCCCTGCGCGAATCTTGGCGTCGGTCTTGGTGTCGACGGCGCTCGTGGAGTCGTCCAGGATCAAGATCTTGGGGCGACGCAGCAGGGCACGCGCAATGCACAGGCGCTGCTTCTGACCGCCGGAAACATTGGAGCCGCCCTGTTCGATCCAGGTGTCATAGCCCTTGGGGAAGCCGTCGACAAACTCGTCGGCGCAGGCCAGATGCGCGGCCTCGCGGACCTCTTCGTCGGTGGCGTTCGGGTCGCCCCAACGCAGGTTCTCGGCAATCGTGCCGCTAAACAGCACGTTTTTCTGCAGCACCATGGCCACCTGGTGGCGCAGGGCGTCCAAGTCGTAGTCGCGTACATCCACGCCGCCCACGCGCACGGTACCCTCGGTGGCGTCGTACAGGCGGGCGATGAGGTTTACGAGCGTGGACTTGGCCGAGCCGGTGCCGCCGATGATGCCGATGGTCTCGCCGCTCTTAATGTGCAGGTCGATATCGTCGAGCGCCTGGCGCTTCGCATGCGCGGAATACTTAAAGCTCACGTGGTCAAAGTCGATGGAGCCATCGGCGACCTCGAGCACGGGCTCGGCGGGATCGGCGATCGTGGGCTCGGCGGCCAGCACCTCGGTGATGCGGTGCGCCGATTCGTCGGCCATGGTCACCATGACAAAGATCATCGATAGCTGCATCAGGCTCATGAGGATTTGGAAGCCATAGGTAAAGATCGAGGAGAGCTGGCCCACGTCGAACAGCGTGCCCTGGCTCGTGATGATGAGCTTGGAGCCCAGGTAGATGATGACGACAAACGCGCCGTTGACGCAGATGTTCATCATGGGGTTGTTAAAGGCAAGCAGCTTCTCGGCGCGGGTGAAGTCCATCTGGACGTCGCGTGCGGCGGTCGCGAACTTCTCCTTCTCAAAGTCTTCGCGCACGTAGCTCTTGACCACGCGCATGCCGGTGACGTTTTCCTCGACGGACTCGTTAAGGGCGTCGTACTTGTGGAACACGCGCGAGAAGATGGGACGCACCTTAAAGATGATAAAGAACAGCCCAAAGCCCAGCAGCGGAATGATGACCAGGTAGACCATGGCGACGCTGCCGCCCATGATAAATGCCATGGTAAAGGCGAAGATCAATACCAGCGGCGCGCGCACGGCGATACGGATGATCATCATAAAGGCCTGCTGCACGTTGTTGATATCGGTGGTCAGGCGCGTGACGAGCGAGGAGCTCGAGAACTCATCGATGTTGGCAAAGCTGAACGTCTGGATCTTGTAGAACAGGTCGTGACGCAGGTTCTTAGCGAAGCCGCAACTCGCATGGCTGCAGGTGACGCCGGCAGCGGCGCCAAAAGCAAGCGACGTCAGCGCGATGAGCACCAAAAAGCCCGCGGTGGGAAGCATCTCGGCTACGGTGGTGCCATCTTTGATGGCGTCGATCAGGTTGGCGGTGATAAATGGAATCAGCATCTCGCAGAGCACCTCGCCAAGCACGAGCAACGGCGTGGCAACGGTGACTTTTATATAGTCGCGGATGCTGCCCATGAGGGTTTTAATCATCCAGTTCCTCCCAGGTTACACGGATTTTCTCGAGCATTTCGGCGAGCTGCTCGCGCTCGTCGTGGGTGAGGGCACCAAAGGCCTGCTCTCTAAAGCGAATGCGGGCTGCCTGGTCGATGCGGGCGTTTTCCCGGCCGGTTTCGGTCAGGCGAATGGTGAGCTGCCGTCGATCCTTGGGGTTACGGCTGCGCTCGATGAGGCCGTTGAGCTCGAGTTTGGACAGGATCTCGGAAAGCGACCCCGGCTTGAGGTCAAAGTGCATGCCGAGTTCCTGCTGCGACATCTCGCCGCCGGGTTGCTTGGCCAGCAGGCAGATGATGGGCGCCTTGCCGGACACGCCTCCGCCATGAAAATGCATGTAATGGCCGCAAAAGCCCAGGCCATTGAGGATGCGCTTGGCAAGCTTGTCTTCGGCGCTGACCGCTTCGGGTATGTCTACCGGTTGCGACGGGTCACCGCCGGGCTCATGTGGAAGGACGAGTGGTTCAACACACATATCTAAGCTTCGCTCCTTTCTTTAGTTAGGTAGTGGAATTGTTTTGTGCCTAACTAATCTAGGAGCATAAGAAATCAATGTCAAGGTACCAAACTTATTAAGTTACGGAGTTTTGCCAAACGCCGTAACCGCTCGACGCTGCAAGCGTTCCTAAGCAGCAATCTGTGATTCCGCCACGGTCCGCTTCGGTGCATGTGATCCCTTGGGGACGGAGGAAAAGGGATCATTTTCCGAAACCTTTCCGCAACAATTTGCCCTCCACGGCGCCAGCGCCCGCCTGCCGTGCTCCCTGCGCTACACTTAGTCGCACTGTGGCGCTGCTGCGCCGCGCCCGAACCAAGGGGGACACTCATGAAGAATACTCAGCTGCTGCTGATCAACGATATGTGCGGTTACGGCAAGGTCGCGCTTTCCGCCATGCTGCCGGTGCTGTCGCACATGGGCTATCGCATTCACAACCTGCCGACGGCCCTCGTTTCCGATACGCTCAACTACCCCAAGTTCTACATCCACGACACCACGGAGTATGTCCGCCAGAGCCTCGCCATCTGGGAGGAGCTCGGCTTTGAGTTCGATGCCATCTCGACCGGCTTTATCGTGACCGAGGAAGAGACGCGCATTATCTCGGACTTTTGCCACCGCCGCGCGCAAAAGGGCACCAAGGTGTTCGTCGACCCCATCATGGGCGACAACGGCAAGCTCTATGCGGGTGTGCCCGAGTCCACGATTGGCCTTATGCGGCACCTGCTGGAGTGCGCAGACTACGCGGTGCCCAACTATACCGAGGCGTGCCTGCTTGCCGATAGGCCTATTGCCGAGCAAATTACGCCCGATGAGGCCCGCGCCCTTGTGGACGCCGTGCGTGTCCTGGGTGCCAAGTCGGTGGTCATTACGAGCGCTGTGGTCGACGGTGCGAATGTCGTCATCGGTTACGACCATGTGGCGGGGGAGTACTTCACGATTCCCTTCGACCTGATCCCGGTCTATTTCCCGGGCACGGGCGACACGTTCTCGGCGGTGCTCGTCGGCCGCGTTATGGCAGGTTGGAGTCTGCAGCGCGCGACGTCCGATGCCATGCGCGTGGTGGCTGAGCTTATCGAGCGCAATGCCGACCAAGAGGACAAGTCGGCTGGCCTTCCCATCGAGGCCTGCCTGGATGTGATCGACCATGAGTAATGCTGGCGAGGGCGGCGCCAAGCCTGTGGGCGAGAACAAGCCGCTCGGCGCGCCGCGGGGCAAGCGTCCGTGCATCCGCGTGAGCTGCGTGGACCAGCTGGGTGCGTGCCGTTGTCACCACGGGCACAAGCCGGGAGACGTCTTCGACTTCGACCGAGACCGCGGCAAGATGTGCGCCATGGCCTGCCATGTGGGCTTTCCCTATATCGATATCCTGCGCTATGGCGGAACCGTGCCTGGCAACGAGCCCGGTACGGCAAAGTTCTGCTGCCCCGAGGTCGATACGCTGAACGTCTGGCTTGCCGAGATCGTTGACGAGTAGTCGAGCGCAATGTGGCAAAGGGACAGCCCCTTTGCCACATTCGCCGGTGGTGCCCCTTCTTTTGCTTATAATCTCAAATCTCTGCATTTCATTTGATTTTAGATTCTAAAAATTCTGCGTCTCATCGATAATCAAGCGTATAAAACTTTGCATTTCATTTGATGACACTGAGGGGAGAGCCTATGCTGCGCAGGAAAATAGCGGCAGAGCTGGAGCGTTGGCTGAAGTCTTCCGAGCAAAAGGCCTTGTTCATTACGGGTTCTCGCCAGATTGGCAAAAGCTATTCGATTCGCGCATTTGGCAAAGCCAACCATGCAACCTACATCGAGCTTAACCTCATGGAAAATCGCCAGGCAAAAGATGCTCTTCTCGAGGCGCGGGATGCCGATGATTTCATCAGCAGGGTGACGCTTCTTTCGGGAAAGTCGATTGCACCAGGCAAAACGCTCGTGTTTATCGATGAGGTCCAAGAGGCCCCCGACATCATGACGATGGCAAAGTTCCTTGTTGAGGACGGGAGGTGCCGTTGGGCGTTTTCGGGGTCAATGCTCGGGACCCAGCTCAAGGGCGTCAGGTCCTATCCCGTGGGGTATGTCCACGAGCTTAGGATGTTCCCGCTCGATTTTGAGGAGTTTTGCTGGGCAATCGGGGTGAGCGAGGGGGCTCGTCAAACGATACGTGACGCGTGTATCAGCGAGAGGCCCATTCCTGATTACATTCATGACGCGATGATGGCAAACTTCAGGACCTATACCGTTGTCGGCGGAATGCCGGAGGTTGTGCAGCGTTTCCTTGACACGCAGGGCGACCTTGCCTCTGTTCGTCGGCTACAGTCAGAGCTCAACGAACAGTACCGGCGGGATATCTCCAAGTATGCAAACGGGCGAGCCCTGCAGGTGCAGAGCATCTACGATCAGCTCCCTATTATGCTCGAGGGCGAAAACAAGCGCTTCGTGCTCAATTCCATTGACCCCAAGGCTTACTACGAGAAGTATCAGCGAGATTTTGTATGGCTTGTCGATGCCGGCGTTGCTCTCAAAGCCGATATCGTAACCGAGCCAAAATCGCCCCTGCTCAAGACGGCGCGGCCATCGCAGTTCAAGCTATATCAATCGGATACGGGCATGTTGATGGCGCGCTACCCCGTTGGAGTCGCCCAAGCGGCGTATCTTGATAGCAAGGAGCCCAATCTGGGCGGCATTTACGAAAACGTGGTGGCCCAGCAGCTGGCTGCCCAAAATCGCCAGCTTTACTACTATCAGACAAAAAAGCGCGGTGAAGTGGACTTTGCGGTCGATGGACCGGATGGGACGGCTGTTCCGATCGAGGTTAAATCGGGCTCCTATTACCACGCGCACGCTGCGCTCGGTCATGTGCTTGATACGGCTGAATATGGCGTAAGGCTCGGGATTGTTTTCTCGAGAGGCAACGTTGAGCGCAACGGAGCGGTTCTCTATTTGCCTCTATATGCGACCTGGGCCCTTTCGGATGTTTTGGGCGACTCCTGTGCCAAGGGGATTAAGCTGGAGGTCAAGCCGGTCTAGGGCCAGTCCCTTTGTCACATTCATGAGTGTGGATTTTCTCCCGTATAGAGCGCACTTGAACGCTCAAAGTGGGAGAAAATCTACGCTCGATTTATGCCGTGGGCGCGGTTCGTGCGCCCACGAACCTACAGCTGCTCGAGCATAGCGGTGCAACCGGCGAGCACATCGCGGTAGGTGGCATCGAAATTGCCGGTGTACCAGGGGTCGGCCACGTCGCCGGGACACTCGGTCCAATCGAGCAAGCGCGTAATCTTTCCGTCGGGGCCTGCGTCGCCAAAGATGCGACGCAGGCCCCGCGCGTTCTCAGCATCCATATAGACAATGTGATCCCAGTCGCCATACTCCGCGCGACGCACCTGGCGGGCACGGTGCGCAACGACGGGAATCCCGACTTCGCGCAGCTTGGCGACCGTGCCATGATGCGGCGGGTTGCCGATCTCCTCAGTTGAGGTCGCAGCGGAGTCAATGACAAACTCGCCCGCGCGCCCGGCGCGCCGCACCAGCTCGGTAAACACGGACTCAGCCATCGTCGAGCGACAGATATTTCCATAGCAGATAAAAAGAATGCGTTGCATGAGCGGCTTCCTTTCTAGGCGGTCGCGCAGGGCTTACAGACTGCTCTTGAGGCAGTTTGCTCCAATAAAGCCCGCTGCGTACAAGGGGAGGTGGCGCAGCTCGCGCCCGTCATCGGTTTCGCTGCGGGAAAAATTGTTCTCGGACAAAATGTAGGCATATGGCGATCGGGCTTTGTCCATAAACGACCCGAGGGTTCTCGCGCGCACGTTACGTGCGGACTTTACTTCGACGGGCACAATTTCCATACGGTCGGTCTGAAGTAAAAAATCGAGCTCGCCGGTCGTCTTCCAAGACGACGGCGGCACCCAGTAATACGTCTGCAAGCTATTGCCCGAAAATGCTTGCATGACCGAGTTTTCCGCCAGGGCGCCTCGGAAGTCGGAAGATAGCGCTATGGCGGAATCCTCTTTGAGGTCGAGCCAGAGCCGCGGGTTGATGCCGAGTTTGTAGAACATGAGGCCGGTATCGAGAAGATAGACCTTAAAGAAACTTCCATCTTCGTCGTCGAAGGGAACGAGGGGAGGCTCGATGCCTTCGGTCAGGTTGTTGACCGATATGATGCCGGCGCCTTCGAGCCAGTCGAGCGGCTCGATAAGCTTGGCGCGACGGCCTCCGCGTTCGACCTCGGAGTACTTGAATTTTTTTGTGGACGATCTCAGCAGCTGGGACGGAATGGAGCGCCAGACCTTGCGCGCCGCCACGCCGCTGATCCCGTTTTCGGGGTCGGTCATATCGGCGGTATAGGTCTCGTCGATTTCGCGCTGCTCGACGCGCGCATCCTCGATGGATAACGTCTTGCGATATGCGTTGACGGCGGCGGGCATGCCGCCCACGATCTGGTATCGATGAAACAGGCTGAGCGCGGCTTGGTGCGCGGCGTAGGTCTCGAGCGTGCCGGCGTGGGTACGAATGGCATTGGCCATCTGCTCCTCGTCGAGCGCCCAGAGAAACTCCTCGAACGACATAGGATGCATGGTCTCTTGACGAACGCCGCTGGGAAAAGGCAACTTGCGCTTGCGCGTGGCGACGCCGAGCTGACTGCCGGTCGCGCATATGCGCCAGCCCGAACCCGAAAAAAAGCGAAGCGAGTTGAGCGCCCGTTCGCAGAGCTGCACCTCGTCAAACAGGATGAAGGCGGTTTCTTTGCGAATGGGGGTGCGTTTATAGTCTGAGATTCGCGCCACGATGGCGTTAACGTCGTCGGTGGGACAGTCGAACAGCGGAGCGATCAGCTCAAGATCGGTCTGAAAGTCGAGTTTGACAAACGCATCGCCGGCGATTCGTCTGCCGATTTCCTCGGCAACGTACGTTTTGCCTACGCGTCGCGCACCACGGATGAGGAGGGGGCGCGACGCGTCCTTTGTCGCCCATGATTCGATAACGGATTCGATTGATCTGCGCATGGGGCCGCCTTTCCAATTTCGTGTACTTCAGATACATAGTTTAGTACGATTTCATGTACTTGGAATACACGAAATAGTAGAAAAGTGTGTATCTGAAGTACACGAAATTGCACTGCTGGAGCTTGCAGGCGGATAAACACTACTCGTATGGGACGGTTTTCACCGGTTGCTCGCCACCTTGGGCTATGTTCGCCCCTATGCCTGCATCCGGGGCTGTGCAGATTGACGACGGCGCTCCCAGCGAGCCAACTTAATCGTCACCAGCGTGAGCGCCCAGGCCACAAGCGAGAACGCGGCGCCCACTGCACCCACGTACGCAATGCCAATGCTGCTTACCACGGCGCCGCCCACTGCGGTGCCAAACGAGATGCCGACGTTAAACGCCATGGGCTCAACCGAACTTGCGAGTACCATCGACTTGGGATGGCGGCTGCGTGCCACGTCCATAAAGTGCGTGATGCATGAGACCGAGAACAGGTACATGAGCATCGCCAGGCTAAAGACAAAGACCAGCGCGAGCGGCATGGCGGCGCCCACGGCAAACAGCCCGAGCAGTGCCGCCGCCTGCAGCACAAACGTAACCAGCAGCGCCTTCATGCCAAAACGCGCATCGATCCATCCGCCCAGGATGTTCGAGATCAGGCAGAACACGCCATAGGCCATAAGTGTGGTGCTCGCCTGAACGGTATCCATGCCCAGCATCTGCTCCAGATAAGGCGTCACGTAGCCGTAGAATACGTAGACCGAGCCCACGCCAAACAAGAAGATGAGCATGCCGGTGATGATACTCGGCTCGCGTAGTAGCCCCGCCTGCTCGCGGAAGGTGGCGGGCTCATCGGTCTGCCCGGCGCGAGGCATAAACGCCACGAGCGCGCTACAGATCAAAACGGCAAAGGTCAGCGTGCCGTACATGGCCACGTGCCAATCGAGTGTGTCGGCCACAAACTTGCCAATCGAGGTCACAAAGACCATCGCCACGGAAAACGCGCCGTACACGACCGAGATGGCAAGTGAGGTTTGCTGCGGGGATAGCAGCTCAGGGATGTACGTCACGCCCACGGCGAGCAGCGCACCCGAGACAGAGCCCAGGACAATGCGTGAGATAAACAGCACCTGGAAGTTGGGAGCCAACGCCATGACCAGGTTGCCGAGCACAAAGACGACGCTATAGCACACGAGCAGCTGGTAGCGGCGAAAACGCCCCGTGCTGAGCGCAAGCACCGGCGTGGCGATAGCGTAGACGAGCGCAAACACGCTGATGAGCTGGCCCGCAGTGGCAAGTGATATGCCGAGTTCCGTTGCCAAGTCGCTTTCGATGCCGATGACCACGAACTCGGAGCAGCCGAGCGAGAATCCCAACAGCACGAGCAGCGCCAGGCAGAGCTTGGTGCGCGCGGGGGAGAGCGCGGCGGCGGTTGGCTTACTTTTAGGCGTGGTTGCGGCGGTCAAGGTTGTCACTCCAATGTCGCATGAATAAGCGGGATTCAATCCCTGCAACTCTAACAGAATGTGACAAAGGGGCAGTCCCTTTGTCACATGGAGGGCTTGCCTGTATAGTCGCAATACAGGCGAAGATGGTCTCAGGTACATCGCGGGCGGCAGGAGATCCCATGGGTATGCACACGACAAAGGTTGCAGTGGGCGAGGGCAAGTTTGCGCTCGAGGCCCAGCTGACGGTGACGCCGCGAGGCATGGCGGTGTACGCCTGCTCGCCGGAGTTTGCGCACCTGGGCGCCACGGCGCAGGCCATTCCGCGCCCCGAGCCCGGCCGTACGGCAACGGTGAGCATCCTGGCCGTTCCGTGCCATCGAGACGAGATCCCGGCGCACGATATCGCGGCGGCGCTGGCCACGCGCTTTGGCGTGCCGGTAGTTGCAAGCACGGGTTTTCATGTTGAACAAGCGAGCGGTGACGACCTGCAGCGCGTGCTCGACACCACCAAGGAGCTCATCGCCGCGCTCGAGGAAGCCGCAGCCCGCATTCTGCGCGCCGGCTGGGATGAGGGCGGTGCGGGCGCCGAGGTCGTGGCGGTCGATGCTGCGACCGGCGAGGCGCTTGGCCCCGTCGACCGCATCGAGGCCCATGCTGGTGAGGGCATCCTGCATCAGGCATTTCTGACGCTTTTGGTCGAGGGCCGGGGCGAAGACGCGCGCCTGCTGCTCTGTCGCCGCAGTCCGCTCAAGCGCCTGTGGGGCGGGGTGCTGGCCGATAGCTGCGCCGGCCATCCGCTCCCCGGGGAAGACGTCGCGGCCGCCACGGCGCGCCGCATCAACGAAGAGCTCGGCATTACGCGCGAGCCCGATCAGCTCAAGCACCTCGGACACGTGGTGTACCGCGAGGACCACGGCGACGGTCGCTGCGAGTGCGAATGGTGCGAGGTCTACCTTGCCCATGTTGAGCCGGGCGAGCTGCATATCAACCAAGAGGAGATCTCGGAAGTGCGTCGCGTGGCTCCGTCCGAGCTCAAAGGCTACCTGCAGGGTCACCCCGAGCAGCTGGCCCCCTGGCTCCGCGAGGCCCTCGGCGACCCATTCATCCGCACGGCCCTCGCTATGTAAAAAAGACAGTCCCTTTGCCACATTCAAACCGTCACAACATTCGGCGAAAATCTCGAAAACGAGGAAAAGCGTCGAATGTTGTGACGGTTTTTGTCTAGGGAATCGCTTCTCATCCAAAAAATCCGCTTGACTGTATTGCCGCAACACAGCGCAACGTAAGGGGTGTCCGATAACGGGCGCCCCTTTTTAAGCGGCAACATGGCTGCGAATTCGGAGCGCCCCCAACAAGAAAGGTGGGGAGATGGAAGCGGAAAAGAAGGCGTTTAAGATCACCAAGCGCGAAATTGGCTTTGTGCTGGGTATCGTTGTCTTTTTGCTGGTGAAGTTTCTTCCTTTGGCGGAGCTGAGCTCGACGGTCGAGCTCACGGTCGGCGGTCAGACCTGTCTGGCACTGACGCTCGCCACGGTGGTGTTCTGGGCATGCGGCGTGGCACAGCCGGGCTTTGTGGGCCTGCTCTACTGCGCACTGCTCGTCCTGTTCAAGGTGTGCGTGGACGACACGGGCGCCGCGAGCATCTCGGCGACGGTCGCCTCCACGTTTAGCTCGTGGACCAAGGCCACCATGTGGCTCGTCATCGGCGCCTACCTCATCGCCAGCGCGGTCAAGGAGTCGGGCCTGGGCGAGCGCATCGCCTACGCGTTCATGCTCAAGTTCGTGCGCGACGCCAAGTCGCTCATCATCTCGATCTTCGCGCTCACCTTTGTGCTGTCGCTGCTGATCCCGCATCCGTTCCCCCGCGCCTTCCTCATCCTCGCCGTCGTCTCGGTCATCGCCGAGTCCGCCGGCTACGGTGACGACGACAAGGGCAAGCTCGGCTTCCTCGTGTTTGCCGCTGCCGCCCCGGGTTCCATGTTCTTCCTGACGGGCGACTCCACGCTTAACCCGCTCGTTGCGCAGTACAGTGCCGAGGCCGGCGGCATGAGCCCGTCCTTCGTCGACTGGTTCCTGTACATGAGCGTGCCTATGCTGGTTGCGCTGCTGTGCACCTTGTTCCTGGGCCTTTTCCTCTTTAAGCCCAGCAAGGAGCTCGTCTACGATCGCGAGCAGATCGTGGCCAAGCAGGCCGCGCTCGGCAAGCTCTCCGTCAAGGAGATCCGCACCATCGTGTGGCTTGTCATCGCCATCGCGCTGTGGCTCACCGTCTCGGGCGACTATATCGGCTGGGTCACCCTGGCCATTGGCGTTGCTCTCGCCATGCCCATCATCGGCGAAGTCCTCACTCCCGCCAGCTGGAACGCTGTCGACATCAAGTCCCTCATGTTCCTGACGGCCGCCATGGCCGTGGGCTCCGTGGGCGGTGCCACCGGCATGAACGCCTGGATCGCCGACGTCGTGCTCCCCAGCTCCGTGCCTGAGAACATCTTCCTGTTCGCCCTGCTCGTCGCCGCGCTTTCCATGATCATCCACATGTTCATGGGCTCGGTCATGGCCGTGCTCGGCGTGTGCGTGCCGGCATTTATCAGCTTTGCCGCCGGCTCCAGCGTGAGCCCACTCGCCGTGGCGCTCATCGTCTTCACGTCCATCAACATCCACTACATCCTGCCGTTCCATAACCTGCCGATCCTTATCGGCGAAGGCAAGGACGCCGGCGGCTACACCTCCAAAGAGGCTATGCGCATGGGCATCCCCCTCACCGCGGTCGTCTTTGTCGTCGTGCTGGTCGAGGCCGCCTGGTTCCACCTCTTTGGCCTGATGTAAGCGGTCGAGCGCCCCGGCTGTAAGCAGCCAAGCGCTTGAACTTCGAGTGGTCGAGCGCTCCATTTGTGAGCGCCGCGGCCCCATTACGTTACCCCGTCCGGCGGCACCCCGTCGCCGGACACTCTCCCGAAAGGAGTACGCCATGTCCACTACCGATGCTTCCCAGATCCACGACCTGCGTTCCGCGCTCGACTTTTTGCGTGAGATGCCGGGCCAGCTGCTCGAGACCGACACCCAGGTCGATCCCGATGCCGAGGTCTCGGGCGTCTACCGTCACGTCGGTGCTGGCGGCACCGTCATGCGCCCGACCAAAGAGGGTCCGGCGATGGTCTTCAACAACGTCAAGGGCTTTGACGACGCCAAGGTCTGCATCGGTATGCTTGCCAGCCGCAAGCGCGTTGCCGCCCTGCTCGACCTGGACGAGGAGCACCTGGGCCTCGAGATCGGCAAGCGCTTCGAGAACCTGATCGCCCCCGAGCAGATCGCCGAGGGCAAGCACGTCGACTGCCAGGAGGTCGTGTACAAGGCGACCGACGAGGGCTTTGACCTGCGCAAGATCGTTCCCGCTCCCACCAACACGCCCGTTGACGGCGGCCCCTACATCACCATGGGCCTCGCCTATGGCACGAGCCCCGATGGCACCCAGTCCGACGTAACCATCCACCGCTTCTCCTGCGTCGACAAGGACAAGCTCGCCATGTGGATCACCCCGGGCAGCCGTCACCTGGGTGCGTTCTTTGACGAGTACTGCCAGCGCGGCGAGGATATGCCCATCTCCATCTCCATCGGCCTGGACCCCGCCGTGTACATGTGCTGCGGCTTCGAGGCTCCCACCACGCCGCTCGGCTTCAACGAGCTGCAGATCGCCGGCGCCCTGCGCGGCCGCGCCGTCGAGCTTGCCGACTGCGTCACCGTTCCGCAGAAGTGCATTGCCAATGCCGAGTACGTGCTCGAGGGCTACCTCATGCACGACGAGACCATCAACGAGGATGTCAACGGCCACGGCTACGCCATGCCCGAGTTCCCCGGCTACACCGGTGGCGCCAAGGTCTGCCCGGTGATCAAGATCACCGCCGTCACCACGCGCGTCAACCCCATTATGGAGAGCTGCATCGGCCCTTCGCACGAGCACGTGTCCATGGCCGGTATCCCCACCGAGGCCTCCATCTACAAGATGGTCGAGACCGCTATCCCGGGCCGCCTGCTCAACGTTCACGCCGCTCCCTGCGGTGGCGGCAAGTTCGTTGCCATCATGCAGTTCAAGAAGTCGAGCAAAAATGACGAGGGCCGTCAGCGCAACGCCGCCATGCTCGCCTTCTCGGCGTTCTCCGAGCTCAAGCACGTCATCCTTGTCGACGAGGATGTCGACATCTTCGATATGAGCGACGTGATGTGGGCCATGACCACGCGCTTCCAGGCCGACGTGGACCTCATCACCATCCCCGGTTGCCACTGCCACGTGCTCGATCCGTCCAACGACCCCGCGTTCGATCCTTCGATCCGCGAGCACGGTATCGCCTGCAAGGCCATCTTCGACTGCACGGTTCCGTTTAACCTCAAGAAGAACTTCATCCGCTCGCAGTTCATGGAGATCGACAAGGACAAGTGGGCCGCCGAGTTCGCCTTCTAGTAAGTAGCCCTACCAAGTAGTTAAGGAGTTGTCATGCCTGAGTCTTCTGTTCGTCCCCGTCGCATTGTCGTTGGCGTGTCTGGCGCCAGCGGTGCGGCACTGGGCCTTGAATGCCTCAAATGCCTGCGCCAGGCCGGCGCTGAGTCGGCGCTTGTCGTCACGCGCGGGGGAGAGATCACCATCGAGCAGGAGCTCGGCATGACGCTCGACGAGTTTGCGTGCTATGCCGATGTGGTCTACGACAACAAGAACATTGGCGCTGCCATCGCAAGCGGCACCTATCCGGTCGACGGCATGATCGTGGCTCCCTGCTCCATGAAGACGCTCGCCGGCATCGCGAGCGGCTACAGCGAAAACCTGTTGCTGCGTGCGGCCGATGTGCAGATGAAAGAGCAGCGCCGCCTGGTGCTTATGGTGCGCGAGACGCCCTTCAGTGCGATCCATGTCGACAACATGGCACGCCTGGCGCGCGTGCCGGGTGTCATGCTCATGCCGCCCATGCTCACGTTTTACAACGGCCCCGCCACGCTCGATGAGGCGGTGCACCACATCGCCGCCAAGGCACTCGAGGCCGTCGGCGTGTCGTGCGCCAACTATAAGCGCTGGTCATAGGCATCTTTAGGGTAGGATACGAGTAGTGTTTGAGCCCGCTGCCCCTGTGGGCGGCGGGCTTTTCGTGTCAAAGGGTGTGTCGGGAGGACCTATGCAGACGGGTATGTATGCGATTAGCGAGATGGCGAGCTTGTTTAACGTTTCGCGCCAAACGCTCATCTACTACGACAAGATCGGTCTGTTTAAACCCGCCGTGGTTAACGAAAAAGGCTACCGTTTCTATTCGCCCACGCAGATCCCGCTCATGCGTCTGATCTGCATGCTGCGCGACTTGGGACTGGAACTCGATGAGATCGATCGCCTGACCTCGACGTTCGACATTGGAGAGATGACCGATCACCTGCGCTCGCGGGTGCAGGCGCTCGACGAGCAGATTGCCGGGCTCAAAGCCGAGCGCGCGAGCGTGCAGGAGCGGCTGAGTTTTTACGACGAGGCGGTCTATTGGCGCGAGCGCGAGGGCAAACCGGAGCTCAAGCAATTCGAGCGCCGCTACGTGGTCTTTGAGGAGTTCCCGAGCGATATCGAGCGTGGCCGCTCGATGCTGCACCCCACGCTCATGCGGGCGATTCTGCGCATGCGTGCGCTCACGGGCACACGCCCCATGCGCGGTTGGGGCGCCATGCTGCGTTGCGAGGCGCTGCATTCCGACGACCCCATCGCCGGTGCCGGTTCCTTTGCCGTGTTGCCGCGTGGTGCCGAGGAAATACTGCCGAGCGATCCTGCCGAGCTGGCGGAGATTGGCGTCGAGGTGCTGCCCGAGGGCACGTACCTGTGCATGAGTCGCTGGGGCATGCCGTACGAGCCCGAGGGTATCCGCGCCATCGTGGCCTGCATGGACAGGCACGCGCTCCAGCCCATCGGCAATGCTTTCGATTTTTGCTACCTGGACACCACGAGCTACGACGAGTCTCACCAAGAGGACTTCTGCTGTATCCAAATCCCCGTCGCCCTCAAATAACTTGCGGTGAAATAGTCCCTAAATAGCTCGAGTGGGCGTGCAAACAGGAACTATTCCACCGCAACTTCGATGCGACAAAGGAGCAGTCCCTTTATCGCATTCCGTGCGAGCTCCAGCGCCATCTGCGGGTATAAGGCTAACAAGTGTTTATTTGCGAGGCCTAAGGGGCGCCCCGTATGGATATCGATAACTTTGAATGGTGGTATAGCGAGGGCGAGGCTCCGGACGAGGAGTGGGACGAGCCCGCGTCGCGTGACGTGTCGAGCGACGAGGACGAGACCGGCAACGATGCCGCTGTCGAGCCTGATGCCGCCTCCGATGCCGCCGAGCCCCTGACCTTTGAGCAGGCTTGGGCCCAAGCCGAGGCCGATGAGGCTAAGGCCGATGCCACGGCCACACTCGGTGAGCCGGCGGACATGTCCATCTCGCCGGCAAAGATCCCGCAGCCGCGTCACACCATCGACCCCGACAGCACGGCATCCTTCAGCATTCTCGACGTGCCCGCGCAAGGCGCCCAGGCGCCTGCGCCCACACATCGCCCCGACCTGGCTCGTGAGGAAGACGCGGGCCGCCGTTCTCCGCTCGGCCCCATCCTCATCGCCTTCATGGCCGGCGTTATCGCATGCTCGGTAATTGGAAACGTCTGGAGCCATGTCGAACAACAGCGAAAAGACGCCGCCAAGGTCGAGATGTCTGTCGAGCAATCGCTCAGCCGCACGCGCTCGGTACATGTGTCGGTCGAGGTCAAGGACGGCGCGACGTGGGACACCGCGCGCGGCGACAGCCAAATGCTCATCCATATCGTGGGGCGCACGCTCAAAGGGCAGACAATTGACGAGTATCAATACGTCAATTCCGCTGGTGACGGCATCGAGCTCAAGCCCGGAGACTACGAGCTCACCGTCGATGAACCGCCCGTCGCCACCGACGGCACGCGCTTCCGCGCCTCAAAGCGCATGGTCCCCGTGAACTTTAACTCACAGGCGCCCGACACGGTCGACACTACACCGCAGGGCGGGTTCGACCTTTACGTGGATACCCAGTAGGCGCTCGCCGCTCATTCCGCTATGGCTACTCAATAATCGCCTGCCGTCCCGTCCCGCCGCCAAGAGTGGGACAATAGCCCTCGACACTATTGTTTACTTTTGGAGGAAGTAGCATGTCTACCGTTACTACCATCAAGCGCGGCGGCCTCACCGCGGCCATCGATTCCATGGGCGCCCAGCTCACGAGCCTTGCCCTCAACGGCAACGAGTATCTGTGGCAGGGCGACCCCGCCTTTTGGGGCAAGCACGCGCCCATCCTGTTCCCCATTGTGGGCTCGCTGCGCAACAACACGGCAACGTCTGCGGCCGGTACCTGCGAGATGCCGCGCCACGGACTCGCGCGCATTGTCGAGCACAAGCTGGTCGAGGTTTCGGAGGACGGCTCCTCGGTAACGTACGAGATTACCGATACGCCCGAGTCGCTCAAGGCGTTCCCGTTCCACTTTAAGCTCAACATGACCTATGCCTTGACCGGCGACGCCACCCTCACGCAGACCTTTGCTGTCACCAACACCGGCGACGTGGACCTGCCGTTCTCGGTGGGCGGCCACCCCGCATTTAACGTGCCCGCCCCCGGTGCCGAGGACGAGGCGTTCGAGGATTACGAGTTGGCGTTTACCGAGGCTTGGACCAACGAGGCTCCCATCATCACGCCCGACGGTCTTATGACGTTCGAGGGCAGCTACAAGGCGCCCGATAACTCGGACGTGCTGCCCATCACGCACCGCAGCTTCGATAACGATGCCATCATGTTCACCGATACTCCGGGCTCCACGCTCACACTGCGCGGCCGCAAGTCGGGCCACGGCGTCAAGATCGACTTTGAGGGCTTTAAGTACATCGGCGTGTGGTCTGCCGCCAACGACGCTCCGTTTGTGGCGCTCGAGCCCTGGACCGGTCACACCACCATGGACACCGAGGACGACGTCTTTGAGCACAAGGTCAACACCATCACCTTGGCTCCCGGCGAGACGGATGTTCGCAGCTTTAGCGTTACCTTGCTCTAGAGGTTCCGCCGCTCGGTCGATGCTGCGCGTCGTCCAGAGCGACAAGTTGTCATTCAAAAGGCAAGACATAGACCTTCTGGTCATGCCTTGCCTTTTTCATGCCACTTGTTCGCTCTGGACGTCGCTCGCCGGCATTGCCAAAACATCGGCGTCCCCAATGGCTACCGTGTGTCTATTAATTTTTCGAGCTTGTGCTGCGCTGCTGGTCGCTGGCGTATATCCTGTTAAGTCGTCAGCATACGATTCAACAGGGAAGGCAGATTATGCATTCTCCCCATCAACGCGACGCGCATCCACAGCCGGTGTGCAGCCGTCGTATCTTCTTAGGCAGTGCGCTTGCTGCGAGCGCTACCGTTGTTGCCGGCGCACTTGCCGGTTGCCAGCGCCCCTCCACGCTGGAAGTAGTTCAGCCCACGACGGGCGGCGGTCGCGACGACCTGTCCGATTCCGTGATCGGCAAGGACAAGATCCGCATCGGCATGGAGGCGGCCTACGCCCCGTACAACTGGCAGGTCTCCGAAGCCAGCGAGTACACCATCCCCATCGACAACGTGCAGGGCGCCTATGCCGATGGTTACGACGTGCAGATCGCCAAGATCGTCTGCAAGGCCCTCGGTGGCGAGCCCGTTGCCGTCAAGCAGAGCTTCTCGGGTCTTATCGATTCGCTCAACAACGGCCAGATCGACCTCATCATTGCCGGCATGAGCGCCACGCCCGAGCGCGAGGAGTCCGTCGGCTTTTCCGACCCGTACTTCATTGGCTACTTTGGCCTGTTCGTAAAAGAGGGCTCGCCCTACCAAAATGCGACCAAGCTCAGCGACTTTAGCGGCGCTACGGTCCTCGGCCAAAAGGACACCATGCTCGATACCGTCATCGACGAAATCCCGGGCGTTGTGCACAAAAACCCGGTCGACTCCGTCCCCACGGTGTTCTCGAATCTGCTGCAGGGCACGTGCGACGCCGTGACTTACAACACCGAGAACGAGAAGGGCTATATGGCCCAAAACCCGGGTATCGTCCCTATTCATTTTGCCGAGGGCGAGGGCTTTAAGCAGGAGGTCGCGGCAAACGTCGGCTGTCGCAAGGGCTCGGACAAACTGCTTAAACTCATCGACAAGACACTCAAGGGCATTAGCCAAGAGGAGCGCGACCAAATGTGGGACGCGTGCCTCGACCGTCAGCCGGCATAGGGAGGCAGCATGAAAACCATTAATCGCCTGGCCTCCTTTATCAGGGCCGACCACCGTTATGTATACCTGGGCACGAGCGTTATCGCGGCGCTCGGCCTGGCGTTTAGCCAGCGCAACCCCACGCCGCTGAGCTTCTTGGCCCCCACGGGCGTGTTCCAAGATTGCCTTTGGGCGATCCTGTGGGCGTGGCTCGTCGTGTCGGCGGCGGCGCTGGTCACCAAGCTTATGCACTGGAGCGACTATCGCGAAAAGTCGCCGTTCGCATCCGAGCGTTTCCGTCGTGGAGCACGCTTGGGCAGCTACGTCGTGGTCGCCATCGCGGCAGTTTTCTTTATCGACCGCTGCGTCATGTCGTTTATCGGCCTGGTGCAGGTGAGCATTGTCTCGGATTCCAACCCCAGCGACTTTTTGTCGAGCCTGGTCTACATGACCTACAAGAGCGGGGACTTCTTCATTCGCGGTATCGAGATCACCATCGCGCTTGCCACCTTCGGCACCGTCATCGCATTCTTCCTGGCGCTGCTCTTCGTGTTCCTACGCATTCAGACGTTCGACCGCGTGGATAACGACCTGGTGCGCTCCTTTAAGAGTATCGGCCGCGGCTTTGCGACCGTCTACTCCACCATCGTGCGCGGCACGCCCATGATGGTCCAGGGTCTGCTCATCTATTACGCGGGCTTCACCGTTTTGCGCGGCATGGGCTTCGAGACCGCCCAGGCCAACCAGATCTGGAGCACCTTCACCGCCGGCCTCGTCACCATCTCGCTCAACTCCACCGCCTACATGATGGAGGTCCTGCGCGGCGGCATCGAGTCCATCGATCCCGGCCAGGCCGAGGCAGCACGCTCGCTGGGCCTGTCGCAGTGGCAAGCTATGCGCAAAGTCGTGTTCCCCCAGGGCATTAAAAACGCGATTCCGGCGCTCACCAACGAGCTCATCATCAACATCAAGGATTCGTCGGTGCTCTCGGTCATCGGCGTGTTTGACCTCATGTACGCCACCACCACCGTCGCCGGCGTGTACTACCGCCAGATGGAGGTCTACTGCGTGGCGCTCGTGGTCTACCTGATCCTGACGCTCGTGGCGAGCCGCCTGCTCGAGGCCTTTGGCAAAAAGCTAGGCGCCGAGGCTCCGGTCACGCTGCCCAGCTCCAACTAGGCTCAAGACGAGGAGAATCATCATGGCAGATACCGCCACTACCGGCACCGCGGCCGCCGCACAGACCAATGAGCCGCTCATCCGCGTCGAGGGCCTGCGCAAGAGCTTTGGCTCGCTCGAGGTGCTCAAGGGCATCGACCTGTCCGTTAACCCCGGCGAGGTCGTCACCATTATCGGCGCCTCAGGCTCGGGCAAATCGACCTTTCTGCGCTGCCTCAACCTGCTCGAGACTCCGGACGCGGGCCATATCTGGTTCCACGGCCAGGACCTTACGGCCGAGCGCTGCAACATTAACAAGCTGCGTGAGGACATCGGCATGGTGTTCCAGGGCTTTAACCTGTTCAACAACATGGATGTGCTCGACAACTGCACGCTTGCGCCCGTCACGCTCAAAAAGATGAGCAAGGCCGAGGCTGAAAAAATTGCGATGGAGCATCTGACGAGCGTGGGACTCGAAAAGTTCGCGCACGCCGCCGTGGGCCGCCTGTCCGGTGGTCAAAAACAGCGCGTGGCCATCGCTCGTGCCCTGTGCATGAATCCGCAGATTATGCTGTTCGACGAGCCGACCTCCGCGCTCGACCCCGAGATCGTGGGAGAGGTGCTCGAGGTCATGCGCAAGCTCGCTGCCGACGGCATGACCATGGTCGTCGTCACGCACGAGATGGCCTTTGCCCGCACCGTGTCCGATCGCGTGGTCTTTATGGACAAGGGCGTGGTCCTCGAGGACGCCGCGCCGGCCGAGCTCTTCGGCAACCCCAAGCACCAGCGCACCCGCGAGTTTCTCTCGCGTTATCTCGAGGACAAATAACCAACCGCAAATGTTTGCGTGGCAGGGCCGCTCCGGTGGGGCGGCCCTCGTCATCACAATCGAAAGGATGTCATGGCCGAGGTTTGGCGCTTCTTTGCGCATGAGGACGATTTTGCCGATTTGGACGAAACTGGCGCGTGCGAGCGCTTGGGCCGCGTGCTGTCATTTCCGACCATCTCGAGTATGGATGCCGAGGCGGTGGACTGGCAGCCGTTCGACGACCTGCGCGCCTATATGCAGCAGGCGTGGCCGCGCGTGTTCGCGGCGGGCGAGGTCGACCCTATCGACCATTCGCTATTGGTGACGCTTAGCGGTTCCGACCCTGACCTCAAGCCCATTATGCTCATGGGCCACATGGACGTGGTTCCCGTGGTGCCGGGCACCGAGGCCGACTGGACGCACGACCCCTTTAGCGGGCACGTGGACGACACCTACATCTGGGGCCGTGGAGCGATCGACATGAAGGACCAGGTCGCAGGCATTCTCGAGGCTGTCGAGTATGCGCTGGCGCACGGTTGGCAGCACGAGCGGACGCTGCTCCTGGCCTTTGGCCAGGACGAGGAGACGACGCAGTGCGGCGCAGGCGCCATCGGCCGCGCGCTCGAGGAGCGCGGTGTTGAGCTCGAGTTCCTGATCGACGAGGGCGACTACCGCATCGTTTCGGATGCCGAGTACAGCGCGGGCGAGGGTTGGCTCATGCACGCCGACCTGGCTGAGAAGGGCTATGCCGACATTGTGCTCAAGACAAAGAGCGCAGGTGGACATTCTTCCAACCCCTACGGCGGCACGTCGCTCGAGGTGCTCAGCCGTGCCATCACCGCAATCTGCGATATCGAGTGGCCGACGCGCGTGACCGATTTACTTGCCGCACAGCTCGTCGAGCTGGGGCTCTACACGGCGGATGAAATTGCCGCCAACGGGGGCGCCATTGTCCGCGATTGCCTCGCCAGCAAGAAGCTCTATCCGCTGGTGACGACCACCTGCGCACCCACGCAGATCGAGGGTGGCAGCACCGGCGCCAACGTAATGCCGCAGGATATGTGGGCCAACATCAACTTCCGCATGCTCGAGGGCACGAGCGTGGCCGACGTTGTGGCGCGCTGCCGTGAGGCGGTTGCCGGGGCGGACCTTGCCGGTCGTGTCGAAGTGGAGCTGGGCCCCGGTAGCTCCGAACCCTCGCCGTCCCCGCGCATCGGTGGTCCCGGCCTCGAGGCGGTTCGCTCCATTGCCGCCCGCTATTTCCGTGATCCAAAGGGGACGGAGGAAAACGGATCATTCGAGCCAGTGGCAATTGTGCCCTCGACCGTGATCGGCGCGACCGACGCTGCCAACTACCAGCGCATTTGCCACGAGTGCATCCGCTTCTCTGCCTTTGTGGTCGACGATGACGAATGCGACCGCGGCGTCCACGGCACCAATGAGCGCATCACCCGTCGCGCCTACCTCCAGGGTGTCCGCTTCCTCGTCGCCCTGATCCATACGCTTTAGAATCCGACAAAGGGACTGTCCCTTTGTCGGATTCCGTGCGGGTTATATGCAGGTTTGCCTGCGCACGCTATCATATATGGGTTAGACCGCAACTATGTACCCCATACGCGAAGGGATGCGCATGTATCTGAAGATCGACATGCTCTAGCTGGACTTACCCCCGCAGCGGCGCCCCGCGCCCCATCAATTCTGCCGATTTTCGCCTTCACGCATATAAAGGAGTCCGTCATGCGCGACAAGCTCGAAAAGATCATCAAGGCCTACGAGGAGCTCGAGAAGAAGCTTTCCGACCCGGCCGTCGCCTCCGATATCAAGGAGTTCACGCGTCTCAACAAGGAGTACGCGCACCAGTCCGACCTCATTGCCGCCTCGCGCGAGTACATCGGCGCGCTCGATGACATCGAGGCTGCCAAGGAAATGCTGCACGATACCACCGATGCCGATGAGAAGGAGATGCTCCAGATGGACATCTCCGAAAACGAGGCCAAGCTTCCCCAGCTCGAGGAAGACATCAAGTACATGCTCATCCCGAGCGACCCCAACGACGACAAGAACACCATCGTCGAGATCCGCTCCGCCGCCGGTGGCGACGAGGCGGCCATCTTCGCCGGCGATCTGTACAAGATGTACCAGCGCTTTTGCGAGTCGCGCGGCTGGAAGACTACCGTGCTCGATTCCAGCCCCAGCGAGGCCGGTGGCTTTAAGTCCATCGAGTTCAAGGTCGAGGGCGACCGCGTCTACTCCGTCATGAAGTTCGAGTCCGGCGTGCACCGCGTCCAGCGCGTTCCCAAGACTGAGTTCCAGGGCCGCATTCAGACCTCCACGGCTACCGTCGCCGTACTTCCCGAGGCCGAGGAGATCGACGTCCAGATCAACCAGTCCGACCTGCGCATCGACACCTACTGCGCCTCCGGCCCTGGCGGTCAGTGCGTTAACACCACCTACTCCGCCGTGCGCATCACCCACCTGCCCACCAACACCGTGGTGCAGTCGCAGGAGCAGCGTTCCCAGATCCAGAACCGCGAGGTCTGCATGCAGATGCTGCGCGCCCGTCTGTACGAGATGGAACTCGAGAAGCAGCAGGCCGAGCTCGGTGCCGAGCGCCAGAGCCAGATCGGCCACGGCAACCGTTCCGAGAAGATCCGTACCTACAACCAGCCCCAGGACCGCGTGACCGATCACCGCATCGGTTTCAACTCCACCTACAACGGCGTCCTTCTGGGCGATCAGCTCGGCACCGTCATCGAGGCGCTCGCCGCCGTTGGACAATCTGACGTTCAACTTCAAGGGCGCGACCAGAAGGTCAGCGCCCTTTCGTTTCACGTCACCTTGTCTCAAATGCGACCCGCTCGCTGTCCGTCCTCTACCTGCGGCGCTGCCTTGCTCCGGATGCGGTATGCTCAACCTGCGGCGCCTTAGAGGTAGTCATTGGGGACGTTCTTAAATGACTAGGTTGGGTAAATTACTTTTCGAGTTTATTTAATCTGTTTTGTTAGAAATTAAGCCGCCTACCTGCTCAAAGTAATTAACAGCCTTCATCTGCTATTGAAAATATTGCTCGAATAATCGTCCAAGAAGACGCAGTGCATTTTTTGATGCGTCGCGCGTCAAGTGATTTGGCAAGTTCTTGGTTAGATATTGGTCAGTTTTGGGTCAACCTTGCCAAAAGCTTGACGAATGCAGATTTTGACGTCGACGAATGAGCACTTTGAGCAAGCCCGGTGCAAAATTCTGGGCTGATTCTCGATAATCGCCTTCAATCGTCCCTTGCCAAGCGCTGGCCTCGCGTACAATCTGCTCCGACATTCGCGCGCCGTCCGGCGCTTAAGAGGGGAGGGCCCCATGGCAAACGAGATCTGGACCATCAAGCGTTGTCTCGAGTGGACCAAGGAGTACCTGGCCGAGCGCGGCGAGGAGCACCCCCGTCTTTCTGCCGAGTGGCTGCTGTGCGCCGCCACGGGCCTGGCGCGCATTGACCTATATATGCGTATGGACGAGACGCTTAACGCGGCCCAGCTCGAGACCATGCATGCGGCCGTTGTCCGCCGCGCTAAGGGCGAGCCGCTGCAATACATCACCGGCAGCACGCAGTTTCGCATGATCGACGTCGCGTGCGCCCCCGGTGTGCTCATTCCGCGCCCCGAGACCGAGATGCTCGTCGAGGAAGTCCTCAATTATCTGGATGCCGAGGTGCTGAGCCCCGAGGCTGCTGCCCGTCAGCGTGTTGAGCTGCCTTGGAACGATGAGGTCGAAGAGGCCCGCAAAGCCGAGGCGGCGCTGGCCGACGAGCGCGCGACTGCCGAGCGCCGTGCCGCTAACCTGACGGCTGCCGATGAGGCGGCGTTAGGCGGCGACGTACTGGGCAGCCGTGCCTATGCCGAGGAACTGGCCGACCGCGAGGCCGAGGAAGCCGCCGCGCAGGCAGCAGAAGCCGAAGCCGCGGAAGCCGCCGAGTCCGAGCTCGACGAATACGGCATCGCCATCGAGGGTGCCGGCCAGGAGACGGCTTCAGCTCAGGATGCCGCTGCGCCTGCCCCAACCGAGCCCTGCACTGCCCGCGTTCTCGAGGTCGGCTGCGGCACGGGCTGCATTTCGCTCTCCCTTGCCTGGGAGCGCCGCGGCCACGTTACCTGCACCGCCACCGATATCGAGCCGCGCGCCATCGATCTGGCCACCAAAAACCGCGACGCCCTCGGCCTCACGGCAGATGAGGTTGCCTTTAGCCTCACCAACCTGGTGAGTTCCATTCCCCGCGAAGAGTGGGGCACCTTTGATGTGCTCGTCTCCAACCCGCCTTACATCCCGACCGACGTCATGCGCTCGCTGCCGCACGAGGTCAAGGACTTTGAGCCCGACCTGGCGCTCGAGGGCGGCGCCGACGGCCTCGATATTTTCCGCCGCCTGCTCAATGCGGCGCCTTACATGCTGCGCGCCGGCGGCCTGTTTGCCTGCGAGCTCTACGAGGGTGCCCTCGATGCCGCGGCCGAGCTCTGTCGCCAGGCAGGCCTTTCGGACGTGCGTATCGTCCATGACCTCACCGATCGCCCCCGCATCGTCCGAGCCATCGTCACCGAGCCCAAACAGCGCCAGTAATATTTATTAACTGGTTAACAAAAATTATAAAGTAGTTTATAATTAGGACGGCTGAAAGAGGTCGGCCCATGCAATCTCCTACCTTTCGGGAAATCATTGCCCTACTCAAGCACGATGGATTCGTGAAGGTCGCGCAAGTCGGTAGTCATGCTAAGTATGTTTCTGGCGATCGTGTTGTCACCGTGAACGGCTCTGGTGGTGATCGACCAAAGAAGGGCACGTGGGCAAGTATTCGTCGCCAAGCTGGATGGTAGTTGGAGGCAAAATGAGGCAGCGATTTACCTATGACTGCGTTCTCATAAAAGAAGACGACGGTTACTGCGCCAGCTTCCCGCAGCTTCCCGGCGCCTTTGCCGATGGCGATACGCGCGAAGAAGCGATTACCCATGCCACCGAGGCGCTGATGGCGTTTTTGGCCGACGACCTCAACAACGGTTTGACTCCGGCAGGGTACGAACGCTCGGCCGAGGTCGTGGCCCTTTCAGTCGAAATCGACCACGAGGACGCTCGGGAAGCGGCGTGCCGAACATTTAAAGATGCAGCGCTGGACCTCAAAGTCTCCGCTCCGCGGATTACCGCGCTGGTCAAAGCCGGAAAACTCGATGTTGAACTCGTCGACGGCCGTCGGATGATAACGATAGACAGCATCGAGCGCTACGCCGCCCAAAGACGCCACGCCGGCAGGCCAAAGAAGTTCGTCGCAGTCCAATAACCCCCTCACTTTCACCGACTACTAGAGCCGCTCACCAAACCAACATGCGCTCTGGGCAAATAGGCTGAATGTTTCGTGCGAGAATGCCCCTCAGTAAACAAACTTTCACCAGAGCGTAAGGGGCTGGCATACACATGCAGACGGTCTATCGGGTATACGAGGGAACGCGCGAGCCGCATCGGCTCGCCGTCGAGCGCACGGCCGAGGTGCTCGGCTGCGGCGGCCTGGCCTTGATCCCGACCGAGACCGTCTACGGTGTCGCCGTGGCAGTCAACGCCTTCTCGGACGCCGTACCCCAAGATACAAGCGAATTCCCATCGTGGCCGCGCGATCCGCAGACTGTCGTCAATGGCGCTGCGGTCCCTGCGCTCGGTACCGGCTACCGCCGCATCTTTACCCTCAAGCAGCGCAAGCTCACCCAAACGGTCGCCTGGCTGGTTGATAATGCCGAAGCACTCGACCGCTATGGCGTGGATATCCCGGAAGAGGCTCGCGTACTCGCGCGACGATGCTGGCCGGGAGCCCTGACTATCGTGGTCAAGGCGGCCCCCTGCGTGCCGACCTTTATGCGCGCCGCCGACGACACGGTGGCACTTCGCGCTTCGGCCTCTCCCGTGGTCCAAGCGCTCATCCGCGCCTGCGGCAGTCCCCTTGCCTGCACGAGCGCCAACACACACGGCGCGCCCTCGCCGGCAAGCTTTGCCGCCGTCGAAGGTCGCATCCTGGAGGGGGTCGATGTTGCCGTCGACGCCGGCGAGACCCCGTGTCGCGACGCCTCGACCATCGTGTCGTTCCAGCACGGCGGGCTCCAGATCCTGCGCCAAGGCGCACTTCCCGCATCAGAGATCGAACGGGTCCTGTCCGACCCGATGCAATAGAAAGGTGTAAGCGATGTCGTTGAATCTGGGCAGCCTGGGCATGGAAGATGCCTCGTTTAACTTTGGCGGTTCCTACATCATGGCGCTCGACTGCGGCACCACCTCGGTACTTGCGACCATCGTCGACGAGTACGGCTGCATCGTCGCGCAGGCACGTCGTAGCGTCAAAACCAGCTTCCCGACCGCATCGCCGCCATCGGTATCTCCAACCAGCGCGAGACCACGGTGGTGTGGGACCGCATAAGCGGCCAACCCATCTATAACGCCATCGTGTGGCAATGCCGTCGCACCGCACCTCTGATCGACGAGCTGGTCGAGCGGGGCGCAGAAGAGCTGGTGCGCTCCCGCACGGGACTCACGCTCGATCCGTATTTCTCGGCTTCCAAGGTGCAGTGGATCCTCGACAACGTCGACGGTGCGCGTGAGAGCGCGGCGGCGGGCGACCTCATGTTCGGCACCATCGATACCTGGCTCATCTACAACCTCACCGGCAGTCAGGTCTTTGCCACCGACTACACCAATGCCAGCCGCACGGCGCTCTTTAATATCCATACGCTCGATTGGGACGACGACCTGCTGGCGCTCTTTGACGTTCCACGTTCCATGATGCCCGAGGTTCGTTGGAGCTCGGGCGACTACGGCCGCGTCGCGAGCGACATCATGACCAACATGCCGCCCATCATGGGCGTGGCGGGCGATCAGCAGGCGTCGCTGTTCGGCCACTGCTGCTTCCATCCCGGCCAGACCAAAAACACCTATGGCACGGGTTGCTTTATGCTCATGAACACCGGCGACGAGGTCGTCGAATCCAAGAACGGTCTGGTCTCCACGATCGGTATCGCCGCGGACGGCAAGATCAGCTATGCACTCGAGGGCTCCATCTTTGCTGCCGGTTCCACCATGAACTGGCTGCGCAACAACATCGGCATCATCTCGAGTGTGAGCGAGTCGGCACAACTCGCCGCTTCGATCAACGACAATGAGGGCTGCTACTTCGTTCCCGCCTTTGCGGGTCTGGGCGCTCCCTGGTGGGACCCGCATGCCCGCGGTATCGTGTGCGGTCTGACCGGCGCCTCGAGCCGTGCGACCATCGTACGTGCCGCCTGCGAATCCATGGCATATCAGAGCTACGACGTGCTGCGCGCCATGGAGCAGGACGTGGGACTTTCGATTGAGCGCCTGTCCGTCGATGGCGGTGCCTCGCGCAACGAGTTCATCATGCAATTCCAGGCCGATCTGCTGGATATCCCCGTGTTGCAGTGCGAGACGGTGGAGACCACGGCAATCGGTGCCGCGTACTTGGCGGGTCTTGCCGTCGGCTATTGGGAAGACCTGGAAGAACTGGAGCAAAATGCCCAGATCGTTAGGACCTTCCTTCCCCACATGTCCGCCGAGCGCCGCGAGCAAAACCTTGCGGGCTGGCGTGATGCAGTCAGGCGCTCGCTCAGCACCGCACAGTAGGGCTGTGATGGGCTGCTCGATATAACAAACCGCTAAACTAATGCATGGCGTGCGGCGGCAACATTGCTCCGCGCCTTGTCAGCAAGGCCATCTTCCGGCCGCAACGAAAGGGGCAATCAACCCATGACCGTCACCTACGATACGTCCCGTGTGACCCTTGTCGATCACCCGCTCGTCCAGCACAAGCTGTCGATCCTGCGCGACAAAAACACCGGCACCAACCAATTCCGCCAGCTTGTGCGCGAGCTTGCACTTTTTGACGGCTACGAGGCCATGCGCGACCTGCCCATGGAAGACGTCGAAGTCGAGACCCCCATCACCACCGCAACGTTTAAGCAGCTCGCCGGCAAAAAGCTCGCCATCGTTCCCATCCTGCGTGCAGGCCTTGGCATGGTCGATGGCATCCTCGACTTGGTACCCTCCGCTCGCGTGGGCCACATCGGTATGGAACGCGACGAGGTCACCCACGAGCCGCATGAGTATTACTGCAAGATGCCTAGGGATATCGACCAGCGCATCTGCCTGGTTGTCGACCCCATGCTCGCCACGGGCGGTTCGGCTGAGATGGCCATCAGCTACCTGCGCGAGCGCGGTGTCAAGGATATCCGCATGCTGTGCATCGTCGCCGCGCCCGAGGGCCTCAAGTCACTGACCGAAAAGGACCCCGACGTACATATTTATACGTGCGCCATCGACGACCATCTCAACGAGGCCGCCTACATCGTTCCCGGCCTGGGCGACGCCGGCGACCGCATCTACGGCACGCTGTAATCTCTGGGCCATACCGGCCAACGTCGAAAATACGAAGAAATGGTGCGCGCGGGCGAGCAAAAGACGTCCACGCGCACTCCTGTTAACGGACGTTTTGCCCTGCAGGGTTCGAGAAAAACGTATTACCGTACCTGCGGCATAAAGAAGGTCTTAAGAAAACGAACAGGTGCGTATTAACCGATGCTTTTTCGGTTGTACTTTAGCGATTGGCTCGTACAATAGTCACCAATGTTTGGCGGGAACTGTTCTGTGAAGCGTTAAAAAGGAAAGTGAGGACGCCAGTGTTTCAGATAGCCGATCTGCTCGCTATCGTTGCAGGCGCCATCGCGGGCGCAATTGCCTTCCTTCCCTTTGTCTTTACGCTCAAGCCGGTTCTTGACGATAAACAGAATGCGGACATGCTCAAGGGTATGGTGAGTCTGGCGGTCTCGGCAATCGCCCTGCTCGTCTTTACCTTGGTTGTGTTTGTGTTGTTCGGAGAGGCATTTCGCATGTTCCTCCTGGGCGAGGCGATCGGCTTCGTGGCCTTTATGGCCGCCTGCACGGTTCGCGTCGCCAAGGCGCTGCGAGATCCTCATGAGGTCGAAAGGTAAGTCGTGGAAATTTTTGAAAAGCTGCCTGATGAGATTAATCATCTGGTCAGCGAGTTCAGCTCCACCCCTGTCGTGGGCGATCTGAGCTGCGGCATCACGCAGTACTCGTTTTGGCTGATCGTCTCCACGATCGTGCTCCTGATCGTCCTGGCCGTGTTCAAGAAGAAGCAGACCCTGGTTCCCAAGGGCTTCTTCGTCAACGGTTTCGAGTACATCATCGAGTACGTCGAGAACGATATCGGCAAGGGCGTCGTGGGTGAGAACTGGAAGAAGCACTTCCCGTTCCTGTGCTCGCTTTTCCTGTTCATTCTGATCAACAACATGATCGGCCTGATCCCGGGAATGAAGCCCGGCACCGGCGCAATCGGCTCCACCGCCGCGCTCGCCATCTTCGCCTTCGTGTACTTCATCTACTACGGATGCAAGGCTCACGGCGTGATCGGCTACATCAAGAGCCTCGCCCCGCAGGGCGTGAGCTTCCCGATGAACGTGCTCGTGTGGGTCGTCGAGCTCTTCTCGACCTTCCTGCGCCTCATCACGCTCGCCGTCCGTCTGTTCTGCAACATGTTTGCAGGACACGTGGTCATGGGCTCGTTCGCCATCATGGCGAGCATGTTCATGCAGCCGCTGCTTCAGCAGGTTTCCGCGGCCCACGCCGTCGGCGCCCTGCCTTCGCTGGCCTGGCTTGCCATCCTCATCCTGATCTATGCGATCGAGCTTGTGGTCGGCGCCATCCAGGCTTACGTCTTCACGGTCCTTACCGCCGTGTATGTCTCCGAGGCAGAGGAGGTCGCGGAGGAGGAGTAGTCTTCCGTTCGCGCCTTAAAGGTAAGGCAATTCGTTAAACCGCCGGTGCCCGTACCCATGGAGCCCGGCAGTTATAAAAAGGTTATCCTGCGTGAAATAAGACACGCACGACAAAGGAGGAATCGTGGGAGTTATCGGTTACGGTCTCGGTGTTATCGGCGCTGGTCTTGCTATCGGCCTGTCTGCTCTGGGTGCTACGGGTGCTATGGCCCGTCAGCCTGAGGTCCAGGGCCGCGTGTTCACCGTCTTCATCATGGGCTCCGCCTTCGGCGAGGCTCTGGCTCTGATCGGCTTCGTTGTCGCGCTGATCGTTAAATAGCACGGAGCGTCAAGTATGAATCTTTCATCCCAGAAGAGCGCGATCGCACTCTCCGCGTCCGCGGCCGCGCTGCTCATGCCGGTTTCCGCGTTCGCTGAGGACGGCGCTGTCGGTGCGGACATCCTCATCCCTAAGATGGCGGAGTTCATCCCGGCGCTTATCGCCTTCCTGATTATCTGGATCGTGCTGGCCAAGGTCGCCCTGCCGGGCATCATGAAAACCATGGAGGAGCGCGGCAAGAAGATCGAGGAGAGCCTCGACGAGGCCGAGAAGACCAAGCAGGAGGCTATCGCCAAGCGCGCTGAGTCCGACTCGATCGTCACCGACGCCCGTCGTCAGGCTGCCGACATTGTTCTCGAGGCCCGTAAGGACGCCGAGTCCGAGCGCGCCCGCATTATCGAGGCTGCTCACAAGGAGGCCGAGGAGATCATCGCCAAGGCTCATACGACCGTCGAGGACGAGCGCAAGTCCATCTACGCCGGTGCCGCGAGCTCCATCGCCGACCTGTCCGTTGCCGTCGCCACCAAGATCGTGGGCGAGGCACTCGAGGACGATGCCGAGCAGAAGAAGCTCATCGAGCGCTACATCCAGGAAGCAGGTAGCCTGAATGCCGACTAGCCGCTATCAGGACAAGGTGCTCGAGACCTACGCGCGCTCCCTTCTGGAAGCCGCTAAGGCCGAGAACCATGTGTTCGAGGACCTCGAGATGATCGAGCGTCTGGCTAGCGCCAGCCCCGAGATCATCGCCGTGCTCGACACCATGTCCAAGCGCGACCAGCTCGACCTTCTTCCCAAGGTGGCAGCTGCCTTTAAGTATGTTGCCGAGGAAGACGAGGATGTAGTGGGCGTGACCGTCACCACGGCGATCCCGCTCGACGACGAGCTGCGTCAAACCATCACTAAGAAATGCGAGCAGGACTTCGGCCGCAAGGTATTCCTTATCGAGCAGGTCGACCCGTCTATCGTGGGCGGCCTGGTGCTCGAGGCCCGCGGCGAGCGTCGTGACATTTCCGTCAAGACGCAGCTGCGCATCGCGCAGGAGACCCTCGCAAACTCTGCTAATTCGTACGGAGGTGAAGCCTAATGTCCGAAACCCTCAATGCCCAGGATATCGCCAAGAAACTGCAGGAGCAGCTCACGAGCCTCTCCGCGACGGTCGATACGCATGAGGTTTCAACGGTCGACGAGGTAGGCGACGGCATCGCGCGCGTCTCCGGCCTCAAGAGCGCCATGGCAGGCGAGCTTCTGGAGTTCAAGAGCTCCGATACCGGTGAGACCGTCTTCGGCCTTGCCCAGAACCTTGACCGTGACGAGGTCGGCGCCGTTCTGTTTGGTGCCGTCGACTCCATCAAGGAAGGCGACGAGTGCCGCACCACTGGCCGCATTATGGATATCCCTGTGAGCCGCGCCATGCTCGGCCGCGTCGTCAATCCGCTCGGCCAGCCCATCGACGGCCTGGGCGACATCGTCGCCACGCACCGTCGCCCCATCGAGTTCAAGGCCCCCGGCGTCATCGACCGTACCCCGGTGTGTGAGCCGGTTCAGACCGGTCTGCTCGCTATCGACTCCATGGTGCCTATTGGCCGCGGTCAGCGTGAGCTCATCATCGGCGACCGTAAGACCGGTAAGACCGCCATTGCCATCGACGCTATCCTCAACCAGCGCGGCAAGGGCATGGTCTGCATCTATGTCGCCATCGGCCAGAAGGCCTCCACGGTTGCCAACATCCGCGAGACCCTCACTCAGCACGGTGCGCTCGACTACACCATCATCGTTTCGGCCACCGCTGCCGATTCCGCCCCTATGCAGTACATCGCGCCTATGGCCGGTGCCGCTATCGGCGAGTTCTTCATGTACAACGGCGAGGACGGCAAGCCCGCCAGCGAGACCAACCCCGGCGGTCACGTGCTCGTCATCTACGATGACCTGTCCAAGCAGGCTGTGGCCTACCGTCAGATGTCGCTGACGCTGCATCGTCCGCCCGGACGCGAGGCCTATCCTGGTGACATCTTCTACCTGCACTCTCGTCTGCTCGAGCGTGCTGTCAAGATGTCCAAGAAGAACGGTTACGGCTCCATGACAGCTCTGCCGATCATCGAGACCCAGGACGGCGACGTCTCGGCCTACATTCCGACCAACGTCATTTCCATTACCGATGGTCAGATCTACCTGCAGTCCGAGCTCTTCTTCCAGGGCCAGCGCCCGGCAGTCGACGTGGGCATTTCCGTGTCCCGCGTCGGTGGCGATGCGCAGACCAAGGCCATGAAGCAGGTCGCCGGCAACCTCCGTCTGGACCTCGCTTCCTATCAGGAGCTCGCTGGCTTTACGCAGTTTGGCTCCGACCTTGACGAGGCTACTCAGAAGCAGCTGACCCATGGTGCCCGCATGACCGAGCTCCTTAAGCAGCCGCGCTACAAGCCGTTTGAGGTTGGCGAGCAGATCGTTACGCTGTTCGCTGGCAACGAGGGCTTCCTGGATGACCTGGAGATTGCCGACGTGCTGCCTTTCCGTGCCGAGCTCATCGAGTACATGGACAATGGCTTTGGCTCGCTGCTCGACAAGGTTCGCGCCAAGAAGATCGATGATGACACCAAGGCTGAGCTCTTGCGCGTCATCGGCGACTTCAAGCAGCAGTTCATGGCCAAGCACCATGCCGATACGACTGGATCAGAGGAGAACTAAGCCCTATGGCCAATCTTCGCGACATTAAGAAGCGAATCTCCTCGGTTACCACGACCAAGCAGATCACGCGCACGATGGAAATGGTCTCTACGGCCAAGATCCGTCGTGCCCTCGATCGCTCCAAGCAGGCCGAGCCCTATAAGGAGGCGCTGACCGACGTCATGTTGACGGTCGCCGGCGACGCCTCCTGTTCGGGCACCGATCCCATGCTGCAGAAGCATGAGAGCGTCAAGCATGGCCTGATTGTCGTTATTGCCTCGGACCGCGGCCTTGCCGGCGGTTTCAATACGACGGTGGAGCGCACGGCCGAAAAGCTCGCCGCTTCTTGGGCGAACGATGGCATCGAGTGCGAGATCATTGCGTGTGGACGTAAGCCGGCCACGTATTTCCGCGACCGCGCAAACGTCGTCATGCATTTTGAGGGCAATTCCTCCGAGCCCGATTTTAATCAGGCTCGCATGATTTCCTCTCATATCTGCGATGCGTATCGTGCCGGCGAGCTTGACCGCGTCGAGCTTGTCTACCACCACGCCAAGAACCGCGTGGATCAGGAGCTTCGCGTCGAGCACTTGCTGCCGCTCGATCCCGAGATGATCGCTATGGCCCACGGTCCGCGTAAGAACGAGACCGACGCCCCTAAGCGCATCTCGTCCACGTTCGAGTTCGTGCCCTCTCCCGAGCATGTTCTCGGCAAGCTTGTACCGTCGTATATCCTGACGGTCATCTACCAGGCCCTGATCGATTCGGCGGCCGCCGAGCAGGGTGCACGCCGCAAGGCCATGCACTCCGCGACGGAAAACGCCACCGCGATCATCTCGACCCTTACCCGCACGTATAGTCGCGTGCGTCAGGCTTCGATCACGACCGAGATTAACGAGATCGTCGGCGGAGCCTCAGCATTGGAGGAACAGTAATGGCTAATAACACCGTACAGCTTGCGGTCGAGGAAGCCACCAAGAAGACGACTGCCGGTGATGGTCGCATCGTGCGTATCATCGGCCCTGTCGTCGACGTCAAGTTTGACGGCGCGGTGCCCCCGATCTACAACGCGCTCACGGTCGAGGCCGAGACCCCGATCGGTCATCTGAGCACGATCCTCGAGGTCGAGAGCCAGCTTCCGGGCGGCGTCGTCCGCACGGTCGCCATGTCCTCGACCGACGGCCTGCAGCGCGGCCTCATTGCCACCGATACCGGTGAGCCCATGAAGATGCCCGTTGGCCCCAAGACGCTCGGCCGTATTTGGAACGTTATGGGCAAGCCCGTCGACGGCAAGCCCATGCCCGAGGTGGAGGAGTTCTACCCCATCCACCATGCAGCGCCCCGTTTCGACGAGCTCACCACCAAGACCGAGATCTTCGAGACCGGCATCAAGGCCGTCGACCTGCTCGAGCCCTACATCCGTGGCGGCAAGACGGGTCTGTTCGGCGGCGCCGGCGTCGGCAAGACCGTTCTGATTCAGGAGCTCATCAACAACCTCGCCCAGGAGCATGGCGGCACCTCGGTGTTCACCGGCGTCGGCGAGCGTACCCGTGAGGGTACCGACCTTTATCTCGAGATGAGCGAGTCGGGCGTTATCGACAAGACTTGCTTGGTCTATGGTCAGATGAACGAGCCGCCTGGAGCGCGTCTGCGCATCGGTCTGGCCGGCCTTACCACCGCTGAGTACTTCCGCGATCGTGGCCAGGACGTTCTGCTGTTCATCGATAACATCTTCCGCTTCTCCCAGGCCGGTTCCGAGGTTTCCGCACTGCTGGGCCGTATGCCTTCTGCCGTTGGTTACCAGCCCACGCTGGCTACCGAGATGGGTGACCTCCAGGAGCGCATTACCTCGACCAAGACGGGCTCCATTACCTCCGTCCAGGCTGTCTACGTCCCCGCAGACGACCTGACCGACCCGGCGCCTGCCACGACGTTTACGCACCTCGACGCCACCACGGTTCTTTCGCGTAGCATCTCGTCGCTCGGCCTGTTCCCGGCTATCGACCCGCTCGCGTCTTCTTCTGACGCTCTCGATCCCTCGATCGTCGGCGAGGAGCACTACCGTGTCGCCGTCAAGGTCCAGGAGCTCCTGCAGGAGTACTCCGACCTTCAGGACATCATCGCCATTCTGGGTATGGACGAGCTGTCCGAGGAGCAGCGCCTTACGGTCAACCGTGCTCGTAAGATTCAGCAGTTCCTCTCGCAGTCCTTCCACGTCGCCGAGAAGTTCACAGGCAACCCCGGCGTCTACGTCCGTGTCGAGGATACCGTCCGCTCCTTCGCCGAGATTGTCGACGGCAAGGCCGATGATCTGCCCGAGCAGGCATTCCGCTATGCCTCCACGATTGAGGACGTGCGTGAGCGCGCCCGCAAGATGGGGGAGAAGTAGGTTATGCGTATCCGCATCGTGTGCCCCGTGATCTGCGCCTATGAGGGCGACGCTGCGTTTGTGTCGATTCCGTCCACGGATGGCGAGTTTGGCGTTCTGCCTGCTCACTCCAGCGAGATCTGCACGATCGACCGCGGTTACGTTCGCGTTTCCGATAAGGCCATGGGCACTGTCGACCACACGTTTGCCGTGGCCGGCGGCTATGCCCAGGTTGCGGACGATGTCGTGACCGTTCTCGCCGAGCGCGCTTGCGATTTGGCGACCGTCGATGCCGACAAGCTTAAAGCTGATATTCAAGGTTTTGAAGAGAAGCTGGGTAATTTGTCGGAGGATGATGCACGCCGCGCCTACCTCTATAATGAAATCGCATGGTGTAAGCTCAAGCTTGCCCAATAGTCAAACGATTTAGCGTTCGACCATTTGCGAACACATCATGCCCGGGATGGCCCAGCCATCCCGGGCATGCTTTTTGAAAGGGTAGACCTTGGATATTATCCGCGTTGAGGGTGGCCACGCCATCGGAGGCTCTGTGCCCGTTTCGGGCGCCAAGAACTCCGCGCTCAAACTCATGGCGGCAACGCTTCTGGCGCCGGGCAAGACGACGCTGCAGAACGTGCCCGATATTTCCGATGTCCACGTGATGGGCAAGGTGCTCAAGGGTATGGGCGCCACAATCGATGTCCTTGACGAGCACACGCTCGAGATTGATACCTCTCAGGTCGATTCTTGGGAGGCCCCCTACGAGCTCGTTGCCAAGATGCGTGCTTCCACCGCCGTGATGGGACCCCTGCTGGGTCGCTTCCATCGCGCCAAGATCGCCATGCCGGGCGGCTGCAACCTGGGTGCTCGCAAGATCGATATGCACATTCTTGGTCTTGAGGCCCTGGGCGTTGAGTTCGATACCGCCCACGGCTACATCAACGCTAATGCGCCCCAAGGTCTGCGCGGTACCACCGTCACGCTCGAGTTCGCCAGCGTCGGTGCGACCGAGAACCTCATCATGGCATCCGTGCGCGCGCAGGGCACCACGGTTATCGACAATGCCGCCCGCGAGCCCGAGATCGTCGATCTCGCCAACATGCTCAACGAGATGGGTGCCAAGATTGTCGGCGCGGGTACGCCCGTCGTGACCATCGAGGGCGTGGAAGAGCTGCATCCCGTTACCCATCGCGTGGTGGGCGACCGCATCGAGGCCGGTACCTTTATCGTTGCCGGTGCGTTGATGGCCGACGATCGCGGTGTCGATGTCACGGGCTTTTGCCCCATTCACTTGGGCATGGTGCTCAAGAAGATGGAGCTCATGGGTATCGACTGCGAGCGCGTCGAGGATGGCGTCCATGTAAACCGTGCCGAGCGTATCAAGCCGGTCGACATCCAGACGCTTCCGTTCCCCGGCTTCCCGACGGACATGCAGGCGCAGATTATGGTGCTCTCCGCCCTTGCCGACGGCAGTTCCGTTATTACCGAAAACATCTTCGAGAATCGCTTTATGTTTGCCTCTGAGCTGGTGCGCATGGGTGCCGACATTCGTATCGAGAGCCATCATGCCATGATTCATGGCGTCAAGGGCTTCTCGGGTGCACAGGTTACCTCGCCCGATCTGCGTGGCGGAGCGGCCCTCGTCGTAGCGGGCTTGATCGCCGACGGGACGACCGAGGTTTCGGCCATCCATCACATCAAGCGTGGCTACGAGCAGTTTGTCGAAAAGCTGCAGGCACTCGGCGCGCATGTCGAGCATGCTGCCGTCCCCGATCCCGTCATCTACTAATACAGGTTGCCTATGTTTAATAAAAAGCCCCTCGCGGATACCACCGCCCGAAGACCCTCAACTGGTGCGCAGGCCAAGATCTACAGTCGCGATAACGTGGCTCGCTATTCCGAGCGCGCTCGCCAACGTCGTCGTAGCCACACGATTCGTCACGTCGTGCTCATTGTCGTGCTTGGCGTGCTGCTGAGTGCCACTACCGCTGCCGGCCTGTGGTTTGCCACCATTATGGGCAAGCTCGGCGATTCTAATGTCATTACCGACAATCTGCGTCGGGTTCTGGTTGACACCGATGAGGCAAAGGATCCGTTCTACGTGCTGCTTCTTGGCACCGACGGCCGTCCGGGCGAGGATACGTATCGTGCCGACTCGATTATCCTGGCACGCATCGACCCCACGCAAAAGCAGGCGACGCTCATTTCCGTTCCGCGCGACACCAAGGTCGAGTACAAGGGCGAGACCATGAAGATCAACGCCTGCCACACCGTTGGCGGCGCCGAGGCCATGGTCGAGGCGGTCAACGAGTTGTGCGGTGTTCAGATTTCCCACTATGCCGAGGTCAGCTTCGACGGTATGCAGGCGCTGATTGATTCGGTTGGCGGTATCGACATTAACGCAACCGATGATGTTGACGACCCCGAGCACCTGGATATTAAGATTACCGCTGGCCAGCAGCATATGGACGGTGCCACCGCCCTTACCTATGCCCGCTGCCGCTACACCTATGCCGACGGCGATTACACGCGCATGCGCCACCAGCGTCAGGTGCTTGGCGCCCTTGCCAACCAGATTCTCAATAACTTCGATGCCACGAAGATTTTTGGCCTGGTTAATTCGCTGTCCGATATGCTCGTAACCGATATGAGCGTTCAGGATATCGTGGCTACGGTCAACGCCATGCGCGGTATGGATGTCGACGGTATCTACTCGGCCAACCTGCCCTCGTACGCCGACGACAGCACCATGATCGACGGTATGAGCTACGTCTTTGTCTACGAGGACGAGCTCAAGGAAATGATGGAGCGCGTCGATGCCGGCAAGGATCCCAAGGGTCCCAACACCATGGGTCTTTCCGACGGTTCCAGTTCTACGATCGGCGACCTGAACAACAACACGTCTGACGACTACGCAAACGGTACCGCAACTTCATCGGTCAGCTCTGACGATTCCGATGACTCAGGCGATTCGAGCGATTCGGACTACTACGAAGAGCCCACCGGCGACGGTAACGGCTACGAGGCCAACTACTAAGTTACGGCGTTTTACCAAACGCCGTAACGGCTCGACGCTGCGCGCCGCCCAAGGCGACAATTTGTCATTCAAAAGGCAGGGCATGACCAGAAGGTCAATGCCCTGCCTTTTTCATGCCAACTTGTTCGCCTTGGACGTCGCTCGCTGACGTTGGCTCAACCTGCGGTGCTGACTACTCCCCTTGCACCAAAAACCGCCCCGTTCTCGGTTTTGAGGACGGGGCGGTTTTGCTTACCTAGATTGTTCGAGTTCCCTATGCAAAGCGGGCGACGAGCTCCTGCAGGACGTCGGTCATCTTGACGAGCGAGTTGACCGGGACGAACTCGTTGACGCCGTGGTAGCAATAGCCGCCGGTGGAAAGGTTGGGGCAGGGCAGACCGCGGAACGACAGCTGGGCGCCGTCGGTGCCGCCACGAATCGGCAGCACTTGGGGCTCAACGCCGCAGGCAAGGTAGGCTTCCTTGGCAACATCAATAAGCTCGGGATAGTCACGAACGATCTCGGCCATATTTCGATACTGCTGCTTAATCTCGACCGTCACGCGCTCCTCACCCAGACGCTGGTTGAGCATCGAGGCGGCGGCATCAATAAGGTCGAGTTTCTGCTGGAACTTGGCGGCGTCATGGTCGCGGACGATATAGCGCGCTGTGGCGTGATCGACGGTCGCAGATACACCCTCAAGGTGATAAAAGCCCTCGTAGCCTTCCGTATACTCCGGGCGCTGCACGTAGGGGAGCAACGCGTTGAAGTCGCAGAACAGATTGCCTGCGTTGACCATACGGCCCTTAGCGTCGCCCGGGTGGATGGACTGGCCCTCAAAGTGAACGGTTGCCTCGGCGGCGTTAAAGCACTCCCACTCCAGCTCGCCAATGGGACCGCCGTCGACCGTGTAGGCGTACTTGCAGCCGAAGGCCTCGATGTCCAACAGTTCGGCGCCGTGACCGATTTCTTCGTCCGGGCAAAAACAAATGCCGAGTGCGGGGTGGGGCAGCGAGGGGTCCTGAGCGATACGCGCGACAAGCGCCATGATCTCGGCGACACCGGCCTTGTCGTCGGCGCCCAGCAGCGTGGTGCCGTCACTGCAGACCAAGTCCTCACCCACAAGGTCGTTCAGGGCGGGAAGCTTGGCGGTGCTCATGGCCACGGGCTTGCCGTCAACGGTACCGCAGACCAGGTCGCCGCCTTCGTAGTGCACAATGTGTGGCTTCACACCGGCGCCCGGCGCAACCTCGGTGGTGTCGAGGTGTGCGATCAGACCCAGGGCGGGCTTGTCCTCCGCGCCCGCGCTCGCAGGAATATGCGCGCAGACGTAGGCATGCTCGGTCACATGGGCATCGGCCGCGCCGAGCTCGCGCAGCTCCTCGGCCAGCACATTAGCAAGGTCAAACTGAACGTTGCTCGAAGGCACCTGGTCGCAGTTTGCATCCTCGGATTGCGTGTTGATTTGGACGTAGCGCAAAAAGCGCTCAAGGACGTCGGGGTTCGTGGTGTTGTTTTCCATAAAGACCGCTCCAATCTTGGTCGTCGTGTGCAACAAGAACTCTAGCACGGTATGCCACAGCATACCGCGACGGGCGGATGGGGTAGAATCAGCCTTTGAAAGCAGAAGGGACGGAAGGTCATGGATACGACAAATAGCTCGCGCGAGCTGCACCTAACGGTGGCGAACGAAGACTACTTGGAGTGCATGGTTCGCATCGAAAACGAAGAAGGGGAGACCAATGGCGTGCGATCGGTCGACATCGCGCAGCGTCTTGGTGTCTCCAAGGCATCGGTCAATAAGGCGGTTTCGGCGCTTAAGGCGTCCGAGCTTGTCGAGCAATCGCATTACGGCAAGGTCATCCTGACCGACCGTGGTCGCGAGGTCGGCACGGCAATCTGGTACCGTCATCGCCTTATCCGCACGTTTTTGGTCCAGGAGCTCGGCGTCGATTTTGAGCGGGCCGATTCCGAGGCGTGCATGATGGAACATGCGCTTTCCGAGGACACGATGAGCCGCTGGCTCGCCTATCTCGAAAAACAGGGAATCAGCGTCGAGGAATAGCGAAACACATATATGGATACGAGTTATTACAACCGTCCCGGCGGCGAGGAGCTTATGCGCCGCATGTCGAGCGAGACCCTGTTGACGCAGGGCCCCATGGGCAGCGTGCTGATGAGTGAATACGATGCCGCCGACATCCCACCGGCGTTTTGGAATCTGGCAGAGCCGCAGACTGTTTCTCGTATCCATCGCCTGTATGTCGCCGCCGGTGCGCAGGTGCTCATTACCAATACCTTTCAGGCATCAAGCTATGCCCTCAAGCAAGATCAGATTACGCCGTCCGTGGCTGAGGTCAATCGCGGTGCCGTCGACGATGCACGCCAGGCGCACCCTCAGCTGCTGCTGGGCTCGATGGGCCCGATCGGCATTGAGTGGTTTGCCGAAGACTCTGCCGAGTATCGAGAAATCCGAGGCATTTCGCGAGAGCAGGCATACGCCCTGCTCAATGCTGGTGTTGACGGTCTGCTGATCGAGACGGTGACGTCTATCCGTAATTTGCAGCCCATACTTGCCGGCGCCCAGGATGCCGCCGACGGCATGCCTGTTTTGGTAAGTTTTGTCGTTGACGATAAAGGCGACCTGCTAGGCGATGGCCTCAACATCGAGGCTGCCGTTTTGTACGCCGAAAAGCACGGCGCAAACTCGGTTGGCGTTAACTGCTGTTCACTTGCGGCCGCGAACGTGGCAGTGCCCAGGATGGTTGCATCGGCGACTACGCCCGTCACGGTACGTCCCAACGTGGGCGATCCGGTCCAAACTCAGGATGGCCCTGTGTGGCGCGAGAATCCCGAAGCCTTCGCGCGTGCTTGCATCGAATGGAGGCATGCCGGTGCCGCAATGGTGGGCAGTTGCTGTGGAACCACGGCAATCACTACGGCAGCGATGGCCGAGGCGCTCGATATATAAAGGGCAAAACCGCTCCATACGGGGCGGTTTTTTATTTCAAGACTTTAGTCTGCTGGCCGCGCAGCGGCCAGCTTTAAACCACCCGCTACGCGGGTGGAGACAAACGGCTTTACAAAGCCACCCCTCCGACCG
>JAGZFB010000033.1:0-2308 GCA_018368055.1 Collinsella sp. | reverse complement strand
GAAGCTAAGCCCCATCGCGCCGAGAGTACTGCGGGGTCAGCCCGTGGGAGGCCAGGGCGCCGCTGACCGGTGGACGGCACCGAGCCGTACGCTTGAACTGAGAAGGGGGAGGCCTCGCGGCCTCCCCCTTTTTTGCGTTAAAGGCGGCATTCACTAAGCAATTAAATCAATCCAATCATCCACCGGTGAATATAGACGTTCACCGTTCTGTGGCCGGTTCTCTGTTCTCAATGGACTAATATTTGCTTTAGCGCGCTGATGCGCTTGTCCTGTTTTACACGGGTTGTTTTATTGATTGTGACGGAAGGACTCACATGGCAGATGTTCATGAGCTGCTTGATACTTGGATTGCCAATGTCAAGGACGAGGAGCTCCTCGCTGAGCTCAACACGATGAAGGAGCAGGGTGACGAAGACGCCATCACCGACGCTTTCTTCCAAGATCTCGCCTTCGGTACCGCCGGTCTACGTGGCACTATCGGTGCAGGCACTAACCGTATGAATATCTATACGGTTGGTCGCGCGACGCAGGGTTTTGCTGACTATCTCAATGCGACCTTCGAGCATCCGACGGTCGCCATCGCCCGCGATAGCCGCAATAAGGGCGAGCTGTTCGTTAAGACGACGGCTGCCATTCTTGCCGCAAACGGCGTGACTGCCCTCGTGTATCCCAAGATTTCTCCCGTGCCGACGCTCTCCTGGGCCGTCCGCGACCTTAAGTGCTCCGGTGGCATTTGCATGACCGCTAGTCATAATCCAGCGCCTTATAACGGCTATAAGGCCTATGGCCCCGACGGCTGCCAGATCACCAGCGAGGCCGCCGATGCAATTTCTAAGGCTATCGCCGAGACCGATACGTTTACCGGCGTGAAGTCCATGGACTTCGATGAGGCTCTTGAGCAGGGTCTGGTCAAATGGATCGACGACTCGTGCCTCGAGCGTTATTACGACGCCGTTCTCGCCCGCGGCGTGACCAACCTTTCTGCCGAGGAGATCGCTGGCGCTCCGCTTAAGCTCGTCTACACTCCGCTCAACGGCACCGGCCTCATTCCCGTCACGACGGTGCTCGAGCGCGCTGGCATCACCGATGTCACGGTTGTTCCCGAGCAGAAGGAACCTAACGGCGATTTCCCGACCTGCCCGTATCCTAACCCCGAGATCCGCCAGGCCATGCAGAAGGGCATTGACCTGTGCGAGCAGGTTCACCCTGATCTGCTGCTTGCAACCGATCCCGACGCCGACCGTGTTGGCGTTGCCGTTAAGAATGGCGATGACTATCTGCTGCTGACCGGCAATGAGATGGGCGTTCTGCTGCTCGACTATATCTGCAAGACCCGTGCTGTCCGCGGTGAGGACCTCACTAAGAAGGTTGCCGTCACTACTATCGTTTCTTCCGCCATGGTTGACGCTCTGGCCGACGAGTACGGTTTTGAGCTCCGCCGCTGCCTGACGGGCTTCAAGTACATCGGCGACATCATTACTTCTCTTTCCGATGCTGGCGAGGTCGATCGCTTTATCTTCGGTTTTGAGGAGAGCTACGGCTATCTGGCCGGCGATCACGTGCGCGACAAGGACGCCGTCAGCACTTCGCTTCTGATTTGCCAGATGGCGCAGTATTATAAGCTCCAGGGCAAGAACCTTGCCGATGCGATGCACGAGTTGTACGAGAAGTATGGCTACTATCACAACAAGACGATTTCGCTGAGCTATCCGGGCGCTGAGGGTGCGGCAAAGATGGCCGGCATCATGGCTGGTCTGCGCGAGAACCCGCCCGCGGAGCTCGCCGGTTCCAAGATTGAGGCCGTCGTGGATTACAACACCTGCGTGAACGGCCTGCCGAAGGCTAACGTAATTGAGTTCGATCTTGAGGGCGGCAACAAGGGTATTGTTCGTCCTTCCGGCACCGAGCCCAAGATTAAGCTGTACATCTTCGCTAAGGGCGCGGATGCCGCCGAGGCAGATGCAGCACTTGACGCGATTGAGGAGTCCGGTCGCAAGCTGCTGGCCTAAGGCTTTGAAAGCCTATTTCTTTAGATAGACGGAGGAGGGGATCTCGGAAACGAGGTCCCCTCTTTATTACTGGCAAATACAGCTGAGAATCCCAAACTGTGTAGGAAATGTGTACGACCAGATTCCCGCCCACGGCGCCCCTCCGGTCTGGCAATATATCTCCTTGCCGCGCGGCCCGGTGGAACCGGATGGACCGCAAAGCGTGCACCTTGAGAACCGGATACTGCGAGGATGGACACTCACTTCAGTGTCGCATCCGGGCAGACATCGAACCATTTGAAATGGTCTAACTTGGATTT
>JAGZFB010000011.1:0-59082 GCA_018368055.1 Collinsella sp. | reverse complement strand
GCTGCCGAAGTAGCGGCGGACGCCCTGCGCATCAGTCTGGTAACCCGTCAGCATGGCCCCCGTCCGGGCGTCGAAGCAGTAGGGCACGCCGCCGACGGAAACGGGGCCGCGCGCCAGCGCGCCGGAGCCAGTCGCGTAGTACCAGGTGCCGCCGTCGAGGACCCATCCGGTCGCCATCGCGCCGGAGGCGTTGAACCAGTACATGGAGCCGTTGCACTCGTAGAGCCCGGTGGCCATTACACCGCCCGCGTCGGGGTCGAGCCAATACCAGGCTCCGCCCTGGCGCAACCATCCGGTATACGCTTTGCCGTCAGAGGTTGCGTAATACCAAGTGCCCTCTTTTAACTGCCAGTAATAAAGAGAGACATCAACATACGCGTAATTCATATCAACATTTCCGCTAATACCAGAAACTTTTCCGCGGCTTGTATACTGCCAAAAGCTGTAACTGGCGGTATAGTGACATTGGGAGTTGTATTGAGCAATCCAATGATCCCAAGAACCGCTTTTAAATACAGGGTCGGTCAATATATTGTTAAACCAATTTAGGTTTGCATAAATGCCTGGCTTATATCCAGCACTAGAAATCTTATTACAGAATGTCTGAGCTCTAGATGCAATTCCGGATTGACGACCATCTGCAATAATTGTCTTGTCCTCAAGATCGTAATACACCGGTAGCCTAGGATTGTGCCCCGATAGGCAGTCAATCACCATGGACGCCTCATCGGCTGCCTGTTGATTATCAAAAGCATATGAATAGACATAGACGCCGTAGGGAATTCCGAGTCGCTCGCACTCAGAAATATTTCGATTAAATTGATAGTCAACTCGACCGCCGAAAGACGGAGCGCCAAACCCAACGCGCAGAATAGCGAAATCGATGCCAGAAGCTTTAACTGCGTCCCAATCAATACGCCCTTGGTGCTCGCTGACGTCAATGCCCTGAGCTGTAACCCCATCGGGAAGAGCGTCCATAGACAATAAAGCTATTCCGTCTTCTTCGGAAGAAGCATCATCTGAAACTAATTGTCCACCCTCATAACGCCAAGAATTCTCAACCAGAGTCTGAGCAGCCTCTGCATCCGCAGGGCATACAAACATAGAAACGGGCGCAAAGAGCATCAGCACCAACAATGCCGAAAACAACTTAAGATGTTTGTTCATGTAAACCTCGTCATTCACTCTTGATTGCGTCTAGCTTACAGCATAGCTATGAAAGATTCCCGAACATCTAACAGGACAAGATGCCATCTAGGACAATAAATAGTTGGGCGCAATGCTGCAAAGAAAAGAAGAACTTACCGGCAGGGTTGAACCCGCAGGCTCATTGCCCCCTCCTCTTGCCCCCAAGAATACCGACTTCAAATAAACTTTCAAACCAGATGTCAAAAAGGTAGGGGGCCCAGAGAGTCCCCTACAACTCGGAATTCTAACGAATCAGTATTACTTTCGATGGGCCCAAAGCGGTCAAACCGGAGATGCGATTTCCATAACCATCACTATGCCAGAACAAATTTTCGCTCGGCGAATTGCCCCAGAAAAAGCCAATGTGGCTATCGTCCGCATATGGGTTGTAAGGATTGAAGAACACAATGTCCCCCTTACGAGCCAAACCACTACGTAACAACTCATCAATAGAGTTGAAATAAGTCACGTTCGCACACGTATCGATAGCGTAGCCGTACCAACGATAAGCGTTTACGCAGCCGCCCCTTCCGGGACCTCCACTCCAAGGGGAATGGCTCTGCTCGGCGGCAATGGGAGCTAAATTCCCGCCCGCCTTCATATATGCATGCGATACAAATCCACCACAATTCATGCCCGTATAACCGTCCCAACGCGGATCACCCTTTGGGTACATGCACGTTTCCTGGCTGAGATGCGTGTCGTAGCGTGTTCCACGGTAATAGCCGTCGTTTTCGTGGCTCATAAGCCAATTGACCAAGCTGGACCTATTGACCCCCAAAACAGAACCAGACGTATTCAACCATGCACCACTTGCATTGAAGTAATAGTCAACGCCATCGATTTTCAGCCACCCGTTAGCAAACATGGCACCCGAAGGCTGGAGCCAGTACCACGTACCGCCGTCATTAAGCCATCCAGTTTTCATCTTGAATGTGGAAGGGTCCATCCAATAACACGCACCGTTGACATATTGCCAACCAGACTTAAGGACACCATTGGAAGATGCGTAGTACCAAGTATTGCCACTTTCGTCAGAAGCGTCTTTCGACATAATCCAACCAGACGCCACGTTAACGACACCATTCGCATCCGCATAGAAAACCGCATCTCCAATATGAATCACACCTGGCAATGAAGACGAGTCAGTACGATCAGCGACTACAGGAGATCCATCAGATGAAGTAGGCAACGGCTCGCTCAGTGCTCCAGACGAATTCGCCCATACCATACCATCGTTCAAGTTGATCCAGCACGAAGATGCCATTGCACCGGAATCATAAGAAAAATAGCGCTTGCTTCCTACCGCAAATTCACCAGTACGCATTGCGCCGGATACATCATCAAGGTAATACCAGGCGCTTCCGGACTTTATCCATCGCCCTCGTTGAATAGCTCCGTTTGATGCGGCGTAATACCAAGTACCATCAGCAAGTGCCCAGCCTGTTGCCATGGCACCTGAGCTCGTAAGGAAATAGGTGGACGAGCCCACTTGCACAAAGCCCGTGAGCATAATATGGCTTCCTGGATCCAGGTAATACCAAGAATTCCCTAGAAGTAACCAACCTCCATGCAGTAAGCCGTTGGAGTCAGCGTAATACCAGTTGTTGTCAATAAGTGCCCACTGGGAGGATAGCATGGCCCCTGAACTGTTAAAGATATAAGAGGTGCCATTGCATTCATTCAGCCCGGTGGCCATAGAACCGTCTGCAGGATCAAGCCAGTACCAACGACCCCCATCCGAGAGCCAGCCCTTTACCAGAGCGCCAGAGCCGGAAAAATAATGCCAGACAGAAGCATCAAGATGCCATCCGATAAGCATTGCACCAGAAGAAGAGAATCCATACGTGGCTCCCCCAATCTGCAGCATCGCATCGTGGACCATCTTGCCCTCATCATCCAGCCAATACCAGTTGCTGCCGTCTGAAAGCCAGCCTTTTACCATGGCGCCAGAACCGGAGAAATAACGCCAAGCAGAAGTGGAGCCCGTAGAATCTAGGTACCAGCCGACACGCATTGCGCCCGAAGAGGAGAAGGCATACGTCGCACCCCCGACTTGAACCAACCCATCCTGAGCCATTCGACCTTCGTCGTCGAACCAGTACCAGCTACCGTCTATATGTCTCCAAGAAGAAACAGCGATTGTTCCGTCGGACAAGCCCCAACGCCAAAAACCAGCCCCTTCTTCGGGTGATATCCACCCCTGATGCCAAATAATTTGATTCGAAACCTCGGAAGGGGTCTCATTATCCACCTGAGAGTTCTGCTCGACAGCGAAGGTCGATTCGCGCTGAGCATCAACGCCTGACTCGACAGAAGCAATAGCAACGTTAGATGCGGGACCTTCGTCAGTGTTATTCGAATCAAGGGCGTATAACATCGAGGGCGAACCCAAAAGGAGCCCAAAAGAAATGAGGCCCGAAAAAGCCAGCACTCCGAATGACCATTTCTTCATAACAGCACGGTATCCAATCACGCAGCGGCCCCGTCGCTTCAGGGCAACGGGGCCTCAATCAAAACTAGCTCAGTAATGTGCTAGCCAATTTGCTGGCAGTTTTTGCACTCTCGTGAAGCGCCACGCCTCTGGGCCTCCTGAATAGAGATCTGCGAATAGCCCTTTGCGTCCTTACCAACGGTACGGCACTTATGCGTATGGTAAACATCGCTACCGTTCTTATACCAAACTAAACCGTAGCCCGGAATCCACTTGCCGTCCTCGCCGACATAGTAGGAGCCAACCCAGGCATTCGTAGCCATGGCACCGGAAGACTGGAGGTAGTAGTCGCCGACCCAGGCGTCGTGAGCCATAGCGCCGGAACCGCTAAAGTAGTACCAGGCGCCGCCGACCTGACGCCAGCCGGTGGCCATCGCGCCGGAATCGTCGAACCAGTACCAAACTCCACCAACGTTAGCCCAAGAGTTAGAGGCCATAGCGCCCGAACCTCCGAGCCAATACCACGTGCCGCCATTGCTGAGCCAGCCGGTTGCCATGGCGCCCGAACCGCTCGCATAGTACCAAGAGCCGCCTGCCAAGAACCAGCCAGTGGCCATTGCACCGGAGTCGCCGAACCAGTACCAGGAGCCGCCGAGGCTGCGCCAGCTGTTAGCGACCATGGCGCCCGAGCCGTCGAGGTAGAACCACGTACCGCCGATGTTGAGCCAGCCAGTGACCATCGCACCGGAGGCATTAGTGTAGTACCAGGTACCCGAATCGTTGATCCAGCCAGTCAGCATGACCCCAGATTCGTTGAAATAGTACCAAGCCCCGCCGAGATTATGCCAACCGGTCAATAGCTCACCGTCGGAGGTCGCATAGGACCACTTTCCGTAGATGGAGTCGTAGAACCAGCCACTATGCTGCATGCGGCCATCGGCGTTGGCACCAGGGGTGTTCAGGAAGTAGTTCTTGCCGTCAATCTGAACTCGGCCGTATGCCATATCATGGTTTTCGGGATAGAAGTAATACTTGTCCCCACCGATAGACTGCCAGCCCGACACCGCGGTCCCGTCAGCGCCAAAATAGTACCAGACAGCTTCGTATTCGTTATGCCACTGGTTCGTGACCATGGCGCCAGTTTCGGGATCGAAATAGCGAAGGTTGCCGTCCTCGCACCGAACGAGTCCAGTCTTCGGACGACCGTCGGAACACCATTCCGTAATCGGTCCACCGCCTCCGCCACCGCCAGCAATATCAGCAAATGAGGGCGCCGGGGCAACCGTCATGCAGGCAGCAGCAAATGCAACAACTCCCAGCACTGTTAGTCCGTGCCATCTTTCTCGAAGGTTTTTCATACGACATCCTTTTTCCGAGATTTAAGGCTCTCTTAAGTTATTTTTAAACTATCAATTCAGTATTTCAACGGGAAATCGATAAAAGGTGTCTTTGTGACTGCAATTTAAATATGAGTCGCCACACCTCAACCGTTACGCTAAATAGCTTCTAAGGCAAACTTAGCGCATGAGCGAACTGATTAAACGAGTGAACTGAATAATAAAGCAACAAAATACAAACCTTGGTCATCAATCACATCTACCGCGGGCCGATAACGCCCGCCTCATGTGCTGCGATATAATCAATCTCACTAGATGCCAAATCAGCAAGCCGAAGGAGCTGACGTGCTAACAATTCACTATGGTGATATGGAAAACGTTATCTACAACACGTCCGTTTACTTCGATAACGTATATTCGCCCCAGTGGTTTCAAGACTCCTTTGCCCAAAGGGTCATAAAATCCATCGACAAAGGCACCGTGGTAGGCCCCAATGCAATCGATACCAAGATTCTAGGCATCATTCCTCCCGAGAAACTATCCAGCGGCACCAAAACGCTACTGCTTATGTACTTTATGCCGCAGAATATATATAACGCCTCAAATTGCGGTGATAATTGCGCCTACTGGATTCTGAGGATCGCCGCGCAAAAGGATCTAACAATCAATCTCTACCACATAATGGATTTTGGAAACGGCAAATTCACGGTAACCATTGCAAATACGGGCGATATAGTCCACACAATGTTTGACCTTGTCCCCATAGCTGGAAAATGCCTAAGGGAGAACTCCTGATGCGCGGATCATACAAGGTAATTATTCAAAATAACCGGGTTCAGTTTAAACTGACCATCAATAGAAATCTGACCATCATCCAAGGTAACAGTGCTACAGGCAAGACAACTCTGCTTGATATGGTGGCAGCTCACGAAGAGCTTGGGGCACAAAGCGGCGTAACAGTAAGTTGCAAAGTGCCCTGTAAAACAATATCTGGAAAATATTGGCGTAGAGATCTCCAAGAGATTTCCAGCAGTATTGTTTTTATTGATGAGGGCAATACTTTTGTTCGATCAAGAGAATTTGCCCATGAAGCAAAGCGTAGCTCAAACTACTACGTAATTGTCGCCAGAGAGTCACTGCGCCAACTGCCCTATAGCGTTGATGAAATCTACGGTCTTAAGAACACCAACCGAACCACAACGAAGTATCCCGTTTACTCTCGTGTCTACACCTCTACATATCGTATTTACGGTGATACTGATTTTAGAGGCGAGAGGCCCGAGCTTGTCATTGTCGAGGACACAAATTCGGGCTACGAATTCTTCAGTTTGCTATGCAAAAAGAGCAGCATTAAATGCATCAGCGCGGGAGGCAAATCAAATATTTGCAACTGCATTATGGACGCACCGGAAAACGACATCCTCGTGATTGCCGACGGTGCCGCCTTTGGACCAGAAATTGCGGAAGCAGCTGCTCTATTGCGCCGAAAGAACATCAAGCTATTCCTACCGGAATCGTTTGAATGGCTCGTGTTGAAGTCGGGATTATTCAACAGCAAACACATTAAGGACATGCTGCTTAACCCCGCTGAACATATCGAAAGCTCAAAGTTCTTTAGCTGGGAGAAGTTCTTTACTGCAGAACTCATCGAATGCTCACGAGACACACGTTTTCGATATGACAAGAGCTGCTTGAACGAGGAGTACCTGAACCCCACCGCTCTTGCAGCTCTGGAGGATACTTTGCCGGACCTTGGCATTACTTCGCACTAAAACGAGAAGTACTCACTGTCGGAGGATAGGTTTGGTCCGAGCCACGGGTCGCCATCGAGGAAGAACTCAGGCCAGTGCTGCATGAACAGCGCCTGCTCACGCTTCCAGCGGCGCAGCTTTTCCTCGTTGGCCTCTTCCCTGCCGCGCGAGGTGAACTCGTAGTGGTACAGCTCGGCATAGGGCGTAAAGATGGTGCGGTAACCCGCCTCCCACACGCGCAGGCAAAAGTCTGCGTCGTTAAAACCGACGGCGAATTCCTCGTTGTAGCCGCCGACGCGCTCAAATACGTCGCGTCGCACCATCTGGCAGGCACCCGTCACGGCGCTAAAGTTGCCCGGGCGCACGGCACGGGCAAGATAGCCCTCGCGCTTTGCCGAGAAGTCCTGGTTGGCATGGGCAAGTGCGCCACGCACGCCAATCAAAATGCCGGCATGCTGCACCAGATGATCGGCAAAGTAGAGTTTGGCGCCCACCACGCCCGCATCGGGACGCTGCAGATAGCCCATCATCTCTTCGATAAAGTCCGGGCTTATGACCTCGGTATCGTTGTTCAGCAGCAGCAGGTAGTCACCCTTGGCGTGCTTCACACCAAAATTGATGATCTGAGAGTAATTGAACTCGCCCGGCCAGTACACAACGCGCGCGATGCCCTTGCCTTCGGATGCTGCAGCCACGCGCTCTGGCAGGGTTTCGTAATACGCAAACGTCTCCGGGGCTTCACTGTTGTTCTCCACCAAGACGATCTCGTAATTGGTATACGTGGCCTTCTGGGCGATCGACATCACACAGGCATCGAGCGTCTCAATGTGATCCTTGGTGGGGATCACAATGCTCACCAGCGGCGCAGGCTCCGGCAGCGCATGGCGCATGCGGTAGACAAACGGCGTCTCGGTCTCCTCGACCGTTCCGTGAACGCCCAGCGCGTTAAAGTGGCGCTGCAGCGCAAGACGACCCGCTTCAATGGCATACGGCTTGCTATCGGCAGAGCCATCGGCGGTCGATCCCGGATGCACGCGCCAGTGATACAGCACATGCGCAACGTGCTCAAAGCGCGCGCCGGCTGCAAGGCAGCGAAGCGTCAAGTCGTAGTCCTGGGCGCCCGCAACGTCTTCTGGGGACATACCAATGTGATCGATGAGCGCCTTCTCCACCATCAGGAAATGCGTCACGCAGTTATGGCTATAGAGCAGGTCGACGTTGAGTACGGTCTTAAAGACCGGCTGGCCCCACTCCCCCGTTTTCTGGAACATGTCCTCATCACAGAACAGGACCTGGGGACGCTCGCCCTCGGCCGCCTTGTTCAGCGCGGAAACATACTGGAATAACGCGTCCGGTTCCAGAATGTCATCGTGGTCCAAGAAAGCGATGTAGTCGCCTGTCGCTTGCTCGATACCTGCGTTGGTGTTGACCACAATGCCGCCGTTGCCGGGAAGCTCGATGCGACGGATGCGCTCGTCGTTGGCACCTGCCGCAAGGGTGGCCACCGCGTCCCATTCGGGCGAGGCGTCCATAAGCAGCAATTCCCAGTTGTCATAGCTCTGGGCTTGCACCGATTCCAGCAGCTCGCGCAGGTAGACCCGATCAGTCTTGTAGCACGGCACCACAATGCTCACGAGCGGTCTATAGGCAAAGGCCGCCGAAGCGACACGCTGGCACGCCAAATCGCCCGGCTTTGCGCGATGCTGCTCAAACCAACGTCGATAAGCTGCGTCGTCTGCACGCGCGTCCTTCATACGGTTCCAGCTGTCGTCGACCATGCCGTTGTACAGGCGACCATCCATGGCGCAAAACCCGCTTTGGATCCGCTCTGTGGGATCGCTCACGATCGCGACAAAATCTCGTATATCCTGAGGCATCTCAACGCTCAGAAACGTTTTATTGACGCGGCATCCGTCCTGCTGCGGCACATCGACCTGCGACTCAAACACATGCACGGTGACATCGATGGCATTCATATGCGTATCGGAGATCTGGAACTCGGGTGCGCACTGGGGGTCTCCCGCCCAGGTAACCTCATAGCGCCACACCGCGCCGGAGTCTGCCGGCAAATAGCGAATGGCATCGATCTCGTAGCGACCGCAGCATTCGCCACGCTGCGCATCGCGGATAAGCGCGCACAGCGCAGGCTTTGCTTTGTAGTTAATCTTGGATTCCAGCTTGGCCACGCGGCTATCGAGGCGAATAGAGCCCAACCTTTGACCACCGGATGCAAAAACGACATCCATCGACGAGCCATCCAAAAACGGAAGTACCATGACGGCGAGCTCGCGCTCGTAACCGGAAACGGAAGGGCAAAGCGCCAGCACACGGCCATGATCGACCGGGAGCACCAGCGACGGCACACGAGAACCGCTCGTCGTCGCATGGACAAACGCTTGAGAACCCTCCCGCTCAATAAGCGCGGCGACATCCTGACCGGCAAAACGAAGCAGCACAAACAGACGGCCCTGGCTGCGGCAAAGTGCCAAACGTTTGATACTCATCTACACTTCTCGCTTTCCCAGGGCGTTCGCTGCCATGCGTTTGCAGGCACCCAGGCGCCCAAACCTCAAGACGTCGTAATCGAACATGAGCTTTTTGCACAAACGAGCAGCAGGGGCCTTACCGATAAGTGCCGCGCGCACCATGGCGGCAACCGAAGGAGCACATTGTGCGAGCGCAGCATCGTTGTCCACGGCAGAACCGTTAAGCGCCGCGGCAACGGCAGCAAACACTTTGCCGCAGTCCGAACCCAGCAACCTCAGCGCATCGTACAGCACCAGATCACACAGGAAGTACGCCAGGTCATCAGCATGCTGTGCGTCGAGACCGTCGCGCTGCCAGTCAGCCAGCATAGCGGAGTAAATCTTCACGTGCTCCAGCAGACGTGTCTCGTCGTCGTAGCGCATGGTGTCCATGAGCGAACCCTTGCGAGCCACGCGATAGTCGTACAACTTGTTCGAGATAAGCGCGGTCTTGTGCGAACGACCGTACACGGCAAAGTCGAAGACCTGGTCCTCGCCATACTTAACGGTTTCGTCGAACACGATCCCGTTGCCCAGCAAGAAGTCGCGCTTGCAGGCGGTGCGCCATGCAAAGGGACGAGACGCTTCCTTAAACAGCAGGTCGGAGCTATAGCCCTCAAACGACACATCGCGCGGGCTAAGCACATAGTTAAGCCACGGATACCCCGCCTCCAGCGGATACGGGTTCGCGCCAAAGGTCAACACGTCGCAGTCCTCGCGCTCAAAGGCATCGACGATCACGCGGCATGCATCGGGCGTAAAGCGGTCGTCGGAATCCAAGAACGCGACAATAGGCGCCGTGGACGCGGCGATGCCTGCATTGCGCGCGCTCGACAGGCCCCCGTTCTCTTTATCGACCAACGTAAAGCGCGCGTCCTTTTCGCAATAGGCAGCCGCAATATCGCGCGAACCGTCCGGCGAGCCATCGTTGACCAGCACGCCTTCCCAATCGGGCATGTCCTGCGCAAGCAGGGAGTCCAGGCACCAGGCCAGGCACTCCTCCACCTTATAGATGGGAACGACAACGGAAATCTTGGGGGTAGTCATAGCCAAGTGCTCCTACTGTGCGGCCGGCACGTCATCGGGATGCGGATTATCGCCGTAGGTGCGCTGATACGTCAGCACGCGCCAGACCAGCGGCAGGCCGCCAATCTTAAAGTAGTGCTTAAACGTATTGAGCTTGCCGGGCTTCTTAAAGTCAAAGCGCGAATCGATATAAGCACGGGGCGACTTGACCATCAGGCGCAAGTCGGTCTCGCCGCGCGGATCGAACAGCGACAGATCAAAGCGACCGGCATCCCAATCGGCCTTGAGCTCGGGCGAAGCCTTCTCCCAAAACTGCTCGCGCAGCTCATCGACCAGACGCTCGTCATTCCAGCGATACGTATCGACCTTCATGCGCATTAAAATGCCCTGGAGCTGAACCTTGAGCTCGGGACGTTCATCCAAAAAACGTTGCATCTCGGCATATTCGTCGCACACGCAAAACACCTTGTTGGGCGAATTAACAGAGCTCTTCTCATTGTCCTGGCGATAGCACAGGATGGGGTCCGCAATAAACGCGGCACGCTCGGCGCACGCCCAGACCTTAAAGTTAAAGCCTGCGTCCTGATACGAGGCGCCCGGCGTGGGAAGGAACCGAATCTGATTGTCGTTGAGGAACTCGCGCCGATAGATGGCAGACCAAATGGAAGGTTTGCGGTAGAAGATGCCAGGGCGATCGACGGGGCGATACGCGGCGCCCGTCATATGCTCATCGATAATCCCAAACAGCTCACGGCGCTCACTGGGCGCGGACCAATACAGGTAAAAGTCGCCCTTTACCACATCGGCATGCTCAGCATCGGCCTTGGCAACCAGCTTTTGGAGCGAATCCTCAAACATAAAGTCGTCGGACTCAAGGATGCCCACGTACTCGCCGCGCGCCATCTCCAGGCCGCGGTTCATCGAGTCACCGTAGCCGCTGTTGGCCTTGTCGATCATCTTCACACGGGGGTCGCGCTCCATGTACTCGCGGATGATATCCGGCGAGCTATCGGTGGAACCGTCATTGATACAGATGATCTCGATGTCCTTAAGCGTCTGCGCCACGGCGGAATCGAGGCACTCGCACAGGTAGCGTTCGACATTGCAAATGGGGACAAGCAGCGAAACTTTAGGGGTATCAGAGTTCTGCAAGAGAACCTCCTGTTGAGTAGCGTGTAACAGGGTTATTTTAACAGCCGAGTTGCGGCGAGCGGCAGCGCTTGGAATTAGATAAAGCGCTCCAGGCAGGCTTTGAGACCGCGAGTCGAAAGATAGAACAGCGTGGCGTCTGCCATCGAAACGCCCGAGGTCGCCGCAACGAGCTTGTGGGCAACACGGCGAACGGCGCCCTTAGCAGGCATATCTGCCCAGTCCGTTCCCAAAAACGTCGCGAGGTCCATGTTGACGCGAGCCGCCACGCGATGGAAGTCATCGGCATCCAAGCGCGCCAGGTCGAACACAGTTAGGTCCAAAAACCAAGTTATCAGCTCGCCGGGGCACAGGTCTAAAAGACCGTAGGCCGCCCAGTCCTCCAAGACCTCCTCGAGCATCCTCATGTGGGCGTCAAGCTTTTTGGCGCGAGCCTCGGCACTGTTGAACTCGTGCGTCGCCGATTCACTCTCCATCACGTAGTGGTAGAACTTGTCCGGCATGACGACGGTCTTGCGGGCAAGCGCATAAGCCGCAAATTGGAAGACGACGTCCTCGCCCAAAGCCAAACCGGGGGCGAAGCGAATGCCTTCGCGATTGAGCAGCTCGCGCGAAAAAGCCGCACGGCAGGCATAGGGCTGCGCATTCGAATGGAACAGTAGTTGGGGATCACGGGCGCCGAAGGTAACAGCTTTGGGGCTCATGAGTTGCTGGACGCGTTTGGGGGCAGCATCGGCAGGTTCACAGACGCCGCCAAAAACGGCGACCTCGGCATCTGAAGACTCCATGGCATGCAGCACGCGCTCGACCGTCTGGGCGTCGATGTAATCGTCGGCGTCTACAAAGAAAACCACCTCGCCCTTGGCGGCATCGATTCCGGCATTTCGGGCGAACGAGACGCCCGCGTTTTCCTGGTCAATCACCAGTACGTGATCGTCGGCCTGCGCGATCTGGCGCAACACGTTCAACGAATCATCAGTCGAACCGTCGTTGACGCAGACAACCTGAATCGAGCGCTCGGACTGGGCCAACAGCGAATCGAGACATCGCTGAATGGAGCGCGCAGAGTTGTAAACGGGGACGACAATGGTAGCTTTAGGACACGAGGCCTCTCCCATGCCGACCTACCCCCTCAGCGATTCGATGAGGAAGGCAGCAACCACGCCTGGGCCTCCAACCGAGGCGTAATACTTAGCACGCCCCAAGGCACCATCCGTCGCAAAACTCGGGTGCTCGTCAACCCAGCCCTCAGGATCTTTGAGGATGGCAGCGAGATTTGCGCGCTTCCACGGCTTGAGGTCGTCAAGCGAAAAGTCCCCGGCGTCCAAGGCCGCCTGAAATTCCTTGGCCATCTGCACCAGGAACTCCTTATAGAACTTAGGCGCCAGGCGCACGTAGTTCCACATGTACGAATCGTACTTAATGAGCTGATTGAACTTGAGCATGCGCGCGACATCGACGCTTGCGTGGTCGCGGGCATAATCCTCTCGAATCCAACGCTCAATCTCGGCATACTCGGTATTGACGCAAAACACCTTAGCCGAAGAATTGACCGAGGAATTCTCGTTGTCCTGGCGATACGACAACACGGCATCATGCAGGTAAACAGCCTTATCGGCGCACGCGATCACCTTAAAGGCAAATGACGTGTCCTGAAAGGATGCCCCCGGAGTCGGCAGGAACTTAATGCCGTTGCGCTCAAGAAAATCGCGACGGTACACGGCCGACCAAATCGACGGCTTTTGCTTAAAGAACTGCGTCGTATCGCTCGGGTGCACCGGCTTACCGCAATCCCGAGGTCTAAACATCTCGTGCAGCGAACGGCGCTCCTCGGGCTTAGACCAGTAGAAATCAAAGTTCGCCTTCGCAAAGTCGGCATTATTGCTATCGGCGGCCGAGACAAGATTTTCGAGTGCGTCGGGCGCTATAAAGTCATCGGACTCTAAGATGCCGACGTACTTGCCACGCGCCATCTCCAGGCCATGGTTCATCGAGTCGCCGTAGCCGCTGTTGGCCTTGTCGATCATCTTGACGCGCCCATCGCGATCCATATACTCGCGGATAATCGCGGGCGAGTTGTCGGTCGACCCGTCGTTAATGCAGATGATCTCGATGTCCTTGAGCGTCTGCGCCAGGGCGGAATCGAGGCACTCGCGCAGGTAGCGCTGAACATTGTAAATGGGAATAAGCAGCGACAGAACAGGGCTGCCAGAGGCGTTAGTAGACAAATGTGCTCCTTAGGAAATACCTGTCGTTTCATGGTATCAAAGGGTCAGCGCGCCAGCGGGCGTTTATATAATCTATGGAGCTCGCAGAGGCAAACCGATAAGAAAGGACGTCATGCAGCCCAAAGCCGCACGCAACATACCCATCGAAGCCTTGCGCTTGATCGCGGTCGCCGGCATCGCGGTATTCCACACGTTTCAGTGGACCTTCCAGGGGACCTGCGTCGGCTTGCAGGAATACACGCCGCTCGCCGCCTTCCCCTACTCCGGCGCACTCGGCTTTATCAACTTGCTGGGCTGCTGGGCCAACGAGGTCTTCTTTATGACCTCGGGCTATTTTCTCATCGCTTCGGCCGCGCGTGCTTGGGACGGTGGAGCAGCGTGGAAGTCACAAATGCAGCGGATGGCGCAGCGTCTGGGCAAGGTTGTTATGCCCACCGCGTTTTATTGCCTCGTGGCGCTGACGTGGTCCACGGTCGTCTCCCCCATTCCCGATGTTACCCTCAATACGCACTACTGGTACACACTAGGCCTTGAGTTTATCTGGGTCTATGCCGCCACGGTCTTCATGGCGCCATGGTTTGGACTGGCCAAGATCCGACTCTCCCAGAAGAGCTACACGACGACGGTCATCGCCGTTGGCATCCTCGCATTTGTTGTTAACGGGTATTTAGCCGCCATGAGCGCGACAAACGGCGGTGAGTTTTCTTGGCTCCAAAAGCTCATGAGCGCCGTCACGTACGTTATCGCGTTTTTGATCGGTGGGCTGCTCCGCGACGTTACCGATGTCATGGATTCGGACAGGGCGGGCGCCTTGGGCATGCGCTCGCTCGTAACGGTTTTGGTACTCACCATCATCCTGGAAGGAGCACTCTCCTTCACCGACAACCTCACGGCGATGGCAGTCCTCTCCTACAAATCAACCTCGCTGATCTCGTTTGCCCTCGCTGCCGCCTCCTTGCTCTTTGCGGCAACCCGACGCAGTGCCTCAGGCAATCCGCGGACTGCAGGTGTCATCGTCACCTTATCGACCGCCACGCTCGGTTTCTATGTGACGCAGTCGCTCACCAGTAGCCTGTGGCGTCCCGTCTTCAATACGTTGCTCGCAAACATACTGGTCAGCCAAAACAGCCCGGCAGCTATATGTATCGTCACGGGTACCGTCATTAGCATCGTCTTTGCCTTAGCGCTCCTCATCATCGACGCAGCTAGAAGCCTTATCGCTCGCAAGCCCAAGCGGCAATAGAGACGCTGCCGTCAGACGCTAAAGCCGCTACAGCCGTGGCAGGTTCCTGCGTTTTATTCAAAGCTTGCCGTCAAGGTGCGCCGAGCCTTTACAATAGGACAGTCCCAAGGACGTATTCGATAGCTTCCGCGCTGCACTCGCCCGCCGCGCGTGAAAGGATATATTGCCCCATGCCTTCAACCCTTCCCGCTCCCATCGATAAGCTCGCCATTGTCGTCGTTACGTACAAGCGCCAGGAACTCCTGGCCAACTTGTTCGACTCCATGACCGAGCTTACGGCAGCGCCCTGGCGCATCGTGATTGTCGATAACGAGAATTCGCGCGAGACCGAGGCCATGTGCGCCGCATTTTACGAGCGCCTGGCCAACCTGTGGGGCATCGACACCGAGCAGCCCGACGCGCAGGGCGGCACCGACCGCGTGATCTACGCCCCGCAGCTCGAAAACGGCGGTGGTGCGGGCGGCTTCTCCGCCGGTACCAAGTGCGCCTACGACCTAGGCGCCCAGTGGTTCTGGGTAATGGACGATGACGTGCTCGTCATCCCCGAAGGCATCGAGCGTCTTGCCAAGTGGACCGACCGCTACGATGTTATCCAGGGTTCGCGCCTGGACTTTGACGGCGGCGCCTTCTTTTGGCAGTACCAGCTCATCCTTTCACTTGGCATCCCTAACCCCATCGCTAAGTGGGATCTGGGTCCCGAGGGCTACCGCACCATGAACCAGCTGTGCTTTGAGGGCGGCATGTTCTCGCGCCGCGTGGTCGACAAGATTGGCCTGCCCGATGCGCGCTTCTTTATCTACGGCGACGATGCCTGCTACGGCTACGTGGCCAGCCAACACTTCCCCGCCGCCGTTGTTGCCGACGTGGTGCTCAAGCGCGCCCGCGCCGTCTCTAACTGGGATATCGCCGGCAAGCGCCAGCTCAACTCCACGAGCGACACCAACCGCTACTACATCATGCGCAACCGAGGCTTCCTCGCTCGCTATATGCAGATCTACGGTGACTACCACCCCATGCTGTTCCGCCTGGGCAATGCCGCGACCTTCTGCAAGGAATTCATTCGCCTGGCCGCGGTCGACAAGTGCTTTAAGACCGGCATTCCGGCGCTGCGTCGAGGCATGAAGGACGCCCGCAAGATCATCAAGGATCCCAACTGGAAGCCCATGCCGCCCATGAAGGACACCGAGTAACGGAAGCCGGAAACACCTCGGCGCTTAAAGCCGCTGGCACACCGTAGCCACATGCTGCCCATCAAAACCGAACCCCCAGCGCATGCGACCCACGCCGGGGCGTGGTACACGGATTTCGTCGATGCCGTCGCGCTCTATGTCGAGTAGCGACTGCACGGCCAGCAATTCCAACCCCAGCGCATCCACATCGGGGTCATACATCATGTTGATCGTTATCAGCGGACGTTCATCGAGCATACCGATCGTATCGGCTATGTCAAACACGGCGCCCGTAGGAAAAACCTGGATGTCCCAGCGATCCGCGCCACACTTTCGCCTCGAAGCAGGATTGGCATAGCCCGGCAATCCAAAGCAGAGTCCTTGCAAGAGTAGGTGATATGGCAGCGGTGTATCTGGGTCGGTCGCACCGATTCCCGCATCTCCCAAGATGCGGCTTAGCGCCCGCCTCACGGTGTCCTCGTTCCCATGGCACAGCCCGTCGCGAAACGCATCGACGTCTCGAATGTCTTCGGCAGCGCACTCAAACCACTCAACAATCACTAGACGCAAGGCCTGGCGAAGCTCTTTATTGGGCAATCGCAAAGCACGGAGACGATCGCCATGCTCTGGCTCCTCAGTCATATCCGTCGTGAGAAAACCAGACAGATACAGCGCTGTCCACATGCTATCGTCAGGCGAGACATCTGGCTCTGCAGTGCCCAAACAAAGCGGGACCTCAGCACACCCATGGGCCTCGAGCAAATCAAACAAGACCGAAAGGCGGTCGAGATTCCACCCGGCAACTACCCTACTCAGGCAATCCGCATACCCATACAAATCGGCGCGTACAGGCGCCGTGCAGCCTCGGTCCAGAAAACCGATCGCACGCGCCGGACTCGAGCAATAGACCCTACCAAACCGATATCCCTCGAGCCATTCACGCGCATCATCCAGGTATTCCTCGCGCCCAGCATGATTCAACAGAGCCTGAACCTCGGCATCCGAAAAGCCGAACCAACGGTCACACCAGGTCGAAAGCGGCGTCGTCAGACAATACGAGCAGCCATGCAAAGAAAGCGCCGCTTCAGCAGGACGGGGACACTCCCCCATCAGACACGTCAGCCGCAACGAATCGCCCGCAGTGGCAATGGCCTCGAAAAGCACGCGATCAAATAGATCCGCCGAATCGGCGCCGGAAGCGCCCCTCGCGCTCGCACGGCCCAACCACGCCGCGTCGTACCCATCAACGAGCAATACAACCTGCTCATCGCAGGCCATCTCCAGCAGCTCTATGAGCACACCGAGCACCGAGTCAACCTCGTCCGCGCTCGCCACGCCGCGCGCGACGCGTTCGATGTGACGCACCTTATCTCGAGCTAAATCCGGAGCCCCCAAGAGCGCCAACAAGCGAGCGCACTCGCCCGAAAGGACATCGCGCACGACACCGGCAACAGCGGGGCCACGCCTCGTAGCGCCAGAAAAGTCCAGCGATATCACCGGATAGCAAGCATACTCATCCCGATAACGCCCGCCGCCTGCATCCCAAATCTGAGCATCGGCAAACGAGCTCCGACCGGCGCGACCGACCGCAGGACGCTCCAGAAAAGCCCTGAGCATCGACAAGTTCATGCTCTTGCCAAAACCCTCGGGTCGACAGCACACCACAACGGACGCGTCGCAGTCCAACACATCGGCAATAAACATGGTCTTGTCAACCAGCACGCAGCAACCAAGGGCCTCCGCATAGCCGTGTATGCCAATGGGCAAAACCGCATCGTCGGCACAGCCGATCAAGCGCACGCCAAAGCCAGCAGCACAATCAACATTTGCCTGTTCAGACACCAAAACGTTCCCCCTAAATCGCAGCACGATGCCAATTGTAATGACCGCATCGCATGTACCGATGTCGCCGCGCGAACATATCGGGCAACGGTAGTCACAAGAGGTGTGAGGGGGCACAACTAATCGTTGCACAACAAAACGGGGCCCGACGCATTCGCACCGGACCCCGTCCCGATTCTTTAGTTATCTGGCAACCGAGAGGCTACTCCTCCGAGCCGTCCTCCCCAGAAGCCTTCTTCTGCTGATCGAGCTTATGCTTACCACTTACGATAGACGTAGCGCCCAGTGTGGCCAAGCTCGCGCTGGCAAGGCTCGCCATCACAATCAGATCGCCCGTCTTGGGCATGTTGCCGCCCGAGGACTTGGTAGTTGTAGTCGTCGTGGTCGTGGTGGTCACCGTTTTGGAGTCATTTTGCTCCTGGACTTGGTTGTCAGCACCGCTCTTGTCGTCGTCTTCGGACTGTTTCTTTTCGCCCTCGGTCTTGCTCTCGTCCTTCTTCTGAGCGAATTTGTCGTCCTTCTCCTCAGGGCTAGAACCCTTATCGGATTCGGTCTTCTCGGAAGCCTTGTCCTTGGAGTCGCCCTTTGAGGCTTCGGTCTTTTCCGTGGAAGCCTGATCAGAGTTGTCCTTGTTCTGGGTCGAACCGTTATTGACGCCAGCCATCAGCGAAGAGCCCAGCGTAGAACCAAGCTGCACGGAGAAAGAGGGCTTCTTGTCCGGCGAAGCAACGGGAGCGTCCGGTGCCTTATTCAAGTCGTCCTTGGAAGCATCGGATCAGGGGTTGCGTCAGAGCCAGAGCCGTTGTTAGAGCCGATGCCAACGGACGAATCGCTCGAGCCGGTGGATGAGTTAGAGGAGTCAGCGTCGGTCGAACCAGAGGCGGCGCTGTTCGTATTGCCGGCAGAGTTTGAAGACGAATCGCCCGCAGCAGGGCCGTTCGAATCGGAGCCGTTCGAGGTAGAGCCGTCATTGGTAGTGCCACCAGCAGAGCCATTACCGTCAGCATCGGTCGAGGGCGCATCCATCCTGTCATCGTTGGCATCGTCACTCGAGTCGTCATTCGAATCAGGTGTCGGCGAGGGCGCCGGCGTAGGCTCAGGCTGCACGGGCGTCGCAGCGGCCGCCTCATCCTCGGCGATAAAAACCAAGCAGTCCTTCAGCTCATTTTTATAACGATTCTTCCAGCCCTCATGATACTGGGGCTGACTTGAAAACTTGGTGGCGACATTGTTGACCACGCTATTGGAGAGCGCCATCACAAACTCGCGGTCGGACATATCGTTGGAAAGATTCGCCCAGCGGAAAAAGTCCCTGCAGCCACCAGTGCCGCACATGTTGGTAATGCTCCACACCATGCCCTTGACGCAATCGGCGCGGCCCGAAATATCAATACCCAGGCCGCTCTTGAGCCACGCCTCGGTCACCGCATAGTACGAGTTGTACGCATAGGCATCTTGAAGTGCTGAGAACTCAACAGGATCGGTGTTGTAAGCACCCTGGAAAGCCTCCTGCGCGATACGGCCCAGCTCGGTGAGCTGACCGTTCTCGGACATGGGATTGTTCGCGTTGGAAATCTCGCTGCCGCGATCAATCGCATCCTTGAGCATGCTGTATTTTTCGGGGCTGTAGTTGTAGACCTGCTTCATAAACGGAATGAGCGACCAACGGCGGTCGAACTGGTAATAGCCCAGCGCGTTGTAGCCGTCACCATACGAAAAGCCCTGGTTATAGTTGCCATGGCTCTCATATTTGGTGAAGTACTTCATCTCGGGAGTCACGTTGACAAACGAAACGCCCTGGACCGACCTCAGCACGCCCGAGAAGGACTGTTGGGTGTAAAGGCCCTTATCGATATCGGTGGCATCCGAGGCAACGCCCGGCGTGGGCTCCTCGGCAGCGGCGGGTGCCGGCGCGGAAACGGCGCCAAACGAAAGCGCCAGCGTCAGACCCGCGACAATCGCAGAATGCTTGGGCTGCATAAGATCCTCCCTGCATTGGTGTAGTTAAAGTTCAGTTTGCAAAGATAAAAATAAGTATTGCAGCTCGCCCGTTGTTGCACAACAACCCCTCGGTAAACGGCAACAACCCTCCGCGAAATCTTAAGGAATTGCGCTCAACCTACAGCTTAATGTCAAAGTTGATCTCGGGGACGGCGGCTAGGTCGGCCAACGTCACACCGTCGACGTACTTTTCGATCACGTCGTCCAGACCACGCCAGAACTTGACGGTCGAGCAAAGATCGCTGCGAGTGCAGCTGTTGTCGATGCCATCGCACGCCACCGGAGCCGTGCTGCCTTCAACGGCACGCAGGATGTCGCCGGCACGCACCTCAGCGGGGTCCTTGGCCATCATGTAGCCGCCGCCCTTGCCGCGCACGCTCTTAAGCAGGCCCGCCTTCATGAGCGGACGGACCAGCTGCTCCAAATACTTTTGCGAGATATGCTCGCGGTCGGCGACCTCGCGCAGGGCGATTTTGCCCTCGACGTCACCAAGCGCTGCGATATAGATCATCAGACGGAGGGCATAGCGGCCCTTAGAAGAAATGAGCATACCTACCCTCTCGTCGTAACCGGGACAAAATACCAGGCTTGTTTGTCCCAAATCTTATGCACGCGGGGCAAACAAACCTGATTATTATGTCCCACATCTAAAAAGTCGAGTGGATTAGTCGGGTTTTCCCTTGACTAACGCCGAACCCATAGTAACTTTATTCCGAGAAGATTCCTAGGGTTTAGTACACCTATGAGTACACCATATACAGAGAGGGACAGCATGAGCGCAAATCCGCTGCTTTCCATCGAAGGTCTGACCGCCTCCGTGGACGAGAAGACCATCCTCCACAACGTCAACCTCAACGTCGCCGCCGGCGAGACCCACGTGCTGATGGGACCCAACGGCGCCGGCAAGTCCACCCTCGGCCACCTGGTCATGGGCGACCCCGTCTACACGGTCAACGACGGCCGCATCGTCTTTGACGGCCAGGACATCACCGAGCTCACCACCGACAAGCGTTCGCGCGCCGGCCTGTTCCTGAGCTTCCAGGCCCCGGTCGAGATTCCGGGCGTGCCACTGTCGAGCTTTTTGCGCGCCAGCATCGCCGGCCGCCCCGGCCTGGAGATGAAGGGCAAGGAGTTCCGCCGTCGCGTCAAGGAGCTCGCGGCCGAGCTCAACATGGATACCGCCTACCTCAACCGCGAGCTGGGCGTGGGCTTCTCGGGCGGCGAGAAAAAGAAGGTCGAAATGCTCCAGCTTCTGCTGCTGCAGCCCAAGCTCGCCATCCTGGACGAGACTGACTCCGGCCTGGACGTCGACGCCCTTTCCACCGTCAGTCATGGCATGGACGCCTACCGCAAGAGCTGCGACGGCTCCATGCTCATCATCACGCACAACACGCGCATCCTGGAGCACCTGGATGTCGACCGCGTCCACGTTATGGTCAAGGGCCACATCGTGCGCGAGGACGACGCCTCGCTGATCCCCTGGATCGACAAGAACGGCTTTGAGACCTTCGAGCGCGAGGCCGCCGAGCAGCGCGCCCAGGCCGAGGCCGCCGCTGCCGAGCAGCAGGCGTAAAGGGGCGACGCAATGACCAAGAACCGCACCGAGGTCGCGGACATCGACCGCAGCCTCTACGACTTCACCTATGGCGAGGAGGGATTTGAGCGCCTCGACGCCGGCATCACGCCCGACATCGTGCGCGAGATCAGCGCCAAGAAGGACGAGCCGCAGTGGATGCTCGACCTGCGCTTAAAGTCCCTCGAGATCTTTAATCGTTTTCCCGACCCGACGTGGGGCCCCTCCATCGAGGGCCTGGACATGGATAACATCGTCACCTATGTCAAGCCCAACACCGACCAAAAGCACGACTGGGAGTCGGTGCCCGACGACATCAAGAGCACCTTTGAGCGCCTGGGCATCCCCGAGGCCGAGCGCAGCTATCTGGCAGGCGTCGGCGCGCAGTACGACTCCGAGCTCGTCTACCACAACATGCAGGACACGGCGTCTAAGATGGGCATCGTCTACTCCGGCATCGAGGAGGCCCTGCACGACCCGCAGTGGGAACCGCTCATCCACGAGAAGTTTATGACGCTCATCCCGCCCACCGACCACAAGTTTGCGGCCCTGCACGGCGCCGTATGGTCGGGCGGCTCGTTTGTCTACGTGCCCAAGGGCACCAAGCTCGACTTCCCGCTGCAGAGTTACTTCCGTCTTAACGCCAAGGGCGCCGGCCAGTTTGAGCACACGCTCATCATCGTCGAGGACGATGCCGACCTGCACTTCATTGAGGGTTGCTCCGCGCCCAAGTACAACGTGGCCAACCTCCACGCCGGCGCCGTCGAGCTCTTTGTGGGCAAGCGTGCGCACCTGCGCTACTCTACCATCGAGAATTGGTCCAAGAACATGTACAACCTCAACACCAAGCGTGCGCGCGTGGACGAGGACGGCGACATCGAGTGGATCAGCGGCTCCTTCGGTAGCCACGTGGGCTACCTCTACCCCATGAGCGTGCTCAGCGGACGCCGCGCCCGCTCGAGCTTTACCGGCATTACCTTTGCCGGCGCCGGCCAGAACCTGGATACCGGCTGCAAGGTCGTGCTCAACGCGCCCGATACTTCGGCAACCGTCGAGACCAAGGGCATCTCCAAGAGCGGCGGCATCCAGACCTTCCGCAGCTCCATCGTGGCCACGCCCAAGGCCGAGGGTTCCAAGGCAACCGTGAGCTGCCAGTCGCTCATGCTCGACGACCAGAGCCGCTCCGACACCATCCCCGCCATGGACATCCGCGCCAAGAATGTCGACATCGGCCACGAGGCCACCATCGGCCGTATCGGCGACGATAAGGTGTTCTACCTGATGAGCCGCGGTATCTCGGAGGAAGAAGCCCGTACCATGATCGTCAACGGCTTTGCCAACCCGGTCTCCAAGGAGCTACCGCTGGAGTACGCCGTCGAGATGAACAACCTGATCAAGCTCGAGATGGAAGGAGCGATCGGATAATGAAACAGACCACGAACACCGCTGCTACCACCCTTGAGCAGGTCAATGCGATGCCGGCTGCCACATGGGGCTGGCTGAAGATGAACCAGACCAAGCTCGAGCTCTCTGACGAGCTTGCCGCCGCTCCCGCCGAGACCGTTAAGGTTGAGGGCTTGGACGAGCAATTTGCTGGCGTGGCAGACGCGTTCGACGCCGCCATGGACGCCATGGCCGAGCGCTTCCCCGAGCGCCGCGCCTCCGCGCCCGGCGATGCCGCCGACCGCGCCCGCATCACGCCCGAGACCGAGCTCGACGTGCCCGCCACCTCCGTCTACCAGGCCGGTGCCATTAAGCTGGAGGAGGAGCTCTCCCCCGCTGAGGCCTTCGAGACTGGCATGGGCGAGGCTGCCTACACCTACCTGGCCGACCACGCCACCAAGCGCGTCGTCATCGATGTGCCCGCATACAAGCACGCCACGGTTACCGTGCGTGTGAGCGGTGTCGATGCCGCCGCGGCCATCGCCGCCATCGACGTCGTCGTCCGTCCCCAGTCGACGCTCGACCTGCAGATCGCCCTGGACTCCCCCGTTGCCGGCGAGGGCGTCGTGGGATCCGTGCTGCGCGTGTGCGCCCACGAGTACGCCACCGTCAACGTGACCTGCACGCAGACGCTCGACGATAGCTGGATCGCGCTCGACGACACCGGCCTGTTCCTGGACGAGGGCGCGCGCGTCAACGTGCAGCACACCGTCCTGGGTGCCGGCGCCAACGCCACCGGCCTTGCCGGCGACCTGCTGGGCGATACCGCCAAGGTCACCATCGATACTGACTACCTGGGCGCCCGAGAGCAGGTGCGCGACTTTAACTACGAGCTGCGCCACCGCGGTCGCAAGACCGAGTGCGAGATCGACGCCAACGGCGTGCTGACCGGCACGTCCAAGAAGGTCTACCGCGGCACCATCGACCTCGTGCACGGTTGCAAGGGTGCAACCGGCACCGAGCGCGAGACGGTGCTTTTGGCCAACAAGGGCGTCGACAACAAGACCGTTCCCGTCATTCTCTGCGACGAGGACGACGTCGCCGGCAACCACGGAGCCACCATCGGCCACGTCCGCGACGAGCAACTGTTCTACCTCGCCTGCCGCGGCCTTGACCAAAACGCCGCCGAGGACCTGTTCGTCCGCGCCAAGCTGGAGGACGCCGCACTTTCCGCCACCGACGAGCGCACCCGCGCCGCCGTCGTCCGCCTGGGCAACAACCTGATCGACAACTTTGAAGAGGAGCTCGCATGATCGACACCGAGCACGTTAAATGCGACACCTGTACCGCACCGGAGCCTATGGAGCTCGACGCCAGCGACGAGGCCTCGCGCGGCTGGCCTACCGTCGACATCGAGACTAATCCCTACAAGGCGCAGTTCCCGCTGTTCCAGCAGCACCCCGAGATCGCCTTCCTCGATAGTGCCGCTACCGCGCAGCGTCCTGCCTGTGTGCTCGACGCCGAGCGCGACTTCTACCAGCGCATGAACGCCAACCCTCTGCGCGGCCTGTACTCGCTGTCCGTCGAGGCCACTGAGGCTATCGCGAAGGTGCGCCAGCAGATCGCCGACCTCATCGGCGCTGCCCAGGCCAACGAGGTCGTCTTCACCCGCAACACGAGCGAGTCGCTCAACCTGGTCGCCAAGAGCTTTGCACCCACAGTCCTCGAGCCGGGCGACGAGGTCGTCATCACCATCATGGAGCACCACTCCAACCTGATTCCGTGGCAGCAGGTCTGCCGCGAGACCGGCGCCAAGCTCGTCTACCTCTACCCCACCAAGACCGGTCAGCTCACCACCGAGGAGGTTCTTGCCAAGGTTGGTCCCAAGACCAAGATTCTGGCCGTGGGTCAGGTCTCCAACGTGTTGGGAGTCGAGAACCCAGTCAAGAACCTCGGCAAGCTCGTGCACAAGTATGGCGGCTACCTGGTCGTCGACGGTGCGCAGTCGCTGCCGCACATGCCGGTCGATGTGGCCGACCTGGGCGCCGACTTCTTTGCCTTTAGCGCACACAAGGCTATGGGCCCCATGGGCATCGGCGTGCTGTGGGGCAAGATGGACCTGCTCAACGCCATGCCGCCCATGCTCACCGGCGGCGAGATGATCGACTCTGTTACCGAGCAGGACGCCGTCTGGGCGCCCGTTCCCGAGAAATTCGAGGCCGGCACACAGGACGCCGCCGGCATCTTCGCCACGGGTGCGGCACTCGACTACCTGGTCAACACGGTGGGTTACGAGAACATCCAGGCACGCGAGCAGACACTCGTCCACTACCTGATGGGCGAGCTCATGCAGCTCGACTTTGTCCAGATCATCGGCTCCATCTATTGGGACAACCACCACGGCGTTGTGAGCTTTAACGTCCGCGGCATCCACCCGCACGACGTCGCGAGCATCATGGACATGGACGGCGTCTGCATCCGCGCCGGTCACCACTGTGCACAGCCGCTGCTCACCTGGCTGGGCGTCGAGAACCTTGCCTGCTGCCGCGCCAGCGTGGCCTTCTACAACGACAAGGCCGACATTGACAAGTTCATCGCCGGCCTGCATCACGTTTGGAGCACGTTCAATGGGTAATCTGTACACCTCCACCACATTTATGGAGCACAACTCGCACCCCGACTACAAGTACGAGATGGATGCTCCCACGCACGAGCACGACGGCATCAACCCCAGCTGCGGAGACGAGCTCACTCTGCAGCTGCGTGTCGAGAACAACGTGATCGAGGAGGCCTCCTTTACCGGCCACGGCTGCGCCATCAGCCAGGCCAGTGCCGACATCATGGCCGATCTCATCACCGGCGAGACCGTCGAGGAAGCTCGCCGCCTGGCAGAGCTCTTCCTCGCCATGATCCGCGGCGAGAAGCTCTCCGAGGAGGACCTGGAAGACCTGGACGAAGCCGCCCAGCTCCAGGACATCTCGCACATGCCCGCCCGCGTCAAATGCGCCGAGCTCGCCTGGCGCACCCTCGACGGCATGCTCGAGGGGCGAAATAATCAGTAGTACTTGTCCCAAATCTTAAGATTTTTGTTGGCCGAATCGCTTGACAAGAGTGGTTCGGCCATTTTCTATTCCGAGAGCTCAGTCTGTGCCTTCACCCGCGCATAAGCGCGCACGATACGAGAGACGGTACTTTTGCCAATCCCGGTATACCGCTCAATCTGGCGCACCGTAAAACCGGCATCGTGCAATCCAAAAATAACGGTATCGCGCTGCGCAGGCGGTGCGTCTTTAACCCCATGGAGCGGAGCCCCGAGGCTCTTCGCCAACTTGTCGGCAAAGGCGTGGCGTTCCCACTCTGTCTCTTTCATATCGCGCAGCGCCGGTTCGCCGCCGTCGGGCGTCGAAAGCGAATAGGCAATAAAGCCCTCGGCAGAACCAAAAAGCTCAAGCACGCAAGAAGGATCAGAAAATCCCCTCGCGACATCGGCCGCGTCACCGTCGTAAGCGCACAAATGCTCCGGAAAGCTGCTCCAGGGATAACGCTCAATGAGACTGATGCCCGCCTCCTGCGGATCGGCGTGAACGGAGCGAATAGCCTCCATCACCTGCCAGTCGGTATCGAGCGAGCGCCGGTCAAAACGGTTCTGGAACAGATGCCCTGTGCGCCCCGTGCGTTTATTGAACCGCCGCGCGTACGTCAAAAGCAGCCGGTGCATCGCCGCGCTCATCGCGTCCTCGTAATCTGCAAGCACCAGACGCACGTGATTGCCCATAAGGCACCAGGCGATAACCGTCACGCCCGCCTTGCGGCAGCACTCACGCATCAGCTCCAAGAACTCCCACCGGTCTTCATCGCCCTCAAAGATGAGCTGCTTGCCCGTACCGCGGGCACAGACATGGTAAAAGCCGGTAACCGTTCTCCAAACGCGCTGCATGGCGCTCCCTTCGCCGGGATCTGCTTGCCATCCAATACAGCACGATTGAAGCGTGCCATCAAAACATTCACGCAAAACAATTCGCTCGCGCGGCCAAAGGCAGTAAACAGGCGGCGAACGGCACCGTTGCAACAGGTCAACCCCTGCAACGCTTACAAAAGCTGACCAAAAGCTTGCCCAAGACGGACCCCCTCTACGGAAGTGCACGACCACAGAATATAGAGTTAAACCGTTTCAATTGAAAGTTCCGCGCATCTCGCTACGAAAACTGAGCCGTTCGCCGAATATTCCGTGCATTTCGCGGTATTATAGGGGCTGCATGTCATGTCCCTTTCGAAGGGTCGCCCGGCAATCGCCAGCCACGGCCCCCAGACGGGACGCCAACACGATAGAGAGGAGAGGCATGCAGTACTCACAGGAAGTGGAGAACATGTGCCCCGTTGCCAAGGGTGCATACCACGGCCCCGCACCCATCCCCGAGGAGGGCAAGTGGGTCCAGGCTAAGGAGATTTCCGACATCTCCGGTCTTACGCACGGTGTGGGTTGGTGCGCACCTCAGCAGGGCGCCTGCAAGCTCACGCTGAACGTCAAGGACGGCATCATCGAGGAGGCCCTCGTTGAGACCATCGGCTGCTCGGGTATGACCCACTCTGCCGCCATGGCTTCCGAGATCCTTCCCGGTAAGACCATCCTCGAGGCCCTCAACACCGACCTCGTCTGCGACGCCATCAACGTTGCTATGCGCGAGATCTTCCTGCAGATCGTTTACGGCCGCAGCCAGACCGCGTTCTCCGAGGGCGGCCTGCCCGTGGGCGCCTCCCTCGACGACCTCGGCAAGGGCCTTCGCTCTCAGGTCGGCACCATGTTCGGCACCAAGGCCAAGGGCGCTCGTTACCTCGAGCTCGCTCAGGGCTACGTCACCCGCATGGCTCTCAACGACAAGAACGAGATCATCGCATTCGAGTTCCTGAACCTCGGCAAGTTCACCGACGCCGTCAAGGCCGGCAAGACCCCCGAGGAGGCCATCGCTGGCGCTATGGGCCACTATGGTCAGTGGGAGAACGCTGCCAAGTACATCGACCCGCGCACCGACGAGGAGACTCACTCCGTCGCCAGCGTGTTCCCGGTTCACGAGTAGAAAGGGAGGGAAATAACTATGACTGTTACGTTCGAAGGTTACGAGCGCCGCGCTGACAAGATCAACAAGTGCCTCGCCGACAACGGCATCGCCTCCCTCGAGGAAGCTCTGCAGATCTGCACCGACAAGGGCTTCAACCCGCGTGAGATCGTCAACAACACCCAGTCCATCGCCTTCCAGAACGCCGAGTGGGCCTACACCCTCGGTTGCGCTCTCGCTGTCAAGCGTGGCGCCAAGTCCGCTTCTGAGGCTGCCGCCATCATCGGCGAGGGCATCCAGGCCTTCACCGTTCCCGGCTCCGTCGCCGAGGACCGCAAGGTCGGTCTGGGCCACGGCAACCTGGGCGCTATGCTGCTCTCCGACGACACCGAGTGCTTCGCCTTCCTGGCCGGTCACGAGTCCTTCGCTGCCGCTGAGGGTGCTATCGGCCTGGCTCTAAACGCCAACAAGGCTCGCAAGAAGCCGCTGCGCGTCATCCTCAACGGTCTGGGCAAGGACGCTGCTCAGATCATCGCCCGCATCAACGGCTTCACCTACGTGAAGACCCAGTTCGACTACTTCACGGGCGAGCTCAAGGTCGTCGAGACCATCCCCTACTCCGATGGTCCCCGCGCCGCCGTCAACTGCTACGGCGCCGACGACGTCCGCGAGGGCGTTGCCATCATGTGGCACGAGAACGTCGACATCTCGATCACCGGTAACTCCACCAACCCCACGCGCTTCCAGCACCCCGTCGCTGGCACCTACAAGAAGGAGCGCCTCGAGGCTGGCAAGAAGTACTTCTCCGTCGCTTCTGGTGGCGGCACTGGTCGTACCCTGCACCCGGACAACATGGGCGCCGGCCCTGCCTCTTACGGCATGACCGACACCATGGGCCGTATGCACTCCGACGCCCAGTTCGCCGGTTCTTCCTCCGTGCCTGCGCACGTTGACATGATGGGTCTCATCGGCATGGGCAACAACCCCATGGTCGGTGCCACCGTCGCCTGCGCTGTCGCCGTCGAGGAGGCCCTCAAGGCCTAATCGCGCCCGCGCGATGCTCATATAGTTGAGCTTTGGAGCCGCTACCCACCCAGGTAGCGGCTCTTTTTGTTTGCGCTGTCGCAGGGTAGCTAATGCCGATATATCAGTTGGGGCGAAATACAAGATGTGATGAGATGGAGCGTCAGAGCGTCCATGACGCCCACCTGCCATATTTGCCCTTTACCGATTTGCCGAGTCTTTGCGGCCCCATTGCCGATCACCCGTGCGACAATGCGCCGGACGAGAAAGGAATCCGATGGAATCGACTGATGTACTGGTAATTGGATCTGGCATTGCGGGCCTTTGCGCCGCCATCGAAGCGGCACGCACGGGTGCAACCGTCACTGTGGCAAGCGCCGGCAAGACTATGAGTGGATCGAGCTTCTTCCCCGGAACCTGGGGCCTAGGGCTTATCGGACCCGTTAACGAAGACGACGAGCAGGACCTCATCGACACCATCCTGGCCGTCGGCGGCGGCGTTGCCGACCCCGAACTCGTCCAAGCGTTCGTCCACGGCATTCCCCAAGCGATTGACTGGCTCGAGCAAGACCTGGGCGTTGAGCTCCAGCGTCCGCAAAGCGCCAAGAGTGCTCAACAAAAGCAATTTATCCCCTGCTTTGACCACAAGACGCGCATGTGGCGCGGCCTCACCCGCAAGCCCCTTGAGGACGCTCTGACGACCTGGATCGAGTCGCTCGGCATTCGCCTGCTCCCCCGCCATGAGCTTATCGACCTTGTTGAGGACACGAACGGCAGAATAACCGGAACCGTACTCTACGACCTTACCGAAAATCGAATCGTGCCCTTTGCTGCCGAGGCCACGGTCATCGCAGCCGGTGGCACAGGCGGCCTGTTCGAGCGCAGCCTTACGTCGGCTGATGTGCTCAGTTCCTCGCAGGCCATCGCGCTGGCGCACGGCGCAACACTTACTAATATAGAGTTCATGCAGATGATGCCCGGCTTCATCGAGCCCAGGCGTAACTTGGTCTTCAATGAGAAAACCTGGCGCTACGTGCACGTAGACCAGCCGGTAGATATTGCCGACGACAAGCTGGACGACCTGCTCGAGCAGCGCTCTGGATATGGTCCCTTCACGTCACGCTTGGCCTCCCGCGCTATCGATCTCGTCATCGATCAGGCAGGTGTCGAAGGCCTGGCACTCCACTACGACTTCCCCCGCGAGGATGTCCCAGAGTTTGTGCAGACCTTTGCCACCTGGCTGCAAGACGAGCACGGCATCGCGCCGACCGACGAGATGCGCGTTGCGATGTATGCCCACGCCGCTAACGGCGGCATCAAGATCGATAAGACCGCGCACACGGGCGTTGAGGGCCTCTACGCTTGCGGCGAGGCGACAGGCGGCATGCACGGCGCCGACCGCATTGGTGGCTTGTCAAGCGCCAACGGCATCGTATTCGGACGTATCGCGGGCGCATCGGCAGCCCTTGCAGCGCAGAAAGAGCCTGAGGCGGCCCTGAAGGCGGATATCACCCTCCCCCAGTACGGCATTGCCGCAACAGATGCCGAACGCCTGACACACAGCCTTAGGCACACGATGAGCACCTTTTGCATGATCAACAGGACCGAAACAGGCCTATCCGAGGCCCTGCAACAGCTTGAAAGCCTGCAAGACGAAGCCACGGCTCTAAATAAGCCACATGCCAACGACAGCGAAATCGCTGCCCTCGCCCGCCTGCAATCGCAGATTCAACTAGCACAGGAAATGGTCAAAGCCATGCGCAAGCGGACCGAAAGCCTGGGTTCGCACTATCGAGCGGACTAAGCCGAGCACCCCTCCAGAGCAGAACACAACTTCTCGATATTAATGGGTCCCGTGAACTCAAAGCGACACAGGGCCCATTCGTGTCCGCGCGGGCAAATATACTCATTCTGAATACGGAGTCGACATAGTCCACGTAGACAAACGAACAGAAAGGAAGAGATATGGACAGCAGGGATATCGAGAAATGGCGTGTCGAACTTGACAGCTACGCCCATGTAGAAGACGGCGTTGAGTATTGGCTCGCACGCGATTTAATGGAACCCCTCGGATACACCCAATGGCGTAATTTTGAGACTGCAGTTAAGAGATCCATGGCATCGTGTGACACCAATAAAATGCCTGTTGCCGCCCATTTTGCTGAGGCCAGCAAAATGGTAGATGCCGGCATCGCCAAACGAGCCGTAAAAGACTACAAGCTGACGCGCTACGCATGCTATTTAATCGCCCAAAACGGAGACCCAAACAAGCCCGAAATCGCACTCGCACAGGCGTACTTCGCCGTGCAGACACGCCGTCAGGAGCTCATAGAGCAGCGCTTCGCAGAGATTCAGCGCTTGCAGGCGTGCCACTCGCTATCCGATTCAGAGAAACAGCTCTCGGGCATTGCGTTCAAACGAGGCGTGGACTCCAAAGGATTCGCGATCATCAAGTCGAAGGGCGATGAGGCGTTATTCGGCGGCAGAAGCACGGCGGACATGAAGCCGCAGCTTGGTGTGTCCAAGAGTGCTGCATTGGCGGACAAGCTAGCCGATGTTCTCATCAAAGCAAAGGACCTCACGAACTCGATGACGGCCTTCAACGCCGAGGAACACGACTTGTACGGTCTGGACCAGATCAAACAAGAACACGTCGAGAACAACACGAGCGTGCGTGGCAGCCTCATCGACCGCGGAATTGTTCCCGAGAACCTACCGCCTGCCGAGGATACAAAAAAGCTCGAGCGTCGCGTGAAGGCAGACGAGAAGAAACTCAAGGAGGGTACTGACGGTTTCACCGATCCCCAGGGTAGACTCAATCTGTGAAAGCGGCCGCGCCCTTTCGGGTTCGACCCCATGCGAGGTTAACAAAAAAACGACCAGCCTAAGCCAGTCGCTTTAACGATCTTTGGGTGGGCCGTCAGGGGGTCAGCCTGCTGCGCAGGCGGCCGCTGCGGCGCCAAGGCGCCTTGCGCGCTGCGCTGGTAAATGCTTACGCATTTCCTCAGCTCCGCGCCCTTTCGGGTTCGACACCATGAAAGGTCAACAAAAAAAGACGGCCAACCGAAGTTGACCGTCTTAACTTGCTTTGGTGGGCCGTCAGGGGGTCGAACCCTGGACCTTGGGATTAAGAGTCCCCTGCTCTACCAACTGAGCTAACGACCCAAAGCTAAAGTCCGTTGTGGCGGACTTTAGAGGAGATATCGTGTGGTGGGCCGTCAGGGGGTCGAACCCTGGACCTTGGGATTAAGAGTCCCCTGCTCTACCAACTGAGCTAACGACCCGATATCAACACGAAGCAAGAACTGGGGTGGGTAAAGGGACTCGAACCCTCGACCTACGGGACCACAACCCGTCGCTCTAGCCAACTGAGCTACACCCACCGTGTCCTGTGCGCTTCGCGCTCGACTATTATTGCAAGGAACGCCACGTGATGCAAGCCCCAATTTTCAAGAATTTTGAAAAGAGTCTTTCGAGACCATTTCGAGCAAATCCCACCGGTTTCATAGGAGTAAACTTGCCCCACTGCAAATGCTCAAAAGGACCGTCATGAAAGAACTCTCCAACCGCACGGCAACGTTTACCGATTCGGTCATCCGCCGCATGACACGCATCTCCAATAAGTACGGCGCTGTCAATCTCTCGCAGGGCTTCCCTGACTTCGATCCCCCAGCGCAGCTGCTCGATAGCCTCAGCACCATCGCCACCGACCCCAAGCCGCTTTACCACCAGTACTCCATCACCTGGGGCTCCCAGGCCATGCGTGAGGCGCTTGCCGCCAAGCAGGAGCATTTTATGGGCATGTCGGTAAACCCCAACGAGAATATCGTAGTCACCTGCGGCTCCACCGAGGCCATGATGGCCGCCATGATGACGGTTACGAACCCCGGAGACAAGGTCGTCATCTTCTCGCCGTTCTACGAGAACTACGGCGCCGACACGATCCTTTCGGGTGCCGAGCCTATCTACGTGCCGCTCAACCCGCCCACATTCGACTTTGACCGCGAGACACTCGAGGCGGCCTTCCGCGACAACGACCCCAAGGCCATCGTCCTGTGCAACCCTTCCAACCCTTGCGGCAAGGTCTTTACGCGCGAGGAGCTCACCTTTATCGCCGACCTCTGCAAAAAGTACGACACCTACTGCATCACCGACGAGGTGTACGAGCACATCGTCTACGCGCCCCACGAGCACGTCTATATGGCCACGCTGCCCGGCATGTTCGAGCGAACCATCAGCTGCAGCTCGCTGTCCAAAACGTACTCCATCACCGGCTGGCGTCTGGGCTACACCATTGCCCCGGCCCAGATCACCGAGCGCATCAAGAAGGTCCACGACTTCCTCACCGTGGGTGCCGCCGCTCCCCTGCAGGAAGCTGTCGTCACCGCCCTCAACTTCGACGACAGCTATTACCAGGAGGTCCTCGACCTCTACACCGCCAAGCGCGACCTGTTCTGTCAGGGACTCGGCAGCATCGGCCTCACGCACAACGTGCCGCAGGGCGCCTACTACGTCATGATGGACATCTCTGAGTTTGGCTATGACAGCGACCTCGAATTCTGCGAGGACCTCGCGTCTAAGGTGGGCGTGGGCGCCGTGCCCGGCTCGAGCTTCTTCCGCGAGCCCGTCAACCATCTGATTCGTTTCCACTTTGCCAAGCGAGACGAGACGCTTAACGCGGCGCTGGAGAACCTCAAGTCGCTACGTGATAAAATCAAGCCGCGCGGGTAAGGACGGCCCGGCAACTAAAGCAACCAAAGAAGCCCCGCACCGCCCGCCGCGTTGCGAGGCTTCTTTCTATAGCGCTTTCTTAAATAGTTTAGAGCTCTATACTTTAGTCACGGAGCAACTCGTCCCAGAGAGAGGAATACTATGGCAGAGCAGCAGCTTATCGGAGCGCTCGAGGCCGGTGGCACCAAGATGGTCTGCGCCACGGGCTATGCGGACGGTACGGTCCTAGAGCGCGAGCAGATCGCGACCACGACCCCGCAGGAGACCGTTGAGGCCGTCAACGCATGGTTTGCCGACAAGGGCATCGCCGCGCTGGGCATCGGCGCCTTTGGCCCCACCGCAGTCAACCCTGCCTCGCCCCAATACGGCAAGATCCTGGAGACGCCCAAAACGGCATGGCGCTACTTTGACCTGCTGGGCACTATCCAAAACGAGCTCAATATCCCCTGCGGCTACGATACCGACGTCAACGTCGCCTGCCTGGGCGAGGTCACGTTTGGTTGCGCCAAGGGCCTCACCGACGTGGTCTACCTGACCATCGGCACCGGCGTGGGCGCCGGCGTGCTCTCGGGCGGTAAGCTCGTGCACGGCATGATGCATCCCGAGGCCGGCCACATCCTGGTCACGCGCGACCCGCGCGACACCATTGGCGAGCACAGCGCCTGCCCCTTCCACGACAACTGTCTCGAGGGCCTCATCGCCGGCCCCGGCGTTAAAAAGCGCTGGGATGGCAAGAGCGCCGGAGACATGGCCGATGACCCGGAGGCCATGGACCTGCTCGCCGGCTATCTGGCACAGGCGCTCATGACCTACACGCTGTGCTGCGCGCCGCAAAAGATCATCATCGGCGGCGGCGTGGCCGACCACACCCCCATCGTGCCGCTCGCACGCAAGAAATGTGCCGAAATGCTCAACGGCTATATCGTCACGCCCGAGGTCAACGACATCGATACCTACATTGTCAACAACAGCCTCGAGGGCAAGCAGGGCATCATGGGTTGCCTTGCCCTGGGCGCACAGGCGCTTCAGTAACAGACGCACCCACGGGGCGTGGCGCGCCCAGCAAATCCGACCAATGGAACGACGCCACCACGCCTCATATAAGCCCTCAAATAAAAAAGGCCGCCTAGGACCAAACAATACGTCCTAGGCGGCCTTTTTGGCGTACATCAGCGACCGTAAGAGATATCGGAGCACAACGCCCATTGCCGCTCCACAGCAGTCGATCATCACATCGGTGATCATGCCGGCGCGTCCCGGCACAAAGAGCTGAATCGTCTCGTCGATCGAGGGAATCAGCAGCAGGAACACCGCCGTGGGCAGCAGCACGTCAAAGGTGTGCCGGCCCTCAAAATCAAAAGCGTGCGTTGCCAGGATGCCGAGCACCATATACTCGGTAAAATGCGCGCACTTGCGAACAACAAAGTTGGTCACCCATTCATATGGAAGTCCCACGCCGTGCAGGAAACCGCGGATAGCTTCCATGACCGTTAGGCTCAGCGAGCCCGACCCCGAGCCGGGAACCAGCGAATTGCCCCAGATCAAGAGCGCCATCAGGCAGGTCACGACCGCCCATTTTCGATTGATCTTAACCATGCAGAAGTTATGCCTCCGCGCGGAGCGGCGCGAAGCTGGCGGTACCGCCCTCGATAACGCTCAGATAGGCACGGCCCGTACGCTTGGCGGTAGAGGACTGCAGGCGCTCGATCTCTTCCTCGAGGATCTGATTGACGCGCTCGTGACGACGATTTTCCATAATGCCGGCGGCAATAGCCTCGGCCCGCTCGATGCTCTCGCGCGAGATACGGGCGGTATCCTCGGGGAACACAGCGCTGTGACGGCCGACATAGGCGGGAGCAGCAGGCTGAGGGGCAGCGACGGGAGTGGGGACTGCAACAGGAGCGGGCTCGTCAATCTCATCCAGAATCGCGGTGGCGGCGGCCCACATGTCCTCGTGGCCCGAGTAATCGGCCATGGGGACATCGACCTCGAGCGAGGCGTCCGGAAGGTCGCCGGTGTCGATGCGATCTTGGGCATCAATCGATGCGGTGATGGCTGCAGGTTCATCGAGGTCGTCAAGATCGATGTCCGCGGCACCGGAGATGATAGGCATGCTGGCGAGGTTTGCGTTGTACGGCGCAGCCTCAGCCGCCTGCTGCTGAGCAGGAGCGCCCCAAAGCGAGCTCTCGGCGGCACGGCGGGCGGCAACGGCCTCCTCGTCCGCGGTAATGGCTTCATCAACGTACGAATAATCGGCAGAAGCGTTCGCGTCGCCCGAGGTAGCGTTGTAGGCGTTATTGGCTGCCGCGTTGGCAACGAGTGCCACGAAAGCCGCCGTGCTGCCCGCAGGGGCGGCCTGGGAGCCCGACACGGCGCGCGCCGCGGCGGCGATGTCGTCACGATTGAAGGAGCCGGTCTGCCCGCCGTTGGTAAGCTCGTCGATGGCGACTTGATAGACGTCGCGCGAGTGTGCAGGGTCGCAGCTCACCGGCGAATCGTCGTCGAGCATACTGTCGATCATGGACCAAGCCTCGGCCTCGTCCATAGCATCTGCGGCTCGAGCGATGGTAGGGACACCATCATCGGCATGACGGCGCTGGAACGCACCAGTCAGGCCGGAAAGGTATGCCGAGGTAGACTGCTCCGCCTGAGCCTGAGAAGCAGAAGCCGCAGCGTAAGGAGTCGCATCCTGCTGCTGAGCCGGAATCGAGGCGGTCTTGAACTCACTTTGATGTTGATTGAGATTGGCAGCACCGCCCATGGCATCGGGCTGGAACAGACGCTCTTCACGCTGCGCACGGTACTCGGAGATGCCCAGCGAGGCGGCATAGATACCCACGCCCGCCACCGCGCCCACGGCGAAGGGAACCGCACCCGCCACGACCGTCTCGTTCACCGACGAAAACGGCAGCGTCGCGGCATACATAACCACGGGGGCGGCCAGGCCGATCCCGCACGAAAGTCCGGCAAGGACTGCTCGTTGTGTTGCATCAGAAGAAGCCATGAGCTCTCCCCATCTTCCAGCACCCAAATCGCATCATTCAGTTGGCTGCGCGAGAGAAGATGAAGCGGGGCTATGCCCCAAAGCAACGGTATATGGTTCGTTTCATCTGCGTTTTCCGTCGCGAAGCTTAAAAGCTATTATGCGAAACCGCCCTGTCGATTGCAAGCGACGATGTCGGATTGAAACGGGAAACCTGCTGCTTGCCAGTCTTATGGTCGATAACTGGCGCCGAGTGGCGATATAAAAAGGGCCGAGGCGCAAGCCCCGACCCTTCATCGCGCCGGCAATAACGCCGCGTGCGGTTGACGACTTAGAACGTCTGCTCGTAGTCGCTATGCTTTTTGGCCGAACGCACCAGGAACTCCTGGTTGGTGTTGGTGCCCTTGAGGCCCTTGATAAACGATGCGGCCGCGCGCTCGGTATTGTTCATGCCGGCGAGGATGCGACGCAGACCAAAGACAAACGGGCGCATCTGCTCGTCGACCAGCAGGTCCTCGTTGCGCGTACCCGAGGCAACAGGGTCGATGGCCGGGAAAATGCGGCGATCGGCCAGGTCGCGGTCGAGCTTGAGCTCCATGTTGCCGGTACCCTTGAACTCCTCAAAGATGACCTCGTCCATCTTGGAACCGGTATCGATGAGTGCGGAGGCCAGGATGGTGAGCGAGCCACCGTTCTCGATATTGCGGGCTGCACCCAGAAAACGCTTGGGCGGATACAGTGCCGCCGAATCAACGCCGCCCGAAAGGATGCGGCCTGAGGCGGGCGCCGCCAAGTTGTAGGCGCGGGCAAGACGCGTGATGGAGTCGAGCACAACTACAACATCGCCGCCCAGTTCCACGATGCGCTTGGCGCGCTCGATGACGAGCTCTGCCACGCGAGTGTGGTTGTCGGCGGGCATATCGAAGGTCGACGCCACAACCTCGCCCTTGATGGAACGCTGCATATCGGTGACCTCTTCGGGGCGCTCGTCGACGAGCAGGCAGATGAGGTGCACCTCGGGGTTGTTAATCGAGATAGACTGGCAGATTTTCTTGAGGATCGTCGTCTTGCCGGCCTTAGGCGGGGACACAATCAGGCCACGCTGACCCTTGCCGATCGGCGACACGATGTCGATGGCACGACCGGTAATGGAATCCTTGCCATGCTCCATGCGCAGCGGCTCGTTGGGATAGACCGGGGTGAGGTCGCCGAACTTGGGGCGATTGCGAATCTGCTCAGGATCCATGCCGTTGACGGTCGTGATCTTGGCGAGGCCGGCGCGCTTGTCGCCGCCGCGCGAAGGACGCAGCGAGCCCTCGATGACATCGCCCGTGCGCAGACGCGCGGAACGGATGAGGTATGCGGGCACGAAGGCGTCGTCGTTGGACTTCATGTAGCCATGGGCGTGGATGATGCCGGAGCTGTCTGGGCGAATCTGCAGAATGCCCTTGATATCGCGGAAACCCTCGGCCTTTGCGGCGGTAGTGTAGATCTCCTCGACGAGCTCGGCCTTCTTCTTGCCGGTCGTCTCGATCTCGAACTCCTTGGCCTTGTCGCGCAGCTCGGCGACCTTCATGGCCGCGAGCTCCTCGCGCGAAAGCGTGGGCTCAGTCGGAGCGGCATTGCGCTCCTTATTGCGCTGCTTGCGGTCGCGCTGACGGTTGCGGCGATCGTTGTTACGCTCGTCCTTGCGCTCGTTGCGGTCATTACGCTCGTCGTTGCGCTTGTGCTGACGGCGGTTGGGGCGAGCGCTCTCTTCGGTCTCGACGGGGGCGGTGCCATCGGTTGCGGAGGCGTCTTCGTTAGCCGAAGCATCATCGCTGGCCTCGGCATTGGAATCGCCCTGCGGCTCGGCCTCGGCATGCTGCTCGACGGCCTTGGCCTTAGCGGACTTCTTGCGACCGCGCTTGGGCTTCTCGGACGCAGACTGTTCGACGTCTTGGGGCTCGGCGGCATCAGTCGATGCATCGGCGGTCGTCTCGGCGGAAACCTCGGACGCACCCTTCTTGGCAGCCTTGGCCTTGGACGTGCGCTTAGCAGCAGTACGATGGCTGCGACCAGGACGGACGTCGGCGGGCTCGACATCGGCAGAAACGGCCTCGGAAGTCGTAGCATCCTGGACGGGCGCGTCGGCAGCGGTTGCAGGCTCGGCGGTCGCCGCAGCATCCCGAGCGGCGGCGGCTGCGGCTGCGGCCTTCTCGGCCTCGACGAAAGCCTTGGGCTTGCGACCGCGACGGTGCGGGCGCAAAGCCGGATCGACAACGGGAACTTCGCTGGCCTCGACAGGCGCAGCGGGCTCAACAGGCGATGTGCCCTCCCCTGCCGCGGAACGGACCGAAGCCTCAGTGAGCTCGGGGGTTACCTGATCGGCAACCTGCTCGGCCTTAGCAGCCGTGCGACGGCGTGTGCGCGGTACCGGCTTCTCGGTCGGCTGGTCGGCGACAGGGGTCTCGGTGGCGGCAGGCGTCTCGGGCACAGACGGAGCTGCAAGCTCGGTCAGAGCCGCGGCCTCGCGCTCGGCAGCACGACGGCGGGCGCGCACCACCTGAGCCTCGCTAATCTGCGCCAACGCACGTGCCTGCGCGACCTCATCGGAAATCGGCGCCGAGGAGTCAGCTGCAACGGTGCGCTTGACGCGCGTCGTGCGCGTGGTACGGCGCTTGGGCTTGGTGACCTCCTCGCCGTCAGCAGCAGGCTTGGCCGTGCGGCGCGTACGCTTGGGCTTTGCCGGAGCAGCCTCCTCACCAGTTGCAGGCACGGCCTTCTCAGCCGTTGCAGCCTTAGGCGTCTCAGGAGCCGACGTTTGCGCGGGCGCCGCGACTTGGTCCGACGCAACCGGTGCAGCGGGAGCGGCTTGCGTCGTCGTTATTTCGTTTTCTTGCTGTTGATCAGACACAGTGTTTGCTCAACTTTCTTTTCAAGCCCTGTGATCACATGCTCCCTGCATAAACCTTCAGGGCGGCTAAACAGTCTAGTTCCGTTCAAAACGACGGACATCATTGATCTGTATCGAGATGATTGCGTCATATACGCAGCGTTAGTGTAACACAACCGCCGCCACCTGCAACTTAGTCATTGGGAACGCTCTTAAACGACTAGTCAAAAGGGACACTCTTTGGTTTAACACCCACAAATCTGACTGCCTCCGCCAAAACTATGGCGGTTTACTACGATGAATCGCTCAACCGCGACCACTCCGAAACTTGTTGAACTAAAACCGCAGGTAGATGCCTTGCACTTTTTGCGAAAAGCCGGCGTGGTTGGAATTTCTCATTTCATCGTAGTAAACCGGCATAGTTTCGTATTTCCAGCAGTTCCAAATTCGTCAATACGTCGGCGTTTGCAAAAAGCCCGACCTCCGTGGGAGATCGGGCTTTCAAGGCTTAGTTAAACCAAGTCTGTACGGTCAAATGACTCGCAGATTACATCTGCTCGGGCGCGGAAACGCCAACAAGGGTGAGCACCAGGGCGAGCGTCACGCGGACGGCGTCGCAAGCGGCCAGACGGGCACGCGAAAGCTCGGGGTCGACGGGACGGCCCTCGCTCGGCAGAACCTGGCAGGCAGCGTAGAAGCTGTGGAAGTCGCCGGCGAGTTCCTCAGCAAAGTGCGTCAGACGGAACGGGGCGCGGTCGCGAGCGCAGCTGGCGATGAGGTCGGTGAGCTCGTTGAGCTTACGCGAAAGGGCGAGCTCGGTCGGGTCGGTCAGCAGCGAGTAATCGACGTTCTCACCGATGGCCTTGGCGGCGACGGCCTTCATGCCCATCTCGTCAGCCTGCTCGGGCGTAACGTCAGCGGCACGGCGCAGGATGGAGCACACACGGGCGTGAGCGTACTGCACGTAGTACACCGGGTTGGAGTTGTCGCGTTTCTTAACGGCCTCAATATCGAAGTCGACCATCTGGTTGGAGCTCTTGGAGATGAGCGTGTAGCGAGCGGCATCGGAGCCGACCTCGTCGACGAGCTCCTGCAGGGTCACCATGGTGCCCTTGCGCTTGGACATACGGACGGGCTTGCCGTTGCGCAGCAGGTTGACGAGCTGGCCCAGCAGAACCTCGAACTTGCCGGGATAGCCAAGAGCGTCGCAGACGCAGCGGACGCGCTCGATGTAGCCGTGGTGGTCGGCGCCCCAGATGTCGATGACGTGGTCGACGCGCTGGAACTTATCCCAGTGATAGGCAACGTCGGAGGCGAAGTAGGTGTACTCGCCGTCGGACTTGATCAGGACGCGGTCCTTGTCATCGCCCAGGTCGGTGGAGCGGAACCACAGGGCGCCGTCCTTGGTGTAGAGGTAGCCCATCTTGTCGAGCTTCTCAAAAGCGCGGTCGACGGCGGAGGTGCCGGCGGTCTCGCCCTCGGTGTCCTTCACATACAGCGAGCGCTCGGAGAACCAACGATCGAAGTCGCAGTTAACGGCATGGCAAAGGTCGCGCATGTTGTCGACCATCTTTACATAGCCGCGCTCGCGGAAGCTCTCCATGCGCTCCTGCGGATCGGCGTTGACCCACTTATCGCCGTCGGTGCGCCAGAACTCGGCGGCCTCGTCGATGATGTAGTCGCCGCCGTAGGAGTCCTTGCCCAGGGTCTCGGCAAAGTTATCCTGGTACGGATGGGTCTCGGGATGCTCGTCGTTCTCGTCGGCAACGAAAGCGTCGCGGTCGGCGATCAGCAGCTTGTGAGCCTCGTCGATATCCACGCCCTGCTTGGCGATGATGTCGGCGAGCTGCATATAGCGCGTGCTGATGGAGTTGCCGAAGGTGTTCATCTGAGAGCCGTGGTCGTTGATGTAGAACTCACGCTGGATGTCGTAACCGGCGTGGTCCATAACACGGCAGAGCGAGTCGCCCAGCGCGGCCCAGCGGCCGTGGCCGATGTGCATGGGGCCGACGGGGTTGGCGGAAACGAACTCGACCTGGGTCTTCAGGCCACCACCGACGTTGGACTTAGCGAAGTCCATACCCTTCTCGCGAGCCTCGCCAAAGATGGCATTCTTGACGGCAACGGAGAGGTAGAAGTTGATGAAGCCGGGGCCTGCGATCTCGACCTTCTCGATCGCGGGGTCCTCGGGCATATGGGCAACGATGGCCTCGGCGATCTTGCGCGGGGCGCAGTGGGCCAGCTTGGCGGACTTCAGGGCCATGGTAGAGGTCCACTCGCCATGAGAAGTGTCAGCCGGTCGCTCGATAGCGCAATCGTCAAGTTCAAATGCGGAAAGGTCGCCGGCCTCCTGGGCCGCAGCAAGCGCAGCGCGTACCAGCTCTTCAATCTTCTCGGGCATAGATCCTCCTTGTGTTAAAGCCCCCGAGCTCTTGGTCACTCGTAGGGCAAAAGCCAGAGTTTGTAGCACTCTATCACAAGCGACGGGCACTGTCGCAGGGTAAAGCCAATCGATATTGCATATGCACAAAATTGACTACAGCTTGTATGGAGTCACTCAAAGATGCCGGTCTGCCTACAGATTATGCAGGCGTTGAAAATGCATAAAGGTGTGAATGAGCTGCGTCTGTTATCGAATACTCTTACCTATCAGAGTTGTGTGCTTTTCCTGCATAAAGTAAGGGTTTGCGCACGTCAGCGTGTTATTCTAGACATACGTAAATTCGTATAAGTTGGAGGTAGCATGTTCTCAATCGGTCAACACGTCATTCATCCGGGCCAGGGAGTCTGCACCGTCGTCGGTTTTAGGGACGACACACCGCAGCCCATGCTGCTGCTCGAGACCAAGCAGGGACATGCGCAGACGATCCTCATGTACCCCGTGGCGCAGGCCGACCGTTTGCACGCCGCCATCTCGCAGCAAGATGCCGAGCACCTGCTGAGCCACTATGACGAGCTGGAGTGCGACACCTTTACCGAGCGCAACAGCTCGCTTGAGGAGACGCACTTTAAGCAGCAGCTCAAGCTGGGCGCGCCCGAGACGGTCCGCGTGGCAAAGACCATGATGTACCGCATTCGCCAGGCCGAGGAAGCTGATAAAAAGCCCAGCTCCTACTACATGCGCGTACTCAAGGAAGCCAAGCGCCGCTCCATCGAGGAGTTCGCCGTGGCCTTGGGCGTCACCGAGGAGGCCGCCGAAGCCCGCCTAGCCCAAGCCGCCCTCAACTAACCCAACCGCGCCAAAACCACCACAAAGGGGACAGACACCTTTGTGGTGGTTTTCTTGTTCTAGTAGTATTCATTCTTATCGATACCCACGAGCACAAGGAGTCTCCTATGGCAGAGCCGCTTACCGCCGGAATCACCCGCGACCGCGCGTTCGAACTGCTCAACGAGCACAACAAGGACCCGTTCCATATCACCCATGGCGAGACGGTCGAGGGCACTATGCGCTACTTTGCGCGCGAGTTCGACCCCGAGAACGAGGAGTTTTGGGGCATCGTCGGTCTGCTGCACGACCTGGATTGGGAGGAGCATGAGGACGACCCCATGAACCACACCATCTATGCTGCCGAGATTCTTAAGGGCGAAGGTGCGTCTCCAGAGCTCATTCGCGCCATCCAGACGCACACGTCCGACTTCAACACCTCGCTGCCCAAGCCCGAGCTGCAGATGGAAAAGATCCTGTTTGCCTGCGATGAGCTCACCGGCCTGATCGGCGCTGCAGTCATCATGCGCCCGAGCAAGAGCGTTATGGACTTTACGACCAAGTCGCTCAAGAAGAAGTTCAAGGACAAGCGCTTTGCCGCCGGCTGCTCGCGCGACGTGATTTCGCAGGGCGCCGAGATGTTGGGCTGGGAGCTCCCCGAGCTCTTTGACCGCACCATCGCGGCCATGCAGTCCTTCGCCCCCGACCGCGATACCTTCCAGGCCTAACCGCCCACGCCACCTAAAACCACCACGAAGGGGACAGGCACCTTTGTGGTGGTTTTCGTTTACGAGGGGTTTAGGGGCGGACCTGGCCGGTGCCGCGGAGCTTGTATTTGTAGGTGGTGAGGGCCTCGGCGGCAAAGGGGCCACGGGCGTGGAGTTTTTGGGTCGAGATGCCGATCTCGGCGCCCAGGCCAAACTCGCCGCCGTCGGTGAAGCGCGTGCTGGCGTTGGCGTACACGGCCGAGGCATCGACCGCATCCAGGAAGCGCTCGCAAGCATCCGTGTCCTCGGCAACGATGGCCTCGGAGTGCATCGTGCCGTAGCGGTTGATGTGTGCGATGGCCTCGTCCTCGCTCGCCACGACCTTCACGCTCATCTCGAGCGCCAGATACTCGCGACCCCAGTCCTCCTCAGTCGCGGCAACGTAGTCATCACCCTCGGCAAGCCCGGCATCGGCGCATGCGGCGCAGGTTGCCTCGTCGCCGTGAATGAGCACGCTGTGGTCATGCAGCACGGTCACGACCGCGGGCAAAAACGCATCGGCCACAGCACGGTCGACCAGCAGCGACTCGGCGGCATTGCACACGCCTACGCGCTGGGTCTTGGCATTAACGATAATGTTGAGCGCCTTATCAAAGTCGGCGGATTCATGCACGTAGATGTGGCAGTTGCCCGTGCCCGTCTCGATCACCGGCACAAGCGACTCGCGCACGCAGCGCTGGATCAGGCCTGCACCTCCGCGCGGAATGAGTACGTCGACAATACCGCGGAGCTTCATGAGCTCGCCGGTGGCCTCGCGGTCGGTGGACTCGATCATCGACACGGCCTCGCGCGGGAAGCCCTTGGCCTCGAGCGCATCGGCCAGCAGCTCGGCGATCATGGCACACGAGTGATAGGCCAGCGAGCCGCCGCGTAGAATGCAGGCGTTGCCGGTACGGATGCAGATGCCTGCGGCGTCGGCCGTCACGTTGGGGCGCGCCTCGTAGACCATGGCGACCAGGCCCAACGGCACGCTCACGCGGGTCAGGTCCACACCGCTCGCAAGCACGCGGTGGTCGAGCACGCGGCCGACGGGATCGGGCAGCTCGGCGAGCTTTTCCAGGCCGGCGGCCATGCCCTCGACGCGCTCAGGCGTCAGCAGCAGACGGTCGAGCAGACCGGCCGAAGTGCCCGCATCGCGTGCGGCGGACATATCGAGCTCGTTAGCGGCGACGATGGAGTCAACACCGTTGCGCAGTGCTGCAGCCATGGCGCGCACGGCCTCCTGACGCTGCCCATCGCTCGCCGTGGCAAGCGAGGCCGACGCTGCCTTGGCGGCAACGGCAAGATCGTGGACATACGTGGCTATATCGACCGACATGGGCGGCCCTTTCTCCTAGAAGTTTGCAACCATGGTAGCCGATTTGCGCATGGCCTCGCCCGCGGCGGTAGAATTGGTCAACCCGAAACACCGCAACGAACGGAAGACTCACATGGCCCTCATCACTTCGTACCACGTCCCCGGCCTTTATGTCGAGGACCACAGCATCGACGTCCCCCTTGACTGGCGCGGCCTGGAGCCGATGCTCCTGGCCGTCGGCAGCACCATGCGCCGCGGCGCTATGCCGGCACCAATCGCCGGCGCGCCCGAGAGCATCAAGCTCTTCTACCGCGTGGTTTGCGCGCCTGACCGCATCAACGACGATCTGCCGCTGCTCCTGTTTTTGCAGGGCGGCCCCGGCGGCGAGAGCCCGCGTCCGCTGTCGCCTACAAGCGACGGCTGGATCGAGGAGGCCGTCAAGCACTTCCGCGTGGTCCTTCCCGACCAGCGCGGCACCGGACGCAGTAGCTGCGTGGACGGACGCACGATCAAGGCACTGGGCGATCGCGCAACGGCCGCCGGCGCCGATACAGCACGCTCGCAGGCCGACTTCCTCAAGCGCCACCTCGCCAGCTCCATCGTGCGCGATTTTGAGTACCTGCGTCTGGTGGGCTTTGGCGGCAAGCCCTGGGTCACGCTCGGCCAGAGCTACGGCGGCTTTTTGACGTTGAGTTATCTGTCGCTCTTCCCCGAGGGCGTGGCGGCGAGCTTTACCTGCGGCGGCATCCCCCACGTGCCGGCGAGCGCCAGCGAGGTCTACGCGCACACCTTCCCGCGCATGGCCGCCAAGACGCAGCAGTATTACGACCGCTACCCCGCCGACGTCGAGCGCGTGGCAGCCCTGGCCGATGCGCTCGAGGCACAGAAGCCCGTGCTGCCCGACGGCTCGCCGATGACGGTCGAGCGCCTACAGCTCATGGGCAGCGACTTTGGCATGAAGCCGAGCTTTGAGCGCATGCATTGGACTATCGATCACGCTTTTGTTACTGACGACGGTACGCTGAGCTGCGGCTCCTCGGTATCCGACAGCTTTTTGATGCGCGCCTTCGAGCGCACCAACACACGCACGAACCCGCTGTACTGGACACTGCAGGAGTTTATCTACGCCGACGGCGACACCATGCCCATTCGCTGGGCCGCAGCAGAGGAGAAGGCCCATCGTGCCGAGTTCGACACACTCGCGCGCCCGCTCATGTTTACCGGCGAGGCCATGTTCCCGTGGATGTTCGAGCAGATGCCCGAGCTCAAGCCCTTCAAGCCCGCCATGGACCTGCTGATGGAAGACACCAGCTGGGACAAGATCTACGACCCGCAGCGACTGGCGTGCAACGAGGTGCCCCTGCAGGCCGCGGTGTATTTCGACGACATGTACGTGGATTCGGGCCTGCAGCTTGATACGCTCAGCCGCGTGGGCAACTCGCATGCCTGGGTGACCAACGAGTTCGAGCACGACGGCCTGCACGGCAGCGTGGTATTCAAGCACCTCTTCGACGAGGCCCTCAACCGCGGAGACCTGCGCCGAATCTTCTAGCAAAGGAGTGTCCCCACCTGCCGGCACAAAAGAAACGTCCCCAGGTGCCGGCACGAGAAAGACAGCGCTGCGGGAAACGATCCGCAGCGCTGTCTTTCTTTATGCAAATACGATCAAGTTATCCCTGTGTATCGCCGGCTTCTCGGCCAGGTTAGCGAGCAGGCGGTTGCTGGCGATCTGGTCCTGGCGGCGACCGGCAGCAAGTTCCAGCACGTCCGAATCGGCCTCGGCGATACCGCGGGCGACAACCATACCGCTCGGGTCGCACACGTCGAGCACATCGCCCTCGGCAAACTGGCCATCGACCTCGCGAATACCCACCGCAAGCAGGGAAGAGCCACGGCTGACCAGCGCCTTCGCAGCACCATCATCGACCGTCACCGAGCCATGCGCCTTGTCGCCCAGTGCGATCCACAGCTTGCGGGGTGCGATGTCCAGACGCTCCGCCGGCGGATCGAACAGCGTGCCCACGCTCTCGCCGCGGGCGAGGCGCACGAGCGCATCGGGCTCCTCGCCCGAGCAAATCACGCTCTGAATGCCCGCCGTCATCAGGATGCGGCTCGCGCGAATCTTGGTAATCATGCCGCCCGTGCCCACCGATGTGGAAGAATCGCCCGCCGAGGCAATAATCTTGGCATCGATCTTATGCACGACAGGAACAAACTCGGCCGTGGGGTCCTCATGCGGATTGGCAGTATAGAGGCCATCGATGTCCGAGAGCGTCACGCACAGATCGGCAGAAACCAGGCAGCTCACAAGCGCCGCCAGTGTGTCGTTGTCGCCGAACTTGATCTCATCGACGGTAACGGTATCGTTCTCGTTGACGACCGGCACCACGCCAAGCTTCACCAGGCGCAGCAGGGCGTCGCGCGCGTGCAGGTAGGACGTACGGCGCGCCGTGTCGTGACGCGTGAGCAGCACGAGCGAGGTGAGCAGGTCGCGCGCATGAAACTCCTCGTCGTAGGCCGACGAGATAATGCACTGGCCGGCCGAAGCGCAGGCCTGCAGGCTCGGCAGGTCGCCGACCGGCTTACGGTCGAAGCCCAGCACGGGATAGCCACAGGCGATAGCGCCCGAGCTCACCACGACCAGACGCCAGCCGAGCTTGCGCAGCGCTGCGGCCTGATCGGCAAGCCCGCCGATAAAGGCGCGGTTGACCTTGCCGTCGGCGCCCACCACCGTGGACGAACCGATCTTTACCACCATCGTTTTATAAGAAGTCGTCATACGTCAAACCAATCGACTGTTCAGCGAACGGGCGAGCGAGAAAATGATACGTTTTCCTCCGTCGCATGCGGATCATTTTGCCCAGGGGAAAGCCGAGGCCGCGGCCATGTTCTTGCGCACGAGCTCGTCGCGCACCTGAGCCAGGCCCTGCTCCATGCCCACCACATAGGTCTGCGGGTACAGAAAGCGCTTGAAAGCTGCGTCCAGATGATCGAGCGCCCAAGCACAGCGCTCGCGCGCGTCCTGGATGCTCTCACGCGGAGCCACCGCACTGCCATCGCGCACGATCGGCACCAGCAGCTCGCGATACTCAAGTTCGGACACGTCGGTCACCAGGGCGGCATCATTCACGGCCACGAGGGTATTGCCGCGCGCGGCGCCCTCCCCCGCCAGATGGCCCTCGTCGTAAATCATGTCGCAAACCGGGCCGCCAAAACCGTCGTAATAACGACGCACGCGTTGCACGCCCGGGATCGTGCGCTTGTAGGGCTGCTCGGAGAGCTTGACCACCGGCGTCCATGGATCTGCCTCGCTCGCACGGCGGGCGGAAAGCTTGTACACGCCGCCCAGCGCCGGCTGGTCATAGCAGGTCGCAAGCTTGGTACCCACGCCAAAGCTGTCGATGGGCGCGCCCTGGTCGAGCAGCGACTGAATCGTGTACTCATCCAGATCGTTGGAAACCGAGATCCCCACATAGGGCAGGCCCTCGGCATCAAAACGGCCGCGAACATACTTGGAGAGCTTGGCGAGGTCGCCGGAGTCGATGCGAATGGCCGACAGGCGCTCGCCCACCGCTTCCATCTCCTTGGCAACCGTAATGGCATGTTCGCAGCCCTCGCGCACGTCATAGGTGTCGATGAGCAGCGTGCAGTTCTTGGGGCTCGATTTGGCAAAGGCACGGAAGGCCTCGAGCTCGGAATCGAAGCTCATCACCCAGCTGTGCGCATGCGTGCCAAAGACGGGAATACCGTAGCGGCGGCCGGCGAGCACATTGGACGTAGAGGAGCAGCCGGCAACGTAGCTCGCGCGCGCAACGGCCAGGCCGCCATCGGGACCCTGGGCTCGGCGCAGGCCAAACTCCGCCACAGGGCGACCGTCGGCGGCGAGCACCACGCGCGCCGTCTTGGTGGCGACAAGCGTTTGGAACCCGACGATGTTGAGCAGCGCCGTCTCGAGCAGCTGGCACTCGAGCGCAGGACCGGTGACGCGCACCATGGGCTCGCGCGGAAAGACGAGCTCGCCCTCGGGCACGGCGTCGATATTTACATGCGCACGAAAATCGCGCAGGTAGTCGAGGAATGCGGACTTGAACATCGCGCCGCCGGCCGGGGCCTCAAGCGATGCGAGGTAGTCGATATCCTCGGGCGTAAAGCGCAGGTTCTCGACCAGCTCGGGCAACTCGGCGGTGCCGCACATGACGGCATAAGCGCTGCCAAAGGGATGGTCGCGGTAAAACGCGGTAAAACAACCCTGCTCATTGGCCTTGCCGCTCTCCCACAGGCCCTGGGCCATAGTGAGCTCGTACAGATCGGTGAGCATTGCAATGTCGGTGGGATGCGAGATGTCGGTCAAAGCCATGGGGCGACCTTTCGGATGTGTGGTGCAGAATTTGAGGGCTGGACGAGAGCAGAGCATGCGGACATGACGCCCGATGCAAATCGGTTAGAGCAGGCCCATGCTGGTCAGGATCGTGTAGCCCATAAAGATGACAAACGCGATGAGGGCAAGGACAATGATGATTTTTTGAGCCGGCGCCATGCCAGGGATCTCGTTCTCGCCCGTAGGTTCCTTGGAGGTAACCATGCGCTGGGCAAAGGTCATCTCGTCACGGCTCGGCTTGGGCTCGACGGACTTAAGACGAGCGGCCTTTTTAGGCTGAGGTTTGGGCGCGGCAGGTGCAGGCTTCGCAGCAGCGGGCTTGGGTGCGGGCGCGGGCTTGCGCTCGGATGCGGCGTTCGAGGCGGCCTCCTCGGCCTTCGCACGCTCGGCACGCAGGGCAGTCAGCTCCTCACGCTCGCGACGGGCCTCTTCCCGAGCCTCGCGGCGGGCCTTCTCAGCGCGGAGCTCTTCCAACTCGGCGCGCTCCTCGTCGGACAATGGTTGGGACTCAAGCTCGGCCATGGTATAGCCCTTTCTTTTAAAAAAAGCCGCCGACACAATGTCAACGGCTTATCAAATCCAAGGGTGGAGACGAAGGGAGTCGAACCCTCGGCCTCTGCCATGCGACGGCAGCGCTCTCCCAACTGAGCTACGTCCCCAGGACAAGTCGATATTTTACCTACGGCTCGCCAACTGTCAACGCCCAATAACCAGTCTTTTTGGGGCGCGGCTATTTTGACAACTTTTCGAACAGGCGATCCTCTCGATGATTTTTTAATCCCCGTCCCAGAAAAATCATCGGCGAACGTGCTACTTTGCGCTGGTAAGGACGCCGGTGGTGTCGAAGGCCGGGGTGAAGCTCTCATCTACAGCGCCGCCCTCTTGCCAGAACATCGTCGTAAAGCCCAAGTCATCGGCATGGTCGAGCACCTGCTCGTACTCCTCGCGCGTCACGGCACGCGCCAGATCGCCGCCCTGCTCGCGCATGAGGGCATTGGGCGTGTACTGGTTCATGACCGAGATCGGCACGTCGCCCACCGTCTGCCACACCAGGTCCAGAACGCGGCACGAATCGTCCGCATGCCCCGGCAGCACCAGGTGGCGCACGATGATGCCGCGCTTCATGAGCCCGTCCTCGTCCACCAGCTCTCCCCCGCGGCGCTCGATCTCGCACGCCATCTGTGCCAGGCCCGACACGGCCACGCGCGGGTAATCCTTAATATGAGAAAGCGACTGCGCAAGCCCAGCATCGGCATATTTAAAGTCGGTGAGCCACACATCGACCAGGTCGCCCAGCGCCGCCACGGCACTCGCGCGCTCGTAACCACTCGTGTTGTAGACAATCGGGATGTCCAGCCCGCGCTCCCGCGCTGCGACAATCGCGGCAGGCAATAGGTGCGCATAGTGCGTCGCCGTCACCAAATTGATGTTGTTGGCACCCTGGTCCTGCAGTTCCAGCATAATCTCGACCAGGCGCTCAGGCGAAATCTCAAGCCCAAAATTGCCGGTCGAGATCTCGTGATTCTGGCAGTAGATACATTTAAGCGAGCAGCCGCTAAAGAAGATCGTGCCCGAACCGGCTTCGCCCGAGATAGGCGGCTCCTCCCACATATGAAGCGCCGCGCGAGCGACCTTAAGCGTGTCGTCGGCACCGCATACGCCACGCGCACCCTCATCACGCGCCGCACCGCAACGGCGCGGACACAAATGGCAGGCGGGCGAAAAAAGTTCGGTCAACGACGTCGGCATAAAAACATGCTCCAAAACAACGATTCAGCAGCTCAAACATTAAGGCCCGGACCGCGCAGACGGCTCCAAGCCTAAGGCGCCGTAATCGTCCGACACGATTTTTGTAATGTCAAGACTGGAATCGATAAAGTGCCGCTTTATGATGTAGGTATTCCGCCCCCCGCGGAGCAACTGGGTGAACCGTCGCGTTTATTTAGGGAGCCCACACAGTCGTACCTAGTACAGGTATCCTTCGTTGTTAAGGACGCTGGAACAGTCGATGAGGGCACCCACCTGTTTTAGGTGGGTTCATTTTCGTAACGTGGGGGGTGGTTTTCTTTTGCCGAAAATCACCATTACAGTCCATATGAATCCCCGCCGGCATCCCGACAAGCTATCGACAACATCCCAATATCTGGTAAGCGCGTGATTATCGCTGCGTGCAATTCCATGCACCCCCCTTGGTCGAGTATTATGGTTCGGCTATGCCCTTTGCGCATGGCGTTCTTCTGACCTTTTCCTTCGACGCTTGGCGGTTTTTAGATTCATGGCTTCATCCCCGAGCTACATACCGTACCTATGCGTGGCAGCGGCGGCCTTTATCACGACCTTCCTCGCGGTGCCCCTGGTCAAGCGCTTGGCAATTAAGCTCGATGCCGTCGACTATCCTTCTAAGCGCCGCATCAACACCAAGCCCATCCCACGTTTGGGCGGAGCGGCGGTGTTTTTGGGCCTGGTCGTTGCCTGCATTGTGCAAATCCTAGGCACCTGGTACCTAGGCTGGCCACCCGTCCTGGTGCCGCACCCGCGCCTTCACATTAGCTATCCCATGCTGGCGCTCTCCTTTACCGTCATCTTTGCGACCGGCGCTATCGACGACGTCTTCCAGCTCACGCCCAAGCAAAAGCTGGCCGGACAAGTCCTCGCCGCGCTTATCGCCTGTATCGGCGGCCTAAAAATCGGCGTCATCGTCAACCCGTTTGCCCCCGGCGAGATCATGCTCGGATGGCTCGCCTACCCCATCACCGTGATCTATCTGGTGGCATTCACCAACATCATTAACCTCATCGACGGCCTCGACGGCTTGGCCACGGGCATCTGCGGCATCGCGTCATTCACCATGTTCTCAATGGCCGTGCTCTCGGGCCGCATCGACGCCGCCGCGCTCTCTATTGCGCTCTTTGGCGCCTGTCTAGCCTTTTTGCACTACAACTTCAACCCCGCAAGCATCTTCTTGGGCGACTCGGGGTCGCTGCTGCTGGGCTTTGCGCTGGGCTCCATCTCGCTGCTCAACGTGAGCCGCACCGCCGCACTCACCTCGCTTATCATCCCGCTCATCGTTGCCGGCGTGCCTATCATCGACACGTTTAGCGCCATCGTGCGCCGCAAGCGCGCCCACATTAGCATCGGGCAGGCCGACAAGGGCCACATCCACCACCGCCTGATCCAAGAAGGCTACAACCAAAAACAGGCTGTGCTGCTCATCTATGCCTGGTGCATTATGCTTTCGGCCGGCGCCGCCGCCATCAATCAGGTCGAGGTGCCCATGCGCGTGCTCATCTTTACCGTGCTTGCCATTGGCTCGGCGGCCTTTGCCAAGCACCTGCACCTGTTTGAACCCGTGCTGCGCCACCATTACAACAAGCGCACGCACGAGGACGAACTGGTCACCCCCGACGACCCCGCCTTTAAGCAGGAGGAGCAGGCAGCTGAGGAACGTAAGGAAGAGCGCCACCACAAGCTCTAGGGCAAGCTGCCGAGGATGTGCCAAGGCACCGTTGGCCAAGCGCGGCCGCGCCGCGCCCATCGCACAAGCCACCCCTCTCCCGCCCCTCGCCTACTTACGCCCCGCCCCTCCAATAAACGCGTTATCATCTTGACCCATGAACATACGTTAGGAGCAATCATGCCAAACGAGAACAGCTACGAAGTCGCGCTGCAAAAGAGCAACGCCATTCGCGAGGGCCTGGCCAAGACGCCCGAGAAGTTCACCATGCTTACCGGCGACCGCCCCACCGGCCGTCTGCACCTGGGTCACTACTTTGGCACCCTCAAGGGCCGCGTGGAGCTGCAGAACATGGGCGCCAGGACCAACGTACTCATCGCCGACTACCAGGTCATCACCGACCGCGACACCACCGAGCACATCCAGGACAACGTGTACAACATGGTCATGGACTACCTTGCCTGCGGTATCGACCCCGACAAGACCATGATCTACGCGCACTCCGCCGTGCCCGCCGCCAACCAGCTCATGCTGCCGTTCCTGTCGCTGGTGTCCGAGGCCGAGCTGGCGCGCAACCCCACGGTCAAGGCCGAGATGGAGGCCTCGGGCCACGAGCTCACCGGCCTTCTGCTCACCTACCCGGTGCACCAGGCCTGCGACATCCTGTTCTGCAAGGGCAATGTGGTGCCCGTCGGCCGCGACCAGCTGCCGCACATCGAGCTCACCCGTACCATCGCCCGCCGCTTTAACAACCGCTACGGCAAGGTATTTCCCGAGGTCGAGGCGCTGCTGTCCGAGACCCCGCTGCTGCCCGGCCTTGACGGTCGCAAGATGAGCAAGAGCTACGGCAACGCCATCAATATTTCGATGACCGCCGAGGAAACGGCCAAGCGCATCAAGAAGAGCCAGACCGACTCCGAGCGCATGATCACGTTCGACCCCGAGAACCGCCCCGGTGTGTCCGGCCTGCTTTCGACGGCTGCAATCTGCACCGGTCGCTCCGAGGTCGAGATTGCCGAGGAGATTGGCATGGGCGGCTCCGGCCAGCTCAAGAAGTACGTGACCGAGGCCGTCAACGAGTACTTCGCACCTATCCGCGAGCGTCGCCAGCGCTACGAGAACGATCTGGACTATGTGAAGGACGTCCTGCATGAGGGCAACCGTCGCGCCAACGAGATCGCCGAGCAGACCCTGGCCGAGGTTCAGGACGCCATGGGTATGGTGTACTAGGCCGATCTGCTGACTTGAGCTTTCGATTGCTATAGGGCGGGCGCTACGGCGTCCGCCTTTTTTGGAGCGGACCGCTTCGGCTCCGTCCATCGCACTCCCCCGACAAACAGGAACAGGCCCGCTGGCAGTTAGTTGCCAGCGGGCCTGTTCCCGAAGTACACCGTTGAATCGCACAGAGGGGAGGAATGCGAATCAAACTCAACAGGGCAGGCTTTTTCATCGCCTATTGCCTGCTCCGTTGCTGAAACCAATATAGTTCACCGTGGTTTACTTTGCAGCATCAATATCCGCCGCCATAGCTTCTCCATAAGTTAGCCCAAGTAAACTAAACCACCACAAAGGGGGCAGGCACCTTTGTGGTGGTTTTGGCCACGGCAGAGCGCTAGAGCCCTGCTGGCCAGCGACAGGCGGGCAAGTCGACGTGCATGTCGTCCTTAAACGCCACACCCTCCCCTAGCAAAAGCTCACGTTGAGCATCGGGACCGCCAAAAGCGAAGCCCTCGCATATGTGCCCGTCGGCAAACACCACGCGGTGACAGGGAATCTCGCCGGGACGCGGATTACTATGCAGGGCATACCCCACGTACCGCGCACTTCGTGGACGACCGGCAAGCAGCGCCACCTGACCATACGTGGCGACCATCCCCTCGGGGATCTGCTCGACCACCTCGTACACCCGTTCAAAAAAGCCCTCAGACGCCATTGCTCGCTCCCTTCCACCCGGAAAAGCATAAACCACCACAAAGGTGCCTGTCCCCTTTGTGGTGGTTTATGGCAGATCGGTTAGTTGGCGGGCTGGAAGAAGGCTACGGCGACGGCGCCGGGGCCTACGTGGGTGCCGATGGTGGCGCCGATGGTGTGAACGGGCAACTCGCCTTCGGTGTGGCCAGCCCAAAGTGCCGCGCTGTCCTCGATATACTTCTTGAGCACCGCATCCGAAAGGCCCGTATAGCCGAGCGCCAGCGGCATGGAAAAGTCGATGCCGCCCGCTTTTTCGACCTTCTGATTGAGCAGATTGCGGCCGTTCTTGGAACCGCGCGCCTTACCCAGCTGCACGATCAGACCGTCCTCGACAGCCACCACGGGCTTTACGTTGAGCAGCGTGCCCACGGCGCCGGCCGCAGCAGACAGACGACCGCCGCGCACCAGGTACTCCAGCGTCTCGAGCAGGCCGATAACCACCACACGGTCGCGCACGGCCTCGACGGCCGCCGCGATCTGAGCTGCACTACGACCCTCATCCACCAGGCGCAGGACATACTCGACCATGACACGCTCGCCCAGAGTGACGTTATTGCTATCCACCACGTAAACGTCGCCGCCTGGCGCCTCGGCAAGTGCGGTACGGGCACTCTGATTGGTGCCTGATAGCTTAGCGCCCACGGTAATAATCACAGCCTCATCGCCGGCTTCACGAACCTTGGCAATCGCCTGCGAAAACGCGTACGGGTTGACCTGGCCGGTCTTGGGCAGCTCATCGCGCTCCACGAGCATCTCGTAAAAGCGCTGGTGATCGATGTCGATGCCATCCATGTACACATCGGTGCCAAAGGTGACGGACAGCGGCAAAACGGCCAGTGCTGGGTGCTCGACCGGCGACATATCGCTTGCGGAATCGGTAATAATGCGGACGGACATAGCGAATCCTTTCTTGCGCAGGTCCCGCGCAGGGAATTTTGACAGCAAGGCCCCGGCACGGTATACGCGCTCAAACAGGACTATGCAGTTGTTAATTGGAAGCAAAAGCCTTGGCGGCCCTACAGCTCGCGCAGGGTGTTGAGAATCGTGCGCAGCGACGCATACATCTGCTCGCGCTGCTCCACACCCATAGCCTTACCGGTGGTATCGAGCACGTCGCGAATGATGCGGTCCGCTTCGCTCATGCTCTCGCCGCCCAGAGCGGTCAGGCGCACCGGAGCACGATACTTAACGGCGGCATCGCCCGAATCGTCGACCTCGACGTAGCCGCCCTCCTCCAGATGCGCGAGCGTACGCGAGACGGCGGCGCGGGTCACGCCTGCCATGCGAGCCAGGTCAGCGCCAGTCAGGCCGTCCTTGCTGCGCTCAAGATAGTAAAGGCACATAACGTCGGAGCCCTTGAGGCCCAGCCTTGCGCCCTCGGATGTCTTAATGCGCTGAATCTCCTTGTAGAGCCCGCTGATCAGTCCGACAAAGTCCTCGAAACGTGTCTCGTCGTTCTGCTGCATGGGAGACGACCGCCTTTCGCTTGCATAATGCTTACGGGTAAACATCTTAGTCGCATAAGGCGACACCCGTACCCAAATACCCCATTTGTTAACCCATCAACATAAAAACCACCACAAAGGGGACAGGCACCTTTGTGGTGGTTTTGACCGGCGAACATGATCCGCAGGCGTCGCTACAGCTCCACGCAGGGATTGTCGCGGGTCACAAGCGTCTTAACGACAACCGTCGCTCCCAGATAGCGCTCGAGCAGCTCGGCTAAGCGATCAATCGCGGCCTGGCAATCCCCCATCCGCTCGGGCTCCACGCACTCAATCGCCAGGAACGCATCGGCCGAATCATCGGACAGCGCCGTGCGAACGCCGTCGCGCCAGTTCCAGCAGCGGCACACAGCGCCCGCATCGTCGATGTAGGCGAGCTCGCCGGGCAGCGTCGGATCGTCCGCCTCCTCGCCAAGCGGCAAGAACGCATCGCCACCGTCGGTCACCTTCAAGCGAAGGTCTCCCTCGATCGCATGCAGATCCTCGCCTCCCACGGGCAGCGCGTAGGTCAGCGACACCGTGTTGTAAATATCCACCGCGGGCGTAATGTGGCCCACCGGCTTGCCTTTGAGCACGCGTTTGAGCAAGTTCTCGATCGAGCAGCGCGCGCCTTTCTTGGTCTTGAACAGACGATAGGCCTCGCGCCATGCCTTGACCGGTGCGTTCTCGCTGATGGTATCGCTTGTCAGGTGACGCTCCGCATCGATATTGGCGCGATTGAGCAACGTGGCGATCGCATCCACGTCCTCCTGGGGAATCTGGGCCGCGGGCTTCATGCCCTTTACGACCACGACGCCGACCGCCGCCTGCGGAAACAGCTCCCAAAACGAATCCTCGGCAACGAAACTCTTCATATGCTCTCCCTTCATAGCGTACGCCCGAGCGAGGGCGCCTAAACAAAAAGCGCCCTCACGACGGCCACCTTCAAAGTCCTACGGTGCCGTCACAAGAACGCTTGCGCTGTCCCCATCCGGAGAAGGGGACGATATGTCAGGCGTATTGTAACCCGAGTCATCCACGCGAGCAAAACCACCATAAAGGTGCCCCCTTTATGGTGGTTTTGAGTCTGAGGCGACGCTAGTGGCGGAGCCCCAGCAGGCCGCGGCCGCGATGACGGGCCTCGGCGGACACCTGGGCGTGCGGGCCGGCGGCTTTGACGGACTCGGGCAGGTGCGAGTACTTCTTCTCGAAGTTCTCCTCGAACATCACCGCCAGGTTGTGCGCGGCCTCGTCGTAGCGCGAGGTGCTCTGCCAGTATTGGCGCGGCACCAGGATGCCATCGGGCACGCCGTGGCACGTCGTGGGAATGTCAACGTTAAAGATGTCGTCGTGCACGAACTCGCTGTCCTCGATGGTGCCGTCGAGGGCGCGCGCGACCAGCGAGCGCGTGTAGGCCAGCTCGATGCGATGACCCACGCCGTAGCCGCCGCCAATCCAGCCGGTGTTGACCAGGTACACGCGCGTGCGGCCGTCGGCAATGCGCTCGCCAAGCATCTTGGCGTAAACCATGGGGTCGAGCGGCATAAACGGCTCGCCGAACAGCGAAGAGAACGTGGGCGTGGGCTCGGTGACGCCGACCTCGGTGCCGGGAATCTTAGCCGTAAAGCCCGTCACAAAGTGGTACATAGCGGCATCGGCCGTCAGGCGTGAGATGGGCGGCAGCACGCCAAAAGCGTCGCAAGTCAGGAACAGCACGACACTCGGAGTGGTGCCCATGCCCTTAGTCCACGCGTTAGGAATGTGCTCCACGGGATAGGCCACGCGCGTGTTGTGCGTGATCGAGATGTCATCGTAGTTGGGCTTGCGGTTCTCGTCGAGCACCACGTTTTCGCAGATCGCGCCAAAGCGGACAGCGTTGAAGATCTCGGGCTCGTGGAAGGCGTCCAGGCCCTCGCATTTGGCGTAGCAGCCGCCCTCGATGTTGAAGATGCCCATGTCGGACCAACCGTGCTCGTCGTCGCCGATCAGCAGGCGCGTGGGATTGGCCGAAAGCGTGGTCTTGCCGGTGCCGGACAGGCCAAAGAACACGGCGGTCTCGTGCGTGACGGGATCCATGCTGGCCGAGCAGTGCATGGGCAGCACGTCGTCCTCGACGGGCAGCAGATAGTTCATGACGCTAAAGATCGACTTTTTAATCTCGCCGGAGTAGCCGGTGCCGGCGACCAGAATCACGCGTTCCTGGAAGTTGATGACCACCGCAGCGCTGGAGTTGAGGCCCTTGATGGCGGGGTCGCACTGGTAACCGGGCGCTGCGAGCACGCAGAAGTCGGGCTCGCCGGTGCGCGCGATTTCGCGGGCAAGCGGTCGGGCGAGCATCTGCTTGATAAAGAGTGCCTGGCTGGCACGCTCGCAGGCAACGAGCAGTCGACGTGTGTGGTTGCGGTCGGCGCCTGCCATGCCGCGGGTGACGAACACGTCGCGCTCGTTGAGATAGTCGACGATGCCGGCCTTGATGGCCTCATAGCTCTCGACGGACAGCGGGCAGTTGACCGCGCCCCAGGCAATCTTGTCGTGAACATCGGGGGTGTCAACGATAAAGCGATCGTTGGGTGAACGGCCGGTGCGCTCCCCCGTCTCAATCACCAGCGCGCCGTTGGATGCCATGCGGCCTTCTTCGCGGCGGATAGCGTGCTCGACGAGCTCCGCGGCGGGTAGATCGACCAGCAGACGGGGTTGATTCTCGGCGGGATCTTCGACCAGCGTAATACCAAAGTTGGACAAAACTTCTGCAGGGGTAACACCAGGCATGGGGCCTCCTTTAAAAACGCGACACATGGACGCGGCGCGCACTTTACTCACGTAAAGCACGTTGTACCCGATATGCAAAAACGTTTTTGCGGCAAGGGTGGCAAGCCCGCCCAACGGTCAAAAATCGCAGGCAAGCGGCCTAGTCATTGGGTGTTCCTATAGTTTTGTCAACCGTCGGGGCTACTCCCGGTAGGGCACCCGGTCGCGCATCACGGCGTATATCGCCCTGAGCCGCTTCC
>JAGZFB010000010.1:0-79541 GCA_018368055.1 Collinsella sp. | reverse complement strand
GCCGAGGCGGGCTCCTTCACGAGGTTCCGGACGGCCCCGGCCTTCGCGAGCTGGTGCGGGCTGGTCCCGTCGGAGCGCTCGAGCGGCGAGACCGAGCGGGTCGACGCCGTTAAGGCATTGACCCCTTAAGCAAAGCAACGGCGCTGCCCAGCTCTTCTCTACTTGGGCTGCCGTCGACTTTATTCTACCCACGGTTGTCAGGTTTAACAAATGGTTTTTCAGTAATGAAAGCTCGACGCCCGCCCGACTCGTCCACTACTCCAGCCACCACTCCACGTCCACGGAGCACTCAACCTCGATGGGTTCCGGATCCAGCACCGTTTCCCCAAGGCCTCCGGATGCCCCATCGGGAGCGCCCATGGCAGCGCAGTATACCGTGCCATAATCCCCCGGCCGGCTGTTATACGAGATATGCTTGATGCCGCCCAGCTTAGTCCCCGCGGCCGCAGCGAGCGCCTGCGCATTACCGCGGGCGCGCTCGACAGCGCGGGCAATCAGGACGTCCTCCGCCGCGCGCTCATCCGCAAGTTCAAATCGAATGTTCATGTCGGCACGCGATCCGCAGGTGTTGAGCGCCGTCCACACAGCCGCACAATCAATCGAATCGACAGGCGCGGCAACCGTGCCGTACGCATAGTAGTCGTAGCCCACGATGATTGCCCTTTTGCGCGTCGTCTGCGCATAGCAGGTGTACCGGCGACACGTTAACTCGTCATCCAGACCAAAGGGCGCCAGCGCAGCGGCGACCTTGGCGCGATCGGCGTTGTAATCGTCCAGGCACGCCTCCTTGGTATCAAAGCGGCCGCCAAAGCCAATGCTAAAGATCACGCGGTCGGGCATGACCTTATCCTCGATCCGGGCACCAACGCTCACATAACCGGTCTTATCCGTTGCCATGGCATCCGTCCTTTCCACGAATGGCTACGTTGCAGTAAACATAGCCGTCCGTGCGGACACAAAGTTGCGCGGCGGCGCCGTTGCGGGCCCTGGGACGCATCTTCCATTTGAGGCCTCTACCGGAAAGCAAATCCCATTCTGAGCGTCAAATCCGGGATGCAGTTTCCGGTAGAGGCACCGCTGGGAAAGTTCATCCCGCTCTGGGGGCTCGTTCCGGGATGCAATTTCCGTTTGAGGGCCGATTCGGAAACGGCATCCCACTCTGGAGCCAAATTCCGGGACGCAGTTTCCGATTGAGGGCTGTTCCGGAAAGCTTGTCCCGTTCCGAGCTGCAATTCCGGGTCACAGTTTCCGCAGATACAAGACGACGATTCGCCGCCTTTATCACATGCCTTCAAATATGCGATCCAGAGACACAAAACAGCAGATAGAATGCTCTTTTTCAAAAAAGTACACGTCCCGAAACTTACCCATTCTTCATAACTCGCTACCGTTCAAGGTCGCCGATTACCGCCCACCGATTCGGATGTAAAAATGTCGCCGAAAACAGGCCATCTACCTGCATGGTTAGATTTTGGTCAGCTTTTGGTCAGCTGAGCGGCAAGTTCCAGCTGGTACGTTTTTGCTACCCAAAAGGAGGCGGTAGCTCATGACCCATTGCAATGACCAACTCATCGATCAACTACTCACCCAAGCCGAACAAGAGGGGCGCTGTCTGATTCCTCCGAGCACGGCGATCCGAAAAGCGCTCCTTCGGCGCATCGGCGACATGGTCGTCTCGCCCATGCCGGGACTGTTCGCGCGTAAAATGCGCTGGGATGAACTCAACCGGGCGCAGCGTCATTGCGAGATTATTCGCGCCCTTGCGATCATCCACCCCGATTGGACGTTCTGCTCGTTTTCGGCCGCCTGCCTGCTGGGGCTCGAGGTCTCGTGGCGACACCTGAATGTCGTGCATGTCTGCAGCTCGACAAAGCCGTCGGCTCGTCCGGGCGCACATATTCAGCGACACCAGATTGAACCGGCCGGAGCAATACGCAGAGCCGGCATATCGGTAACGCCGCCCATCCAAACGGCCACAGATTGCCTGCTGCAAACCGGTTTTGCCGACGGCATGCCCATTGCCGATTCGGCGATCTCAAAGCTCGGCCTTGCGCCGGAACGGCTGATGGAGGCCGTTGAGCAACGAGCGACTGCCCGCAATGGTCGCGCGATTCGCACCGCCCTCACAACGCTTCGATATGCCGACGCCCGCGCCGAGAGCGGCGGGGAATCGGTCGCCCGAGCCGTCATGATCGAGACGGGCTTTGCGCCCGACTGGCTTCAATACGAGTTGACGGACCCCTTCGATTCGGCCAAGCCCATACGAACGGACTTTGCCTGGGAGCGCCAGGCGCGAGAACTCACACTGGGAGAACTCGATGGGCTGATCAAATATACCGACCAGACCATGCTGGCCGGACGCACCACCGCCGAGGCGCTCGTTGCCGAACGACAGCGCGAGGCGCACCTATCGCTCTACGGCCATCCTCTGCTGCGCTTTGCCATGAACGAGGTCCGCTCGGCAGGAATGCTCGTCAAAAAGCTGCAGACGGCAGGCATCCGGCAGACCGCGCTGCCGACATGGCTCAACGAGGTAGAGCTGTAGGGGCTGTTGAGCCACGCATTGCCGGGTCGCATCCCCCCTATCTGGGCCGCGTTTTCCCAACAGCCACTCCCGCGGAAAGCGTGTCCCAGCCTGGACGCTCAAAACGGGATGCGCTTTCCAGATGGCATGCCTAGCGGAAAGCGCGTCCCGGAATGAAGGCTCAGAACGGGATGCAATTTCCGCTTGAAGGCCGTTCCGGAAAGCATATCCCGTTCCGAGTGTCGATTCTGGGACACAGTTTCCGGTTGAGGACCGTTCCGGAAAGTGCATCCCACTCCGAGGCCTGATTCCGGGATACATTTTCCGCTGAGAGCCCCAAGGGAAAGCGCATCCCGTTCCGAGCGTCGATTCCGGGTCGCAGTTTCCGGTTGAGGGCTGTTCCGGAAAGTGTGTCCCATTCCAGGCGCGGATTCCGGGATGCACTTTCCGTTTGAAGCTCCAACCGGAAAACGCATCCCACTCTAGAACCAAATTCCGGGACGCACTTTCCATTTGAGGCCTCTACCGGAAAACGAATCCCATTCTGAGCGTCGAATCTGGGATACAGTTTCCGTTTGAAGCCCCGTCCGGAAAGTACGTCCCATTCTGTAGCCGAAATCTGGGACGCAGCTTCCGCATGCGGAGGCGCTCCAAACAAAAGGCCCCGACTCGCGATGGAGCTAGGGCCAAAGGTGCAGCATATGCAGTTGATGTTGAGCGCGAACAGCTCGTCAGCAATAACCGCCCGCGCCCTACCCTACCCGCGGTTGCGGACGCGGCTGTAGGGCGTATCCACCATGGGCAGATCGGGACGCAGCTTGCCGTCAAACGCGCGGTAGGCGTTCTGTACGGCGGGCGCCGTGGGGATCGTTGCGATCTCGCCGATGCCCTTGCCGCCGTATGCCACGGGCAGCAGCTCGTCCTTCTCCACGTAAATGGCGTGGATATCCGGAATCTCGGGCGCACGGAACAACCCGAGCGTACCGTACCTTGCCTGGGGCACGCAGTCCTTGAGCGGCCAGTCCTCGGTAAGCGCATAGCCCATACCCATGAGCACGCCGCCTTCGATCTGACCCTGGATGGAGATGGGGTTGACCACCTTGCCGGAATCGTGCGCAGCATAGATCTCGCTCACGCGGCCGTCATCGTCCAGAATGACCACATGTGTGGCAAAGCCGTAGCAGATGTGGCTCTTGGGATTGGGAACATCCGCACCCAGCTTGTCGGTCGGCTCCAGATACACGTAGCCAAACTCGCATCCCTCGAGCGCCTTGATGGCGGCCGCGGGATCCTGAGGATGCATACCTTGGCCGGCGACGAGCTCCTGCGCGCGCAGCTGATAGGCGCGACCGTCGTCGTACTCGATCTTGACGCCGTCGCCATGCGCGCTCACGGGAGCATCGGGTGCAGGCTTGCCCGCCTCGATGCCAACCATGGCATCGCGCAGCAGGAAGGCGGCGCCGCGCACGGCCTCGCCGGTCACGACCGTCTGACGCGAGCCAGACGTAGTGCCGGAGTCGGGAGCGTTCTCGGTGGAGCACTCGCCATTGGCAATGCAGCTCAGCGGCAGACCGCAGGCCTCGGCAACGTCTTGCAAAAAGACGGTGTTACAGCCCTGGCCGATGTCGGACGTGGCGGCGTAGACCACGGCGCGGCCATCCTCGATGCGGATCTTGCAGCGGCCGGCATCGGGCAGGCCCACGCCCACGCCGGCGTTCTTCATGGCGCAGGCGATACCGGCGTGTCCGGGATGCGCGTAGTAGGCATCCTTGACCTCGAGCAGCGTCTCTTTAAGCGCCGTGGAGCAATCGGCAATCTGACCGTTGGGCAGAACCTCGCCCGGCTCGATGGCGTTACGGTAGCGGATCTCCCACGGATCCAGGCCGACCTTCTCGGCCAGCAGGTCGATCAGGCTCTCGAGCGCAAACTCGGACTGACAGACGCCAAAGCCGCGGTACGCGCCGGCAGGCGGGTTGTTGGTGTAGTAGCCAAAGCCGCGGATGTCGGTGTTCTGGTACTTGTAGGGGCCGACGGCATGCGTACAGGCGCGCTCGAGCACCGGGCCGCACAGCGACGCGTAGGCTCCGGTATCAAAGTTGATCTCGCAATCCAAACCGGTAAAGTTGCCCTCGGCGTCGCAACCCAGCGTAAAGGTGCCGTCCATGGCATGACGCTTGGGATGGAAAGCAAGCGACTCGGCACGCGTGAGCTTGCACTTCACAGGACGCTGGAACTTATAGGCAGCGAGCGCGGCCAAGTGCTGAATGGACACGTCCTCCTTGCCGCCAAAGCCGCCACCCACGAGCATGGTCTCGACGACCACACGCTCGGGCTCGTTGTCCCAGCCAAACATGTGGGCGCACTCTTTGCGCGTATCGTAGGCACCCTGGTCGGTCGACTGCACCTTGACGCCGTTCTTGTACGGGAAGGCGACGGCGCACTCGGGCTCCAAGAAGGCATGCTCGGTAAAGGGCGTGGTAAAGCGCTGCGTCACGGTGAATGCGCTCTCCGCCAGCGCCTTGGCGGCGTCGCCACGCGTCACATGGCGGCTCTGGCACACGTTGTCCTTGAGCTCCACCGTGTTGCCAAAGGCAAAGAAACTGTCATGCAGGCGCGGGGCGTCGGCGGCCTTGGCCTCGGCGATGTTGCGCACGGGCTCCAGCGGCTCGTAATCGATCTTTACGAGCTTCTTGGCCTTCTCGAGCGTCGCCTCGTCCTCGGCAACCACCAGCGCGATGGCATCACCCACGCAGCGGGTGATATCGCCCTGGGCGATCATGACGTCCCAGTCCTGGATAAGGTGGCCGACCTGGTTGACCGGCACGTCCTCGGCGCGCAGAATGCCTACCACGCCGGGCAGGGCCTCGGCCTTGGAGGTATCGATGGAGAGCACGCGGGCACGCGGGTACTTCGAGCGCACGGCGCTGGCATAGGTCAGGCCCGGCTGGTCGAGCTCGTCGATGTCGTCGGGGTACTTGCCCTCGCCGAGCACCTTCTTGCGCACGTCGATACGGAAGGCGCGCTTGCCCACGCCGTAGTCATCGCCGCGCTCCAGGTCCTCGTCGATCTGCTTTTCGCCGCGGAGCACCGCGGCTGCCAGCGAAATGCCCTCGATAATCTTCTTGTAGCCGGTGCAACGGCAGACGTTGCCGCGAATGGCGTACTTGATCTGTTCCTCGGTGGGCTCGGGGTCCTCGGCGATGAGCGCCGCACCCGCCATGACCATGCCGGGGATGCAAAAGCCGCACTGCACGGCGCCCACGGCGCCAAAGGCGTACACAAAGGCCTCGCGCACGTCCTCAGGCAGGCCCTCGACGGTCACGATGTTGCGGCCGGCGGCAAGCGCGGTGGTCAGCACGCACGCCTTGACGGCCGCGCCGTCCACGTGGATGGTGCAGGTACCGCACGCGCCCTCGGAGCAGCCGTCCTTGGCGGAGTGAATGTGCAGATCGTCGCGCAGGTAGCGCAGCAGCGGTTTATTTTGGGTCGTCGTGCGCTCGATGCCGTTAACGGTAAAAGTGAATTCCTGTGCCATGGTGATTCCCTTCTACACGCCGGCGGCGATGCCGGTGCGGTCGTGGATAGCGCCATGCGGGCAGACGACGGCGCACATGCCGCATGACAGGCAGTCCGTGCCGTCGATATGGGCGCAGTTGTCCTCGATGCGAATAGCGCCGGCAGGGCACTTTTTGGCGCACATACCGCAACCGATGCAGCTCGTGTCGCAGATCTTGCGGGCGATGGCACCCTTGTCGGTGTTGTTGCAGCGCACCAGGATGTTCTGGTAGCCGGGAACGAAGGCAATCACGCGCTGCGGGCACGCCATGCCGCACAGGCCACAGCCTGTGCACTTGGAGCGGTCCACGCGGGCGACGCCGTCGACCAGCGCGATGGCACCGTGGGGGCAGGCCGTAACGCAGGCGCCACAGCCAATGCAGCCTTCGCTGCAGCGGGCGTCGCCGCCTGCGGAGGCGCAACCACTTCCGCAGGCAACGTAGGCCACGTGATGTTGAATGGATTTGGCCATAAGAGACTCGCCTATTTCTTAAGAAGGTACGAATAGTTGTCGCGCACAGCCCTGATGGTCAGGCGGACGGCCTCGGGTAGACCGGTGTTGACGGCATCGACCGAGACGGTGCGGACCGTGCCGGCGACGCGGACCTTAAAGTGGTCCTCGTCCACGGCCAGGAAGCCCTCGTTCTCGGAGTTCTCCATGTCCTGCTCGCTCCAGAACAGGGTGAGCTTGTCCTTATAGGGACGACCCTCCTGGTAGGGGCAGAACACGGCGCAGTTGCCGCACTCGTTGCACATGCCGTCGACATGGACGACCTGATGCTTGGCCAGGCCTGGCACCTTAATGGCCACGTTGGCGCGGTTGGGGCACACGTCGCAGCAGACCTCGCACATCGAGCCGCAGCCCAGGCAGCGGGTCTTGGTGCAGTTGCGCTTGTCGCGGCAGAGTGTGCCCTTGCGCTCGTAGCAGGTGTCCTCGCGGCCGGCCTGCTCGTTGCAGTCGGCGTACTTGTTAAAGTCCACGCCGGCGATGGCACGGGCGACCTCGGCGGCATCGGCGATAGCCTCGACCACGGTGGCAGGACCGCGACGGCAGTCGCCAGCAGCCCAGACGCCCTCGACGCCGGTGGAGGTGGCGGCAAGGCGGCCGCGACGGTCGTGCTCAACGCCCGCGGCATCGTACAGGCTGGCGTCGATGCCCTCGCCAACGGCGCAGATCACCGTGGTGGCAGGAAGCTCGACGGTCTCACCCGTGGCGACAGGGCTGCGACGGCCGCTTGCATCCGGCTCGCCAAGCTCCATAACGTCGCAGGTCAGCACGGCGCCGTTAAGTGCCTTGGGCGCCAGCAGCTCGCAGAACTCAACGCCATCGGCAAGAGCAAGATCGAGCTCTTCCTCGTCGGCGGGCATCTGCTTCTTGGTGCGGCGATACACCAGGCGCACGTTCTTCACACCAGCCAGGCGCTTGGCCACGCGGGCCGCATCCATGGCGGTGTTGCCGGCGCCAATGACTACGACGTCCTCGCCCAGCTCGAGCTTCTCGCCCTTCTTGGCGGCCTCGAGGAACTCCAGCACGTCGAGCTCGGCGCCCTCGCCCAGGCCGGCGGAACCGGGCATCCAGGCACCAGTGGCCACGACCACGTCGGTGAAGCCCTGGGCCTTGAGCTCGTCGATGGACTCCACGCGGGCGTTGAGCTGCACCTTGGCGCCAAAGGCCAGGCAGAGCTCTGCGTCGTGGGAGATATCGTCGCTGGCGATACGGAACTCGGGGATCACATGACGGACCACGCCGCCGAGCGAATCGCGGGCCTCAAAGATAGTGACAGGCACGCCGGCGCGCGTCAGGAAGAACGCCGTCGCCAGGCCGGCCGGGCCGCCGCCGATAACGGCAACGTTGCGCTCGCCGTCGTTGGCGATGGCCTGGGTGCGCAGCTTGGGCAGCACGGCGGTCATGGCCTCGCGGGCGGCCTTGAGCTTGCTGGCGCGGATCTGGGCGCCCTCGGGCTCGTAGAACGCACGCTCGCAAGCGCGGCCGCAGGGATGCGGGCAGATGGTGCCGGTAATGAACGGCAGGGCGTTGCGCTCGATGATGATGTTGAGCGCGTCCTCGTAGCGGCCCTCGTCAACAGCCGCCAGATAGGCGGGAATATCCTGCTGGATGGGGCAGCTCGTGCGGCACGGCGTGGTAAAGCAGTCGGAAAGCGGGCTCTTGCCGGCGACCTTTCGGTCGGGCAGCGGGCGCAGCGGCTTCTTGTAGAGCAGGTTGGTGAGCGAGTCGGTCTGAATCGCGGTCACGGCCTCGAGCGAGACGCCCGCAAACGGCTTGCCATCCAGGTCGGTAAACTCGCCGGCCATTTGGCTAAAGCGCTCGTAGCCACCGGGCTTGAGCACGTCGGTCGCCAGGGTGACGGGCCAAATGCCGGCATCATACAGGGCGCGGATGTTGTAGACCGTGGCACCACCGGAGTAGCTGATGCGCAGTTTACCATCGAACTGCTCGGTAATGCGGCGGGCAGCCTCGATAGTCAGCGAGAACAGCGAACGGCCGGACATGTACATCTCGGTGGAGGGCAGCTCGTTTCTCGTCACGTCGACGGGGAACGTGTTGGTCAGCTTGACGCCAAACTCCAGGCCGCGCTCGGCGCACAGGGCAATCAGGCGCTCGAACATGGGCACGGCATCGGCCCACTGCAGGTCCTCGCGGAAGTGCGCATCGTCGAAGACGATGTAGTCAAAGCCCAGCTCGTTGAGGCGCTGACGTGCAAACTCATAGCCCAGCAGCGTGGGGTTGCACTTGATGTAGGTGTTGAGGCCCTTCTCGGTAATCAGATAGGTCGCGATGCGCTCGATCTCCGCCGGCGGGCAGCCGTGCAGGGTGGACTCGGTGATGGAGTTGGAGACGCGCGCCGGGATGGACTCGACAAATGCGGCGTCGACATGCTCAAACTTGTCCAGGTTAGCGAGCGCCCAGGTGCGGCACTCGTTCCAAACCTCGGAGCCGCTGGCGTCCTTCATGCCCTCGATGTAGGCGTCGACCTTGGGGCTCTTGATGCCCTCGAGGTCATAGCCCACGGACATGTTGAAGACAAAGCCGTCCGGGCTTCCCAGGCCGTACTCGCGAGCGATGAGGTGGCAGGCGAACCATGCCTTCACGTACTCGGCAAAGGCCTGCGGAACCTCGAGCTCGGTCGACCACTCGCAGTTGTAGCACTCGTCCTGTGCCACGATGCAGGGCTTGTTCACACACTTGGAGAGCTCCTCGCCGTCCATAACCTGAACGGTCTTGAGCTCAAAGAAGCGGGAGCCGGCCACGTAGGATGCCACGATGTTCTGGGCAAGCTGCGTATTGGGACCGGCGGCCGGGCCAAACGGGGTCTCGATGCGCTCGTCAAAAATGGGAAGCGCGCCCTCCTGGTTGGTCGTGACCATCTTGCGCACGCCAAAGATGGCGCCCTGAGTCTTGTGCTCCTCGATGATCCAGTTCATCAGCTGCGAAAACGGGATCGGCCTCATGATGTCGCTCATAGTGAGCTCCTCTCTGTAACGCCCGGCGAGACCGCGCGGCGGGCGCAAATACGGTGTAGCGCTAGCACAGCGCCGGCGACCCCGCGGAGGTCGCCTATACGCGCGTCGGATGCGGCGAAACATCCGGCGCGCGTGAATCTACTTGTAATTAGTAGGCGCGATCGTTGAGCGTGCTCCAGAGCTTCTTGGACTCAGCCATGGTCCACGCGTTGATCTTTTCCTCATCAATGCCAACGAACTCGCGATCCTTGTACAGGACGCGGCCGTTGATGATGGTGGTGCGGCAGTTTTTGCCCATCATGCCAAAGAGCATGTGGCCGTCGATGTTCTCCTCGCTCAACGGCGTAAAGGGCTTGTAGTCCATGACGATGACATCGGCGGCAGCGCCGGGCTCGAGCACACCGAGCTTGCGATCGAAGTACCTGCTGGCCATCTTGGCGTTGTTCTCGAACAGCATGGTCATGGCCTCACACCAGCCCACGTTGGGCATGGCGGCGTTGTGGCGCTGAATGATCAAGAAGACCTTAAGGCTCTCGAGCATATCGTGAGTGTAGGCGTCGGTGCCCATGCACACGGGGATGCCGCGGCGGAAGAATTCGAGCACGGGGGCGCAGCCCACGGCGTTGCCCATATTGGATTCGGGGTTGTTGACGAGCCAGGTGCCGGACTCCTTGACGATATCCATCTCGGCGGGCGTCACATGGATGCAGTGGCCGAGCATGGTGTCGGGACCGAGCAGGTTGTGCTGCAGCAGGCGCTCGACGGGGCTGATGCCGCCGCGGTTGAGACGGGAGTCCCATACGTCGTTCATGCCCTCGCACACGTGGATGTGGAAGCCGGTCAGGCCGTTGTTGGCCTCGGCCATCTTATCCATGGTCTCGTCCGAAAGCGTAAAGGTGGCGTGACCGCCAAACATGGCGGCGATCATGTGGTTATCGTTATCGCGACGCTCCTTGGCGGCCCACTGGGCAAACTCGGCGTTCTCGGCAATGGCCTGGTCACATTTTTCCTGACCGCGGCGGTCGGAGACCTCGTAGCACAGGCACGAACGCATGCCCAGCTCCTGAGCGGCGTCCTTAATGGTAAAGAGGCTGCCCGGAATCTCGCAGAAGCTCGCGTGGTGATCGAAGATCGTGGTAACGCCATCGCGGATGGAATCCAGAATCGTGGCATAGGCGCTGGCCTTGGTGCCGTCGAGCGTCAGGTTGTCGTCAATCTTCCACCACTGCTGCTCAAGATTCTCCAGGAAGTTGGTGGGGTTGCAGCCCTTAATGGCAAGGCCGCGGGCCAGACCCGAGTAGATGTGGGTGTGGCAGTTGATAAGTCCGGGCATGATGAGGTTGCCCTGGGCGTCGACGTACTCGGCATCCGGGTACTTGGCCTTGAGCTCGCGCTCGGGGCCCACTTCGACAATCGTATCTCCGTCAATGGCGACCGCACCGTTGGGAATGAACGGAGTCTGAGCGTTGCGGGTAAAGACGGAACCGTTAGCGACCAGAAGCATAAATGCTCCCTTCAACATCAGAGGCGGGGTTTGACACCTCTGACATGGCGGAAGTGCGAAGCGCCGGCCTACACCGGAAACGGGCCCTCTCCCGTCAACGCTTCACCAAAGGGACGAGCCCTTTGAAATGCGGCTTGGCGCCGCATGGCGCCGGCGGACGAGGCGATGCGTCCGCCGGCGAATAGCACCGAATTGGTTACTTCTTGCTCTCGGGCAAGACCAGATCCACGGCAGCGTCCTTGGCAGCATCGATGTGCTGAGCCACGACCGGCGTCTGCGGAAGGATCAGGTTAAGGACAATGGCCATGATGGCGGTGGGGGTTACGGCATTGGAGCCGATGACGGTGGACACCCAGGCGGGCATACCCTCGCCGGCAAGGCAACCGCTGGCCATCCAGATACCCAGGCCAAAGACGACGGAGGTGCCGACGATGGTGGTGGTGCGCTGCGTGAGGCCCTCGCGGGTGAACATGCGCACGCCGTTCATGGTGATGGTGCCAAAGACGCCGACGGTCGCGCCGCCGATGACGGGCTGCGGGATAGCGGAAAGGACGGCAGAGAGCTGCGGGAACAGACCGGCGATGGCAAAGACGGCCGCAATGATCACAAAGACCCACTTGTTGACGACCTTGTTGGAGCAGATGATGCCCACGTTCTGGCCAAGGGCGCTGGTGGGAAGACCGCCCAGCAGGCCGCCGACCATAGAGGTGAGGCCCTGGGACACGATAGCGCCGGAAAGCTCGCGCTCGGTGGGCATACGGTCGATGGAGCCCAGGCAGGCGGCAGAGACGTCGCCGATAACCTGGATAGCAACCATGGGAAACACGACGGCGAGGGTAATGCAGACCTCGGGATCAAACTCGAGCGCGTAGGGCATGAGCTTGGGAAGGGCGAAGACCTGAGCGGTGGCGACGCTGGAGAAGTCGATCATGCCAAAGGGGATGGAGACAATCATGCCGACGATCATGCCAAAGAACACGGATCCCAGCTTGAGCGTGCCCTTGCCAAAGTTGGCGAGCGCAAAGACCACGGCGAAGGTGATAAGAGCGACGCACCAGGCCTGCGGGGTGCCCCACAGCGGCGTACCCATACCGCCGGCCATATACTTGACGGCCGTGGGATACAGCGAAACGCCGATGGAGAAGATGACCGTACCGGTCACGACGGGCGGGAACAGCCACTTGATCTTGCTGTAGGCCAGACCAAAGAGGACCGCGACGGCGCCGCCGACGATCTCGCCGCCCAGCAGCGCACCAAAGCTAAAGCCCGAGGCACCCATGGCCTGCAGGGCCGGCAGGAACGCGAACGAAACGCCCATGACGATGGGCAGGCCGCCGCCGATGCGACGGAAGGGAGCGAAGGCCTGAAGGGCCGTGTCGATTGCCGAAAGAATGAGCGCAACCTGAATGATGTCGGTGCTCTGCTGGCTATTAAAGCCATAGACGCCGGCCATGATGACCGCCGGGGTAATGATGCCGGCAAACGATGCCAGTACGTGCTGAAGGGCACACGGGATCATTTCCTTAACGGGAGGCATGCCTTCGCGAGTGAACAGGGCTTCAGTGCCGTTCGTAACCGTCTCCTGGGTCATTTGACCACCAATCCTCGAAGTAGTTGTTTTCGCATCTAACGCTCTATTGTGACGCAGTGCGGGGTTGAGGTTGTGCCTTCATTGCATATCGTATTAAAGATGATTCTCATTCTCAATAATAATTTTTTGTTATCAGACTATTCTTCAGCTGAAATAACGCATTTCCGCAGGTCATGAAAGTGTCTGGTCAAAATAACATCTAACTTTTCTTTTGGTCAACCGTTTACCGCCAAATATCTACCGCTCATCTGTATTACGCAATGTACCTGCGGATATACGAGATGATGGGCAGCGTGTTACCATGAGAAAAAATTGTTATGAACATTTCCGATTTCACCCAAAGGAGTTGCCCGTGAACGAGACCGTACGCCGCTTTTTGCCGATGGTCGATTTTCTGGAGCAGATACTCGGCAAAAACAGTGAAATCGTGCTGCACGATTTCTCGGATCCCGACCACGCCATCGTCGATATTCGCAACGGCATCGTGAGCGGCCGCAAGGTCGGCGGCCCCGCCACCGATCTGGCGCTCAAGATCATGCACGACGCCAAGTATCGCGACCTGCCGTTTATTACGGGCTACGAGGGCCGCGGCGCCGGCGGCAAGACGTTGCAGTCAGCGACGTACTTTATCCGCGAGAATGACGAGATCGTCGGTATGCTCTGCGTCAACACCGACCTCTCGACCGTGCGCTCCATCAACGCCATGGCGCAGCAGCTCATGGCGTGCTTCGACGCAGCGCCGACGCGCACGGAGCCCGCCCCTATCGAGGTCGAAAGCCTTTCGGAGTCCACACAGGAGCTCATCGACCGCAGCATTGCCGAGTTGCTGAGCGCGCGCGGGCTGGACGTAGCGTCACTTGGTCAGAGCGACCGCGTGGACGTCATTCGCCACCTCAACGGCAACGGGGTGTTCATGCTCAAGGGTGCCGTGGCCTGCGCCGCCACCGCGCTGGGCATCTCGGAGCCCAGCGTCTACCGCTACCTGCAAAAAGTTCGCAAGGAGGGCTAACGAACAAAATGGAGCGCGGCTCCACAAGCGACCCGTCACTTGACAAAAGACCCTGCAGCTCGCACGCGCTGCAGGGTCTTTTTGCATGTCATGTTTAGTTGTTGCCAACGCCTTAGAGAGCGGCGACGACCTCGATCTCAACCAGACCGCCAGCCGGAAGGGCGGCAACCTGGAAGGCGCTGCGCGCGGGGAACGGGGCCTCGAACTTGGAGGCGTAGATCTCGTTCACGGCAGCGAAGTCGGCAATGTCGGCCAGGTAGACCGTGGTCTTGACGACATCGGCAAAGGTGGCGCCGGCAGCGGTCAGCAGGGCCTCGACGTTGGCGAGGGACTGCTTGGCCTGGGCCTCGACGCCCTCGGGCATCTTGCCGGTCGCGGGATCGATGCCCAGCTGGCCGGACAGAAACACCATGTTGCCGGTCTGGATACCAGGGGAATACGGGCCGATGGCTGCGGGTGCGTTATCGGAAGACACGACGGTCTTGCTCATGTTTTTCTCCTTACGATCAGATAGAGAGCATGAGCGCGGCGTTCGCACCGGGAGGCACAGTTCGGTCTGAACACCGCGCTTGATTGGGATAGTACTCAAGGTTTCCGCACGATGCAAGATAATTATCACGCTGCGAGAATATTTTATCGCCCAACGGCGCCCGTTGGCAGCTGAACGGTTCTCCACGGGGTCAGCCAGCCCAAGCTGCTGAAGACTTTATCCCGCTTGGAGCACGGGCATCGCCTGCCGCAACGGCGCCACTATACTTTTGATTATTTGAGCATTTTGAAAGGCAGGATATGACCGCAACCGCCAGTCGAACCACCAACCGCAGACCCGAGCTCTTGGCCCCCGCCGGAGGCCCGGAGCCCTTTGCCGCCGCGCTCGCTGCCGGGGCAGACGCCATCTACTGCGGCATGGGCAGCTTCAACGCCCGCCGCAAGGCAACCAACTTTACCGACGAGGCCTTTGAGCAAGCCTGCCGCGCCGCGCATCTAGCCGGGTCGCGCGTCTACGTCACGGTAAACATCGTCATCAAGCAGTCCGAGATGAGCGATGCGCTGCAACTCATCCATCGCTGCTCCACGCTGGGCGCCGATGCCTTCATTATCCAGGACTGGGGTCTGTTCTTTGAGGTCAAGCGCGCCATGCCCGGCATCGAGACGCACATCTCGACCCAGGCGAACATCCATGACGACCGCGGAACGCTTTGGTGCCGCGAGCAGGGCGCCGACCGCGTGACCCTCTCGCGCGAGCTCTCCATCGACGAGATCGCCGCTATCCACGACGCCGCACGCGATGTGGACCTCGAGGTCTTTAGCCACGGTGCCATCTGCTTTTGCTACTCGGGTCTGTGCCTGCTGTCGAGCTTTGCCATGGCTGGTCGCTCGGCCAACCGCGGCATGTGCGCCCAGCCCTGCCGCCTACCCTACGAGCTAATTGACGAGAACGGCCGCTCGCTCTCCCCTGCCGGTCGCGAGCGCGCGCTGTGCCCGCGCGACACCAACACATCGCAGCTTGTTCGCCGTCTGTATGACGCCGGCGCCGCATCACTCAAGCTCGAGGGCCGCATGAAGGCCCCCGATTACGTGTATTCCATCGTCGACGTGTACCGTCATCAGATTGATGACATGCTTGCCGATGTTTCGACCTCTAAGGATGAGGATGCCGCCCGCCAGCGACAGCTCAAGCGCTGCTTTAACCGCGACTTTACGCACGCCTACCAAGACGGTACCTCGGGCGACGAGATGATGAGCTACGAGCGCTCCAACAACCGCGGCCAGATTGTGGGCACGGTGCTGGGCAGCCGCCTGGCCAACCGCGATGTACGCGGACTCAAGCCCGACGATCGCCGTCGCCGCGCCGCCATCGCCCGCATTGAGCTGTTTGAGCCCGTGGGCAAGGGCGACCTGCTGGAGCTCCGCCACGATAACGAGTTTGACCAGTTCCTGACCACCATTGCCGCCGATGATGCCGCTGCCGGCGATGTTATCGAGTGTCGCGTGCCCCGTAGCATGCCCGAGGGCTGCCGCGTGCGCGTGATTCGAAGCCAGCGCGCCGTTGACGCCGCCGGCGCCGCGCTCAAGCGCGATGTGCTGCGCCGCCGCGCCGTAGACGTGTCCGTTGTGGCGCGTCTGGGCGAGCCGTTTGCCGTTACGCTCACCTGCTGCGACGACCCCGCGCTCACCGCCACCGCCACCGGCTTTACCGTCGAGGCCGCCAAGACTCGCGCCGTCGAGGCGGCCGATCTGGTTGAGCACGTCGGGCGCATGGGCTCCTCTCCCTTTGAGGCCGCAAGCTTTGACGTTTCGCTCGACGCCGGCTGCGGTATGGGCTTTTCCGCCGTGCACAAGGTGCGCGCCGCCGCTTGTAAGGCGCTGGAAGAGGCCATTCTGGCACCGTACGAGGAGCGCGCGAAAACGCTCGAGCTGCCGGCGATTGTAACCAGTGATTCCCGCCCCGCGCCCGAGCACTACCGCGATGAGCCGCAGATCTGCGCCACCGTCACCTCGCTCGAGGCCGCCGAGGCCGCTCGCGCCGAGGGTGTAACGCGCATCTACATGACCACCGACGCGCTCGATGCGGCCGAGCTCTCCCCCGCCGATGCATTTGAGCAGGGCATCGTACCCGTACTCGACGAGGTCTGCCGCGCCGTTGACCACGTACGCGTCGACCCGTGGGTTGTTGCCGGCGCCACGGTCGCTATTGGCAACATCTCTGAGCTTGCCCTGGCCGCCCAGGTTGGCGCCACGGCCGAGATTCGCTCTTGCCTGCCGGTGCACAACACGCCCTGCATGGAGGCGCTTGCCGAGCGCGGAGCCGGTGCGTTTTGGCTCTCGCCCGAGATCACGCTCGACGAGATTGTCTCGCTCGGCGCCGCCGCGCCCGCGGCTCTGGGCATCACCGTCTTTGGCCGCCCGCGCGTTATGACGAGCGAGCACTGCATCCTGCAGGTGGCCAATGGCTGCATCCACGATTGCGCCAACTGCCGCCTGCGCGCCCGCAAGCTGTCGCTCAAGAATATCGACGGCAAGGTCATGCCCGTGCGCACCGACATCCATGGCCGCTCTCGCTTGTACGACGCCTACCCCATCGACCTTACGCCGCAGGTACCGCAGTTGCTCGACACCGGCGTCCGTCGTCTTATGGTCGACGGAACCTTGCTCGAGGCCGATGAGATTGGCCGTGCCGTCGCTCGCGTCCGTCGCGCCGTCGAGGCGGCTCAAGCCGGCCGCAAGCCCGCCGCCCGCCTGCGCGGCGCCACCTCGGGCTGCATGTTTGTGGGAATTAGCTAACCGAAAGGCTTACACGTGAACGAAGAACCTCAAGTCCTCTACTGCGACGCCTGGCTCATGGCCATCGACAAGCCCGCTGGCATGATCGTCCACGGTGACGGCACCGGCGAGCGCACACTTACCGACTACGCTAGCGACCTTTTGTTGGCGATGGGCGACGGCTTTGCCGCGACTGACATGCAGCCGCTCAACCGCCTGGACCGCAACACCACCGGCGTGGTGTTGTTCTCGCTCGACAAGCAGACGCAACCCGCTTTTGACCAGATGATCATCGACCACGCATTCGAAAAGCACTACCTGGCGCTCGCCGAGGGCAAAATCGACTGGAACGAAAAGCTCATCGACAAGCCCATCGCCCGCGACCGCCACGATAGCCGCAAGATGCGCGTTGGCGCCAGCGGCAAGCCGTCTCAGACGCGCGTCAAGGTACTCAAGCGTCTTAAGAGCCGCCGTGGCCTGCCCACGCGCTCGTATATCGATGTCGAGTTGCTCACCGGCCGCAAGCACCAAATCCGTGTGCATCTGGCGAGCGAGCGCCATCCCCTGGTTGGCGACGACCTGTACGGAACGCCGCGCCCCTGTGGCCTGATGCTCCACGCCCACAGCGTGTCCTTCACGCATCCCGTAACCGGCGAGCACATCCACATCGAAGCCCCCTGCCCCTGGGAGCCCTAAAACCCGCCAAAAAGGGACAGGTTTATTTTGGCAGGTTTTATCTGGGCAAACGTCAAAACCACCACGATGGCTCAGCCGCGGTCCCAAAACGTCTCGATCTGTAACAGTTAGAGCTCATTTTCCGGCCTATCTGTTACAGATCGAGACATTCGAATCCCCCTTAAGGGAAAATCTCAATCTGTAACAACAACTCGGCAAAATCGGCCCAAGATGTTACAGATTGAGACAAAGGGACGGTGCGGTTCGGAAGTATCTCACTCTGTAACATCTAACCCACTTTTAACGGTCCAGTTGTTACAGACGTAGACAAACCGGTAGACAACGAAAGCGGCAACGCCCGTGATGGACGTTGCCGCTTTTCTATTGAGAAAACTACTCGGTTTCCGTTGCTAACCACCACAATGGGGACAGGCCCCTTTGTGGTGGTTTTGGCCTTAGCCCGTCCCCTGCTGCTAGACCGTGATGACGTTGTCCATTGCCCGGTACTTGGCGGGGACCTCGCCTGCGGTAATAATCGTTGCGTCGCGGAAGTCCGCGAACTTGACGGGCGCCACCATGCCAAATTTACTGGCGTCCGAGATTACGAAGCGTTTGGCGGTATGGCGCATCGAGATACGCTTGACCTGTGCTTCCTCGATATCCGGTGTGGTGAGACCTTGCTCGGCCGCGATGCCGTTGGATCCCCAAAAGCCGCAGTTGAAGTTATAGCGGTCCAGGGTTGCCAAGGCATCGGGGCCAACGAGCGCCTCGGTCTCGGGTTTGAGCTCGCCGCCCAGCACCACGGTACGCATGCCGCGCAAAGCAAGGTGCTGAGCATGGAGCACGGAATCGGTCACATAGGTGACGCCGTCGAGACGCGGAAGATGCTCGATGAGCTTGAGGGTCGTTGAGCCCGAATCGATATACACAAAGCTATCGGGCTCCACCAGGGCCGCGGCACGAGCACAGATGCGCTCCTTGTCATCGTTATGGAGATCACTGCGTTCGCTGATCGTCAAGTCGCGCGTCACGTGCGCGCGCTCCAGACTCGTCGCACCTCCGTGCACCTTGGCGATACGGTGCGCGCGGTCGAGCGTTTGCAAGTCACGGCGAATGGTGGACGGTGTCACGCCCAGGGCCTCGGCAAGTTCCGGCACGGTAACCGAGCCGGCCTGCTGCACCATCGACACGATCGCATTGAGCCTATCTTCCGCAAGCATCGCTTACTCCTCCTCGGGGTACACGACTCCCCAATCGGCGCGGAGCTTGGTCATAAGCTCCATAACATCAGAAGCATAATCCAGCAGCTCGCGCTTGGAGTCGTCGCCGGCAACGGCCTTCTCAAGATCGGCCATCTCATAGCAAAGGGCGTAAGCTTCGGTGCCGGCGTGGACCTCCTCGTGGTGGCCGTCCACAGTCCACACGATGGTCGCGTGATCGGCGCGCGGATACTCGTTGACCTCGATATAGCACTTGTCGAAGCTGATGACCGAGCGCTTGGGCTGCTTGGAGTGGAGCGTGAGGCTCACAACACCCAGCTGCTGCTCGGCGTTACGGCAGACAATGCCGCCCGCAACGTCGACACCGGTCTCACAGGTGTTGCCCAGCGAGACAACCTCAGCGGGCTGGCTCGCCATAAAGAGGCGCATAACGGAGAGCGCATACACGCCAATGTCGAGCATGGCGCCACCGGCAAGGCTACGGTTGTAGAAGCGGTTGGTCAGGTCGCCGTACTCCTTATAGCTGCCAAAGTTGAGCTGAGCGAGATTCATGCGGCCGAACTCGCCGACATCCATGCGACGACGCAGCTCCTGATACAAGGGCATGTGAAGCACCGTGGTGGCGTCCATAAGGACGACGTTGTGCTCGTCGGCAATGGCGCGGGCCTCGTCAAGCTCGGCGGAATTGAGGGTAATGGCCTTCTCGCAGAGCACGTGCTTGCCAGCTGCCAGAGCGGCTCGCAGATAGGTGATATGCGTGTTGTGCGGCGTGGTGATATAGACTGCGTCAATGTCCGGATCGGCGTAGAGATCCTCGACCGTGCCATAGACCTTCTCAACGCCATACTGCTCTGCAAAAGCCTGAGCCTTGGACAGCGTGCGGTTGGCAACGCCCGCGAGCTTTCGGCCGGCAAGGGCGAGAGACTGAGCCATCTGGTTGGCGATAACGCCACACCCAATTACAGCCCAACGAAGCTCGGGAGCCGTAAAGATGTCGTTTGGGAACGGCTGATTCTGGACCGAGGCAAACGCCGCCTTTGCGGCTGCCTCGGCGTCGAGCGGAGCCTGTTTGGAATCTGCCATGATGTGCCTCCTGAGTCATCGGAAGTCCTTCATTTCTAACAAACCTATAGTCGCACAATTGCGCGCGTATCTGCTCGTGTTTGCGTATTTATTTGCTTATCGGTCATTATTTAGCCATAGTTGGCAGATGTTTGCGCGGCTATGCGCATTGTCGCGCAAGGCTATGCGCGTAAATGCGCATGCGACGATCCTTGTGAAACATAAAGGGGCGGAACACCAAAGCCCTAAAAGACAGACCCAGCTGTATTACTTCACCCCTCTGGGGGCATCAGCCATCAAAGGATCGTCCCAAACTGCCGGCACATAGAGACTGTCCCCCCAACGACTGGTCATTTAAGTCTGTCCCCAATGAATGGTCGTCCCCAGCTGCCGACAGAAAATGAACGCCCCCAGGTGCCGGCATTTCAACGGCCACTCATTTAAGTCTGTCCCCAATGAGTAGGGATAGAAAAAGGCCCGGGTGCCGTGGGGCATCCGGGCCTTTGCTAGCAACTTGATGTTGCGGGCAGCTTAGAACTTGTGGCCGCACTTCTTGCAGACGCGCAGCTTGTTCTTGCCGTCCTTCTCGTGACCGACGCGGGTAACCTTACCGCACTCGGGGCAAACGAGATTGACGTTGGAGGCGTCGATAGGAGCCTCCTGCGAAACGATGCCGCCCTGCTGGTTGGCAGCGTTGGGCTTGACGGCCTTCTTGACGACCGAAACGCCCTCGACAACGACCTTGTTCTCGGCGGGGAGAGCACGCAGGACAACGCCCTGCTTGCCGCGATCCTTACCAGAGAGAACCTGGACCTTATCGCCCTTCTTGATATACATATATCTCCCCTAACTACAGGGTCTCGGGAGCGAGCGAGACGATCTTCATGTACTTCTTGTCACGAAGCTCGCGAGCGACGGGCCCGAAGATACGGGTGCCGACGGGCGAACCATCGTTGTTGATGACAACGCAGGCGTTCTCATCAAAGCGAATGTAGGAGCCATCCTTGCGGCGGATCTCCTTAACGGTGCGAACGACGACGCAACGGACAACGTCCTTCTTCTTGACGTTGGCGCCAGGGGTAGCCTCCTGGACAGCACCGATGAACACATCGCCGATGCCTGCATAACGACGCTTGGAACCGCCAAGCACCTTGATGCAGCGAATCTTGCGAGCGCCGGAGTTGTCGGCGACGTTCAGCATGGTTTGCATCTGAATCATGGTAGATGTTCCTCCGAACTAAGAACCGAAGAGAGGTGCGCTGCCTTTATACGGCCTGTGGTATGCAAGCCAGGCATACGCACATCTTCGGAAACGTACAAGTCGTAAGAGCGACTGCTTATTTAGCGCGCTCGACGACCTCGATGAGGCGCCAACGCTTCATCTTGGACATAGGACGGGTCTCCATAACGCGGACGGTGTCGCCCACGCCAGCCGTGCACTCCTCGTCGTGAGCGTGCAGCTTCTTGGAGCTGGTCATCATCTTGCCGTACTTGGGGTGACGCTTGCGCTCGGTGATGGTGACAACAATGGTCTTGGCACCGGAGACGGAGGTAACGACACCCGTACGGACCTTACGCGAGTTACGCGAATCAGTCATGTTCTCTCCTTAGGTCCTACTCGGCGACAGCGGACTTCTCCGCTGCGATCTCGCGGGCGCGCTGCTCCGTGAGGACGCGAGCGATGTCCTTCTTCACGGTGTTGACGCGAGCGGTGTTGTCCAGCTGGCTGGTGGCCATCTGGAAACGAAGGTTAAAGAGCTCGGCGCGCATTTCCTTCAGCTTCTCAACGAGCTGAGCGTCCGAGAGCTCACGAATCTCTGCGGGCTTCATTAGTTCTCCTCCTTGGCGGCGGCGGCGTCCTCAGCAGCCCACTTGGCCTCGAGAGCGGCCTCCTCAGCCATCTCCTTCTCGATGCGCTGCTCAGCGTTCTTGGCAGCAACAATCTTGGTCTTGATGGGGAGCTTGTGCTGCGCAAGACGCAGAGCCTCGCGAGCGACCTCCTCGGGAACACCCTTGACCTCGAACATGATGCGGCCGGGCTTGACGACGGCCACCCACTCCTCGGGGTTACCCTTACCAGAACCCATGCGAGTCTCGGCAGGCTTCTTGGTGATGGGCTTATCGGGGAAGATCGTGATGTAGACACGACCGCCACGCTTCATGTAGCGGGTCATGGCAATACGAGCGGCCTCGATCTGACGGTTGGTGATCCAATGGGCCTCGAGAGCCTGGATACCAAACTCGCCGAAATGCAGCTCGGTATTACCCTTGGCCTGGCCCTTCATGGAGCCACGCTGCACCTTGCGGTGAAGAATACGCTTAGGGGCAAGCACTACTGACCCCTCCTCTCGGAGTTACGACGACGAGGACGGGAAGAGCCCTCGAGTGCAGGGTTGGGAACAGGCTGGCCCGGGAGCTTCTCGCCCAGGTAAATCCAGACCTTCACGCCGCAAGCGCCCATGGTGGTGCTGGCGACAGCCGTGCCGTAGTCGATCTTGGCACGGAGGGTGTGCAGAGGCACGCGACCCTCGCGGTACCACTCACGACGGCCCATCTCGGCACCGCCGAGACGACCGGAGCACTGGATACGGATGCCCTTAGCGCCGGCCTTGCGGGCGGACTGGACAGCCTTGCGCATAGCGCGACGGAAGGCAACGCGGCCCTCGAGCTGCTCGGCGATAGACTGAGCAACGAGGTTGGCGTCGAGCTCGGGGCGCTTGATCTCGACAACGTCGACGGAGAGCTGGCCCTTGGAGACGCCAGCGACCTTCTCGAGCTCGGTGCGGAGGGTATCGATCTCGGCACCCTTCTTACCGATGACAACGCCGGGGCGAGCGGTGAGGATAATGACCTTCACCTTGTCGCCAGCGCGCTCGATCTCGACGCGGGAGACAGCTGCGCGGGAAAGACGCTTCTCGAGGTACTTGCGGATCTCGAGATCGTTACCGAGGGTCTTAGCGTAATCCTTCTCTGCGAACCAGCGGGAGCGCCAGTTCTCGGTGATGCCAAGACGGAAGCCGGTGGGGTAGACTTTCTGACCCATACAGCTTTACGCCTCCTTTCGAGGAGCAACGACGACGGTGATGTGGGAAGTACGCTTCAGAATGCGAGAAGCGGAACCCTTGGCGCGGGGACGGATGCGCTTAAGCGTCGGACCCTCGTCAACATAGGCAGCGGCGACAACCAGGTTGTCGGCACGCAGACCGTTGTTGTTCTCGGCGTTCGCAACGGCGGAACGGAGAACCTTCTCGACATCCACGGCGACGGCGCGGTCGCAGAAGTGGAGGATGTCGAAGGCCTGAGCGACAGGCTTGCGGCGGATCAGATCGACCACCAGGCGGGCCTTGCTGGGGGAAACACGCACGTACTTAGCGACGGCGCGAACCTCGGTGGCCTCAGTTTCAATAGACTTAGTTGCCATTTACGGTTAACCCCCTATTTGGCCTTGTGGCCACGGAACGTACGAGTCGGCGCGAACTCGCCGAGCTTGTGACCAACCATGGACTCGGTAACATACACGGGCACATGCTTGCGGCCGTCGTGGACGGCGATGGTGTGACCAACCATCTCGGGGAAGATGGTGGACGCGCGGGACCAGGTCTTCACGACGTCCTTCTTGCCAGCCTCGTTCATCGCGGTGATACGCGAGAGAAGGCGAGTCTCCACGAACGGGCCCTTTTTGAGACTTCTGCTCATAAGTGCTTTCTCCTAAAACTCGGTATCCGAAATTACTTCTTACGGCGACGAATGATGTGCTGGTTCGAGACCTTCTTCTTCTTGCGCGTACGAAGGCCCTTCGTCGGCTTACCCCAGGGGGTAACAGAGGGACGACCAGAGGTGTGGTTCTTGCCCTCGCCACCGCCGTGCGGGTGGTCGACAGGGTTCATGACGGTACCGCGGACGGTCGGGCGCACGTTCATGTGACGCTTACGGCCGGCCTTGCCGATGACGATGTTGGAGTGATCGGCGTTGCCGACCTCACCGACGGTGGCGCGGCAGGTAACGAGGATGCGGCGCATCTCGGAGGAAGGCATACGGACGATGGCGTACTTGCCCTCCTTACCCATCAGCTGGCAGGAGTTACCGGCGGAACGGGCGATAGCGGCGCCCTTGCCCGGCTGGAACTCGACGGCGTGGATGAGCGTACCGACGGGGATGTCGGCGAGGGGCAGAGCGTTGCCCGGCTTGATGTCGGCGTCAGAACCGGACATGATGGTCTGACCGACCTCGAGGCCCTTGGGGGCCAGGATGTAGCGCTTCTCACCGTCAGCGTAGTGCAGCAGAGCGATGCGAGCGGAACGGTTCGGATCGTACTCGATCGTGGCAACCTTGGCGGGCACGCCGTCCTTGTTGCGCTTGAAGTCGATCACGCGGTAACGACGCTTCACGCCGCCGCCCTGGTGGCGGGTGGTGATGCGGCCGTTGTTGTTACGACCGGCCTTCTTGGGCAGGGGCTCGAGAAGAGACTTCTCGGGCTTGGTGCAGGTGATCTCGGAGAAGTCGGAGATCGTCTGCCAACGCCTACCAGCGGAGGTCGGCTTAAGGTGCTTTACAGCCATTACAATCCCTTTCAATAGGAATCCGTTAGCCATCGCAGACAGGGATTCGAGGTTCTGCCTCGGGTGCGATGACACCGGACTTATACACGGTTCCGGGCGTGTCCATTTTATACGCCCAAAACCTTGAGCTCCCGCCTCCCCTATTTGGGAGGCATGAGCTCACTCAACAGCAGCGAGTCTTAGGCCTAGTTGCCAAAGACCTCGATGGTGTCGCCCTCGGCCAGCGTGACGATGGCCTTCTTCCAAGAACGGGTCTTGCCGGCGACATAGCGCACGCGCTTGGTCTTGGGCTTGACCGTCAGGGTGTTCACGCGAACGACCTTGACGCCGAAGATCTCCTCGACAGCGTCCTTGATCTGATACTTGTTAGCATCCTTGGCGACCTCGAACGTGTACTTGTTCAGCTCCATGCCGGAGAAGGAACGCTCGGACACGATCGGACGGATGATGATCTCGTGGGCGGTCATTTATGCAAGCACCTCCCCGAAGTGAGCGGCGATGTCGGCGGGCATCAGCACAGCGTTGTTGTTGACGAGATCGTAGGTGTTGGCCTCGTCAGCGGTGATGATGAACGTCTTGGGAATGTTGCGGAACGACAGGTAGGCGTTGACGTCCTCATCGCGAACGATGATGGTCAGACGCTTGCCCTCAAGACCGAGGGCCTTGAGCATGGCGACGGCAGCCTTGGTGGAAGGCTTCTCGAAGCCGTAGTCGTCGACGAGCACGAGCTCGCCATCGGCCAGCTTGGCGGACAGCGCGGAGCGCATAGCCAGCTTGACCTCCTTGTTGTTCATACGCTTAGCGTAGGAACGGGGCTTGGGGGCGAAGACAACGCCACCGTGACGCCACTGGGCAGCACGGATGGAACCCTGGCGGGCACGGCCGGTGCCCTTCTGACGCCAAGGCTTCTTGCCGCCACCGGAAACCTCAGAGCGACCCTTAGCAGACTGGGTGCCCTGACGCCAAGAGGCCATCTGGCACTTGACGATGTGGTGCATAACGTGGATGTTCGGCTCGATGCCGTACACCTCAGCGGCGAGCTCGGCCTCGGCGACCTTCTTGCCCTCGCTGTTCTTTACTTCAAACTTTGCCATTTAAGTGTTCTCCTTGGTATGACGCTGGGCTAAATGGGCTGGGCCCTTAGGCCATACGGATGGCGACGAGACCATTCTTGGCACCCGGGACAGCGCCCTTGACCAAGATGAGGTTCTGCTCGGCATCGATGCGGACAACGGAAAGGTTCTTGACGGTAACGCGCTCGTTACCCATGTGACCGGCCATCTTGACGCCCTTGAGGACGCGCGCAGGATAGGCGCACTGACCGATAGAACCGGGGTGACGCTGGAAGTGAGAACCATGCGTCATAGGACCGCGGCGCTGACCCCAGCGCTTGATGCGACCCTGGAAGCCCTTACCCTTGGAGGTACCGATGACGTCGACCTTCTCGACATCAGCGAAATCAGCGACGGTGACGACCTCGCCGACCTTGTGCTCCTCGCCGTTCTCGACGCGGACCTCACGAAGGAAGCGGACAGGCTCGACGCCAGCCTTGGCGAAGTGACCAGCCATGGGCTTGTTCACGTTCTTGGCCTTGATGTCGCCGAAACCGATCTGGACGGCGTCATAGCCGTCGGTTGCCTGAGTTTTAACCTGCGAGACAGCGCAGGGGCCAGCCTGGATGACCGTGACGGGAACGACGTTGTCGTCCTCGTCCCAAACCTGGGTCATGCCAATCTTGCGGCCGAGAATCATGCTGATCAAGATATGATCCCAACTCTCGCGTGGTCTTGGGACAATGCGTACACCACCGAGCGTACGCCCCTAGAGGACCACTACTTACACGACGTGCTCCCCAGCCTTGTATTTCGCCCGGACTACCTGACAACCCTATTAAGCAGGCATTTTGTCCAGCCAGAATACTCCCCTGGTTACACACAGCTGTTTAGTATACACGGCTGCGGGCGTATCCATCGAGATTCATATTTCACTCACATTGTTTACGCAGGTAAAGTGCGTGGCACGTTCCCAGTGTGCGGCGGAGGGGGCGGGCCTGAGACATATTAAGGTTGTCGCGAGTTCCGCACGAACAGGAGAGCACTTAATGTGCTCTCCGTCGTGAGCAGGACTGTAGAGCAGCAACCTTAATATGTCTCAGGCCCGCCCCCTCCGCCGCACACTGGGAACGCCACGGTGATGTCTGCTTAACTCTGCTCGCTCAGCTAATTACTTTGTTGGGGATCCACTATTTGCTGGAGGGTGAACTTGCGTTGCATTGACTCGCCTTCTGCTTGTGGCTTTGCCTCATCAAAATCGAAGATCATGATGGCGCAGTTGGGGAGTTTTGTTGGGAGCCCGAAGCCCTCTGGGGCTGCAGCCTTGATGAATTGGCGGCTGGCGCTGCCGTGGCTTACTGCTAGGAGGGTTTCGATGCCCTCGGCGCCCATGATATTGGTGAGGGTGTCTACCATGCGCTCTTGCAGTGCCTGGCTTCCTTCTCCTCCGAATGGGATTAAGTCCTCGCCTGGATCCCAGACGTCGGTGGGCAGGGCGTCGTGGGGGCCTTCTTCGAAGGTGCCGTAGCTGCGCTCGATAATGCCTTCACAGGGCTCGACTGCTGCGTCCGGGCCGAGGAGCTCGCATGCGACGAGACTTGCCGTGTCCATGGCTCGGCCCAAAGGTGATGAGACCACTTTGTCGGGGACGACGCCGTGGGCCTTGAGCCATGCGGCTGCCATTCCCGCTTGTTTGCGGCCCAGGTCGGTCAACGGTGAATCGCAGCGGCCCTGGACGAGCTTTTTGACGTTGAATTCCGTCTGGCCGTGGCGGAGCAGATACAGCCTCTTCATATTCTCCCCTTCTGTATAACTTGCTTTGCCGGCACAGCCCTACTCGTGGGTATGCCCTACGTAGTCTTCGTCGATCGTAATCTTGGCAATCGACTTGGGATATTCCGATTCGACCCGTTGTGCCAGCGCGTGCTTTAAGTCTTCGGCACTCATCTGCAGATCCGAGGGACGCACGCAGTCAAAGATCACGTTGGTGTGCGTAGGACCCGGCACACAGCGTAGGTCATGAATCGAGAGGCGGTTATCGATCTCCTGAGCCATGGCGTGAATGCGCAAGCGCATGCTCGCCACCTTGGGGTCATCGGTCACGATGGGATCGTAGTGAAGCGTGACGATCATGCCGTCTTCGTCCCTAAACGACTGCTCGATGTTATCGAGCGTGTCGTGGCTTTCCAGCGGGCTGGCCTCGGCCGCCATCTCGGCGTGCGCACTTGCAAACTTCCTGCCCGGGCCGTAGTCGTGAACCATCAAATCGTGAACGCCCAAAACGCCGGGATAGCTCATGATCTTGTCTCGAATGTGCTTGACCAGCTTAGGATCGGGTGACTGGCCCAAAAGCGGGCTCACCGTATCTTGAATAAGTTCAAGGCCGCTCCAGCCAATATAGGCGCCAACGGCAAGGCCAACCCATGCGTCAAGATTGATGTGCGTCACCTGCGAAACAATCGCACATGCCAGCACGGCGCCTGTGGCAAGGACATCGTTCTTGGAATCCTGCGCGGTCGCATGCAGCGTCTCGGACTCAATGCGATCGCCGAGCTTTTGGTTGAGGGCCGCCATCCAGAGCTTTACGACCATCGAAAGCACTAGAACTGCCACCAGGGCAAGCGAGAACTCGACAGGTTCGGGGTGGATGATGCGCTCAACCGAGGACTTCACCAGCTCAACGCCGATCAGCAGCACGAGCGCCGCCACGACCAGACCCGAGAGATACTCGTAGCGGCCATGTCCGTAAGGATGCTCGGGGTCCGCCGGCTTGCTCGCCAGCTTAAAGCCCAGCACGCTCACGATATTCGAGCTGGCATCGGACAGGTTGTTCATGGCATCCGCCACAATCGAAACCGATCCCGACAGCACACCAATTGCGCCCTTCGCAGCACAAAGCGCAACATTAGCGAGAATACACACCATGCCCGTCAACGTGCCCACGCGCGCACGGTCGCCCTGCGCACGACGAACGATCCACTCGACCATCTTCATCAGCCCCCACGGTACTGCCTATATATATCTATTGCTCAAACGGATTGTAGTGTAGCCACTTTGTCCTTCAGATACAAAAAGGCCGCGACCCACACGGGCCACGGCCTTGGAGCATGGCAAAGGAATCGTCCTTGTGTCGCACAGGTTTACGCGCTTACTTCGGCCACGCTCTTCGAGGTTTCGGGTGAATCGGCTCCGTCCCCCATCGTCTGTCCCTTCGCCGGCACCACGCCAAAGCAGTAGCTCAGCGCCGCAGACACCGCAAATGCCACACCGCCGGCAGCGCAGCACCACAGCAGGTTCGAGATGCCGCCCGTGGCAAAGCCAATGACCATGAGGACATTCGTCATGCCGATGGTATAGGCCGTAACGTGGCCCACGGCTGCAACAAGGCCTCCGACGGCGCCGCCAATGGCCATGCACGTCAGGCACCTGCCATATTTAAAGCCGCAACCGTACAGCGCCGGCTCGCTTACGCCGCCAAGAACACCCGAGATTGAGTAGCCCAGCATGAGCGCCTTCTCGTCCTTATCCGCAACGCGAAGCGACGCGCCAAAGGGCATGCCCCAAACGGCGAACGTTGCCATCGTCGCGGCGATGAGGATGCACGAATCCGTTCCCACACTCATAAACTGTGCATAGGCGAGCGATAGGACAACGTTGCTGACGCCCGCGATCTTAAGGAACTCCCAGCCCGCGGCAAGCCCCATGAGCGTGAGCAACGACACGATGCCACCGGAATTGCCAAGCATAAACATAAGCTGGCCCAACAGCATGCCCAGATAGCTGCCCGCCGGTGCCGTGATACACAGCGAAACCGGAACCATGACAAGCATGGTCGCAAACGGAACGAACGAAAACGCCACGGCCTTAGGGATAACGCGCTGAAAGAAACACTCCACTCGCCATAGCACGGGCACCGAGATGAGAACCGGAATAACAGTCGTCGTGTAATCGTTGACCGGCGCGGGAAGTAAACCATACACGGAAGCCATCGATGCCCCCGTCGTCGATGCGGCATCGACGAGCTTAAGCAGATCGGGCGCAATCAATACGCCGCCCAGCATCATGCCCAGCTGCTCCGAGCAACCGAGCTGGCGGGCGGCCGCCCAACCAAGATAAATGGGCAAAAAGTAGTAGCCGGCGTTATAGAGCCAACTGTAGAACAGGCGATAGATTTCGGAATCGGCAGACCACAGGCCCAGCATGCCTTCGCCCATAATGACGGCGACGGTACGAAACAGCGCCGCACAGACAATAAACGGCAGCGCCGACATCATGCTTTTGGACAGATAGTCCACCACGGCCATGGCGTTTGATGAAACCGTCGTTGTAAACGAGGTGTTAGAAACTTGTGACATGGAACGCCTTTCCCAATGTGACATGCGGGCTGTCCCCTTGTCACATCGTGCGGTACTGACCGATTGCGCGGTACTTTTCGTAGCGGAGGTTTGTGAGGGTCGCGTCGTCGAGCCGCCCAAGTGTATCGAAGGCATCAAATGCCGAGGACATGACGGCACCGGCGATCTCCTCATGCGACAGACCCCTATCGTCAACAATGCCGTCGATGATGCCGAGCGCCAACAGGTCGGGAGCCGTGAGCTTAAGCGCCTCGGCGGCCTCATTCGCGCGCTCGGTATCCTTCCACAGGATCGACGCACAGGCCTCAGGGCTCACGACCGAATAGGCCGAGCTCGAGAGCATCAGGATGCGGTCGGCCACGGACAGCGCCAGCGCGCCACCGGATCCGCCCTCGCCTGTCACCACCGAGACAATCGGCGTCTTAAGGCCGCTCATCTCCATGAGGTTCTGGGCAATCGCCTCACCCTGGCCGCGTTCCTCGGCACCGATGCCGCAAAACGCGCCCGAAGTATCGACCAGGCACAGAACCGGTCGACCAAACTTTTCGGCCTGGCGCATCAGGCGACGCGCTTTGCGGTAGCCCTCGGGATGTGCCATACCAAAGTTGCGACGCATGCGCTCTTTGGTCGTGGTGCCGCGCTCGATGGCGATGACCGTTACGGGGCGTCCGTCTTTCCAGCCAATGCCAGCCACCACAGCAGCGTCGTCGCCAAAGTAGCGGTCGCCGTGCAGCTCCACAAATCCATCCAGGCCCAGCGAGATCATCTCGCCTGCCGTGGTGCGATCTGCCGAGCGGGTCTGCTTGACAATCTCGAGCGCGGTTTTTGGTGCGGCCGAGCGCTTGAACAAGTGTCCCAGCTTTTTGCCGCGGCGACCCGTATGCACGATCTCATGCGGTGCCCCCAGGCCGGGCGCGTGCCCTTCGTGCAGCGCCAGCAGCTCGCCTACCGTGAGCGCAATCTCGCCACGCGGAACAACGGCATCGCAAAAGCCGTGCTCCAGCAAAAACTCGGAGCGCTGGAATCCCTTGGGCAGGCGCTTGTGCATGTTCTGCTCGATCACGCGCGGGCCGGCAAATGCCGTCAGGGCATCGGGCTCGGCCAGGATAATGTCGCCCTCCATGGCAAAACTCGCGGTTACGCCTCCGGTCGTGGGGTCGGTGAGCACCGTGATATACAGGCCGCCCGCCTCGCTGTGGCGCCTAACCGCCGCAGAAATCTTGGCCATCTGCATAAGCGATGTCACGCCCTCTTGCATGCGCGCACCGCCCGAAACGGTAAAGCCGACAACTGACAACCCCAGCTCGGTCGCATGCTCAAATGTGCGACAGATCTTCTCGCCCACCACGGAACCCATCGAGCCCATCATAAAGTTGGCGTCCATAAAGAAGAGCGCCGTATCGCAACCGCAGATTTTGCCTCTGCCGCACACAACGGCATCGCGCTCGCCCGAACGCTCGCTCACGCTCTTGAGCTTGTCGGCATAACCGGGAAACGAGAGGAAGTCCTCCGACGCCAGATTGGCATCCCATTCCTCAAACGTGCCCTCGTCAACCGTCATGCGCATGCGCGCGCGACCGCTCACGCGAAAGTGTTTTCCGCAACGAGGGCAGACCTCGAGGTTGTCGTGCAGACGCGCCTCATCGATCACGCGGCGGCACTCCGGGCACTTGATAAACACGTGGCGCGCGGGAAACTCGGCGCACGACTCGGTCATCGGTCCCTCGAGGACGTTGACCGTCTTCGCTTTTCTATTCATCAGCATAGAGATGCCCCATCAGATCGGTGTGATACATGCCCGACAAGAACTCGTCGTTTGCCAGCACGTCGAGCTGAAGCTCGCTGTTTTCGCTCACGCCCTCAATCACGAGCTCGCCCAGGGCCGAGCGCATCTTGCGAATGGCGCCGTCACGCGTGGGCGCACACACGATGAGCTTGCCAAGCATGGAGTCGTAGTACGGTGGAACGTTCGCACCGGTAAACATGGCGGAATCCCAGCGCACGCGCGGACCACCCGGCACACGCAACGCGGTGACCGTTCCGCATGACGGCAGAAAGTCCGGCGTTTCGGCATTGATGCGGCACTCCATGGCGTGGTTGCGGACCGGTACGTCCTCCTGCTCAAAGGGCAGAGGCTGGCCGGCTGCCACGCGCAGCTGCCACTTGACCAAGTCGGTATCGGTCACAAACTCCGTAACCGGATGCTCCACCTGCAAGCGCGTGTTCATTTCCATAAAGTAGAAATTGCCGTCGTCCGAATACAGGAACTCGATGGTACCGGCTCCTTCGTAGCCGACGGCACGAGCCAGGTCACGCGCTGCCTTGTGCATGCGAGCACGAATGTCGTCGTGTCCGTCGAGGCACGGCGCGGGGCTCTCCTCGATTAGCTTTTGGTTGCGCCGCTGCACCGAGCACTCGCGCTCGCCGAGCGAAAACACATGGCCCTGCTTATCGGCCATAATCTGTACCTCAACGTGATGCGCCGGCGCGACGAACTTCTCCATGTAGCACTCGCCGTCGCCAAAAACGGCCTCGCCCTCGGCGCGTGCTTCAATAAAGGCCTTTGCCGCATCTTCCACGCGATCGACCTTGCGAATGCCGCGACCGCCGCCACCTGCACGCGCCTTAATGAGCACGGGGCAGCCAATGCGCTCGGCCTCGGCCGTTGCCTCCTCGGGGCTTTTGAGCAAATCGCAGCCCGGCACGATGGGCACGCCCGCCGCGGCAGCCGTTCGACGCGCGGCGTCCTTATCGCCCATGCTGTCGATCACCTCGGCCGAAGGACCGATAAACGCCAGGCCATACTTGTCGCAGTCGCGTACGAAGCTCGCCTTCTCGGAGAAAAAGCCATAGCCGGGATGAATTGCCTTGGCTCCCGACTTTACGGCACAGGTGAGCACGGCATCGTCGTTGAGGTAGCTCTCGGCAAGACGCGGGCCACCGATGCAATATGCCTCGTCGGCAAGCTGCACGTGCAGCGCGTCCGCATCGGCCGTGGAATAGACGGCGACGGTCTTGATGCCCATATCGCGGCACGCGCGGATAACACGGACCGCGACTTCGCCACGGTTGGCAATGAGCACTTTGTCGAACATGAAGCCTTCCTTAACTTTCGTGCATGAGTGCAAAGGACATATCGGCGCGGCAGCAAACCTCACCGTTGACGCTCGCAGTACCCGTCGCAAAGCGGAACGGCCCGCGCGCACGCGTGATGGTGCACACCAGATCAACCGTGTCGCCCGGGCGCACCGGACGCTTAAAGCGCACCTTATCGAGGCTCGTATAGAACGGCGTCGCGCCGCGCGCCTCCTCATCGCCCATCAGCAGCACGCAGCAGTTCTGGGCGAGCATCTCGCACTGAATCACGCCGGGGACGACCGGGTTTCCCGGAAAATGCCCCTGCAAAAAGTACTCGTCGCCCGTGATCGTGATCTTGCCGTGGGCCTCGTCGCCCACCAGCTCGGCCTCGTCGAGCAAAAGCATCGGCTCGCGATGCGGTAACAGCTTCTTGAGCTCTTCTTTGTTCATGGATATCACCTATCCGATCCTCATGAGACAGCTGCCAAACTCCACGAGGTCGCCGTCGACCACGCAGATCTCGAGCACCTCACCGTCTGCCTCGGCCGTCACCTCGTTGAGAACCTTCATGGCCTCGATGATGCAAAGGGTCTCGCCAGCCTTGACCTTGGAGCCCACGTGCACAAACGGTTCGTCGCCCGGCGCCGGGGCAGCATAGAAAACGCCGACCATGGGAGCGGTCACCTCGGTGCCCTTGGGCTCCTGTGCGGCGGCAGGTGTCTGCGCGGCGGGCTCCGGTGCGGCAGGCGCGACTGTGGGAGCTGCAACTGGAGCGGCCATAGCGCTCGGCATAGGCATGGGCACGGCAACCGGCTGCGCGGCGCTCGCGCGCTCGAGTTCGACCGCGGTGCCATCGGGCTCCTCAACGCGTACGCGCGTGAGGCCGCGGTCCTCCATAACATCGGCTATCTCGGCAAGTCTTTTGGAATCCATGCTCTAGCTCCTCGTATATCTACGCAGCGCGATGGCGGCGTTGTGTCCGCCAAAGCCCAGGTTGGTCGAAAGCGCCCAGGTAAGGTCGGCGCGAACCGCGCGATTGGGCGTGTAGTCAAGATCGCAGGCGGGATCGGGCGTGTGGTAGTTAATGGTCGGCGGCACCACGCCCTGCTCGAGCGCCATGGCGCAGGCCATGACCTCGATGGCGCCCGTGGCACCGATCATGTGGCCGGTCATCGACTTAGTCGACGAGACGTGCGCGGCGCGCGCCGCGTCCTCGCCGAGCGCACGCTTAATGCCCGCCGTCTCGGACGAATCGTTGAGCTTGGTCGATGTGCCGTGGGCATTGATGTAGAGACCCTCGGAAGGCTTGACGTCGCCTTCGGTCACCGCCAGCGATATCGCGCGGGCAATGCCGGCAGCCTCGGGATCAGGGCTTGTGATGTGATAGGCATCATCGGTGTTGCCGTAGCCCACGACCTCAGCATAAATGTGCGCACCGCGCGCCTGCGCATGTTCCATGCTCTCGAGCACGAGCACACAGGCGCCCTCGCCCATCACAAAGCCATCGCGGTCTGCATCGAACGGACGGCAGGCCGTCGCGGAATCGGGGTTGGTGGTCAATGCGCGGCAGGACGTAAAGCCCGCAACGGCATCGGGGATAATTGCGGCCTCGGCGCCGCCCGCGAGGATCGCGTCGGCATAGCCGTGCTTGATGGCGCGGAACGCCTCGCCCACCGCATGGGCCGAGGTTGCGCACGCGGTCACCACGGGCAGGGTCGGGCCCTTTGCCTTGTGGCGGATTGCGATATTGCCCGATGCCATGTTGGGGATCATCATCGCGATCATATAGGGCGATGCGCGGCGGGGCCCGCGTTCGGCAATCGTATGGACGTTGTCGACGAGCGTCGTCATGCCGCCCACGCCCGAGCCCACGTAGACGCCCAGGCGCTCGCGATCGATGGCGCCTTCGACATCAAAGCCCGCATCGTGCATGGCTTCGTCCGAAGCCGCCATCGCAAACTGAACGCAGGGGTCGAGATGCTTGGCGTCACGCTTGCCAAAGTACTCGTTGCCGTCAAAGCCCTTGACCTCGGCTGCCACCTTGACGGCAAACGCATCGGTATCGAAGTGCGTGATCGGGCCGATGCCGCACGTGCCGGCGCACATGGCCGCCCAGGTGGCAAGCGCGGTGTTGCCGAGCGGCGACACGGCACCGATACCGGTGATTGCAACTCTCTGTTCCATCATGGTCTCCTCATCCAAGCCGTTCTTCGGCCCTGGTTTCTACATCGCCATTCCGCCGTCGACGCGCACGACCTCACCCGTAATGTAGGCAGCCGCATCACTCGCCAGAAAGCGCACTACGCCGGCCACCTCCTCGGGGCGCGCCATACGCTTAAGGGGAATCTGCTCCTCGGTTACCGTACGCACCTTCTCCGAGAGCTTTGCCGTCATATCCGTCTCGACAAACCCGGGGGCAACCGCGTTCACTCGTACGCCGCGGGGCGCAAGCTCGCGCGCCACCGCCTTGGTCAGGCCGATCACGCCCGCCTTGGAGGCAGCGTAGTTGGCTTGCCCGGCATTGCCCATCAGGCCCACGACCGAGCTCATGTTGACGACGCAGCCGCCGCGCTGGCGCATAAAGGTCTTGGTGAGCGCGCGCGTCGTGTTAAACGTTCCTTTAAGATTGACATCGAGCACGCGATCGAAGGCGTCATCGCCCATGCGCATGAGCAGGCCATCGCGGGTGATGCCAGCGTTGTTGACGAGCGCCCAAATGGAGCCAAAGTCGTTGAGGACCGCTTCCACGCACGCGTTGACGGCAGCGGGGTCGGCCACGTCGCATTGATATGAGCGCGCCGTGGCGCCAGCCGCCTCGCAGGCGTCGCACGTCTCGCGCGCCGCATCGACGCTGCCGGCATAGACGACGGCGATATCGCAGCCATCCTCCGCCAGACCGATAGCGCAGGCGCGGCCGATACCCCGCGAGCCGCCCGTGACCAGTGCCACGCGACGTGAGTCGTTGCGCTCGAGCGCGCCATTGTTCAAGTTGCCCATGTCATTCCTTTCGGGTTACAGCCCTGTGGACTATGCGAGCTCGTCGGCAATAGCTGCGACCTGCTCGGCCGTCTCGCACGAATACACACGAACGTCGCTCAGCGTACGCTTGACCAGGCCGGACAGCGTTTTGCCGGGGCCGACCTCAATAAATGTGTCGATGCCTTGATCCTGCAGAGCATGCAGCGTATCGACCCAGCGTACGGCATGGCTCACCTGATTGGCCAAGACATCCGATGCCGTCTGGGGATCCGCCGGATAGGGCGCCGCTGTCATATTTGCCAAAACAGGAATGAGCAACGGGGACGGCGCGTGACCGGCCTCAATATATGCGGCAAGGCCACAGGTCGCCTCGGCCATATAGGGGCTATGAAATGCACCCGACACCGCGACCTTCATGGCGCGGCCGCCAGCCTCTTTTACTAGGACGTCGAGCTCCTGCAGCGCCTCGGGCGCTCCGGCCACAACCGTCTGCTGTGGGCTGTTGTAGTTGACTGGCCAGCAGTCCTCGCCGGCCTGTTTTGCCAGGCCCTCGACTTGCGCCGCATCGAGCTTGATGACGGCGCGCATGCCGCCCGGATGGCGCTCGGCAGCCGCGGCCATCAGCGCCGCGCGCTCGCACACGAGCTCAAAGCCCGCTCGCGTATCGAACGCCCCCGCAAAGGTGAGCGCGGCGACCTCGCCCAGCGAGAATCCCGCACAGGCGGCAGGTACCACGCCACGCTCACGCAGGGCGGCAGCCGCTGCCAGGTCGTGAACGAACACGCACGGCTGCGTGTTCTCGGTCTGCGAGAGCTCCTCCTTGGAGGCACTCCGGCATTGCTCGCTGGTCCCCGGGCGCACCTCGTCGGCAATGGCGAACACCTCGGCGGCCGCCGGCGATGTCTCGATCAAGTCGACGCCCATCGCGGGGTGCTGGGCACCCTGGCCGGCAAACAAAAACGCTACGCCACCCATGCGCACGCACCCTTCAGGACGTGCTCGGCGCCATCGACCAGGTCGTCAACGATTTCGCGTGCGCTCTGGCGCTCGTTGACCATGCCGGCAATCTGTCCACACAAAAACGAACCCTCTTCGTAGTTGCCGTCCTTGGCGGCCTTACGCAGCGCACCGGTTCCCATAGCACCGAGCTCCTCGGCACTCGCGCCGGAACCCTCGCTCTTGGCATAGGCGTTGGTGAAGGGGCTCTTGAGGGCGCGCACTGGATGTCCCGTCGAGCGACCGGTCGCACGCGTTGAAGTGTCGTTGGCCTTCAGGACCATCTCTTTGTACTGCTCCGAGACGGTGCACTCGTCTGCGACCAGAAAGCGCGTACCCACTTGCACGCCTTCGGCGCCCAGCATAAAGGCGGCCGCCACGCCGCGGCCGTCGGCAATACCGCCGGCGGCTACGACGGGAATGTCAACCGCATCGACGACCTGCGGCACCAGTGCCATCGTCGAGGTCTCGCCAATATGGCCGCCCGATTCGGTACCCTCGGCAACAACCGCCGTGGCTCCACGACGTGCCACGAGGCGCGCCAGCGCCACCGAGGCAACGACCGGGATGACCTTGATGCCCGCCTCGTTCCACGCCTTCATGTACTTGGCGGGATTGCCGGCGCCCGTCACGACGACCGGCACTCGCTCGTCAATCACGACCTGTGCAACCTCGTCGGCAAACGGGCTCATGAGCATGACGTTCACGCCAAAGGGCTTATCCGTCTTGGCGCGCAGCTCATGAATCTGGTCGCGAAGCCAGTTGGCGTCGGCGTTCATGGCCGCGATGATGCCTAAGCCACCCGCCTCGGACACTGCGGACGCCAGCGAGGCATCGGCAATCCAGGCCATACCGCCCTGGAACACGGGCTTTTCGATGCCGAGCAGATCGCAGAGAGGAGTCTTGAGCATCTCTACTTCTCCAATGCCGCCTCGACCGTATCGGCGAACTCGCCGACCGTCTTGGGGTTCTCCTCGGTATCGAGCTGGATGCCAAACTCGTCCTCGACGGCAACGAGGATCTCGACGGTGCCCAGGCTGTCGAGACCAATCTCCTCGAGCGTGGACTCGGGCTTCATCTCGACATCGTCAAGACCGGCGGTCTCGCGGATAACGTCGCAAACGCGCTCGAAGGTCTTCTGATCTGCCATGGTAGTTCTCCTTTGGTTGTGCCCTAGGGCGTTTTTATTTCCTATGTGCGACTACTTCCAACGAAGCAGATAGCCACCTATATCCAGACCGGCGCCAAATCCAACCAAGGCGATGGTGTCGCCTGTGTGAAGTGCACCGGCGTTTGCCAGCCGGTCGAGGGCAAGCGGAATGCATGCGCTCGAAATGTTGCCGGTCTCGCGCAACGTGCGAACCACGCGCTCGTCCGGCACGCCCAGGCGCTTGACCGCCTGGCTCAGGATTCGTTCGTTAGCCTGATGGAATACAAAATGATCGATGTCTTCGACCAAAATGCCCGCATCGATCGCAAGCTTATGGACCGTGTCGCAGATGGCGTTGACGCCGAACTTGAACACGCGGCGGCCATTCATGGACAGCACGCTCGCGCTATCTGCGGAAGCCTTAAACGGCGAGGTACCGACCAGACCGGGAACGCGCAACGTCTCGACGTCGGGCGCCGTCGAAAGCTCAACGGCAAGGGGACTGTCTCCCCCAGCCTCAATCACTGCGGCGCCTGCCCCATCGCCAAAGAGCACGCAGGTGGCACGGTCGGTCCAGTCGAGCGCGCGCGTCATCTGCTCGGCAGCAACGACAAGCACGCGCTCGGCGCGACCGCGGGCGATATAGCCCTCGGCGACATCGAGCGCAAATACGAAGCCGGCACAAGCCGCCGAGACATCGAAGGCAGGGCACGTCGCGCCTAGTCGCTCAGCAACGGCACACGCCTCAGCGGGAACAAGGTGGTCACCCGTCGTCGTCGAGCAGACGATCAGATCCAGCTGGCTCGCGTCGATTCCGGACACCTGGAGTGCCCGCTCACTCGCCGCTACGGCAAGGTCGTCAAGTGACTCGGTGGTGCAGACGTGGCGGCTCTTGATACCCGTGCGGGTAAAAATCCACTCATCCGAGGTATCGAGGAACTCAGACAGCTCGTCATTGGAAACACTGCGTTCAGGAAGCGCCGAGCCTGTTCCAAGAATCGTGAAACCCATCACTAACCTCCTTTGAGTTGTTGACGTGTTTACATCGACCAAGAGAGGATAACGCATTTCAGTCTTTGTTGACGTGTTAACATTAAATTGTCCAAATGCGACAAAGGCTTCACATTGTGTCTATCTCTCGACACCATTGCGTCATTCACTTATTCAATAAGGAGGTAGCAGCCGCTATGGATGCCCAATTAACGATTGTCGACGTAACCGGATCGACCAACGATGACCTGCTCGAGGCAGGAAAACAGGGTGCGCCGCACGGCACAGGACTTGCCGCCCGCGCGCAAACGGCAGGACGCGGCCGGCGCGGCCACAAGTGGGATTCAACCGCCGGCAACCTATTGCTTTCGATTGTCCTGCGTCCATGCGTTAATCCCGCAAAGTACTCTGGTCTTGCCGCCGTCAGCGGCCTAGCGGTGCTCGAAGCACTCGAAAAGCAGGGTCTTGCAATCGAGATTGGCCTCAAATGGCCCAACGACCTGGTCGCGCGAGGACGCAAGCTCGGCGGCATTCTGGTCGAGGCCGCACGCGATAACGAAGGCAAACCTTTCGCCGTCTGCGGCATTGGTGTCAACGTAAACTACACGCCCCAAGAGGTGCCCGATGGCGGCCTGGCGGCAATTGGCCTCTCGGACCTCAACGAGAGCGTTCCCGCCGTCGACATGCTCCTCGATGAGGTCTATCACGCAGTTATAGACGCTGTAGATACCTGGGCAGAGCGCCTCAACGCCATGGAAGAAAACGCCGGTCCGCTCGCGCCCGTCCACGACGAATATATCGCTCACCTCAATTGGATCGGGAAGCACGTTATCGCCCGCTCCCCCGCTGGAGACGAGCTGGCACGAGGCATATTTAGAACGGTCGACGATTGCGGCCGCGCATGCATTGAGACCGAGAGCGGCTTGTGCGTCTTCCACTTCGAAGAAGCATCCTTGCGCCCCCTGAGCGAATAGGGCGCCGCAGCCGCCGGCTCGGCAGACGAATTCGCTATCCCAAAATCTAAACTCAAAACAAAAGGGCCCCGCTACCGTAACGGCAGCGGGGCCCTTTAAGCTATGAGCGATATCGCTTAGAGCTTGATGTCGATGTCGACGCCAGCGGGGAGGTCGAGACGCATGAGCGAATCAACGGTGCCCGAGGTGGGGTCGAGGATGTCGATGAGGCGCTTGTGGGTGCGCATCTCGAACTGCTCACGGGAGTCCTTGTTCACGTGCGGCGAGCGGATAACCGTGTACAGGTTGCGCTCGGTGGGCAGGGGGACAGGACCGGAAACGCGAGCGCCGGTCTTCTGAGCGGTCTCGACGATGAGCTTCGCGGACTGATCGACGACCTCGTGATCATAGCCCTTGAGGCGAATGCGGATCTTCTGGGTAGCCAACTTAAACCTCCAAAGAGTGCGAGAGATGTTCTCGCAGGATTACGTAACAGGGAGCTCGAACTTAGGCGTTCTTGCTCATGACCTCGTCCACGATGGACTTGGGCGCAGGCTCATAAGAGTCGAACTGCATCGTGTAGGATGCACGGCCCTGGGTCTGGGAGCGAAGGTCGGTAGCGTAACCGAACATCTCGCCCAGCGGCACCTTGGCACGGATGAGCTTGCTGTTCTTGCGATCCTCCATACCCTCGATCTTGCCGCGGCGACCGGAGAGGTTGCCCATAACGTCGCCCATGTACTGCTCGGGGGTCTCGACCTCGACAGCCATGATCGGCTCGAGCAGCTGCGGATCGGACTTCTTGAGGGCGTCCTTGATAGCCATGGAACCGGCGATCTTGAAGGCGGCCTCGGAGGAGTCGACCTCGTGGTAAGAACCGTCGAACAGGGTGACCTTAACGTCGAGGACCGGGAAGCCGGCGATAACACCGGTGTTCAGGGCCTCCTGGATGCCCTTGTCGATGGACGGGATGTACTCCTTGGGCACGACGCCGCCGACGATAGCGTTGACGAACTCGTAGCCGAAGCCCTCCTCCATCTTCTCGAGCTTGATGACGGCGTGGCCGTACTGACCGCGACCGCCGGACTGGCGGACGAACTTGCCCTCAGCCTTCTCGACGTCGTGACCAGCGGTCTCGCGGTAGGCAACCTGGGGCTTACCAACGTTAGCGTCAACCTTGAACTCGCGGAGCAGACGGTCGACGATGATCTCGAGGTGCAGCTCGCCCATGCCGGCGATGATGGTCTGGCCGGTCTCGTGGTTGGTGGACACCTGGAAGGTCGGGTCCTCCTCGGCGAGCTTGGTCAGAGCCAGGGACATCTTGTCCTGCTCGGCCTTGGTCTTGGGCTCGATGGCAACGTCGATAACGGGCTTAGCGAACTCGATCTTCTCGAGGACGATCTCCTTGCCCTCGGCGCACAGGGTGTCACCGGTGGTGGAGTTCTTGAAGCCGACGCAAGCGACGATGTCGCCGGCGGCAGCGTCGTCACGGTCGATACGCTCGGCGGCGTTCATCTCGAGGATGCGGCCGAGACGCTCGCGCTGACCGTTGGAAGCGTTGACCACGTAGGAGCCGGACTCAGCGCGGCCGGAGTAAACGCGGACATAGGTGAGCTTACCGACGAACGGGTCGGTCATGATCTTAAAGACCAGGCCGGAGAAGGGCTCGTCGAAGGAAGGATGACGCTGAATCTCCTCGCCGGTGTCCGGATCGGTACCGGTGACGGCCTCGACGTCGAGCGGGCTGGGCAGGTAGTCGACGACAGCGTCGAGCAGCTCCTGAACGCCCTTGTTCTTGTAGGCGGAGCCCACGAAGACGAGGTTGAGCTCGTTGGCCAGAACACCCTTGCGCAGAGCAGCCTTGAGCTCCTCGACGGTGAAGTCCTCCTCCATGAGGATCTTCTCCATGAGCTCGTCGTCAAAGCTGGCAGCAGCGTCGAGGAGCTCCTCGCGCTTGGTGGCAGCGATGTCGGCAAACTCAGCCGGGATCTCGTCCATCGGCTCGGGGTAGGTCATACCCTTCTCGTCGGCCTTGAAGTCCCATGCAGTCATGGTGACCAGGTCGATGACGCCCCAGAAGTTGTCCTCGGCGCCCATCGGGACCTGAGCGGCCACGGCGTTGGCGTCGAGACGATCCTTCATGGTCTCGATAGCGTTGAAGAAGTCAGCGCCCACGCGGTCATACTTGTTGATGAAGGCGATGCGGGGGACGTTGAAGGTAGAAGCCTGACGCCAAACGGTCTCAGACTGGGGCTGAACGCCGGCAACAGCGTCGAAGACGGCGACAGCGCCATCGAGGACGCGCAGGCAGCGCTCGACCTCGGCGGTGAAGTCAACGTGGCCCGGGGTGTCGATGATCTGGATGCGGTAGTCCTTACCGTCCTTGTTCCAGAAGCAGGTGGTAGCAGCGGAGGTAATGGTTACGCCGCGCTCCTGCTCCTGAACCATCCAGTCCATGGTGGCAGCGCCCTCATGGACCTCACCGATCTTGTGGGTCTTACCGGTGTAGTAAAGAATACGCTCGGTCGTGGTGGTCTTACCGGCATCGATGTGAGCCATGATGCCGATGTTACGGGTATCGGAAAGCTTGTACTTAGGCTTAGCCATGTTAGTTCCTTACCTTAACTTACCAACGATAGTGAGAGAACGCGCGGTTGGCCTCGGCCATCTTGAAGACGTCCTCACGCTTCTTGACGGAAGCGCCCAGGCCGTTGGAAGCGTCGAGGATCTCGTTGGCGAGACGCTCGGCCATGGTCTTCTCCTTGCGAGCGCGGGAGAAGTTGACGATCCAGCGGATGCCCAGAGCGGTGGAACGACGGGAGTTGACCTCCATCGGGACCTGATAGGTAGCGCCACCGACACGCTTGGGCTTAACCTCGAGCGTGGGCTTGACGTTGTCCATAGCCTTCTTGAAGGTAGCGAGAGCGTCGCCACCCTCGGACTTCTCGGCAACGATCTCGAAAGCGGTGTAAACGATGCGCTCAGCGGTGGCCTTCTTGCCGTCAAGAAGGACCTTGTTGATGAGCTGAGTCACCAGGCGGTTGTTGTAAACGGCGTCAGGCTGAACCTCACGACGATTAGCTGCTGCACGACGCGGCATGTGAAATCTCCTTAAGTGTCTACCGTGCGGCCCTTAGGCGGCACACGGCGAAAGTATCAAAACGTTATCTGGCTTATTTAGCCTTGGGGCGCTTAGCACCGTACTTGGAACGGGCCTGCATACGGTTCTGGACCGGAGCAGCGTCGTAGGCGCCACGGATGACGTGATAACGGACACCAGGGAGGTCACGGACACGACCGCCGCGGACGAGCACGATGGAGTGCTCCTGCAGGTTGTGGCCCTCACCCGGGATGTAAGCAGTAACTTCGATGCCGTTGACGAGGCGAACACGGGCAACCTTACGAAGAGCCGAGTTCGGCTTCTTGGGGCTCGTGGTGAAGACGCGGGTGCACACGCCGCGCTTCTGGGAGTTGTGCTGCAGAGCAGCGTTCTTGGACTTCTTGGGCACGGAACGACGGCCCTGGCGAACCAGCTGGTTAATAGTAGGCAAAGCGTACTCCTTCTCGAATGATTCCAGCTTTCTGTAAAGTGCAACGGCTTGAATCGAGGGGTCAGCATCCCCCTACGAAACACGCAGTTCGATAGGATACGTGGCGTTAGCTGTGCCGTCAACAGACCACGCCGCCGGGCGTATCCCAAAATAGCCATATTTCCGCAAAGCCTACACAAAAGGAATCCCCTCCTGTGCGCGGGGGCGGATTCCCGGTCCGGGCGGCCCGCTGTTTAAGTTTGCTGCTCTACAGTCCTGCGCAAGACGGAAAGCACATTAAGTGCTTTCCTTTGCGTGCGGAACTCGCGACAAACTTAAACAGCGGGCCGCCCGGACCGGGAATCCGACGTGCTTGTCGGGGCAACGTTCCCTTCCAAATAGGGACAGGTTTATTTTGGTCGGTTTTATCTGGGGAAACGTCGCGCTCCAGCGGTGATCTGCTCTCATCTGTCGCATGGAAATCGGCGGCGTTTCCATTTAACGCAAAAGAGGCCGCTTCCCCTAGTAGGAAGCGACCCCAAATCTTACGAATAGACGATGGTAAAGGGCTCTTTCGTTTCGGTCTCTCCTGTTGACGTGCACCTCGTGCCCTCAAGCGTTACTGAGACCACTTGATCGACATCAATCAACTTCGTTGGCACCCAGATGTTCTCTCCGCTATTGCGCCCATAAGAAAAATATAAGTTGAACACCCCTGCGTCGTCATCTTCGATAATCTGCTCCGATCCATCCTTGTAGCTGACGGTCAGCTTATTATCAACTGCTTCATAGCCCAAATCATCGATGTGCGTCTGGATGGAAAACGGGCTAATCTCAAGAGGCGAGTCACCGGAGCGGAGTTCCTTTGTATCGACGTACGCTCCAATATTGAACTCGGGTGTCGACGCCTCAAACCGCCTCGCACTCTCACCTTCACCCTCGGTCCAATGGATATTCCAGGTGACAGCATGTTGCAAATCTCGCTCGCGATCCATAGCGGCAAAGTACATCGTGCCATTAATGACAGTATCGCTTGATGTGTCCTTATCAATTGTGCTGCGTGTGTCAGGCCATTCCTCGCCGAACTTCATATCGGGCGTGCCGATGCCCTGCTCTTCTTCACCATAGAGAACAAGTTCGCCAATCTCTGCTGCTGGCTTGTAGTAGTTAACTCCATTTGGATTGGACAACGTAAACGTCACGGCTCCGCAGCCGTTTTGGTCGATTGCCATCTCATGGATATCAAGCGTATAGCCGTTGCCCTCGACGGACAGATTAACCTCCTGGACTGCGCCTTCCAGGCTTTGGGGCGCGATGCCATCGCCAAACTCTCTGGTGTAGGTATATTTAGTTCCCGATGAGCCGCCGTTGGTCCAGGTAATGGAATCCCCGTTGCCGTGGTTTCCCCAGGCAGAGGCAAAATAGCTGGAATTGACGACGGCGTAGGCGACCCCTCCGGTCGCCAGCACTCCGGCAAGGCATCCGATCACGGCAACATACAGAGGCTTCGCGTGACCCTTTCGGCGAAGCGGCTCACCAGCAGCGGCATAAAGAACACGGTCAGCAAGATCGCTATCGGCTTGGACGGACTCGAAGGCCTGCTTGATTTGATTGGATTTCACGGTCGCCCTCCTCTAGGATGAACTTGAGCTTCGATCTGCCGCGAGCCAAACGCGTTCGAACAGTCGCGGCTGGCACATGCAATAACTCGGCAATCTCTGAGGTCGAAAAGCCCAGATAGTAATAGAGCATGATGGGAACACGGAATCGTTCCGGAAGTCGCATAACGTCTGACAGGACCGCCTTGGTCTCCTCCTGCGCCGTCGAAAGCGAATCGGCCAGGTTCTCAATATCCTCCACACGCCTCCATGGCTTTCGAAAGAGAGATTTGCATTCATTGATCGTGACCCGGATAAGCCATCGACGAAGATGTTCCCAGCTTTCAAATTGGGCATCGCTTTTGAGTAACTTCAGAAAGACGTCTTGAGCGACATCGTCGGCATCGGCACGATCGCGCAGATACGTCAATGCGATTCGAAACACGACATCACGGTGATCCTCGACCGCCTGTCTAAATGCTTGTTCTTCCATAATCACCTCCCGGTGATGCTGATGTATCTTGCTGAGGCCCTCACCATAGATACGCTTTGACCGAACGGAATGTTTCAAATTCAAGCATGAATAACCTACCAAATTAAACCTGTCCCTTATTGGCAGGTTTTCTTCAGCAAAAAAGGCCCGCTCCCCTGTTGGGAAGCGGGCCTTTATAAGGGCGGTTAACGTACTAGGAAATTACTCCTCGTCGTTGTCCTTGGCCTCTTCGGCGTCGTCGGTGTCCACGAGCTGGTTGAGCAGCTCGTCGAGGGAAGCCATGTCCTCGTTGATCGCGCCGTTGGCGGGAGCCTTCTTGTCGTCGATCGGGGCGCCCAAGAGCTCCTCGTCGGCGTCGGCGTGATGCGTCGGAGCGGAGGTACCCAGCAGGATATCGTCCGGACCGTCGGGGCTAAAGACCATCTGCAGCAGCTGCGAGAGGTCTTCCTCGTCGGCAACGTCGTCGTTGTTCTCGAGGATGTAGAGCAGATCGTGGGCCTCGAGGCCGTCACGGAGCTCCTCGATCGCCTTGGCACCGATGCCGTCGATGCGCAGCAGATCCTCCTCGGACTTGCCGACCAGGTCGCCGACCGTCTCGATGCCGACCTCGCTGAACTTGTTGGTCCAGCGCTGCGACACGCCCAGGTCGTCGAACAGGTACAGACGAGCCTTCTCGGCGGAGATGGTGTGACCATTGCGGGTGAACGAACCGTCAGCACCGCCGAACTCGTCGTAGCCGGCCCAGTCGAGCTGCTGCGGGAGTTGCTCGTCCAGGTCCTTGAGCTCCACAGGAGCCCACTCGGGCAGCGACTTGGCGTTGGGCGAAGCCGGGCCGTCGATGTCCACGTAGCCGTCGGCCGTGCGATACGTCAGCTTGGCGTTGGCGTACGGCTTGAGGCCGGTACCAGCAGGGATCTTCTTACCGACGATGACGTTGGACTTAAGGTCGAGCAGGTGATCGACCTTGCCCTCGATGGCAGCCTCGGTAAGGACGCCGGCGGTACGGATGAACGAAGCGCTCGACAGCCAGGAGTCGATGTTGGACGCGACCTTGAGCGTACCCAGGATGACGGGCTCGGCCACAGGAGCCTGACCGCCCAGACGGGCAACGCGCTCGACCTCGTCGGCGAACTCGTAGCGGTCGACGTACTGACCAAGCAGGTACTTGGAGTCACCGGGGTTGGTGATCTGAACGCGACGCAGCATCTGACGTGCGAGCACCTCGATGTGCTTGTCGTTCAGGTCGACGCCCTGACTGGTGTAGACGTCCTTGACGCTCTCGACGAAGGTGTGCATCGTCGACTCGATGTCGGTCAGCTTGCGCAGGTTGCGGAAGTTGACGAAGCCCTTGGTGATCTGGTCGCCGGCGCGAACCTCGCAGCCGTCCTCGATCTCGGGCATAAAGCGCACCGAAGCGGGGACGCGACGCTCGTCGAGGACACGGGTGTGATCCTCGGAGTCGGTGAGCGTCAGCACGTACTCGGACTTCTCGGGCTTAATCGAGAGGTGACCGGAGTACGGAGCCAGCTCGGCCTCGCGACCCAGGATCTTCTCGTTGACGTTGCCGACGATATCGAACATACGGCTGACCGTAGGCAGACCCTGCGTAATATCGTCGACGCCAGCGACGCCGCCGGAGTGAATGGTACGCATCGTAAGCTGCGTACCGGGCTCACCGATGGACTGGGCGGCAATAATGCCGACCGCGGTACCGATGGCGACCGGACGACGGGTGGAAAGATCCCAGCCGTAGCACTTCTGGCACACGCCGTACTTGGAGCGGCAGGTGAGCAGCGCGCGAAGCTTGACCTTCTTGAGGCCCGCATCGACCATCTTCTGGATGTCGGCGACCTTCTCGATGTAGCCGTCCTGCTCAAAGAGCACGGTGCCATCGGGAGCCACGACGTCCTCAATGAAGCAACGGCCGACGAGGTCGGTGTTGAGGTCGGTGGTGCCGGGGATGATGAGGTTGTAGGTGACGCCCTCGTGCGTACCGCAGTCCTCCTCGCGGACGATGACGTCCTGGGCCACGTCGACCAGACGACGGGTCAGGTAACCAGAGTCCGAGGTGTGGGATGCGGTATCGACCAGGCCCTTACGGGCGCCGTAGGTCGAAATGAAGTACTCGAGCGGCAGCAGGCCCTCGCGGAAGTTCGCCTTAATGGGAAGGTCGATCGTCTCGCCGGACATGTCTGCCATCAGGCCACGCATGCCGCCGAGCTGACGCAGCTGGGTCTTAGAACCACGGGCGCCGGAGTCGGCCATCATATAGAGCGGGTTCTCCTCGTCGAACAAGTCGAGCATGAGCGCTGCAACCTTGTCGGTACAAGCGGTCCACTCGTTAACGACTTCGATGTGGCGCTCCGTCTCGTTGATGAAGCCCTCCTCGAAGTACTCGTTGATCTGGTCGACGTTGGCCTGGGCGCGATCGAGCAGCTCCTGCTTCTCGGCAGGGATGAGAGCGTCCCACACCGAGATGGTGAGGCCGGCGCGGGTAGCGTAGTGGAAGCCGGAGTACTTGATGGCGTCGAGGATCGGGCCGACCTTGGCCTCGGGGTAACGATCGCAGCAGTCGGCAACCAGCTTGGCCACATCGCCCTTGACCATCTTGTAGTTCATGAACTCATAGTCTTCGGGCAGGCACTGGCGGTTGAAGATGATGCGGCCGATAGAGGTCTCGAAGCGCGCGGTCTTGTTGCCGGTAACGTCGTAGTCGACGAACTCGTTCTTGCCGTTCTTGACGCGGAAGATACGGGTGCCGTCCTCGTTGATGACGTTGGCATCGGCAGCGGACACGCGAACCTGGATCTTGGCCTGCATGTCGACCTCGGAACGGCAGTCATAGGCGTGCAGCGCGTCGTCGAAGCTGGCGAACACGTGGTTCTCGCCCGGCAGACCCTCGCGGACCTGGGTGAGGTAGTACACACCAATGATCATGTCCTGCGAAGGGATGTTAACCGGCTTGCCGGATGCCGGCGAGCGCAGGTTGTTCGCAGAGAGCATGAGCACGCGAGCCTCGGCCTGAGCCTGGCTGGACAGCGGCACGTGGACAGACATCTGGTCGCCGTCGAAGTCGGCGTTGAAGGGCGAGCAGACCAGCGGGTGCAGGTGAATAGCCTTGCCCTCGACCAGCACCGGCTCAAAGGCCTGGATGGACAGACGGTGCAGGGTCGGTGCACGGTTGAGCAGCACGACGCGACCGTCGATGACCTCTTCGAGGATATCCCACACAAAGGTGGCACCGCGGTCGATAGCGCGCTTGGCGCCCTTGATGTTCTCGACCTTGCCGAGCTCGACCAGGCGCTTCATGACGAAGGGCTTGAAGAGCTCCAGCGCCATGGTCTTGGGCAGACCGCACTGGTGCAGCAGCAGCTTGGGGTCGGTAACGATTACCGAACGGCCGGAGTAGTCGACACGCTTGCCCAGCAGGTTCTGACGGAAACGACCCTGCTTGCCCTTGAGGGCCTCAGCGAGCGACTTGAGCGGGCGACCGCCACGGCCAGAGACCGGGCGACCACGACGGCCGTTGTCGAACAGGGCATCCACGGACTCCTGGAGCATGCGCTTCTCGTTGTTCACGATGATCGCAGGGGCGTCCAGGTCGAGCAGGCGCTTGAGTCGGTTGTTACGGTTGATCACGCGACGATACAGGTCGTTGAGGTCGGACGCGGCGAAGCGGCCGCCGTCGAGCTGGACCATCGGGCGCAGATCGGGCGGAATGACCGGGATGACATCCAGGATCATGTTCGCGGGGCTGTTGCCGCCCTTCAGGAAGGCGTCAACGACCTCGAGGCGCTTAACGGCCTTCTCGCGCTTCTGCTTCTGGGAATCCTCGTCGGCGATGATGGCCTTGAGCTTCTCGGCCTCGGAGGGGAGGTCGATGGCAGCGAGCAGGTCGCGGACGGCCTCGGCACCCATACCACCCTTGAAGTACATGGAGTAGTAACGGGTCATCTCGCGGAACAGCGGCTCATCGGAGATGAGGTCGCGCTCGGTGAGCTTCATGAAGGCGTTGAAGGCGTCCGTGCGGAGCTGCTTCTCGTCCTTGCACTCTTCCTCGATGTCGACGATGCCAGAGGCGATCTCCTCGGGGGTCAGCGGCTCCTCGTCGGAGAACTCGTCAAAGTTCTCGGGGTTGCCCTGCTCCTTGAGGGACTCGATCTGGCGGGCGCACTCGGCATCGATCTCTTCCAGATCGGCGGCGAGCTCCTCGCGCAGGTCGTCAGCGTCGGCCTCGCGAGCCTCGTAGTCGACCTCGGTGATGATGTAGCTGGCAAAGTACAGAACCTTCTCGAGGTCCTTGGACTTGATGTCGAGCATACGGCTCATCGGGAAGCTCGTGGGGCTCTTGAAGTACCAGATGTGGGACACGGGAGCGGCGAGCTCGATGTGACCCATGCGCTCGCGACGAACCTTGGCCGAGGTGACCTCGACGCCGCAGCGCTCGCAGACGATGCCCTTAAAGCGGATGCCCTTGTACTTGCCGCAGGAGCACTCCCAGTCCTTGGCGGGACCGAAGATCTTCTCGCAGAACAGGCCGTCCTTCTCGGGCTTGAGGGTACGGTAATTGATGGTCTCCGGCTTCTTGACCTCACCGTGCGACCAGGAACGGATCTGGTCGGCGGAGGCAAGGGAGATCTTTACCGAGTCAAAATCAGTAGCTTCGAAATCTGCCACAGTCAACTACTCCTTATCAGTGGTCGTGGCGGCGACAGCCTCGGGTGCCTCGGCGGTCTCGGCATCCTGGGCCTCGACGTCGGTGTCAACGCCGGCGAGCGCAGCCAGGTCGTCGAGAGCAGAGGTCTCCTCGGCGGTCACAGGGGCGGAGGCGTCCTCGTCGGCATCGTGCATGGGCTCGATGTCCAGTGCGAGGGAACGGATCTCCTTGACGAGAACCTTGAAGGACTCGGGGATACCCGGAACCGGGACGTTCTCGCCCTTGACGATGGACTCGTAGGTCTTGACGCGGCCCACGGTATCGTCGGACTTGACGGTCAGGATCTCCTGCAGGACGTTGGCAGCACCGTATGCGTACAGTGCCCAAACTTCCATCTCGCCGAAGCGCTGGCCGCCGAACTGAGCCTTGCCGCCCAGCGGTTGCTGGGTAACCAGGCTGTAAGGGCCGGTCGAACGGGCGTGGATCTTGTCGTCGACCATGTGGCCGAGCTTGAGGATGTAGGACGTACCCACGGTAATGGGCTCGCGGAACTCCTCGCCGGTGCGGCCGTCGAACAGGCGGGTCTTGCCGCGCTCGTCAAGCTGGGTGACAAACTCGGGGCGCATGTGATCGCCAAAGGCAGCGGTGGCCTTGTTGAGCATGTTCTTGTTGGCGCGACGGATGACCTCGGCGATCTCGTCCTCCTTGGCGCCGTCGAAGACGGGCGTCGAGACGAAGAACGGACCGGGGACATACTTGTCGGAGTCGGCATCCTCGGTATCCCAACCGCAGGCAGCAGCCCAGCCAAGGTGGCACTCGAGCAGCTGACCGACGTTCATACGCGAAGGAACGCCCAGCGGGTTGAGGATAACGTCGATCGGGGTACCGTCAGCCATGTAGGGCATGTCCTCGACCGGCAGAACGTTACAGATAACGCCCTTGTTGCCGTGGCGACCGGCGATCTTATCGCCCTGCTGGATCTTACGACGCTGGGCGACGTAGACGCGCACCTGCTCGTTGACGCCGGGGGCCAGGTCGTCGCCGTTCTCGCGGCTAAAGCGGACGACATCGATGACGCGGCCGTAAGCGCCGTGAGGCATCTTAAGGGAGGTGTCGCGGACGTCGTGGGCCTTGGCACCGAAGATGGCACGCAGCAGGCGCTCCTCGGCGGTCAGAGCGCTCTCGCCCTTAGGCGTGACCTTGCCGACCAGGATGTCGCCAGGGCCGACCTCGGCGCCGATGCGGATGATGCCGTCCTCGTCGAGGTTGGCAAGCATGTCCTCGGAGAGGTTCGGGATCTCGCGGGTGATCTCCTCGGGGCCGAGCTTGGTGTCGCGAGCATCGATCTCGTGACGGGTGATGTTGATGGTCGTCAGCAGGTCCTCGGCCACCAGGCGCTCGGACACGACGATACCGTCCTCGTAGTTAAAGCCTTCCCACGGCATGTATGCCACGGTGAGGTTCTGACCCAGTGCGAGCTCGCCATGGTCGGTCGAAGGACCGTCAGCCAGGGGCTCGCCCTGCTCAACGGTGTCACCGACGCGCACGAGCGGACGGTGGTTGATGCAGGTGGACTGGTTGGAGCGCTGGTACTTGGCCAGGTGATACTCGTCCATGCCGCCGGCATGCTTGACGATGATCTTGGCGGCGTCGGCAAAGATGACCTCGCCGGCGTTCTTGGCCAGGGTGACCTCGCCGGAGTCCAGGGCGGCGCGACGCTCCATGCCGGTACCGACATAGGGAGCGGCAGGGTGAACCAGCGGCACGGCCTGACGCTGCATGTTGGCGCCCATCAGCGTACGCTTGGCGTCGTCGTGCTCGAGGAACGGGATCAGCGTGGCTGCGACGGAGAGCATCTGACGCGGCGAGACGTCCATGTAGTCGACGTCCTCGACGGGCACGTCGGCGGGAGCGCCGAAGGAGCCGTCGAAGTCGCGGGTACGGGCGATCACGGTGTGCGGGCGGACAAGCTTGCCCTCGGCATCGGTCGTGATGAACTCGTTGGTCTTGGGATCGAGCGGCGTGTTGGCCGGCGCGATGACGTGCTTCTCTTCCTCGTCAGCGGTCATCCAGTCGATCTGGTCGGTGGCAACGCCGTTCTCGACGCGACGGAACGGAGCCTCGATGAAGCCGTACTCGTTGACGCGGGCGTAGAGGGCGAGCGAGCCGATTAGGCCGATGTTGGGGCCTTCGGGGGTCTCGATCGGGCACATGCGGCTGTAGTGCGAATTGTGAACGTCGCGGACGGCCGTCGGCACGTTGGTGCGGCGGCTGGAGCCGGACTTGTGGCCGGCAAGACCACCAGGGCCGAGTGCGGACAGACGGCGCTTGTGGGTCAGACCGGTCAGGGGGTTCGCCTGGTCCATGAACTGCGAGAGCTGCGAGGAACCGAAGAACTCCTTGATGGAGGCCACGATCGGACGGATGTTGATGAGCGACTGCGGGGTGATCTCGTCGATGTCCTGGGAGCTCATGCGCTCACGGACGACGCGCTCCATACGGCTCATGCCGATACGGAACTGGTTGGCGACGAGCTCGCCGACGGTGCGGATGCGGCGGTTGCCAAAGTGATCGATGTCGTCGACCTTGAAGCCCTGCTCGCCGGCAGCGAGGGACAGCAGGTAGCGCAGCGTCGCGACGATATCCTCGTCGGTGAGCACCGTGACCTCTTCCTCGGTGGTGAGGTTGAGCTTCTTGTTAACCTTGTAACGACCGACGCGGGCCAGATCGTAGCGCTGCGGGTTGAAGAGCAGGCCCTCGAGCAGGCTGCGGGAAGCGTCCACGGTGGGAGGCTCGCCCGGGCGCAGACGACGGTAGATCTCGATAAGGGCATCCTCGCGGGTGAGGGCGGTGTCGCGCTCCAGGGTGCGCTTGATCACATCGGAGTTGCCGAGAAGCTCGATGATGTCGTCGTTGGTGACGGCAATGCCAAGGGCGCGCAGGAACATCGTGGCACTCTGCTTGCGCTTGCGGTCGATGGAGACCATGAGCTGGTCGCGCTTGTCGACCTCAAACTCGAGCCAGGCACCGCGGGACGGGATGATCTGGGCCTTGTAGATCTGCTTGCCCGAATCCATCTCGGAGCTGTAGTACACACCCGGGGAACGGACGAGCTGCGAGACGACGATACGCTCGGTACCGTTGATGATGAAGGTGCCCTGATCGGTCATCATGGGGAAGTCGCCCATAAAGACGAGCTGCTCCTTGATCTCGCCGGTCTCCTTGTTGGTGAGACGGACGTCGGTCAGAAGCGGAGCCTGATAGGTCATATCCTTCTCGCGGCACTCCTCGACGGTGTGCGCGGGGTCGCCGAACTGATGCTCGCCGAAGGTAACCTCGAGAACATGGTTCTGGCTCTGGATGGGGCTGGATTCCTTGAACGCCTCACGAAGGCCCTCGTCCTTAAAACGCTCAAAGGATTCCCTTTGAACAGAGATAAGGTTGGGGAGCTCCATGGCCTCCGGGATTTTCCCGAAGCTGACGCGCTTGCGCTCAGTGGCAGTGTATGCGTAGGTCACCAGGTTTTTCCTCCTTCACGGAAATGCTCGGTGGGTTGGCGAGGCATAGCTTCGCCAGTTATCGCAACCTAATAGTTTATCAGGTACCGACCGTTGGGCAAGAAAAGCCTTGACGCGATTGAGTTTTTGGAGTAGCAAAGTTTTTCGGCAGAAAACACGCAGGTAGATGTATGTGTATCGAACATCTGTTCATATATTTTCTGTGAACAGAGAGCCAGCAATCGCAGCTCTTATAAAAAACGGGCGCGAACCGAGGTCCGCGCCCGTAAATGTCGATGTCCGAAGGCTTACTTGCGCATCAATCCGCCGCGCTCGTCGATGGCGTCCCAGAAGGCATCGGCAAAGCGAGGATCGCTTGCGGCCATGAGGGCGTTGGTTGCCATCCAGCCAGAGGGAGTGCCGGTGTCGTAGCCCGACAGCGGGTCGATAACGACAGCGTACATGGCCTCGCGGTCGAGCGAACGCGCCATGGCGTCGGTCAGCTGGATCTCGCCGCCCTTACCGGCCTGCTGATCTACCAACAGGTCCATGACCAGCGGGCTCAGCAGGTAGCGACCGACGATGTACAGGTTGGACGGAGCCGCCTCGGGAGCGGGCTTCTCGACCAGACCACCGATGCGCCAAACGGCACCGGGCTCGTCGTCAGCGGCATTCTCGAAGCCCTCGAGAGAGCCCACGCGATCGCCGGCGATGACGCCATAGCGGCTGACTTCCTCGGGCGAGCAAGCAGCGACGGCGATAACCGAAGCTCCACCGTGCTCCTTGGAAACGGCGAGCATCTTGTGGCAGATGTCGCGATTAGGCACAACGTAGTCGCCCAGAAGAACCAGGAAGTTCTCCCCTGCCACGGCGTCGGCAGCAGAGCGAATAGCATGGCCGAGGCCCTTGGGCTCGTACTGATAACGGAAGTCGACCGGCATACCGCCAACGTGGGCGACGGCGTCGGCATAGGCGTTCTTGCCGCGCTCGCGCAGCAGGTTCTCGAGCGAGCGATCGGGCTGGAAGTAGTTCAGTAGCTCGGGCTTACCGGGAGAAGTAACGATGATGGCATCGTCGACTTCCTCGGGGTCGAGCGCCTCCTCGACGACGTACTGAATGACGGGCTTGTCGAGCACCGGCAGCATCTCTTTGGGCGTGCACTTGGTGCCAGGCAGAAAACGCGTGCCAAGACCGGCGGCGGGGATGATTGCCTTCATGTTATTCAAAGATCCTTTCGCAGGCGCAAAAGCGCCCCATGCGTGCGGCACGCAGCCGCAGACCAAATTGCGATACCCAAGCATCTTACCGCTGGAACTATATGTCGCTACAAGGCAGAGACAATTCTTCAGCAGGTCAACGCAAATTATTGCTCGAATGGTGCAATTTTATTGCCCAACGGCAAGGCACCCGATACGACGCAAATCACAGAACATGGCAGTTTGAGCTACCGATGCCGAGGGACCGAAAAACAAAAAAGACGGGGCTCGCAATGCGAACCCCGTCTGCAAAGAAATCTGGCGAGAAAGCCTGATTACTTGAGGGTGACAGCAGCGCCAGCAGCCTCGAGCTTCTCCTTGGCAGCCTCGGCGTCCTCCTTCTTGGCACCCTCGAGAACAGCCTTGGGAGCGCCCTCGACGACCTCCTTGGCCTCCTTCAGGCCAAGGTTGGTGAGCTCACGGACGGCCTTGATGACCTGGATCTTGTTGTCGCCGAAGCCCTCGAGCACGACGTCAAACTCGGTCTTCTCCTCGGCCTCAGCAGCGCCAGCAGCGGGAGCGGCGACAACAGCGGCAGGAGCAGCGGCGGAAACGCCGAAGGTGTCCTCGATAGCCTTAACGAGCTCGGAAGCCTCGAGAAGGGTCATTTCCTTAAGAGCATCGATGATCTCATCGGTGGTAAGCTTAGCCATTTCTAAGTCCTTTCGGTTTCCGTGTCTGTGCACGGAGATCAGTTAAAACACGGCGCGAATGCGCCAGGGGTGCGGCGTTGCCGCCGCGGGTGAAAACAGCGACTAGGCTGCCTTCTGCTCGGAGACCTGCTGGATCGAACGAGCGAGACCAGAGGAAACGCCGTTGACGCAGACAGCGATGTCGCGAGCGAAACCGGAGATGAGACCGGCGATCTGGCCGAGAAGCTGATCCTTGGTGGGCAGCTCGGCGATAGCCTTAACATCATCAGCGGAAACGGCCTTGCCGTCGGAGATACCGCCCTTGATCTCAAGGACGCCCTTGGACTTAGCGGAGAAGTCCTTAAGGGCCTTAGCGGCCTCGACCGGCTCGGACTCGTAGAACACATAAGCGACGGGGCCGGCGAGAATCTCGTCGAGCTCGGGCTGCTCCTGGTTCTTGAGGGCAATCTTGACCAGGTTGTTCTTGTAGACCTTCATCTCGGCGCCGCACTCGCGAAGCTGATGACGCAGCTCCTGAGCCTGCTTAACCGTCAGACCGTTGTAGTTGACGACGAACAGACCGGCGTTCTCGGCGATACGGGACTCGATCTCTGCAACCTTGTCGATTTTGTACTGCTGGGGCATGAATTACACCTCCTCGAATTCTTTCCGGGCACGGTCCGCCACAAGGACGTGACGGGGGCATGTCCAAAAAGAAAGCCCCCGCGCTGCATGAGCGACGGGGGCGAGAAGACATATCTACTCGACCACCTCGGCTGGCGGGATATCCCATTAAGCTCGCGGGCGATGCCCGTTTGCACCGGCTGTCTCTGGCAGCGGATTCGTGCGTGAACCGAAAGTATTATGGCGGGGACCCCGGCGTCGGTCAACGGCAACACTGGCTGCACACAATTCCACCATCTCGGTCGCGCCGCCAAAGGCCAGGCGCAAGCTTTTCGCTCGGTCAGGTCCTGGGCTCGCACGAAGAGCACATTTAGTGCTCTTCGGCTCGTGCGGAATCTACGAAAAGCTTGCGCCTGGCCTTTGGCGGCGCGACCTGTGTTGACTTTGGGGCAGCCAGGGTTGCCGTTGGCTGACGCCCCCACTCATAATGCTTGGGTCGGTGGGCTGATGGTTTTGGGTCCCGTTGGGCTATAAGGTTGAAATGAAGGTGGACAGGCGGCGGAGGCCTTCGTCCAGGTTTTCGTCGGAGACGCAGTAGCTTAGGCGGATGTGGCCTTCGGTTCCGAAACAGTCGCCCGGGACTAGGGCTACGTTTGCCTCTCTGATGGCTTTGATACAGAAGTCTTCGCTGGTTAGGCCGAACTTTTTGATGCTCGGGAAAGTGTAGAAGGCTCCTACGGGCTCTACCACGTCGAGGCCCATGGCGTTTAAGGCTTCGAGTACGCGCTCGCGGCGGGCTCGGTAGACTTTGAACATGGGGGTTGGGTCGACGGTCAGGGCTCGGGCTGCGGCGTCCATTTCGAAGGAGACGGCACTCGATACTAAGTATTGGTGAGCCTTGGCGATCTCGGCGATGACGGGTGCCGCTGCCGCGAGCCAGCCCAGGCGCCAGCCGGTCATGGACCAGGGCTTGGAGAAGCTCTCGATGATGACCGTCTGTTCACGCAGCTCCGGGTGACGCTGGGCAAAGCGCTCGTAGCCATCCACATAAACCAGGCGGTTGTATACGTCGTCGCAGACCACGTAGATGCCCGCCTGCTCTGCCACGCGCGCCACGGCGTCGAGCGAAGCCGCGTTGAGGATGCAACCCGTAGGATTGTTGGGCGTGCAGATGACGATGGCCTTGGTCGCCGGCGTCACGCAAGCACGAAGTGCGTCCTCGTCAATCTGGAATTGCGCAGGCTCCGTATCCAAAAAGACCGCCTTGGCGTGGTTGGCCACGACGATGCTCTCGTACAGGCCAAAGGCCGGCGTGGGGATAATGACCTCGTCGCCGGGGTTGAGCATAGCCATGAATGCTGCCGACAGGGCCTCGGTCGCACCGTCGGTTAGGATGACCTCGTCGGCCGAAAACGTAAGGCCCGCATCCCCCATGTAGGCAGATAACGCCTCACGCAGGGCGGGGCGACCGTTGTTGGGCGGATAGTGCGTGTCACCGCGGTCCAGTGCGGCGGTCACCTCGGCGCTAATCACATCGGGCGTGGGAAAATCGGGCTCGCCAAGCGCAAGCGCGATGCACCCCGGATGCTGGGCGGCGAGTGCGTTGATTCGGCGGATACCGGAGGGCTTAAGCGTGGCAAGCGAGGTATTCATGGGCAGACGCATGGCGTTCCTTTCGTAAGGGTTGCACTAGGATAGCGCGGCGAGGCGCCGTCAGACGGTGTAACCTAAACGGAAACGAGCCGGAAAGGAGGCGGCATGGAAACGACCGCGCGTGGCGACGTACCAAAAACACTGCAAACCATTGGCTTAACAGTGATAAGGAACTAATTTACTTATCAACTGTTAGCTGACGGTTTCCGGGGTGCATACGGACAAATCCCGTCTGATTTCTAACAGGAAGTCAGACGGGATTTTCGCTTTATATTACGAATTATGGAGGACATACCATGAAAACCTTAATATCTTGTGCCTACAATATGGATAATTGCTGTGTGGAAGTGAAATTCAGCGACGGCAGTATGATTGCGATTGACACTATCGCCGTTGAGAACGAGATTGCTGACAATATGTATCAGCGGTCAGAGCTGGATTATTTGATCTACAACGCTCCTTTGGAGTATGCAGACCTTATCTTGAACGGCGATCCCGAAACCTATTTGAAAACTGTAACAGAATACAAGCCTTGGGATAGCTGACAACACGCTGCCCGCAGGAGAAAATCCTGCGGGCGTTTTTCTGTTTATATTATTTCCCTCCGTTGGATCTCAATTTAGGAAAGAAGATGACAATCTTGAAGCCCTTTCCCCACTGGGAAGCTGCTTCCAGATGAAGATTTAGATCGTCGGCCATCTTCTTAACCAGGTAAAGTCCCATACCGGTAGCCTTCTTTCTGCTGTCAGTAGAATCCCCGGTAAAGCCCTTTTGAAAAATGTACGGCAGATTATATTTTTTTACGCCAATGCCGTTATCTTCAACAGAAAGGATATCTGCGGTCTCCGAATGTATCACGGAAATTGTAAGCATGGGACTATCGCTGCTATATTTGATGGCATTGCTAACGATTTGTCCCAACATAAACTGAAGTCCTCTACGGTCTGTATAGACTGTTTCAGATTGCAGTTTGTTGAGAATGACAAACTGCTTCTCTTCAAGAAGTGGGGCATAGTCCTCCAGAACTTCACCCAAGCAGTCATTCAAATTGACATCCTCAAATCGGTAATCCTTTGTACTGCTCTTCAACCGGGCATAGTACAGCATCTGCGTGACATCCTCCTGAAGCTGACTGCGGACATAATCCAGCTTTGCTTGCAGGGAAGGAGAGATTTCATCGTTCCGGTTATCCAAGAGCATGGTCAGCAACGATAGGGGCGTTTTCGCTTCATGTGCCCAGCCCTCCACATATTCTTCATAGTCCTGTAGGGCATCTGCCATACTGTTACTCTCAGTTTTGTGTTCCTGTAAAACTGATGCCAGAAGCCGGATAGATTCTCCTTCTTCCCGGCTGATGGCACTGAGCAGCCGTTCCTCGTTGCAGATGGTAGGATCACTGAGGAAATCCCGGAACAGTTCTCGGCGGGTAGTCTCCCGCTTGTTTAGTACAAACAGAATCGCTGAAAACAAAAGGAGGCTTGTCAGAACTACTAACCCAATCAAGGGTTGAAATGCCTGAATGTCAGAAATCCAAAGAATGATAGCACAAAAGCAATCCACGCCCAACAGCAACAATAGCCAGGGGTAGTATCGCTCTGTTATGCGCCAAAGCTGCTTCATGGAGCCACCCCCGTTTCCAGACGATAGCCCATCCCACGAACCGCAACGATTCGCTGCTTCATCTCAAGACCGGACATCGTCTTTTTCAGCCTGGTCAGATTAACCTGCAAGGCATTTTCGTCTATGTATTCCGTGGTTCCCCATAGTGCTATGCAAAGTTGCTCCGTCGTGACCAGAGCATCGCCGCCGGACAAAAGAGCAACCAACAGTTTTCCCTGATTTTTTGGAAGCACGACAGAGGTATTATGAATATAAAGCGTGTAGGTCTGCTGGTCTAACAGGAAATCTGGTCCTCTATGAGATTGGTACGGCCTTCATACCTTTTGAGAATATTGGATACCCTGGCAAGAAGCCGGTCTTTTCTGCACGGCTTCGTCAAATATTCATCGGCACCCAAGTGGAACGCTTGCAGTTCATCCTTTACCTGATCTCTGGAAGTTAGTACCAGGACGGGGATAGCGGTTTTATTCTTTAGTTCCTGGCAGATTTGAAAGCCACTGATCTCCGGCAAATTCAGGTCTAAGATCACAAGGTCAGGACGGAGGGCTGCCAGGAGCCGAGCGGCATCTTCAAACTCGGTGATTGCCTCCGCAAGATACCCGTCCTTTTGGAGCATATTGCAGAGTTCTTCCCGCATATAGACTTCATCTTCCACAACAGCAATTCTTTTCACGACAGCACCTCCTTCCAAATTATTCTTCTCTCTGCGGCTGCATCAGTGTCAGCAAATACCGATCACTGGAGTGCTTGACCACTCTCATATAAATATATTCTATCACGCAAAGCAGCAAAATCATAGTAGCAGATACAAGCAGCATTTCAGGCACTGTCCCACGGGTTCGGGACGAGAGTATCCCTGTAAACAACGCTCTGACTCCAAACAGACTGCTGACAGCTGCAACCAATACAGGAAGTCCCATAAACCACGCAATCTGCTTTCCGGCAGACTGGCAAAGGCTTTCGTAAGTGGCTCCCAGGCGGATCAGGGTCTGGTATCTACGCCCGGTTTTCTGCTGGCTCATCAGGAACTGAACACCCACAATGGTGTTGGCAACCACCAGGAACACAATCGCCAGATAGAGGGTAATATAGATGGATGCTACGGTGTAGAAAAGCTGGCGGCCCATATTCTGAAGATAGCTTTCATATTCGATACCTATTTTGTCCAGCTTCTCGTTCAGATCGGAATAGGCAGTCATAAGGCTATTTCCATTCAGAGCTTGCTCACTGAGCACCGCATTGACATAGGTATCATACATTCCCTGACTATAATATAGGAATGCTTCATCCGGAAGAATCAATGCAAAGGACAAGGTTATAGAACGGTCCGTGACCAAATTCACAGACTGAACCTCTCCTGTAAGATGAATCGGACTACCATCCAGTTCCACCTTGGGCTGCCCGGCCAATACTTGGTTCAGCATTGCGGTACGGCTTGCCGTAGTAGACTCTGTATCAATATAGACAGTGGCCTCCTTTTCGCCTAATTGGAGAGCCGGATTGCCGGACAATTCCAACAAACGATTATAGTCCGATAAACAAATCAAATATGGGTATGTGGCATAACCAAGATTGTTCAGAAGGACATCCCGGTCTTCCGACTGGGGCAGGCTCCGAAGAGAGTCCATAACAGCGTCCATGCTGTAGGCATTATCATAATCTTCTGTGGTGCGAATACGCCCAACCCTCATTTCAAAAAGCTCTGAAAATTGATTTTCCAAACTGTTTTCTTTCAGGACTGCCTTTATATTCGGAAGAACCTGCGATGAATCTTCTGCAGTATGATCTTCAAAAGTATAGTCGATTACATGGCCAGAAGACAGGCTATTCGTTCCTGCAATTCCTACGCCCGCACCAAAACAACACAGCGCCGCCAGAATCAGCAGGGAGCTGATGGCCATGGAGGTTGACTGATGAATAACATTCTCCTGAATCTGCCGGAAGGTAAATACATGAAGCTGCTTATTTCCTTTTCCTTTCTTAACAATCAAAGCAATCAGCGCACGCATCCCATAGAAAAGCAGCATCGTACCAACTATGCCCAACAGCAAAGTCAGTCCCATCATACTTACCTTTGTCCATGCAATTCCCTGAATCGCCATGTAGTAAGCCACTGCCAACATCACACTTCCGCATATAGCAGCCAGTCCATAGATAACAGATGGCATTTGCTTTTTGGGGCGGTTCGTTGGCTGGGATAGCAAAGTACCGATCTCCTGGCGGCTGATTCGTCCACTCAAAATCAGAAGTGCCGTCAGCTTAATTGCCAGAAATCCTGCCAGCGTCCATTCAATTGCAGACCAGGATAAAGAAAACTGATGACCGATGATCCCCATGCCTACCAGCTTGGCGGTGACAAGACTGACAATTTCTGAAAGCACCACAGCCACAGGTAAGCCTATGAGCATGGCAAGAATACTGGTCAGGAAATCTTCCGCCAGAAGCATACCAAACAGTTTACTTCTACGCATCCCCAACATTAGATAAACACCAAGCTCATGCCGTCTGCGCTCGAACTGATACTTGCAGGCAAAATAGATCAAAAAGAACAGAATACCGAGGGTCATTCCATAAAACGCAGGAATCAGAAGCAGGAGTTTGTCAACTGCGTCACTCTCCATTTTCTGCAAAAAGAGCATCACATCTTGAGTGGAGATGGAAAGAATCATGTAAAAGGCAACAATAGAAATCACCAGGGAGCTGAAAAACAGACCGTTTTCCTTTCGGCTGCGGCGGCTGTTCCGAAGAATGAGATTAGAGAACATTTGCGCTGCCCCCTCCCAGTTGCGCCATCACCTTCAGGATGCGCCCGTAGAACTCCTGCTGGCTTTCGTCTCCACGCCGAAGCTCATGAAAGATCACGCCATCCTGGATGAACAGGATGCGCTTACAGAAGCTGGCGGCATTGGAATCATGGGTTACCATCAGGATCGTAGCTTGTTCGTCACGATTCAGGCCGGACAGCTTCTCCATAAGACTTCTTGCGTTCTTAGAATCCAGCGCACCCGTCGGTTCATCGGCAAGGATCATTTGGGGATGTAAGATCAGAGCCCTTGCTGCCGCAACACGCTGACGCTGGCCGCCGGACATCTTGGACGGAAACTTATCCAGAACATCAGTGATTTCCAGATAGTCAGCCAACTGCTTCAGCCGCTGGCTGCTTTCTGCTTCGGATACCCCATGCAAGGAAGTCGGGAGCAGGATGTTTTCCCTGCCAGTCAGGTTGTCCAGCAATTCAAAGTTCTGGAATAGATAACCAACTTTTTTGCCACGGTACTCTGCAAGAGCCTTTCCCCTGAGGGATTGCAGAGTATCGCCCTCCACCTGAATGCTTCCACCGGTGGGCTGAATCACAGTTGCAATACAGTTGAGAAGCGTGGATTTACCGGAACCACTGCTTCCCATAATGCCGAGAAACTCTCCCGGCATCACCTGGAGGGTGATCCCATTCAGTGCATTTGTTTGACTTGGCACATTGCCATAGATTTTTGTTAAATTTTCAATATTCAAAATGGGTTTCATGTGAATACCTCCTATCATTTGTAATAAAATGATAGCATGGGAACACAGAAAATACCACTTACAGTTGTTGTAAGGATTCAGGATATAAGTGGCGGCTCAAGGGGGACGAGCATATATTTTTTAAGAGCATCAGGCGACAATGATAAAATATACCGGATCGCCTCATTGGCAAACCAGTTCGTTTTAATTGTATCCCAATCAGCAAGCCGAATGATTTCTGCTGTGCCGTTCTCAAAATCAACTGACATTTCGCCCCATTCGCCGTCGCAGTCTGCCTGGTATTCGTAGATTGCGGCGGTGATTTTGAGCCGACACGCCCACAGGTCATACAGATCGCCAGCCGCTTTTCAAGCAAGGTTTGCTCCCGGTAATTCAGTTTCTCAAATGCCCGCTGCACCTTTTCAGCCTGTATGCCGTTCCAGAGGATGTCGGTATAGTTCCATGTATCATCAAGGGCAACATCTTCACCTGTTTCCTCGCCATCCTCGTCCGTTACATAGAATGGCTGCTGATTGCGGATGCCACGGACTACTTTCAGGTATCCTTCCGCAAGGGCAAGGTCGCAGTTGTATTTCTTTGCAAATTCACTGACCGCATCCTTGGTGTTATGGTACAGCCACGCCATTGACCGCACCATTTTGTAATTGGTCAGAGAGGATACCGACCATTTTTCTTCGCCCATGCGGAAACGGAGCATAGCATCCCGAATGAACGGAAAAATGTATGTTGCATACTCCGCACCTTTGGCAGGAGCATAGTCCATCAGCTTTTGGAGCATTTGCTCCCGGCAGGACAGTTTTATATCCAGAAAACGGTCTGTGTCGTATCGATTGCCGCCATCCACACCGAGAAAGGTTTTGATGCGCTTGTTAAGTTGCAGCTCGTAGTGGTGGAGAAAGAATGAGAAATATTTCAAGTCTTTTTCCCGTAGGGCAGACAGGATATATTCGTTCGGATTGTCTACTGTAGGCGGTTCCGGTTCCAGCTGGAAGATGCGCTCTGCAACATAGGGTGGGATGCCATCATCGGATGGATTGACAGCGTGTTTCGGTATGTATCCGGTCATATTCCATGAAAAATCATTCAGCATAGCGCACCTCCTTCCAGTTTAGTAATACTCATAAATATCCCGTGATCAACTAATGGGTTATTTATTACTTTATTTTCTTTAACATACGGTGATAAATAGGTGCATTTGGTGCAGGAGTTGTGATTGGGAGCAGAAGTCCCTCTTTGATAAATTGTTCCACACGCAAAGCAATCCACCCATCACCGATCCCTAATTGATTCTTTCCAAGAACCTGTCCAACAAGCACGCTTTCCCTAAACTCGTCGTCCAGTGTATCCAATTCTCGAAGAATAAATGTATCATACAGAGTTTCTGATACGCTGACCAGTTTGCCGTTTATAACAGCACGAAGAGGAGAATTTTCCTGTTGGAGTTCTCTCCAGCGGTTAGCCAAACTACGAAGGTAATTTGTTGGCAACTTCTTCCCAAGAGATGCCATCCGTCCCAAGTGATAAGGTTCAACTTCTCCCCAACCGTTATACTGGACAATGCATCCATCTGGTCTTGTTTCCCACATTGGAAGCTCCACAATGGTAATATCCAATTTTTCAAAGCCGATTGGTCGTAGTTGTTCCAGAAGCCAATACAATCCGCACACATCATCTGGGTCTCGTCCGACCCAAACACGAATCGGCTCTCCGTTTTGTGCTTTTTCCAGTAGTGTAGCATAGTTCTTTCGGGATGTATTGAGAAGTTCAGTTACGATTTCAGATGCCATATCGGGCAGTATGCTTAGTAGCAAAGATAATGCCGACTCACGCTCCAAACAAATTCCTGCTTCGGAGATGTTGCCCACAGACAATGCCAGCGGAAGATTAACTATGTCCTTACGATTTCCTTCCAACGGTATAGCATTCTCCCAACCAGAACGCTCCCGTTCTTCTGCTTGATGCTGGAACTTTTCTATTTCTTCTTTTGAAACTGTCCCATCAGAGATAATTACACTGGTTGCTCCGCCTAAAAAACCCTTATGTCCAATCGCAACCGCCATAGTCCCTGCGGCACTGTCGCTAAATACTACTTCTAACATAACGTTGCTCACCTCTTAGCTAAATTCAAATTCTTTTTATTGCTTCTTTCTTCAACGCAGCCTGTCCCATTTCTTTTTCATAATCACCCTTGGCGTAAGCGACATTGCTCAGCGCCCGAAGCATCTTATCTTTCGCCAGTTTTTTCATAACCTCTGCAAGATCAGCGTCCAGAGCGCCACGCTTCACATAGCGGTTTATGGTATTCAGTCGCTTCTCATAAATCTGTTTCAGCGGATGATCGTCCGCAAGTTCCCGCTGTTCTCTGCCTTTCAGGTTACCGATCTGCCGGCAGGTGCGGTGCAGCTTGTCCCCCGGAGCGTAGCCGCCGCAGTATTTGGTGTGCCTTGCATTGGTGGTCAGAAACCATTTGCCGCAGATTTTGCATTTTTTCGGTGCATGGCCAACACACAGGCCCTCAAAGAGATCAGACCGGAACATCCCCACAAAGGATACATAGTGCATCCGCTTGACCAGCTTCGCAACTTTTTCGCCGGGACGGATGACGGATACATACTGAACGGAATTGTTCAGGGTAGACATCCAGGCATTGCCCTCCGTGATGGAAAACTCCGGCGGGAAATAATTGCCGAACATTCTGGCAAAGCCCTCTGCGGTGCGGTCAGCTTCGTTGCCGTCTGATTTTTCTGCAAAATCAAGCATGGTCGTTTGGTATTCCCCAAGGGAGTATGCCAGATGCCCGAAAACTGCGGTATAGCGTTGGAGCATCATCGCATCGGCAAAGTTCTGGATTTCTTCAAATTGCAAAGAATTGGTTGCGGCTTTTATGGCAAACTCCACATATTTCAGCGCATTGTCCACAGTAAAGACTTTTTCAATCCGTTCTCTGTGCTTTGAGATATTCATATAGGAGAACGGCGGTGTTTGACTGAGAATATCAAGCATCGTCAGAGCAGCTTCCGTTGCAATAGGACAGAGTGCAGAAGCATCCTGTCCGGCGTTTAATATTCCAAGCAGCAGATTGATTTTCTCGCATTGCTCGTTCATCTTTGCGATGGTATCCGCAGGGACATTCAGCGCATCACAGGCAAGAGCGCCGACAGGAAGTGTTTTTCCCTCATATATGACCGTATCCTGCCAAAAATCCAATGTCATCAGTTCTTGGTTCATGCTTGCCCCTCCTGTCCTGTTTTTTCATTTTCTTAATTCTATCATGCTAATGTAAAGAAATCTACATCTATCCATAAGTTGTCCTGTTTTTTGAAACGGGGTTGTCCTCCGATTAGCCTGTTTTTTGAAAAATCCGGCATAACAATAGTAGACGGAGCGAAGCACCTGCCAATCACGGCGGGTGTTTCGTGCTTTCTGAATACTATGAACGGAGGTTTTCTATGACAATCTATGAAACCATCAAGGTGGCAATCAGCGTAAAGCAAGCCGCCGAACACTACGGGCTGAAAGTCAACCGAAACGGCATGGCTTGCTGCCCGTTCCACAATGACAGGCATCCGAGCATGAAGCTGAATGAGGATTATTTCTTCTGCTTTGGCTGCGGAGTCAAGGGGGATGTGATCGACTTCGTGGCAAGGTCGTTCGATCTGAGCAGCTATGAAGCAGCGCAAAAGCTGGCTTCGGACTTCGGACTTGACCCGAAACCGCCCACTGCCGCAGCTATGGCCAAGCCAAAGCGTCCCTATATCCGTCAGTTCCGGGAGGATGAAATGCTGTGTTTCCGGGTGCTGACGGATTATCTGCATCTGCTGGAAGATTGGAAAGTACGATACGCACCCAAGACACCGGAAGATGCTCTGGATGACCGTTTTGTGGAAGCCTGCCAGATGCACTGCTATATCGAATATATGGCAGATGTGCTGACGGTGGGTGATCTGGAAGAACGGGTGGCATTGGTGGACAAGCTGATGCAGGACGACAAAATTGCTTTTCTGCAAGAGTATACCGCACGAAAGAAAAAGGAGGTGGCGCACCGTGGCGAAGAACCGGAAAACGCCTAATATGAATTTGCCTGTCTGGTTTGACGGGCAGAACATCAACGAAGCTCTGTTTTGTGAAGAATTTCTGCATGAGCGCAGAATCATCTTCGCAAACGGAGCTTTTTTCACGCCCGATGGTCGAGTGACGGATGACCTTCCTCTGCGTGGGGAGATTTACGACAAGCTGAAATTTTGTGCCGTGAACAACATCCCACGGAAGATCACCAACATTCTGGAAGTGCTGAAACTGGAAGCGCAGGTGTCTGACTTCCCTCCGGAGCAGGATCGCATCCATGTTGCCAACGGTACGCTGCTCTTGAACGGCACTTTCACCGAAGGCAGACCGGCTATCGTGCGAAGCCGTCTGCCTGTCGGCTATAATCCCGATGCTCCTGCACCGGTGATCTGGCTGAACTTTCTGGATGGACTACTCTATGCAGAGGACATCCCCACCTTGCAGGAGTTCATTGGCTACTGCCTGATTCCATCCAACAAAGGTCAGCGCATGATGGTGATTAAGGGCAACGGCGGTGAGGGCAAATCCCAAATCGGTGCGGTGCTGTCCACCATCTTCGGCACGAATATGAAAGACGGCAGCATCGGGAAGATTTCTGAAAACCGTTTTGCCCGTGCCGATCTGGAACACATCCTGCTGTGCGTGGATGATGATATGCGGATGGAAGCTCTGCGTCAGACCAACTATGTAAAATCCATCGTGACTGCACAGGGCAAAATGGACTTGGAACGCAAGGGCAAGCAGAGTTATCAGGGCTGGATGTTTGCCCGGTTGCTGGCATTCAGCAATGGTGATCTGCAAGCCCTATATGATCGCAGCGATGGTTTTTACCGCAGACAGCTTGTGCTGACCACCAAAGAAAAGCCCGTGGGCAGAGCCGACGATCCCGACCTTGCTGAGAAGATGAAAGCCGAAGCTGAGGGCATCTTCCTGTGGGCGTTCGAAGGATTGCAGCGGCTCGTTGCCAACAACTTTAAGTTTTCGGAGAGTGACCGCATCCGTGAAAATCGGGAAGCGGTCAAGCGTGACAATAATAATATCTTTGATTTCATGGAATCGGAGGGATACATCCGGTGCAAAGCGGATGCGTCCATCAGCTCCAAGGATTTCTATGAAATCTACCGGATGTGGTGCGAAGAAAATTCCCTTGCACCGCTGAAAGCCCGCAGCTTCAGCGACGCCATGATTGCCAATGCCGGGAGATTCAATCTGGAACATTGCAACAACATCACCAACTCTGCCGGACGGCGGGTGTGGGGATTTATGGGTGTGGAAGCTGTGGCAAGGCCTCATATAAATGGGTTTTACGATGTTTCGTCATGTACGTACGTACCGGAGGAATGGCGGGATTGATTTTGCCAGTCATGCTCTGTACGTATGTACGCAGCATTTACCCCTGTTTTCTCCCATTATAGGAAACAACGGCTTTCAGAGACAACCTGTTTTCGGGTATTGAAAATCAATGGCAATGGAAACAGCAAAGTTTTTGACCGCAGGACGAAGCTATTTCACGAAATCGTGCTTCTCTGAACCGTGTACCCTGTTCACGGAACAATAGATGTTTTCACTGTTCCAGACCAAATCACACGAAACAGTAAAGCGGGATATGGTCATATATGGACAGGACATCACAAGCAAAATTCTGAACGGATTTCAGAGATTGCAGATTTTTCACTGTTCGGTGTATCTGCTCCGTTTTGGGGTGCAGAGATTGTACCGAACCACAAACAGAATTATGGAGGATTTTTCAATATGAATGTACGCAATGAAATCAAGGCACAGATCATCCGTGCTGGGATGACCATGCAGGAAGTTGTTGACCTGCTCTCGGACGAGTACGGATGGAGCGACAGCGTTTCCAACCTGTCCGCAAAATTACAGCGGGAAAGCATCCGATACAAGGAAGTATTGGAGCTTGCCGATGTGCTGGGATGCGACATTGTATGGCAGCAAAGACGGGAGAAGTGATGCCCCCGGCAACAGCCCCTCGCATCTCCCGTCCCCATAGGCACACCGCAGTGCTGCCTATGGATGGCAGTGAAAGACGCTGCCAACGTCTGCAAGAAACGTTCCGCAGAACAGCTTCATGCAGACGGGCTGACCATGGGAAAAGTTGCAGACATTTTGCCTTGGTCAGCAGAGGTCACCGCAGTGACCGCACACCCCCTCGGGAGAGCCCACGGCACTTTGCAGCCAGAATGGATGAAAGTGTTATAGTGGGTTATTACACTTCCGCAGAAGTGCATCCCCGCAGCCCCGCCCGTCTGCTACTCTCGAAAGAAAGGAAAAAACCTATGGCAAGAAACGATGGAATTGACCGTACCTTTGCCCGTAACCAGGACTTGCCCACCCTCGACGATGTGACGAAAGTTCAGGAGCATAACGAGCGAGAAAAAGACAGCTACTCCAATCAAGATATTGATACCACCCAGACCCACCGCAATGTCCACTTCAAGAAACCTACCGACAGCTATGCCGCCATGTTCGATCAGATGATTGCAGATGGTGTTATCTCCACCCGTGGTCTGAAAGCCGATGCGGTGAAATATGGGGAGCTGCTGTTTGATGTAAACTCTGCCTACTTCCACAACCACGGCGGCTATGAATATGCCAAACAGTTCTATGCCGATGCCTACAAAGCCGCCGTGGAGATTGTGGGCGGTGAGCAGTATATCCTCTCCGCTGTAATGCATGCCGACGAGCGCAACCGGGCAATGTCGGAAGCTCTGGGTGAGGATGTGTACCACTATCACCTTCATGTGGTTTATATCCCGGTGGTGGAGAAACAAATCCTGTGGTCGAAGCGATGCAAGGATGAATCCCTCCGGGGAACGGTAAAGGAAACGATCACACAGGTCAGCCGCAGTAAGAAGTGGGAATCCAAACCCGTTCTTGATGAAAACGGAAATCCGATGTTGAACGCAAAAGGGAAAAAGATTTTGAAGTCGTCCTACAGTGTGCTGCAGGATGACTTTTTTAATTTCATGCGAGCCGCCGGATATACCGATGTGGAGCGTGGAGAGCGTGGCAGTACCGAGGAACATCTGACGGTGACACAGTTCAAGGTACAGGCCGAACAGCAGCGTTTGGAAGCTGTGACCGGACAGGTGACACAGGCCGAGCAGAGCTTAGCGGATGCCAAAGCTGCCACGGAGAAGCAGAAAAAGAAACTGGAAGCTCTGAAAAAGGAAACTCAGGCTGCTAAGTCTGTTGCTATGACTGCACATGAGATTGAGTCGATGGGCAAGAAAAATCCCATTACGGGAAATGTTACCATGACGGCGGATGAGTGCCGCACGCTAAAGGATTATGCGGTCAGCAGCTTTGCGGAAAAGTCTGAGAAGCTGAAATACAAGCAGAAATTCGAGCAGGCAGATAAAAACGCAAAGATATGGAAAGACCGTTTTGAAAAACTGAACAAAGACTATGAGGAGCTGAAACAGAAAGCCCAGCCTTTCCTGGATGCGATTGAGATTGCATCTGAAAAGGTCTGGGCTTTTATCAATGCCATCCTCGCCAGGGGAAAGGAACTGTATGAACACAAACACCCTGCCCGCAATCGTGGACAGGACATGGAAATTTAAGAAAGGAACTATTTGCCTATGAAGAAAACCGTAGAGGAAATTAACAAGATGATTATGGAAGATGCCCCGATGGAAGAAATCAACGATGCCATCGGCTATATTGATATTTGCTCCTGCTTCGATCCGATTTTTGAGCCGCCTATTGATTTTCTGGAAGAATGCCGCAAGCGTTGGGAAGCGGCACAGTCCTCTTTCTGCAAAACCATTGAGTGCAAGATCGGAAACACATGGTATGTGATTGAAACGGAGTGTGACGGAAATGAGCCACTTACCGACAAGGTAAAACGGCTCATTTTTTCTGACAAGGGGGTGATTTGTTAATGACTGCGACACAAAAGCATGATATAATTCCAATATGCACAACGGTACTGTCGGCTGACCAACCACCGAAGGAGGATATTATGTTGGATCAGCAGAAAATTACCATTCTCTATTGCCGTCTGAGCAACGAGGATGCCCAGGAAGGCGAGAGTAACAGTATCGCAAATCAGAGAGAGTATTTAACCCGATATGCCCGTGACCACGGGTATACAAACCTGAAAATTCTGGTGGATGACGGTTATACGGGGACGAACTTCAATCGTCCCGGTGTGCAGGAAGGCTTTGAGCTTGTCAAGCAGGGGCTTGTGGGCTGCTGGCTGGTCAAAGACCTCAGCCGCTTTGGTCGTGACTATCTGACTGTTGGACAATATACGGATATTATCTTTCCGAGTTATGATGTCCGCTTTATCGCTATAAATGATGGCGTAGACAGCAACCGGGGAGACAGCGAGGGCTTCGCCGCAATCCGTAATCTGTTCAACGAGTGGTATCCCCGTGATACCAGCAAGAAAGTCCGTGTCAGTTTGCGGCAGAGAGGAACCAGTGGGAAGCACATGGGCAAACCGCCCTACGGATACCGCTGTGACCCGGAGGACAAGGATCACTGGATTCTGGATGAAGAAGCGGCTCCGGTAGTCAAGCTCATCTTCGACCTTTGCATTGACGGCAAAGGCCCGGAGCAGATTGCAAGGATTCTGGAAGAAAAGCAGATTCTGACTGCAAAGGCACTCTATGCCAAGCGAAAGAAAAAGCCGATGCCGGAAAGACCGTACCACTGGGGCAACCAGTCCATTGTAGGGATTTTGGAACGGCAGGAGTACACAGGCTGTACCTGCAACTTCAAGACTTATTCCAAGTCCTACAAGCTGAAAAAGCGGATTCCCAATGAGCCGGAGAATATGTTTTATCTGCCGGACACACAGGAAGCGATTGTATCTCAGGCACAGTTTGACAGGGTGCAGGAACTGAGGAAAAACAAACGCCGCCCTGCAAAAGCGGAACGGCAGGGATTGTTCTCCGGGCTTCTGTTTTGTGCCGATTGCGGCGGCAAGCTCCACTTTGCCACAAGCAAAAGCTTTGAGGGCAAGCAGGATCACTACGTCTGCAACAACTACAAGAGCAACCGTGGTACTTGTACTGCCCACTATATCCGGGAAGATGTGCTTCGTGAAATCGTTCTGGAACGCATCCGGGCAGTCAATGAGTATATCCGAAGCGATGTGGACGGTTTTCAGGAGGAATGGCTGCAATGCCGCAGGACTGACCAGGAGCGCAGCATCCGGGATGACAAAAAGAAGCTGGAACAGGCAAAGAAACGCCTTGCCGATCTGGATGTCATCATCGCCCGGCTGTACGAGGACTATGTTCTTGGAAATCTCAATCAGGACAGATACAGAAAGATGTCTGCGGACTATGAAGCGGAGCAGGAACGGTTAAAGCTCGAAATTGAAGTTATCGAAGAATGGGTGGAACAGCGGGAAGAAATGAACGACGGTCTGGATGCCTTTATCGCCCTGACACAGAAATATGTGGATGTGGAGGAGCTGACACAGACCATCGTGAACGAGTATATCAAGAAAATCATCGTCTATGCCCCGGACAAATCCAGCGGCAAGCGCAAGCAGAAAGTGAAGATTTTCTTCAACTTCGTGGACGATGTAGATATTCCCGTTATTTCCGAGCCTATCATCACGCAAACAACCTATGAACACAGAAAAACGGCGTGACCTTCGGGTCACACCGTTCTCTGCGACAAAATAGTTACTTGTCACTATTAAGCCTTGCGTATATCAGTATTCCCAATAGCGCCGATCTTGATTTTTTGCTCTGGGACCTGCAGGATGCCATCGCCGCCTATGCCCGGCTTTCCGGCACCGCACTCCCCCGCCCGGTTGACCTGAAGGCAGATGATGCCAACGCCGCCGTCGATGGTATCGTACTGGCCGCTAAAGATGTGGCTGACGATGAGTCATTAACGGCTATCGAGCGGGCGCTCGATCGTTTTGGCGGTACGGGAACGCGTGTCTACGTGATTATCCAGACCACCTGCGAGAGCCCCGAGCCGGCACACGAGGTCGTCAAGCGTCTTCGCAAGGTATGCGAACAGCGGGAACAGCTGTGGTGCGGAGGCGTTGTCATCTGTGCCGGCAGCGGCTTCGCGGCGCTTCGTCATTCTCCGCGCATGGGACTTTTGCGCCGACCGTTTTCGGAGGCCATAGACAAGCTCGTGGGCGCCGTTCGCATGGGGTGTTCCGTTGAGCGCGCACAGCGACTCGGTGGCGCCGCAGCGGGTGGCGTCGACACCGATGGCATGATTTACGCCAAGCCTGAGCTGCCCGCGCCGATCTGGCGAGGCGTTCTGAAACGTCTGGGTGCCCACACTCAAACAAAAATCTAAATTAAATAACAGCCCAGTCAACGGCTTCGTGCCAACGCTCAACAAGACGTTCCAGGCGCCAGGCGGCATTGGCAGGACTTGTCGAGGGCAGGACGATGGCAGGCAACCCCGTCCGATCTTGCAAGTAGCGCTTGTAGAGCCGCCCTGCCGTACCGCCGTTACAGACAACGACCTCGATCGGCGCGGCATCGGTAATGCGCTCGATATGTGCCGGCACAACGTTGCGAATGCTCGCGTCGCTCGAGCCCTTAATGTCGCAGCTCTCGATTGCATCCCACAGGGCCACGCCACCGTTCAACAGCATGGATCGCTTGGCGGCAATCGAGGCGTCGAGCGTCGCGGGCTCACCGCTTGCCAAAGGATCGCCCTCGTTGGGCGGTACAGGCATACCGAGGCACGTGGCCATCACACGCCAAAAGCGATTCTGAGAGTTGCCGTAATAAAAGGCATTGGCGCGCGAAAGCACCGAGGGAAACGACCCGAGCACCAAAACGCGCGAGTGCTCGTCAAACACGGGCTCAAACCCATGCTCAATATGTTGATAGCCCTCGTCAGATACGGCCATGGGCTAGGCTCTCAACAGATAGCGCACCTCGTAGGGTGCAAGCTCAAGGGTACCCGTCAGCTCGACCGTGGGCGCATCGTCGGCAAGCAGGTCGACGAAGGACCCGTTGAGCTCGCCGGCGCCAAAGGTGTAAGGCTCACCCACGGCATTCACCGCCACGAGTACCGTCGCGCCGTCACAGGCGCGCTCGAACAGCAGCTGCTTGTTCTGGATCACCACGTTGCGATAGGCACCGTAGTTGAGAGCACGGGCAGCCGCGTCGTCGGCCGAGCGAAGGTGCGCAAGCTGCGTGATGAACGCCGTCAGCTCGTTGGGCGCAGGCTCATTGAGCGCAGGTCGCAGCGCCCAGTCGCCATCGGGGCCACCCTTTTCGCCGGCAATTCCCCACTCGCTGCCATAGTAGACGCACGGGATGCCCGGCATGCCAAAGAGCATGCCGTAGGCGGGACGCAGACACGACTTGTCGGTGAGGATACTTGCCAGGCGCGGCACATCGTGGTTGTCGACAAACGACAGCAGATGTTTGCCGCGGTAGATGCACCACGGATCGCCGCCAAACTGGCGGTGCAGCGAATGGGCGATCTCGAACATGTTGACCGAGTTAAAGCTGGAGTACAGGCCCTTGTAGCACTCGTAGTTGGTGCAGGAGTCGAGCATCTCGTCGTTGACGATTTGGTTGTAGTCGCCGTGGAGCGTCTCGCCGATCAGCACAAAGTCGGGCTTGAGATCACGGGTAAAGACGTGCAGGCGGCGCATAAAGTCGCGGTCGAGCATATAGGCAACGTCCAGGCGCAGGCCGTCGACGCCAAAGACCTCGGCCCAGCGGCGCACGGACTCGAGCAGGTAATCGACCACAGCGGGATTTTGCAGGTTGAGCTTCACAAGCTCAAAATGGCCTTCCCAGTCCTCGTACCAAAAGCCATCGCCATAGCAGGAATCGCCGTCAAAGCTAATGTGGAACCAGTCCTTGTACGGCGAGTCCCACTTGCGCCCCTGCACATCGCGGAAGGCCCAAAAACCGCGGCCGACGTGGTTGAAGACGGCATCGAGCACCACGCGGATGCCATGGGCATGCAGCGTGTCGCATACGGCGGCAAAGTCGGCGTCCCCACCCAGGCGACGGTCGATATGGCGCAGGCTGCGTGTATCGTAGCCGTGGCTATCAGATTCGAGCGGTGGGTTGATGAGCACAGCGCCAACGCCGAGTTCCTGCATGTAGTCGGCCCATTGGGCGACCTTCATGATAGGAGCATCGGGGTTGGGCGCGGCGTTGGCAGCCTGGGCGAGCTCATCCTCGGCAACGGGCGCGGCGTTTTCGCGCGGAGCCCCGCAAAAGCCCAGCGGATAGATCTGATAGAACGTCGTCTCGTATGCCCACATAACAGCCTCCCGGTAAGCTCAACACAACGACATCCATTGTATGCCCAGCTTGTATCCTCTCCCCCAAAATAAGTTGCGGTGGAATAGTTCCTGTCTGGGCCTTCAGAAGCCTTAAACAGGAACTATTCCACCGCAACTGATGAGGGGACGTGATTAGGCGACGGGCTTGGCGCGGCGGATGGCCGGAAACAGCACGGTGATGGCGAGGATGACGCCCACGACGGCAATCGCCCCGCCCACAAAGCCGATCCAGGCGATACCGGGACCCGAAACCACGGCTCCGCCGATCGCGGTACCCGTGCCGATACCGAGGTTGAACAGGCCCGAGAAGATCGACATGGCGACGGCCGACGAATCTGCCGGCGTGTGCTTGATGAGCTCGGCCTGAAACGCCACGTTAAAGGCCGTGGCGCAGCAACCCCACAGTGCGCAGACGGCAAGCACTGTCACGAGCGACGATGCGGCCGGCCCCATGAGCAGCAGGGCCACCGGCACGCCGGAGAGCGTGATAGCCAAGAACGGGAAGCGATGCCCATCGAACAGGCGGCCAAACAGCCAGCTTCCGAGCAAACCAGAGCAGCCAAACGCCGTCAGCGTCATGGTAATGGCGCCCGCATCGACGTGCGCGACCTGCGCCAGGAAGGGCTCGACATAGCTGTAGCTTGCGTAATAGCCGGTCGCCATGAAGACCGTGACTGCGTAGAGCGCGATGAGGAGCGGGTTCTTGAGCAGCTCGGGCAGCTGTTTGACGGTAAAGCGCTCACCCGCCGGCATGGCCGGGAACACCGCTGCCTGGTAGACGACCGCGATGGCTGAGAGGCCCCCGACCACGGCAAACGTCATGCGCCAGCCCACGGCCAAGCCAATGGCGCGACCGAGAGGCAGGCCAAAGATCTGCGCGATGGACGAGCCCGTAGCGATCATGCTGATGGCGAGCGCGCCGTGGCGAGTGTCGACCAGGCGCGAGGCCATAATCGAGGCGACTGACCAGAACACGGCATGTGCGCAAGCGACCACCAGGCGCGCGCAGACCAGGATGGGATAGGTCGGCGCCACAGCGGACAGGAACTGACCGAGCGAGAACACGGCCAGCACGCCCAGCAGCATCCGCTTGAACTCAAAGCGCGAGGCGAACACCATGAGCGGCAGCGACAGCAGCATGACGCCCCAGGCATAGACCGAGATCATGATGCCCGCCTGGGCCTCGGTGAGCGAGAACGACGCGGCGATATCAGTCAAAAGGCCGATGGGCATAAACTCCGACGTGTTGAACACGAACGCACAGCAGGTGAGCCCGACGAGTGGGAGCCACTGCTTGAGCGTGATGCCGTCTTGCCTTGTCTGAGTCATATATAACGTCTCCAATCGTTTTGAGCGGAGGCGATTATATAGCAACGGCCCCGCATCCGTCAGTACAGATGCGGGGCCGAAAACAATTCGATACACAGAGGTTGCGCCGTCAATAAATAACTAAGCCAACCCCAGCAATATGCCCGCCGAATGCACGACAAACGCCACGATCCAGGCAACGGCGACCTGAAACGCGAATACGGCCACGGCATAGCGCGCGCCCAACTCGCTCTTGACGGCGCCGATTGCCGCCACACAAGGCGGGTACAGCAACGTAAAGACCAAGAACACGTAGGCGGTAAACGGCGAAAACATGGTCGACAGCGCCGCGGGCGACGTTGCGCCCAAAAGCACCGTGAGCGTCGAGATGACGCTCTCCTTGGCAATGAGCCCCGTGACGAGCGCCGTCGAGGCGCGCCAGTCGCCAAAGCCGAGCGGGGCCAACACCGGCGCGATGATGCTACCCAGACCGGCAAGCAGGCTTTGCGACTGGTCGGCGACCACGTTAAAGCGGATGTCGAACGTCTGAAGGAACCAGATGACCACGGTCGCGGCAAAGATAATGGTAAAGGCCTTGGTGATGAAGTCCTTGGCCTTATCCCATGCCAGCATCACCGTCGTCTTGACGCTCGGCAGGCGGTAATTGGGGAGCTCCATGATAAACGGCACCGGGTCGCCCTTAAATGCCGTGCGGTTGAGCACCAAAGCCGCGACGCAGCCGACCACGATACCGATCAGATAGAGCGAGACCATGGCGGGAACCGTCGCCTGCGGGAAAAACGCCCCGCACAGCAAGCCGTAAACCGGCAGCTTGGCTGAGCAGCTCATAAACGGCGTGAGCATGACCGTCATCTTGCGGTCGTGCTCGGATGGGAGCGTACGGGTCGACATGATAGCCGGCACGGTGCAGCCAAAACCGACGAGCATGGGCACGAAACTGCGGCCCGACAGGCCAAAGCGACGCAACACCTTATCCACGACAAAGGCCACGCGCGCCATGTATCCGGAGTCTTCCAGAATGGAGAGGAACAAAAAGAGCACGACGATAATCGGCAGGAAGGTCAGCACACTGCCCACGCCCGTAAGCACGCCGTCGACAGCCAGCGAGCGCACCACGTCGTTGGTACCGAACGCCTTGAGGCCCGCATCGGCCGAGGCGATGATGGCAGCGATACCGTCCTCCATGAGTCCCTGCAACGCCGCGCCGATCACGCCAAACGTCAGCCAAAAGACGAGGCCCATGATCACCAGAAACGCCGGAATGGCTGTGTAACGACCTGTCAGGATGCGGTCAATCTTGACGGAGCGCACGTGCTCGCGGCTCTCGTGCGGCTTGACGACGCAACGCCCGCACACGTCGCCGATAAAGCTAAAACGCATATCGGCCAGCGCAGATAGGCGGTCGGTGCCGGCCTCGCCCTCCATCTGGGTAATGATGTGCTCGATGGCGTCGAGCTCGTTGCGATCCAGGTGAAGCGCCTCGGTTACCAGCTCATCGCCCTCGACCAGCTTGGTCGCCGCAAAGCGCACCGGGATGTGCGCCGTCACGGCATGGTCCTCGATCAGGTTAGCAATACCGTGGATGCAGCGATGCAGCGCACCGCCGTCCGGACCGTCGGGCGCGCAAAAGTCCAGGCGACCGGGGCGCTCGCGGAACCGCGCCACGTGCAAGGCATGATCCACCAACTCGCCGATACCCTCGTTGCGGGCAGCACTAATGGGAACAACGGGCACGCCCAACAGACTCTCGAGCAGGTTGACGTCCACGGCGCCGCCGTTGGCGGTCACCTCGTCCATCATGTTGAGCGCGATGACCATAGGACGGTCGAGCTCCATAAGCTGTAGCGTCAGGTACAGGTTGCGTTCGATATTGGTGGCGTCGATGATGTCGATGATGGCGTCGGGGTTTTCGTCAAGGATGAATTGACGGCTCACGATCTCTTCGCCCGTGTACGGCGACAGCGAATAGATGCCTGGCAGGTCGGTAACGCTTGCCTCGGGGTGGTTGCGAATGGTGCCATCTTTGCGGTCGACCGTCACGCCGGGAAAGTTACCGACGTGCTGGTTGGAGCCCGTCAGCTGGTTGAATAACGTGGTCTTGCCGCAGTTTTGGTTGCCGGCGAGGGCAAAGTGCAGCGGCGCGCCCTCGGGCACGGCCGTCTTTGCCGCACGGGGCGAATACGTCCCCTCGCCCAGGGCCGGATGCTCCGTCGTGCCGATTGCGGCGTTAGCGCGCGGACCCGTATCGGTGTCGTGAATACCCACGAGCTCGATGCGAGCGGCATCGTCCTTGCGCAGTGTCAACTCGTAGCCACGCAGGCGGATCTCGAGCGGATCGCCCATGGGGGCGTACTTCATCATGGTGACTTCGGTGCCCGGCGTAAGACCCATGTCCAAAATATGCTGTCGGAGTGCCTGATCGTCCGATGCCACCGATGCGACAACGGCGTCCTTTCCAATCTCGAGTGTATCGAGCTTCACGTCCGTGTTCCTCCCCCGACGCCCACAGGGCGTTGCATTTAGTTTACCTTGGCTAACCGTTTGCCACGGCTAACCAATTGTAACCATGCATGATAGCGCGAACACACAACGACGTTCAATCGACAGATTGCTGCAAGGACCGTCCCCAAGTGCCGGCACAAAAGGAACGTCCCCAAGTGCCGCATCTGGGCCATGGCAACGCCGATGTTTTGGCGCGGACAGACACTATGACCCAATCCGAGGGCACTGAAAAGATAGGAGCCCCCGCTCGTGACCGCGGGTCGGGGCTGCGACAATGATGTTGAAGTGCCATAGG